>NZ_JRHN01000028.1 GCF_001299635.1 Clostridioides difficile | reverse complement strand
ATACTATTGTTATCAAAATATCTGGCTTTATGGTTTGTTTCTTGTTTTATAAATTAACCTACTGTTTAATTTTCAAAGTTCATTTTGTTCTCTTTCGAGTACAGTAATAATAATATCACCTTTCAAATAACAAGTCAATACATTTTTTTAGTTTTTTTTACAAATTTTCTATTCTTTTGCAAAGAATAATATTCTCCTGTTATATTTTCATATGAAGTTAATAATTATTTTGTTTCTACTTTATTATCTATAAGTTGCAAATTGTAACTTCTAATAACTTCTATTAATAGTTCTGCATATATGCGATTTCCTTTTTTATCTTCAGCTGTACTATACCCTGCATTTTCTAATGCTTGTGCTTGACTAATATAATCTTTTGCCTCAAACAAACCATGCTTTCTATATCTTTTGTTATCAACTAAAAACAAGCTATGGTCTCTAACAGAATCCTGTAATGAATTATATGACCTGAAATTTGCTACTATTTTCTCATTATAGTGTTCTGAAGTTGAAATTTCTACTTTCTTTCCTTTCCATGCTTTGTCTGCTTTTATCCCAAATAAATTATTACTCTGTTTTGTAAGTTTAGAGTTTCCCCATCCAGATTCTAATATAGCTTGTCCTATTGTTATTGATGGCAGTATTCCATAATCAATATATTCTCTTATAGCTGAGTCTTCTAGTTTTTTTATAAATTTAATTTTTTCATCACTATTATTTAATTCTTTATTTCCAAGATACGTGTATTCTAAATCCTTCATATATTTTTTTGCTCTACTTTTTTGAGAAGAGTCAAATTTTAATTCACTCAATACTTTAGTAAATTTCTTTACTTTATATACATCCTCTCCCTTATCATTTTTATCTTCTGTTATAAACTTTTTACCTATATTTAATGTGTCTTTCTTTTTTATGTTACTTAAATCTTCATCATGTATTACCATATCTATAGCAAGCAACTCCTTCCAACTTAATTGGACTTTACTATCACCTGCTTCATCAGCTACATCCATATAGTATTCAATTTTAGTACTTTCTATATCTCTTACTTTATATAATTCCTCAAAATACTTCGTTATATTAAAAACAGCAATTATACTTGCTATTATGCATACAGTAATAAAAATTTTTTTTAATAGAAGCTTTATTCTCCTTACACTTTTATTTCTACCTAAGTTTTTTATGGTTTTTCTAGCCATATTACTCCCCCTTAAAAATGGTATTACTTATGTTATCACAGATTTTATATCAAGTAGATAATAATTTTAATTCTTCCCACTATAAATTTAAAATTAAATAAACAAAAACTAATTTAGATATTTACAATTTAATTTCTTCATTATTATGTCCACTATATATTTACTTGCTTTTCCATCCCCATATGGATTAGATGCTTTACTCATCTGATTATAACTCTTTTTATTTATTAATAAACTACTCACTGAATTATATATTCTATCTTCATCAGTACCTACTAATTTAAGTGTCTTAGCTTCAATCCCTTCAGTTCTTTCTGTTTTATCACGTAACACAAGGACTGGTTTACCTAACGATGGAGCTTCTTCCTGTATTCCTCCACTATCAGTCATTATCATGTATGATTTATTTAAAAAATTATGAAAATCAACCACTTCTAAAGGTTCTATAATATGAATTCTTTTATGAGATTTCCCAAATACTTTATCCGCTATATTACGTATCTCAGGATTTAAATGTATAGGATATACTATTTGTACATCTTCAAAGTCATCTACTATTCGTTTTACAGCTTTGAATATATTTTTCATAGGATTACCCAAGTTTTCTCTTCTATGAGAAGTCAATAAAATCATCCTGTCATTACCAATCTTATCAATTATAGGATGATTATAGTCTTCTTTTATTGTCATACGCAAAGCATCAATTGCAGTATTACCAGTTACAAATATACTATTTTTAGGCTTTCCTTCATAAATCAAGTTTTTTCTAGCCAAATTAGTAGGGGCAAAGTGTATATCAGCAATAACACTTGTAAGTTGTCTATTTAATTCCTCTGGAAATGGAGAATATTTATCATAAGTTCTAAGTCCAGCTTCTATGTGACCAACAAAGATTTTATTATAGAATGCAGTCAAACTAGTGGCTAGAGTTGTTGTCGTATCTCCATGAACTAATATTATATTTGGATTTTCCTTATTTATAATTAATGGAAGTTCCTTTAAAATTTTGCATGTTATATCATTTAAGCTTTGCCCTTTCTTCATTATATCCAAATCATAGTCTACATTTATGTTGAATGTTTCTATAACTTGGTCAAGCATTTCTCTATGTTGAGCTGTAACACATACAATACTTTTTATATGTTCTCTCTCTTCAAGTTCCTTTATTAAAGGAGCCACTTTAATAGCCTCAGGTCTAGTTCCAAATACAGTCATAACTTTGATGTCATTCATTTGTATCTCTCCTAATCATACATTTAATTTATACAAATACTAATATTTACATAACAAAACTATTCATACCAAGACTTAATAACCTTTATACTTTCCTTTGATGGGTAAAAATTTTTTTCTTCATCTATTTTACCTACACAAAATACAGAAAAACCATTTATCCAATCCTCATTTTCAAAAACTTTTTTATATGCCTCAAAGCATCTTGCTTGCTCTTCATCATTTATAACCTCTGAAGGAATATGATTCCAAGGTTGAGAACTTGCATTTTCTCTATTTGAAAAACCTAGTTCTCCAAAAAATATTGGTTTTCCATGAACTTTATAAAGATTATATATTTCTTCTTTTATATTCTGTCTTCTATTATTTACAGTAGATGAATGTAATGCAGAAACTAGTTCATCCACTGTATTAATAGGTTTATTACTTAATTCAAAATACGCTGCTATAGATATAAAATCTAACTTATCAAAAAAATTATTATTTAGTTTTTGTTCATAGGATAGCTTACTATTTAAGTCATCTTTTTTTGTATACCACCAATTAGTCCTGTATGTTACAAGCCCATCAAATTTTGATTGTACAAAATCTATTATTTCACTCCAATTTTTCTGATATTCTTCTAAATGTACCAAATTAGAACCTATATTTAAAACATTTACATCTAAAGGATTTGCTACATCTATTATAAGTTCATTTAATATAGCATTTTGCCATGTATAAAAAAATCGCTCTTTATTTCTAGGATTCCAGTCGGTCTCATATAATTCACCATTTTCTATCCACGGATACGCTTCTAATATTGTTGAAATACCTTTTTTGTTTAGTTTTTTTATTAGTTTAATTGCTTTTTCTTTACTACTATTATCTATTGTCATAATATCAGAATTAATTTCATCTACATTTATAATTATAGGTACATTTACTGTATTCAATCCTAGTTTATCTATATCCTTCATAACTTGTTTTATTTCATAGTCTACAGATAAATTGGCTGATTTAATCTTGCCATCATATTGATTATTTATTGAACTTTTATCTCTTAACTCTGTACCTATAAAGTAGATTATAAATATAAAAATTAAAACCATTACTGAGATTAAAATATTTCTTTTTAATTTAAATTTATTTATATATTTATTCAAATTATATACCTCTTTTAAAATAATAGATTTATCATATTATCTTCTTTTATACTTTTTTATATATAACATTGACAATACTGCCACTACAATTATAGTAATAAAAGAAATTATTAAAAATGCTTTAGTTGTCTTACTAATACTAATGTTATTATTTGAAACTTTTACTTCTTTATTTACTTTTAAATTATAAGATAAATCTTCTACTTCTCCATATTCATCAATTGTTATTGTATCTCCTTTTAAATCATTAACTTTACTTTTATTCAATAAATAATCCATTCCTAAATATAAGTTTTTTTCATTTATCGAACTAATTACCAGGATATTTTTTTGATTATTATAAGGTGATTTTATCAATTGAATTGCAGAAATATCTTTTCCATAACCATCAATAAGACTTATCTTATCATTTGATAAAAATGTTGAGTAGCTTTTGTTAAACTTTATATTTAAATTATCATTTAACATCTGTATAACAGAATTATTAAGTGGTACCCCAAAAACTATAATATTGGTATCTTTATATTTGTCATTAAATTCTTTTCCTCTAATTACATTTATGTTTCCTTTATAGGAATTTATACTTGCACCTAAATTAACCCCTAATCTAGACATCCAAGTCATAGCTTGTGAACCTGAATAATCTGGCATTATTACAGTTAAATCATTAAATTCATCATCTTTAACAAATGGATATGGATAACTTTCAAAAGACAAGGATTCCTTATTTTTTGTAGATAACTCCAAATAAGAACTATTTAATACGTATGCCCAAGGATTATTACTTTCCCTTGTAATACAATTCTGATTTTTTATACTCAAATTAAATGCCAACTTAACTTGATAGTAGTCTTTATTATCTATATCTTTGGGTATTTTTAATTCTAGTTTATCGTTATTAGAATGTGACCTATCCAATTTTTTACTTCCCACAACAACATCATTTATGGATACTGTAACCAAAGATTTTTCAAAATCCAAATTATCAGAATATCTTAAATTTAAAACAATCTTTGAACCATAATCTAATATCTTACCCTTTGGTATTTTGACATCGAACAAAGCTTGTTGATTAAATGCACCTTCTAACAAAAAATCTGAATAACCTAAGTCCTTTAGTGTCAAATGACTTAAATTTAGCTCTTGTTGCTCATTAGTTTTTACATTAGTGTTTTTGTTTACAATTACTGATGATGATAGCACTTGATTAGAGAGTTTATTTTCTACCAATAAATTTGATGCCTTTATTAAGTCCTCTTCATTACTGCCAATTATCACCATCATCTTCTTATTCTTATTATAAGGGGAATCTACTTGTTTAATTATACAATTTGAAGATAATAGGGTTTGTTCCTTTGTGCTTAAAATATTCAAAATTTCTTCTGCTGTATTTTCAGGTTTACCAACATATATAATATTATCTTCAGACCAATTTTTCATTTCTGAATATAGTTTAACATTAAGTTTTAAGTTATCATTTTTTGTTGTTTTTCCAAATTCTGAAGCTAGATTGAACACAACTGTAGATTCTCCCCTAGTCATATTGTCTGGGACTACCATAGTTGTGTCCAAATTAAGCTTATCTTCAACTTCTGAATATGGATATGGATATTCACTTATTGAATTTCCCATATTTTTCTGTGTATATCTAATTGAAGTATATGATTCTTTATGAATAACCATCCAATTTCCAGTATTGGAATCATCCTGACAAATTTTATCAGATATTGTTTTATATGCTTTTATTTTTATTTCATTATAACCTTGGATTATATAGTCTTTTGGTACTAGTACCTCTAGTGTATTTTTATAATCAGTCTTAGCATTTAATTTAATGGATTTTATTGGTACATTATTTATTAAAACGGTTAGGCTAGAAACATCTCCATTTAATATTTGACTCTTACTAAAATTAAGGTGTAATAAGACTTCCTCAATATCCCAATTTTTATTTACCTCAAAAAAGGTACTATTACTTCCTATAACTCCATCTATAGTGATGTCTCTTTCAAACTTATAGTTTTTAACTTTAGTCTCATCAGCCTTTACTTCATTTACAAGCAATATATTTGAAAAAAACAATACTAAAGATATAATTGATATAACAAATTTTTTCATGCTAGTTCCTCCTGTACATGAATCAAAATCTTTCTGTCTTATACCATTTAACTTCTCTTTTAAAAATTACATCTTTTAAATACTCTATCATTCCCTTTATAGCTACAAACAGCCATAGTTGAGAGTATGTAAAATACATTATTGCAACTATGAATATATTTTCTAGTGTCGCTTCACCTTTTTCTATGCTTAGGCTTATACTTACCTCTATGATAAATAGAAGATATGATAGTATCCATATTATAAAAAAGTTAATTGGAATTGAAATCTCTATTAGTTTAGATATACTTAAAATAAATAAAATATCCGATATAATGACAGATGTTAAGAACAAAAAATATACAGAAAAAAAGTAGGCTATATCAAATACAATTTTATTTTTTCCCTGTTTAAATATATTTCTTATATATTTCATTAAGACATATATATTACCTTTTGCCCATCTAGTACGTTGCTTTATCCATACCTTAACAGTTTCTGGTTCTTGTTCCCACGTTATAGACTGTGGTACAAGTTTTATCTTATATCCCAATTTATATATTCTAAAGCTAATTTCTGTATCTTCTGCAATTGCTTTACTATCCCACCCTCCAATCTCTTCTATGATACTTTTTCTCAATATAAAGTTAGTTCCTGGTATTGTACATAGATTAAATAATTCCCATCTACCAGCTTGTGACATCCATTGAAAACTTAGCGTTTCTATATTTATGAATTTGGTTAATAGATTTTTATTTTTATTTCGAGTCCTGAATTTTCCAATAACAGCTCCTAATTCATCATCCATTACTATTGTTTGTATTAAATATCTAAGTGCATTTCTATCTGGTGTGTTATCTGCATCATAAACTGCTATAAACTCTCCTTTAGAAATGGTATATCCAATATTCAATGCATTTGATTTTCCTTTTCCTCCAGTTAAATTGTCTGTATTTATTATGGTAAAATTATAATTATTATACTTATTTTTTATATCTTCTAAAATATCTTTACTATTATCAGATGAGTTATCATTTATAACAATGAGTTCCATTTTATCTTTAGGATAATTAAGTAGTAATAAGGATTCCACAGTTTTGCCTATTACCTTAGCTTCATTGTGAGCAGGCACAAGTATTGATACCATAGGATATTCATCAATTTTTTTTACTTCTTTATTAAAATTTTTAAAGTAAAATATATAACCACCCATAGCCAAAATAATATTTATAAGCAATAAAGACCATATACTAAATAAGCTAAATATAAATAAACATTCTGATATATTTAAATCTCTCATAAATTTCTCCTAAAATTTTTTTAAACATATATTCTAATATAAAATCATTTATTTTAAAAATTTCTTTTTATCTATTTTCTTAAAATATATAAATATAATCACAAATATTAAAACACTTACAGATACTATTAATATCAAAATTTTACTAATACTAGATATAGACTTAAATCTAGTGTCATCTTCAGTATTTTCTTCTAAATTCCTATCATAAGTTACTTTAATTTCATCTCCAACATTTCTTATTTGTATTTCATCAATTCTTACCCAATTATCAAAATCTCTTAAGTTCATAAATTTTATATTTTGTTTTTCTAGATATTCTATTGTGTATTTTAAATACTCTATATCCAAATATGAATGAAAAAAGAATCCTCCACTAAACCCTCTAACAATAGATACTTTATCTAGTTTTTCTTTGATATCTTGAAAAGTAAAATTATCTTCTGGGTCTATATATCCTAAATTTTCAGGTATAAATATATTAAATTCTTCTGTATCCCTAATAACATAAGGATACGTATTAGTACTAAATTTTTTATCATTATTTTGATGTTGACCTACATAAGTAGAAAAATACTTTTTTAACTCTTTGTATCCCTCAGATTCTATCGCATAATGTGGTGCTTCAAACGCAAGGGGATAAATTCCATTTTCTATACATATTCTAAGGCCACTCAACACTCTATTTTTTACAAACACTTCCATGTCTTCATTTAAAGGTGCATCCTTTTCTCCATCCCAAAATTCATACCCTTCTCCAGTAACTTCTTCTTTTTTGTATTGATGAGTATATCCATGTAATATCACTGTGCCGCCCTTATCTTGCATATATTTTACTGCTTTTACAACCTCAGGACTTTCTGATAAAGTAATTATTTTATGATTTTTAGGGTTTACATAAGCTGGTATTAATGCAATTGCAAATGGTATATCCTTACTACTTAAATAATCAGCTATATCTACAAGGTTTTTGGGGTCTCTAAAAGCATGTACATCTTCTATTCTTACAAATATACTTCCCTTATCAAACTTTTTAATATTAAAAATATCGTTCAGTGAATCACAAAATATATAAAATAAAACACCATCTAAATCCAATTTTGATACATAAAAAAGATTTTTATCATTTATTATATATGGATACTTATTTAATGTATCATCAATACTCCCTATTACTTTATTACTTACATCTTTTGATTTCACAAGATTAAACAAATAGTGTTCATCCAAATTGTATGATTTGCCCTTATAATTTACACTAACTATGTTATTTGTTTTTCCCAAATACTCTAAATTATACTTTTTGTATTCTAAAAGATTTTCTATACCATGCCCTAACCAACATATATTACCTTTATATGAATCTAATGCACTAAGTAAATATTTAGTTTTTTTGTCATTATCATATGAATTTTCATTAATTCCTATAATAAATACATGACTATAATAGTTTTTATTTATTTCATCATCATAATCACTTAATTTTAATAAATCAATATCTGAACTAAATCGACCCAATAGTGTCCTCATAATTTTTAAAATATCTCTATTATAAGCTGTTTCCTTCTTAGAATCATATATGACTAAAACCTTATTTCTATTAGATGTAATTTCTGTTGCATGTGAAGACAGATTAAAGTTTGATATTATTAATACTATGAATAATATCATTACTACTTTTAATAAATTTTTATTGAACGTTTTAAACATCGTATTGTAATTCCTCTTCAACTATATTCTTAAAATTTATACTATCTCCAAAGCTATCTTTATACTCTAAAAATGCAATTTTTACATCTATATTTACATATTGTCCTTTATTGTTTAAGTCTAAATTTAGTTCTCTTATCTTTTTATTTATTCTGTCTTTAACAACTTTTGAACCTTCTAAGGATGTACTTGGCATTAATATACCTATCATGTCTTTCTGTAAACTATAAATTATATCCTCATTTCTTGTACATTCTATAATACTTGAACTGATATGTTTTACTATTTTATTAGTCTTATTTTCACCAAATATCGTCTGTAGATTTCCGTAATACGGCAATTTTACTATCATAAGAGAAAAATTAGTATTATGTCTAATAGATTTACTTATCTCCATATTTACATCATTATAAAAAATCTTTAGATTTCTAAGTCCAGTTTCACTATCAATAGTCACTAACTCTTTATACTGTTCAGATAACTTTGTGTTTATATGTTGTAATTCATTTATATTTTTATTTAAATTTCCCATTATAATTGAAGAGATTGGTATTGCTATTATCCACATATATGATAAAAACTCAACATCTATATTGTGAGTAATACTGTTATATAAGATATAGGATGTATACATAAATATAATTATTGAACTTGTTATCAATCCTACTACTGAGTTTGATAAATAAGTTAACATTATTATGAAAAAAATTACTGCAAGCATTATAAATACATTCAATTTGTTTTCTGTTCTAATAGATAATATTACTATTCCAACAATTAAAAACATAAAAACTAGCAAACTCAATATTAATAAATCTATTTTTTTATTTACCCTATTCATTTTTATAAATTTACACCTCCAATTATTCTATTAAGTTGCCCATTTTTTCTAATTATTATTAAAGTCATTATACAAATAAACTTTTTACCTATTAATAATGTTAATTAAGTTGTATATCAATATAATTTAATAAAAAAACAAGCAAATACTCGACATTAAAGTCATGAATTTGCTTGCTTTTGTGATTATTATTATAAAAGATTCAAAACATGTATATAGTATTGGCAAAAAATAAAACTGTTCAATAATTAGAAAATTAATTTCTAAATAAGAACAGTTTTATTAAGTAAATATAATTAAATCAACAAAACTCTACTTTGATTTTAATTCTATCCAAGCCTTGTCATATAATTTTATATTTTCACCAATATCCTCAAAAGTTTCACATTTATTAAGTACTTCTTTAGATGGATATGCAACAGGATTATTAGTTATTTCTGGGTCTAATAATTTTAGAGCTCCTGTATTAGGTGTTGAATATCCGATATACTCAGCATTTATTTTTGCATTTTCTGGGTCTAGTAAAAAGTTTATAAATAACTCAGCTTCTTTTTTATTTTGTGCTGTTGTAGGTACACACATGGCATCTACCCATTTATTAGTACCTTCTTTAGGTATTGCATAATCAAGGTCAGGATTTTGGTCCATCAATGTAACTGCATCTCCAGAATATAGCATACCCATTGCCACTTCTCCACCAAGCAATCTATCCTTACCTTCATCATTTACATAGGCCAATACTAAATCCTTTTGTTTCATTAAAAGATTTTTAGCTTCATTTATTTCTTTTGGATTTACACTATTCATACTGTATCCTAATTTTTTAAGAGTTATACCTATAGTATCTCTAACAGAGTCAAACATCATTATATTGCCTTTATACTTTGGATTCCAAAGTATATTCCAACTATCTATAGGGTCTTTAACTTCTTTTTTATTGTACAATATTCCAAGAGTTCCCCACATGTATGCAACACTATATTCATTAGTTTCATCATATATAGGATTTAAAAAACTCTTATCTAAATACTTCATATTAGGTATGTTTTTAAAATCCAGTTTTTCCAAAAGACCTTCATTTTTCATTTTTTCTACCATATAATCTGAAGGAAAGACTAAATCGTAGTGTGTACTGCCACTCTTTACTTTTTGATACATCATTTCGTTAGTATCATAAGTTGAATATTGAACATCTATTCCAGTTTCTTCTTCAAACTTATCTATAAGAGATTCATCTATATAATCTCCAACATTATATACGTTTAAAACTTTTGTAGAATCAGTTGCTTTATTACATCCTGTAAATAAAGTAACTGTCATAATACCTATAGATACAAGGGATATTACTTTTTTAAACTTAATCATTATTTAGTCCCCCTTACTATAGATTCTTTTTTATTAGCTAATAAAAGTAATCCTAAAACGACTGCAAACATTATTGTCGATAATGCATTTATTTCAGGTTTTATACCTCTTCTAGCCATTCCATAGATTTCTATAGAAAGATTGCTTACACCATTTCCAGCATTAAAGAAACTTATTATAAAGTCATCTATTGACATAGTAAATGCAATTAAAAATCCAGAAACTATACCTGGCTTTATTTGTGGTAAAATTACCTTTCTAAGAGCATATATAGGTGTCGCCCCTAAGTCCATAGCTGCATCTTCTATATTATCAGGTAATTGCTTCATTTTTGGTAAAACTGAAAGTATAACATATGGCAAACAAAACATTATATGTGCCAATAGCATTGTTGTAAATCCAAATTCCATTTTTACAAACACAAACAGACTCATAAGGGCTACTGCTGTAACTATCTCTGTATTTAAAATAGGAAGATAGTTTACATTTAGTATTAATTTTTTGCTCTTACCTCTCATCTTATGTATTCCTATGGCACTTATAGTTCCCACTATTGTAGATATTACAGATGCTAATATAGCTATTACAATAGTATAATATAAAGCACTCATTATACTCTCATTTTGAAGTAATTGACCATACCACTTCCATGTAAATCCATTCCATCTTGCCATCGATTTTGAATCATTGAAAGAAAATAGTACTAAAGCAAATATGGGTGCATATAAAAACAAGAATACTAATGCTAAATATATATTAGAAGTTATTTTCTTTAATTTTAAAATAGTAACCCACCGCCTTCTTTGTCAGACTCATCTCCAAATTTTGACATTATAGACATCGATATTAATATTACTATCATCATAAATATCGATATTGCTGAGCCAAAGTTCCAATCTCCAACAACTGTAAATTGTTGTTCAATCAAATCTCCAACTAGCATTATTTTACCTCCACCTAACAGTCTTGAAATTGCAAAGGTAGTAACTGCTGGCATAAATACCATAGTTATTCCAGACATTACACCTGGTAAACTCAAAGGAAATATAATTTTTCTAAATACTGTCATATTATTTGCACCTAAGTCATGAGCAGCATTTATCAAATCATTATCCATCTTTGATAGTGCAGTGTATATTGGAAGAACCATAAATGGTAAAAAGTTATATACCATACCTAAAAGTATAGCAAAATTAGTATACAAAATTGCTAATGGCTGTATTCCAAACCAGCCTAAAAATGTATTTAAAAGTCCATTTTTTCCTAATATAGCAACCCATGCATAAGTTCTTAAAAGAAAATTCATCCACATAGGAAGAATAAATAATAATATTAATGAACCTCTTCTACTCACATGAGCTTTTGAAATTATATATGCCACTGGATAACCAACTACAAGGCATATTAATGTCGCTCCTCCTGCTAAAAGAATAGAACGAGCAAATACTTTAATATATATAGGGTCGATTACTTCTTTATAATTTTCAAGTGTAAATGCATAACCTCCACCTGACTCTTTTGTAAAACTGAAAAATACTACTAGTATTAAAGGAATTATTACAAATATCGCACTCCAAACTACATATGGATATGCTAAGAAAGATTTTCTCTTCATCTTAGTTACTCTCTTTTCTCATTATATGAATGTCTTCTGGATATATGTCCATGCCTAGTTCTGTTCCAACCTCAGCATTTTTAGTATTGTGAAGTATCCACAATCTTCCATTCTCATTTAATTCTATCTCATAATGCACTCCTTTAAACACAGTAGATGTAACTTTCCCCTTTAACATTCCTTCTTCTGGCTTTACCATTTTTATATCTTCTGGTCTTATTACCACTTCTATATTTTCGTTTTTTTCAAATCCTTTATCAACACATTCAAAATCCCTATTACAGAAATTAACTTTATAATCTTCTATCATAATTCCATCAAATATGTTACTTTCACCTATAAACTTAGCTACAAATGAGTTTTTAGGTTCATTATATATGTCTTGTGGTGTTCCCATTTGTTGTATCTTACCCTTATACATTACGACAATAGTGTCTGACATAGTAAGAGCCTCTTCCTGGTCATGAGTTACAAACACAAATGTTATTCCTAATTTTTTTTGAATTCTTTTTAATTCTATTTGCATTTCTTGTCTAAGCTTTAAATCAAGTGCTCCAAGTGGCTCATCTAGTAACAATACTTTTGGTTCATTAACTAGAGCTCTTGCTATTGCAATTCTCTGTTGTTGTCCTCCACTTAATGAGTCAACTTGTCGTCTTTCAAAACCTTCTAGTGCAACAAGTTTTAAAACCTCTTTCACTTTAGCATCTATTACATCTTTTGGAGTCTTTTTAATTTTTAGTCCAAAAGCTACATTTTCATATACATCCATATGTGGAAATAAAGCATATTTTTGAAACACTGTATTTACTTGTCTTTCATATGGTGGCAAATTATTTATCTCTTTACCTTCAAATAAAACTTTACCATCATCAGCATACTCAAAACCTGCTATTATTTTTAATGTAGTAGTTTTTCCACATCCACTTGGTCCAAGTAAAGTTAAAAATTCATTTTTCTTTATATCTAAATTGAAATTATCTAAAACCGTAAGTTCTTCATAATGTTTAGATATATCTCTTAATTCTATTATGTTTTCTACCAATTATTAAACACCTCTATTCTAAAATGATGGTGGCGTACTTACCCAAATCACTTTTGCTGTCGTTTTACCCTCGTTTGATATATAGTGATTTGCTCTTGGTCTAAAGTAAAAGCTTTCTCCTTTTTTTACTTTATTTTTCTTTTCGCCTATATGAACATATATCGAACCTGCTAATACATATCCAAATTCTTCGCCTTCATGTGGCTTTTCTTCTTTATATTGTCCTCCTGGATACAATGTTATTATTATTGGCTCCATTTCATTTTTTTGTGAGTTTGGAATTAGCCACTTCAGTTTATATTTTAAATCTTCATCCTCTGTTTCAAACATATCCTCTTTTGTAAAACTAATTCTTTCGTCATCTATTTCATTAAAAAATTCCCTTAAATTCGTACCTAGTATTTCAAGTATATCTATAAGGGTAGCTATGGATGGTGATGTTAAGTTATTTTCTAATTGAGAAATAAATCCCTTTGACAATTCGCATCTATTAGCTAACTCTTCCTGGGTCAGTTGTTTTTCTGTTCTTAATCTTTTTATCTTTTCACCTATATCCATGTTGCACCTCCTAGTTTCTGTTTTATTTTACTAAACATTTTGTTTACTAAACATTGAGTTTAAAATTTCTAAACAACATAGGTAATTATATATAAAATTCGGATATAATACAAGAGTTTTTTTGACATTTTTTTATTTTTTTACTTAGAATAAATACAAGCATTTTAAAGGCTTTGGAAAATACACAATCAAAGGTGTTCATATTAATATTTATAAAGTTTAGTATCTCTAATTATAAATTAATTAATTCATTAAATACATAATAATACTTCTAAAACATAAAAAAGTGTTAAACAAATAAAAAATTGCTAGAAATCTATATTTTATAGTTTCCTAGCAATCCTATTGGCTTAGCCTTCTTTTAATGTTTAAAATTATATATTTAAAAATTTCTTCAAGTTACAACATTTAACCTTTGCTTAAATTTATCATTAAATTACTTAGCTATATTTTGAGCAGCCGTTTTTTTATCCCCACTCATATATAACTTAATAAACTTTATATCATCTACTATAAATCGATGCTTAATCTTACTACAATCTAATTTAAATAAACTAAATACTATCTGTGTAAAATAACCCAATCCAAATGCACTTATTATAGTTCCTATACCAACTTTTCCTCCTAAGAAAAATCCTACTATTAATGCTCCAACTTCTATAGTCCCTCTTATTAAGTTAAGTGATTTTCCAGTTTTCTTTTGAAGTGCAACCATCAGACCATCTCTAGGTCCACTTCCTAAACCACTTCCCATATAAAATACCATTCCAATAGCCAAAAGAATCAATCCTAATATCAACATAATTATTCCTACAAATAAACTATCAGCCTCTGGAATTAACTTACTATACAAAAGCAAATCCATAAAGAATCCAATTAATAGCATATTAAAAACAGTTCCCCATCCTACATTCTCACCAAGAACAACATCAGCTATAACTACTATAGAGCCTACAATTATAGAGGCAGTCCCTATAGTTATTCCTATATGATTTGAAAGACCTTGATGAAACACATCCCAAGGAGATAAACCAAGGTTACAATTTATCGTCAATACTATACCAATTGAACATATAAATAAACCCGCTACTAGCTTTAAAAATTTCCATAATACTTTTTGTAACAAAATCTACCCCTCCTAAACATAATTTAACTACTCACTTTAAATATCAAAAGCCAGCAGTTCTCTTTTAAAAAATCTTACTTTATTAATTTTATAATACACTTCTATGATACATCATTTTATGCTAAATAACTACCACTTTATTACAATTTAGTTACAATTTTTAATTATTTTTTTATTATGGATTTTCTAGTTTCAGCACTTCTCAAATTTAGTCCTATATTTTAAAATTCTTTATTATTTTATTGTTCATAAATAGAATAATAAAATAGAAACCACTTAAATATAATAGGAAATTGTATTTAAATGGTTTCTATTTTATTATGTAATACTATTAATATGCAGAATTTAGTTTTGCTTCTATTTTCTTTTGAACAAGTCCAAATATAAATAAGATAAACCAATATACAAACCCTGCAACTAAGAACGCTTCTAGATATTTATATTTACTACCACCATTATAATTTGCTGCCGCCATTATTTCTATTACCCCTATAGTAAAAGCTAATGAGGAACCTTTAATTAAATCTACAAAGTGATTAGATAATGCAGGAATAGCTACTCTTATAGCCTGTGGCATGACTATTCTTCTGAATATTTGCACATTTGTAAGTCCAATGGAAGCTCCTGCTTCATATTGCCCCTTATCTACAGAAGAAATTGCTCCTCTTATAGTCTCTGACATATACGCAGACATATTTATTGATAAAGCAATTATCATTGCAGTAAATGGAGACATATCTACAAGAGCTGGAATAGCTCTTGGTAATCCAAAATACAATGCATACAACTGAACTAGCAGTGGTGTTCCTCTAAAAATTGAGGTATAAACTTTAACAATTTCATTTAATATTTTAACTTTGTTATAGCTTATTAATGCCATTATAGTTGCTATTACTAAAGATAGTACTAGTGATATTAAAGCCATTATTATTGTTTCTTTAGATGCTATAAATATTTCTGGTAAAATGTTAAACATGAATGATACATCTAAACTCATAAAATTCACCTATCTCTCAATCGTTATATCTTCTCCAAACCATTTTTTAGAGATTTCAGTAAGAGTTCCATCTTTTCTCATAGCCGTTATTGTATCATCAACCTTAGCTTTTAAAGCCTTTGATTCTTCATCTTTTCTAAATGGATACGCATTTATTTCTTCATAAATAGGTTCTCCAACAGAGATAAAATTTGAACCAGCTTTTTTATTTCTAGCAGCTGTTGCAGAAACAGAAATTATCCTTGCGTCAGATCTGCCAAGTTCAAGACCTTCATATGAATCAGCTCCATCATTGAATACTAATTCCATTGAATTATCTTTGTTTTTTTCCTCCATTATCGCTCTTTCAGATGAATTTGCTCCAACTTCGACTTTTTTTCCTTTCAAATCTTCAAGGCTTTTTATCTTGTCTTTATCTTCTGGTCTAATAGTTATCATTAGAGGATTATAAGCATATGGTACTGTAAAATCATACACTTCTTCTCTTTCTGGCGTTATACTTATTTGTTGAGCTGCTGTATCTGCCTTACCACTATCCACCATTCCAAGTAATCCACCTGTATCTCCATTATTTACTTCATACTTAATTTCAGAATCTAATCTTTTACCAATTTCATTCCATATATCAATTTCAAAACCTTGCATTTTCCCATCTTCTCTAAAATTAAAAGGATAATACTTTGCTCCTGTAGCTACTGTAATAGTCTTCTTTTCTTCTTTTTTAGGCTCTTCTTTTGTTGAACAGCCTATTGTTAATCCACAAATAACTAACCCTAATGTTAATAAACTTAATGCTCTTTTCCAATACATTAAAATCCCTCCATACTTGATGATATTTTTATTTACATGAATTTAAACTTTATTTATATACCATGATTTAGTTTTATAATTTTTCAACTTATACATCACTCTTTACTTTAATATAAATTGAATTTAAAACATTCATTTTTATGGATATTTCTACAAAATATAAGTTTATTTTCCATTTACCCCAAAACAATCGTATTATACTTTTCATACTTTGTCTAATCGTTTTTTTCTATGTACTTTTTTAATAGAATTAAATTTTACTATATCATTGTAAAATTATAGATGTGCAAAATTACAATGATTATTAATCTAACACTTATAAGAAAATACTTTTTATTAAAAACAAAGATATTAAAATAAAAAAAATACTGTTAAGTAGATATTTACTTAACAGTATCAATATTATTTGTATCTTAACCTATTTTGACTTTATAAATCTTCTTCGGTTTATCTTTGATACACCTACTAGCATAACTGACATGATTATCATTGAAGCTCCACCTAAAATTAATTTAGAGTATGTTGTTGTTTTATTCATAGAGCCGCCTCCTTTATTACCAAACCCCCCTGCTTCCTTTGGATTCCCTTGACTTCTATCTATATTCATATCTCCATTTTTACCATTCATATCACCCTTATCCATATTTCCAATTCCTGGTGGTGTTTTTCCATCCATGCCTTCAGGTGGCTCTGGCATACCACTCATCTTATCATCAGAATTTTCTGTGTCTTTACTTTCACTTGAACTATTATCATCAGAAGTTTCCTTAGTTGAAGAAGATTCTCCACTCAATTGAGCTTTTATAGTTTTACTCATATTTTCTGCAACTTCTAAAACTCCTGGTATTGATTTTCCACCTTTACCCATTGCCCCTCCTGACTTTTCATTAGTATCGTCTCCACTTTTATTGTTATTTGTATTATTCTCATTTTCACTATTATCTGTAGTATTATTTTGAGCATCATTATCCGTATTAGTTTTGACTTCGCTTAATGTTAATTCAGCATTAACTTCTTTTTCATTACTTTCATTTTCAAAACTCTTATTTTCATTGTTAGAATCATTATTATTAGATTCTTTATCACCAAATCCCTTATTATCACTAGAATCTTCAATTGAAGATGTTATATTTTTTTCAAATTCTTCATAAGTATAAAATGCTGTTGGGTCTTCCTTTACATATGATGCTATCAAGTCATGTAATTTTGTTGTCATATTTTCTAGATAATCTGAATCCAAGTACTTGGTTACTATTTCTTCTAAATATTCATGGTACTTAGCTTTATATGTATCATTTTTTAATAATGCAGATATTAAAGGTCTATCTTCCAAATTACCTGTTGTAGGTTCATCAATAGCTATAGATTGACTACCTCCACCAAAACCACTAAATCCGCCAAATGACATATTAAAGTCCCATGGCAACATAGAAAATACTCCATCTTGTTCATATAAATAGTAATTATGAGCGAAACTACCTTGATAACTATCAAGATTTAATAAAGCTGTACTTATTGCTATATTTTTGAGGACAGAATCTACATCAAGATATTTTTCAATATCTTCACCTGTATCTAAAGATTTTAATAGTTTTGTAACTTTAGACCAATCAGCCGTTTTCTTGTCACTTTCAACGATTAGATTTGAGTAACTATCTGGGTCATCACCCTCATATTGTAATGAGGCACCTTCATCTGATTTGTATAAGTCTCCAGTTACATCTCCAAAATTATTTTCAAGATAAGATTCTTTTAACCCTTCTACTGCCAAATATAATCCATGATATTCACCATTTATAGAAACTTTGGCATATGCAAATTCTGGAGTAGCTAATCCCATCTCCTCACAGACACTATAAGTTAAAAATTCTCTCATATAAGATGGGTCAGAATAACAGTTATTAAGGTTTAATTGAGTAAGACCTTCCATACTTTGACTAGTATTATATTTATCGAAATTAATCTTATAGCTATATCTATCACTATCACTATTTGCTACGGATGTAAGACTTGAATTTCCTTTAGTTCTTATACCAACGTTTCCATATGTGTCTCCATTTACAGTTACTTTTGCAACTTTAAATTCTTCTTTTATCGCATTTTCATTCATGTCTTCCAAGTCACTTTCATCTATTTCTATATTAACTTCCATAACCTCATCTCTGTCAAAATATTTTTCAATATATACATTGCTATATAAGTCAACATTTTTATTACCATATGTACTGTAAACTCCAACTACTGCACATAAAAATATAACCATAATCGAGATAAGAAGGGTAAATTTTTTATCTTTCATAAAAGATTACTCCTCTCTATGCTACATAATCACCATTATAACTTACAAGAACTGCATTAGTAACTCCATCTACTTGGCTTAAGTCATTTATAAGACTTGTTTCTCCATCTTTCATTCTTACTTCAAATACCAACTCTATACCTTTTTCTGGTGTAACACTTTTTGATTTTATTTGATATTTAGAAAATACTTTTTTAATTTTATCAGTTGCAATGTCTTCTGAATTCTCATTATTACAATTTACCATCAATATATATGGTGTTTCAGATATTGTTTTGTTTGAAAAGAATATTAGAATCAATCCCATGATTATTGAACCCATAACAGCTAGTGGAATCAAACCTGCACCTAAAACTATACCTGAGCCTAATGACCAAAATAGAAATACCAAATCCATTGGGTCTTTAATTGCTGTTCTAAATCTTACTATAGATAAAGCACCAACCATACCTAGAGATAAAACTACATTTGATGTAACTGCTAATATTACGAAAGTTGTAAGCATTGTAAGTGCTACAAGTGACACATTAAATGGTCGAGAATACATAATCCCCATATAGGTTTTTTTGTAAATCATATATATAAACAAACCTACTAAAAATGCTGAACCTAGAGCTAAAGCACTATCTACAAATGAAAAACCTGATACATTTTCTATAAAACTTGATTTAAAAATATCGTTAAACGTCATAACTAAAATCATCCTTCCTGTTTTTTAATTTTTTTATTTTATTTAGATACTCTTTATATAAGATTTAAATTTCAATCCTATATATACAATCTACTCGATGCATACTTTGAAACTGCTGTAGAAGTAGTTTTATTAATCTGAACCAAATCTTTTATAAAATCTGGTATAAACTCATCATATTTAACTTCCAACACAGTCATATTTTCATCAATAACTGATACTGTTGGCAATTCTTTATTGAATAAATCGACTGAATTTACAGAAGTCTTAATATCACTATCGATTGTAACTCTTACATTTCCAAGTGGATAGACAAAAGCTTCTCTATCATAATCAACTATACTTTTTGCCTCCAATCTTTCACATTTTACTTTTAAATAAAATTCTCTTAATAAGCAGTTTGTCGATTCTTTTAAAAACTCAATGTCATTTTTTAATATCTTCTCTACTTCTTTTTTAGTTAAATTAGCTGATAGTTTTGACGTCATATTATAATGTTTTATTTTCTTCTCCAATTTTATATAAGAAGGGTCATTGTTATAAAATCTTATTCTAAACTTTTCTCTCATTGCAACTCCATTTAACTTATCTAAAAGTGCTTTATCTTCAGGAGTGTCAAAATATAAACTTCTGATAAGATACTTTCCATCTTTTGATGCATTTCTATCTTTTTTCATTATTGGATAAAGTCTTGATTTTAAAGCTAGGACATCAGCTTCAGTTATTTTGTGTTTCATCTCAAACCTATAGTTTAACTTCTTATTCATTATTATCACCTCTCAACTCATTTAACTATGTTTGATTTATTTTATATTTAGAGTATACTTCACTTGACTTTGTTAAATCTCCGTAAAATAAGTGCATCTTTATGGCATATATGTGGCAAACAAGATTAAGCTGATGAGATATCTATGAATTTATTTATCTAAGTTTTAATAATAAATTACATTTTTATCTGGAAATTAAATTTTATATGGTATTAGATTCTATATAGTCAATGAATAGTTGTTTTAGAAAGCAAAAAAGAAGATGTCACTTATAGATAAATTAAATATTTTAAATAAAAAATCAAGTTTCTTATTCAAAATGATATAATCTATAGTTCCATCTTCTAAATTTATAATACCAAATAATTAAATTTATATAATTAAAAATATATATGCTTAATTATGTTAAAATTAGTTTTACTGCGCTCCAAACAAGTACTAGTGCCATAATAATATTAATTACTTTATAATGCTTGTTTATATATTTTTGTAAAATACCTCCTGCTAGAGCCCATGTCAAAGTACCAGATATGCCAACAAGACTACTACAAACTGCTGCTGATAATAAATATTCAACTGACTGTGACACAGGTATTACATACCCTGTATATACAGTAATGGCAAATATTATAATTTTCACATTAACAAACTGCAAAATAAATCCAGTCCAAAAGGATTCTTTCTTCACATCACTATCATTGTTTGGTTTGCTCTTAGCTACTTGTATTGCTAACCAAATAATATAAAGTGCTCCTATGTACTTCATAATACCAGTAATCATTGGTATAAACTTTGATAATTCAAGGCATCCAAGAGCACATATAAACATAATACATATAAATCCCATACTAATTCCTATAACCACTGACTTTCCTTTTTTCCATCCATTATTGCTAATTGTGTTTAATGCAAGAATATTATTAGGTCCTGGTGTAAAACCTGTAACAAATGCATATGGTAAAAAAGATAATAAAACTTCACTCAACACTTGTAATCACTCTCCTTTTATATTATAATACTATAAATTAAACAATAAAAAAAATCGAAATATTTAAATCTATACTTCAATTATATTGAATGAAATGAGGATGAACATGTATTTTAAATACCTACAAACTTTTAAAACTATAATAGAAGAAGGTAGTTTTTCTAAAGCAGCAAATAAACTCAATTACACACAATCAACAATAACATTCCAAGTACAACAATTAGAACAAGAGTTATCTACACACTTATTTGAAAAGATAGGAAGAAAAATGGTTTTAACTAAAGCTGGCAAAAATCTAATACCTTATGTGGATGATGTTCTATGTTCTGTTGATAAAATGAAGAATTTTGGTACTGACTTGTCTGAGCTACGTGGTGATTTACATATCGCAATGGGAGAAACTCTTATTTGTTATAAAATACCTCCTATTTTAAAACGTTTTCATGAAATGGCACCAAATGCAAGGCTATTTCTCCGCTCAATGAATTGCTATGATATTAGGAACTCTTTGCTTGCAGGAAGCATTGATTTAGGAATATTTTATAAAGATATTGGAGGCTTGGGAAATTCCATTTCTACCTATACTGTTGGAGAATCACCTTTGACACTAGTCGCATCCCCAAAAGTAAAAAAACAATTTCCTGATTTTATTACTCCAAACCAAGAATTAGATATACCTTTCATAATAGATGAGCCAGCATGTATTTTTAGACAAATGTTTGAATCATATTTGAATGAAAAAAATATTACTCTAGACCATACGATTGAACTTTGGAGTATACCTACTATTAAAAATTTAGTAAAAAATGATATGGGAGTGTCATACCTTCCTACATTTGCAGTAGAAGATGATTTGAAGACAGGAGAACTATGTGCAATAGATACAGAGTTAGATGATAGAAACATTGTAGCAGTATGTGGTCATCATAAAAATAAGTGGATTAGTCCCCTTATGCAATTATTTATTGATTTAGTTGTTTCAAATGAAAAATAGATAGACTTATTTAAAGTAAGTCTATCTATTTCTTATCATATTGATTATTTTAATTACACAACTTCTTCATCGTATTCACTTGAAAATTGGCTATTATAAAGTTCTTCATAAAATCCTTTATTTTCAATAAGTTCTTTGTGATTTCCTTGTTCAATAATAGTGCCTTCTTTCATTACCAATATTAAATCAGCATCACGAATAGTAGATAATCTATGTGCAATGACGAAGCTAGTTCTTCCCTTCATCAAGTTATTCATTGCCTTTTGAATCTCAACCTCTGTTCTAGTATCTACACTAGAAGTTGCCTCATCAAGAATTAACACTGATGGGTCTGAAAGTATTGCCCTGGCAATTGTTAAGAGCTGTTTTTGACCTTGAGATAGATTAGAAGCATCCTCAGTCAATACAGTATCATAACCTTGAGGTAAAGTTCTTATAAAGTGGTCTACTCTTGCTGATTTTGCTGCACTTACAATTTCATCCATTGTAGCGTCTGACTTACTATAAGCGATATTTTCTTTTATACTACCATTAAATAACCATGTATCTTGTAGAACCATTCCAAACATAGTTCTAAGTTCTCCACGTTTTAAGTCTTTTATATTAACTCCATCAATAGTAATTCTTCCACCTTGTATCTCATAAAACCTCATAAGTAAATTTACAAGAGTTGTCTTCCCAGCTCCTGTAGGTCCAACAATTGCAATCTTATCTCCTGCGTTCAATTTAATATTAATGTCTTTCATAAGAATAGAATCATCACTATATCCAAATTTAACATGTTCAAATTCTACTTTACCTTTAGGCATGTTGATAACTTTTGAATCTTCTTTGTCCTTTATTTCTTCAACTTCATCCATAACTTTAAAAACTCTCTCTGCAGATGCAATTGCAGCTTGAAGCATATTTACGATATAAGATATCTCTGTAGTAGGCTCTGATGCTTGATTTACATATTGTATAAACGCCTGTATACTACCAAGAGTCATTGCTCCAGTTGATGCAAATACACCTCCCACAACTGCTATAATAACATACCCAATTTGATTTATAAATCTAATAATTGGAGATATAGCATATGATGAGAATTGAGCTTTTCTACTAGCATTATAAAGATTTTGATTTAGTTCTTTGAAGTTTTTTATAGTATCTTTTTCTTTGCTAAATGCCTTGACCACTATTTGACCAGTAAACATCTCTTCTATATTGCTATTTAATTCTCCCAATGCTTTTTGATTTTCTGAAAATCTATTTTGTGATTTTCTTGCAATTATAACAGTAATACCTAAAGAAACAAGCAATGTTACAGCTGATACTATTGTAAGTGGTATACTTATGCTTATCATCATTACAATAGAACCAATCACTGTGACCACTGCTGTAATAAGTTGCATTAACCCTTCTTGTAAACTATCTGCTACCTTCTCTAAATCATTTGTAACTATACTAAGTGTTTCCCCTTTTTTGTGAGAATCATAGTATTTAAGCGGAAGTTTATTTAATTTATCACTTAAATCTTTTCTCATATTAAGAACTAAACTTTGTGCAACACCTGACATAATATATTGTTGTATATATATAAATACTGCACTAATTAAATACAACCCCAGAAGTATTGATATTATGCCTCCCATAGTACTAAAATTCACACTGAATTTTGTACCTGTTTGAACTGCAGTTTTAATCCCATTAAATAATTGGTCAATAGCTTTTCCCATAACCATTGGTGCTAAAACTGTAAGAGCTGAACTTATTAGTACTGAAATAAAAATCATTAATAACTTAAATTTTTGTTTTTTCATATATTTCAATAATCTTTTAGTAGTCTTTTTTGCATTTTTAGCTTTTTCTGCTGACATACCATCCTCAAAACTAAGTACATCTACATCTTGTTTTTCTGTCATTTTTTCACTCATATTACACCTCCAAATACACAGATTGATTCTTCACTCTATGCAAGTTCTTCTTTACTAAGCTGTGAATCTGCGATTTGCTTATAAACTTCACAATTTTCAAGTAACTCTTTATGTTTCCCTATACCTACAATTTCTCCATCATTCAAAACTATAATCTGATTAGCATCCATAATTGTACTTATACGCTGTGCTATAATTATAACTGATGAATCTTTAATTTCATTCTTCAATGCTTTTCTAAGCCTTTTATCTGTCTTGAAATCTAATGCAGAAAAACTATCATCAAAAACATATACTTCTGGTTTTCTAACTAATGCTCTTGCAATAGATATTCTCTGTTTCTGACCACCAGATAAGTTATTTCCTCCTTGTGCTACAAACGAATCATACTTATCTTCCATATCAGAAATGAACTCATCAGCTTGGGCTATATTTGCAGCATGCTTTACTTCTTCAATACTTGCATCTTCTTTTCCATATCTTATATTTTCTTCTATTGTCCCACTAAATAAAAAGGCTTTTTGTGGTACAAATCCAATCTTGTCTCTAAGCTCTTTTTGGGGCATATTCTTAATATCTTGACCATTTATAGATATTTCTCCAGATTGAATTTCAAAAAAACGTGGTATTATATTTGCAATAGTGGATTTACCAGAACCAGTGCTTCCTATAATTGCAGTTACTTCTCCAGATTTTGCCTCAAATGTTATATTGTTCAAAACTGGTTCCTCTGAATCTGAATATGAAAATGTTACGTTTTTAAATACTAAATGTCCTCTTTCTGAAGTAATATCTTTATATCCATTTCCATCTACAATTTCAGGTTCTATATCTAAGATTTGGTTTACTCTATCTGCACAAGCTCCTGCTCTGGGTATGTACATAAACACCATTACTCCCATAATTAAATAAAATAATATTAAGATACAATACTCAACTAGTGCCATTATATGACCTATCTCCATATTTCCATTACTTACTCTCATACCACCAAACCAAATTATACTCACTATACCTAAGTTCATTATTAACATTACAACAGGCATAAGTACTGCAAATATTTTATTTATTGAAATTGCCGTTTCAGAATAATCTATTGCAGTTCTATCAAATCTCTTTTTTTCAAAACGACTTCTATCAAAAGCTCTTATAACTCTTACTCCTGTTACTACTTCACGTAATACTCTATTCATATTATCCATCTTTATTTGCATCATTTTAAACAATCGGATAACCTTCTTACCAACCAAAAATGCAGATAACATGAATAGAAACATTACTGTAACAATAATAATTGTCATTACTTTATCTATAGAATATGCTAAAAATAGACCAGAGACAGTTATAATTGGTGCTGGTAATACCAATTGAATAAACATAAACAAGGATTGACCTATTAAAGTAATATCACTAGTACTCCTAGTAATCATTGAAGCTGTACCTATCTTATTAAAATCATTTATTGATAAATCTTGTGATTTTATAAATACTGCTTCTCTAATATCTCTACAAAATCCAGATGAGAGATTTGATGATACTTTACAAACTAAAACAGCTGATAAAGCTGTTATACCTGCTGCTATCAACATAATTATACCTGTCTTTACAATATAATCTACATCCCCTTTTACTACACCATTATTTACTATACTCGCTGTAAGTGTTGGTATATATAAAGTTCCAAGAGTTTGTAAAAATGTAAACATCAGCACTGTAACAATTAAAACTCTATATGGTTTTAAAAAACGAATTAATTTTTTCATATAATCACACTCCTTTATAGAATATTATGATAAACTATACTGTAACAGGATAGTCAAGGAGGAATTTTAATTATGAGTCAAATTTCGAAAAATTATTTCACAACTGGAGAATTTGCAAAGATTTGTGGAGTCAACAAAAAGACGCTTTTTCATTATGATGATATAGGTCTTTTCTCTCCAGAGTTAAAGAAGGAAAATGGGTATAGATACTACTCATACCATCAACTCAGTATTTTTGGTATAATTTCTTCACTTAAGGAAATTAAAATGCCTTTAAAAGAAATTAAAACTTATATAGATAAACGTACTCCCAATTTGCTAATTGAACTTTTAGAAAAGAAAACTATTGATATTAATAATGAAATTGAAAAATTGAATAATATTAAGGCTTTAATGGAGTCTACCATTTCATTTACTAAAAAAGCATGTAACATAGATGCAAATACGATTACTTTAGAGGAACATGAGGAAGAGTATTTAGTCAAAATGCCTCTTACTTATAAGGAACCATTTCTTGGAGATGATGATGAAAACTTTTTATATGAATGTATTAACTTTATGGATAGCTATGATTTAGGTGATGATGGTATGATTGGTTCAATCATTAAAGGCGAAGATATAATGAATAGAGATTTTGAGTCATATTCATATTTATTTACAAAAGTTAATAAAGACTATAAGAAATATCCTACATCAATCAAACCAAAAGGGCTTTATGTAACTGCTTATCATAAAGGAAGTTATGAAACTATTAATAAAACTTATGAAAAACTCTTAGAATTTTTCAATCAGAATAATTTATATATGGGAGACTTTGTTTATGAAGAATATCTCCTATATGATATAAGTGTAAGAGATTCTAATGAATATCTAACTCAAATATCAGCAGAAGTTAAAATGTAAAAGGAGATACTAAAGAATACAAAAGTGAATGTAAAGATTAATAATAAGAATAGTAAATTAAATAAATTCTTTATAATACTATTATCTAAAGCATACAAAAATTTATTTAAAAAGATGTAAGTAATTTTATATAAAATCACCTACATCTTTATTTATATTCAAACTAATTTCTAGAGTTATCTAATAGCCATTTATCTGCATCTTTATAAAGACTGTCAACCATCTCTGGTCTATCTATTCCAGGGAGTTCTTGATTTATTTTATATCCATCTGTACTAAGCATGTAAGAAAGACTTGCATATGAAGGTCTATAATCCTTTATATCTTCCTTAGAAATTTTGACATCCCCATCCTGATAAACAGGTAAAATTATATCTTTTTCATATATAGCATCCATAGATATTATATACCATATATCGTCTATCTTTTGAGTCTTATACAGAAACTTGACATCTGACTGAAGTTCAACTAAATTTCCATCTATTTCATTTCTAATATGGATAGCTCCCATTGTAATTGATACTGCCTTATCTTTATTTACCCAAACTAATGTATCACATATTTTATGTGGTGCATAAGATTTCATCTTACTTGACTCTTCTACGAACCCCTCTCCACTACCTTGATACCAAGATATTGAAACAGTAGATTCCTTTGCAAAGCATTTTTTCATTTCATCCCATAACGCATTATCTCTACAAAACCTTTCAAATTCTATAAGCTCTTTTACACTATTTTTATCCACTATATCTTCTATAGAATTCTTTCCTGGTCTACTTAATAACATATTCTCAATCTCCTTTAACATAAACTTCTTTTATTTTTAGCAATACTCAATTCATTATCTTACTTTATTACCCTTTATCCATACACCTTTTATATTTCTAGTTGCTACTATATTTTTAATTGGGTCACCTTCAACCATTACTAAATCAGCTCTTTTCCCCTCTCTTATTACTCCACGGTCATTAAGACCTAATAATTTTGCTGGTAAACTTGTTGCACTCTCAAGTACTTCAATTGTATTAAGACCTGCTTTAACTAATAATTCAAATTCACGATGAAGAGATTCTCCATGTTTCACTATACTAACAGAATTTTTATCATTGTTTGCATCAGTTCCAGCTAATATCATCACTCCAGCTTTTTTCAATGTAGCTGTATTTTCTATTGCTGTTTCTAACCTAACATCTTCTCTTCCTGTAGCTTTCTTTATATTTGATATTATACTTTCCATCATAACTATAGTTGGAATTGATATAAGATTTTTCTCTTTTATCCTTTTGGCTACATCCTCAGATAATTTACCTATAAAAGGAATATGATTTATTACATCAACATTTGCTTTTTCTGCATATTCATAAGCTATAGTTGTAGGTGCATGAGCAAATACTTTTTTCCCATGTTCATGAGATATCTCAACTACTCTTTTTATTGTCTCAAAATCAAAAGCCGTTTTAGATGTTTTAGGGTCTTCTATTATGATTTTTACAAAATCTGCTCCTTGTTTAATTTGTTTCTTAGCAAAATTTTCAGCATCTTCAATAGTATGTATTTTACTATCTTTAAACCCCATTCCCATGAGATGAGGGTGAGATTCTGGTGCAACAGGTTCATATACACTACGAATATCAGTTAATCCGTCTAAATTTCTTAAAGATTCTACTACATCTTTACTATTAGTCGCCATATCAAACATAGTAGTTATACCCCAATCAGTTGCATCCTCCAAGTTTTTTAAACTATCCAAATGTATATGAGAATCAATAAATCCTGGAAGTAAAGTGCATCCTTTTCCATCTATAGTAATATCAGCTATTGTTTTTGATGATATAACACCATCTTTTATTACAACACTCCTTTGTTCTGAAAGTTTTTCTCCATCAAATATTTTAACATTCGTAATTTTAGTTACTGCCATACTCCACACTCCCTTTATTTTTATTTATTAAAAATCTAATTCTTATTTAATTAAAAATTTCTTACTTTGATATTTTCTTAATTTATATAACTAATTATATATAAATTAATTTACCTAAACTATGTGTTATAACCTAAACTTTGATGTAAAATATACTATATTGATTGTGCTATAGTACAATAAAGTATAACTAGAGGGGGTTTAGCATGAAATTAGCAGATTTAATGAAGGATATATCTCAATATATCTCAGTATTAAAGCCATTTACAGATGAATATATAGACATTACTAGCTTGAATATTTATAAGAATAATCAAACTGAATTTACTACTGGATGTTTATATTTAGGAAATATATCAGATATTACTGTGGATTTGAACAATATAAATTTTTTAGGTATATTTATACAAAATGAAGTTAACATTGATTTAGAAAGATACAATTTAAACTCAAATATTTGTATCATAAAATCAAAAAAAGAAAAGTATGACCTTTTTAGTGAATTGTTAAATATTATGAATCAAGAAATACATCTTAGTTTATGCTCTCAAAGGTTTTTTGATGTAGTTTCTGAGAATAAAGGCATACAATATTTAATTGATATAGCACATGAAGAATTTGGCTATCCTATGATAATTCGTGACTCTACCTTTAAAGTTTTGGCTTATTCTTACGATGTTAGTGATATATTACAACTTACTGAAGATTCTAATGGAGACAAATATTTAGACGAAGAAACTATAAATTACATAAAATATCAAAATATACATAAAAAAATACATTATAATAAATCTATTAAAGAAGAAAATAAACCAGACAACTGGCTTGGTACATTAATCTCATCTGTATGTGTAGAAGAAATTGAAATAGCTCATATAGCTATCTGTGAATGGAAAATTCCATTTAATGAATTTCACTTCAAATTATTAGAATCACTTAATAAAGCTTTATCTCTAGAACTACAAAAAAATAATCTATTTAATATAGATAAAAAACTTATTCCTAATTATATACTTTCTGATTTGTTAGAAAAAAAATATCTAGATGATGATACTATAAGCAGAAGATTTCATTATTTAAATTGGACTAAGTCAAATTCATTAAACATAATGGTGATAGTGAACAAAGATAATAATTACTTTGACAGTAAAGTTCCTTTTATTATGCAGTCTTTAAGTGCATTTATACCATCTAATAATTGTGTAGTATATAAGTCTGCTTTAGTTGTTTTTATTAATGATTCTTTAATTCATAATTTAATTGAGCATGAAAATAAAGAATTTATTAATTACTTAAAACTAAATTCACTTTATGCTGGAATAAGCCCAAGATTTTCAAAGCTATCTGATAGTTGGAAGTATTATATTCAAGCCAAAAAAGCTAGTGAAATTGCTCAAAAATATAACATAAACTTTTCTCCATTTGGGAAAAGCATACCATATATCCTCTACGAGCTACTTAGTGCCAACTATGATTTATATGACCTCAATCACCCTGCTGTGACCAAACTAATTGAAGAAGATAAAAAAAATGGTTCTAATTTGTTAGAGACCTTAAAGCAATATATCTACTTTAATAATTCGCCAAGCAAAGCAGCTGAAGCTTTAAATATCCATAGAAATACTCTGTTTTATAGAATTAATAAAATAAAAGAAATTACAGGTATTACACTAGACTATGCTGATGAAATACTTCAGATTTATATTTCTATAAAAATGATTGAAATTAACTCAAGAAATAAGACCTGTTTCAACACATATACAAGCATGTAAAAACATTTTGACACACTTAAATCACCATTGTAAAAGATATTTGATAGATTTTACCCTCTCAATATGACAAAATAATTATGAAAGGAGCGATAGCTACATGGAAATTGGAAAGAAACTGAAAAATGCTCGTATAAATTCTGGATTGACACAAGAAAAAGTTGCAGAAAAAATTAATGTATCACGACAAACAATTTCAAATTGGGAAAATGAGAAATCTTATCCAGATATTATAAGCGTTATCAAACTAAGTGATTTGTATTCCATTAGCTTAGATGAATTATTGAAAGGAGATAATAAAATGATTGAACATTTAGAAGAAAGTACAAATGTAGTTCATAGTAATAAAAAGTTAATAACTGCAATTATTATCAATATTATGTTACTTATTTTATTTGTGCTATTTAATAGATTTATACCAGACAACTACTACTTTATGGCTAGTGTATTTTGTATAGCAATAATAAGTTCATCAGCATTGTTCTACCAAATTATAAGAAAATTTTAGGAGGTGTACTCATTATGGAAGCGAATAAAACTATGCTTATTTTGATATGTTTTGCTGTAGCTCTTGTGGGTTCAGTTGGTGTTGTATATCAAATTTATCATATGACTGTGATTGATGCAAAAGCTCGTGGATTAAAACATCCTAAATTGTGGGGATTATTTGCTATGAATGGTAATAATTCGAGTGGTTTAATAATATACTTAATAGGTAGACGAAAATACCCTATTATAAATATGTCTAAAGAAGATTGCAAAGAAATTGAATCTAGAAAAAAATCAGTTGGAGTTGGATTGATTTTTTTGGCTATCAGCGCTATAGGTTTGGTAATCTGTATTACATTATTTTGAGTTAGAAAAATGCTAGTAAATGGCTAGATTAACTGTTTTTATTATCCACAAATAATAAATTATACTATTTTAAAACTATAAAAAGCAAGGAGAATTTATATGAAATTGTCTAATAAAAAGGAAGCGAAAGATGAAAAATCAGAAATGAAGCAGTATATAACTGGAGCAGGAGGTTGTATTGTCAGCAAATCAATTCTCAATGGTACATCAAAATTGAAGTGGCTTTTTAGAGAAGACAGTAAATTTGGAAATGGATGGATTGCTTTTGGAGATACAGATACACAAGAGTATATTGACAATCCTAAAAACATGACAATTATAGATTTTAATACTCTTATTAATATTGAACCAACTACTTTAAATATTTTTTATATGCCTATAGGAACAGACCTAGAATTTCGCTCTGATAAAAGTGGAAAATATTTTATTGACACAAACACAAGAAAAGAAATTAGAGAACTAGTTAAACATCCTGCACAAATAGCATTTGAAAAGAACCTAAAATTTTTAAATCAGGAAAATTATCCAGTAGAATTCTTTCAAAGCTTGTTTCAGAAAAGTGACAAACTTGAATCCTTAATTGTGGGAGAGACAGATTTTCCAAGTGGAGAAGTTGTCCTTGCAGACCCTCTTGCATACTTAGGTAGTGAATATGAAACTTATTTAGAAAGAAAAATACCATCTGGAAGTTATCCTGTAGAAATTTCTATCTGTCATTCTGAAATTGTAGGACTTAGAATTGTAGCAACTAGATTAATTATTAGTGACAAACAACCCATTAAATATGAAATTGCTATGCCAAAAGGAAAGAAAATCGATGACTTTGGACAAGCAGGAGCATGGACTTTCTTTGGTGTAGATACAGGATTAGCTTGCTTTTCAGATGCAAAGGTTGCAGAAAAATACAAAGAATTTATAATAAAATGGCAAAATGAAAATCCAGATAAAAATAAATATAACGATTATTTTTCAGCACTTTTTGAAAAAAGCTATGAAATGTATCCAAATGTACAGAATAAATATGGCAATTTTTTGATTTGGCAATTACCACAAACACCTTATAGATTAATTATGCTAACAAGTGGTATGGGTGATGGTATTTATAGTGGATACTGGGGACTTGATGCAGATGGAGAAGCCACAGAACTTATAATACCATTTATGAATCCTACATATTTTTAAACCATAAAACTTATTGCCAATTTGGTTTTAATAAATGGAATTGTTTTAAAATACATAATACTTAATTATACATGAAAATAAGGCTATGCTTTTTATAGTCATAGCTTTTAACAAATACTTACAAATTCACTACATGAGTCAACTTTTTTAATAATTTAACTATATACTCAAACTATATCTTCTAAATTCACTGTATGTATAATTCTTCTTCAAATAAACAGTAAGAATTTTTTCCAGAAGCCTTCACATTATAAAGAGCTCTATCTGCATTTTTAAACAATTCTAAAAATGAATTTCCATTTTGAGGATGTCTTGCAATACCTATACTAACAGAAGCCTCAAAGCTAAAACTTAAATCATTGTAGTTCTCATAAAGTACTCTATTTAATTCTTTAGCTTTTTTATGCAAATTTACTTCTGAATGATAATCTTGCATATATACTACAAATTCATCCCCACCAATTCTTCCAACTAAATCTTCATTCCCAAAACTATCTTGTATCTTCTCAGCAAAGGTTTTTAATACAAAATCACCAAATGGATGTCCAAAATTATCATTTATTTCCTTAAAATCGTCCAAATCAATAATGAATAATGCATCTTTTTTATTACTTTTATTTGTAGATATAACTTCTTCTACTAATTTTTCAAAGGTTCCTTTATTGTATATATTTGTCAATGAGTCACTTTCTGCTCTAGTTTTCAACTCTTCGTATTTTTTTATATCGCTATCTACATCTACAATTACACCTACAACCTTCAAAAGTTCATTTTCATCATTAAAAATCTTGGTTACTGATGTCCTACACCAAAGGTATTCGCCATCAGATTTTTTTAAACGATAGATTATTTGATTATGTTTGTTATTTTCTTTAATACACTTAAGAAACTCTTCAAATCCCCTATAATCTTCATGATGAACTAATTCTTTATCCATAATCTCTTTTAAAAGATTGTCACATTTATTACTGTATCCAAATTTTTCATTCCATGCTTGAGATACAAATGATTTATTTTCTTTAGCATTCCATTCAAAGACAACAGAATCAGTCTGTTCAACAATAATTTTATAACGTTCATTACTAAGCCTTAATTCTTCCTTATGAATTATTTCTTGCTCAAGTATTTCATAGTTCATAGATAATTTAGTTTTATCTATAATAGATTTAAATAGATAAAACACAATAAAATTAATATATAAAATACCAACACTTGATATTAAGTTTAGAAACTTTAAACTTTCAGAACTAAAAAACTTATTTGTATCAAATATAGAAACAGTCAGAAATAAGCTTAATAAAGGTATTGCAAGTAGAGTAATCCAATATTTTATTGGCATATCTGAATGTACATCTTTTTTAAATAAACAAACAATTTTGCATATAAATAAAAAAACTATCTTAGATAAAATTGTGGCTAGTACTCTTATAGTATTGTTTTCAAACATTATTTCGAAGCCTTCTTTTATAAATAAAACAAAAATACTTGTTACCACAATTTCTGATAATATAAAGAATACATTTAATAAAACAGTAGCAAACAATCGTGTCTTTATATTTCCTTCATATAAAAATGATGATGAAAAAATAAGGATGAAAATTAAAGGTGTTGTGATTATAGGATTTAAAGTTATTAAATTACAGGCTCCTAAGCATATTATAAAACCCAATCTAGCATATCTTACAGCTCTTGTATATCCTTCTTTCTGACCTAAAAAATCTGATAAAAACATATGGACAACAAAAGCTTCAAAGATAACTGTTACTAAATTTGTAATATCAAAAAGCAGTTGTTCTTTCATACATATTTTTTATAAAATAAGAAGCTTACTTAAACTAAATACACTTCAGATTTTATTTTTCCTTTCTGCATATATATTTAAGCATCTACCTTAATTGTCAACCATTATAATATATGTCAGCTTAATATTGTTCTTTTTTCAACAGTATACAATAGATATATGTAAAAAACAACTTCAAATATTGACATATTTTCTTTAATATATATCAATATTATCTTTATAACTTAAATACTATAGTAAACTTAGCTCCTTTTTTACCATTTTCAGCATATATACGTCCACCATGTTTATTTACAATAGATTTAACTATTGATAATCCAATTCCATGATTTCCCCCAACCCCCTTATAAAATCGTTCAAAAATATGAGGTAAATCGTCTTTATTAATACCAATCCCATCATCTTCAACTACAACAACTATATTTTTTTGATTATATTTACATACGATTTTAATTTCACTCTTAGCATACCTTAAAGCATTTTCTATAAGATTCATAAATGCTTTGGATACATTTTTTTCATCACATTCAAATAGAACCATTTCTTCATCAAACTCATAAATAAATTTTATACCTTTATTTGTCGCTCTTACATTTTGTCTAGAACCACAGTTTGAAAGTACTTCCCTTAAATCACATTCTACAAGGTCATAATCTCTAGTTATATTATCAATTTTAGATATATATAACAAATCTTCGACCATATCACTCAATCTATCACTTTCTTCAAGTATTATATCACTTGCATGTTTGCTATCTATTACATTATACTTTATGGCTTCTGCATAACCTTTAATGGACATAAGTGGAGTCCTAAGTTCATGAGAAGCATTTTGAAAAAATATTTTTTGTTCATTATCATACTTATCAAGATATTCAGCACTCTTATTCATAATATTTGAAAGTTCTACTAATTCCTTATCTGAAAAGTCAAAGTAAGTTCTTTTAAAATCCCCATGACCCATTTTTTTTGCAAAACCACACAACTCTTTTATAGGTTTAGCAATTTTCTCAGATAAAACTACAGCTGTAAATATTGCTAATATCCCAGCAAAACACATTACAAATATCAATACAATGTTTATCTTTTGAACTAGATTTAAAGTTTTTGATATATCTATAAAAAGAATCAAATACTTATCTTGTTCTCCATATATACTAGTTATTTTTACAGTCGAAATATAGTAATCCTTACTTCCAGTAGAGATACGTGTGTTTTCATCTGAGTTTAAGTCTAGTTTTTCATTTTGGATACACTTTTTAATCGATTCCATCTCATCAATATTCTTTAAAAAATCATCCTCTCTCGTTGGAAATATCAAGTTATACTTCGAATCAATCACCATGGCATCAGCATCTGATTGTGTTTCTGCCATCCTAACTTTATCTTGTACATTTCTCATAAAATTAGATAATGCTTTTGGTGGAAGCTTTCCATCATCTTGAGGAGGCTTGATAGGTCTAAAATTACTATCCATATGTTCTACTATTTCTGTAGATTTTGTTAGCTCTTCATTTGCAGTAGTTTTTATGTATGTATCAAGCAATACATTAAAAGATACTAATATTATCATAAAAACTACAATTATTAAACACAATATACTCAACAAAATCCTAGTTTTTATACTTATATTTTTCTTTGAAAATTTTAATTTAAGTATGGATTTAATCTTAGTTGTTCTCTTTTTATCATTTTTATTTTCCATCTGAATTTTTCTCCTTTAATCTAAACCCAAAACCCCAGACAGTTTCTATCAAAATATTTGTATCTAAAATTTTTTTACGTAGTCTCTTTACCGTATCATCAGCAGCTCTTGTCTCAACTTCAATATCATATCCCCATATTTTATTTAATAATTCATCTCTAGAAACTGCCCTGTCTCTATTTTCAAACAAATAGGTTAATAAGTTGTATTCATTTGGTGTTAAGTCTATATTGTCACTTTTATTTGTAACGATTTTATTCTTTTTATTTATTGTTATATCACCAAATTTCAATTCCATATCTACAGAATCACCATACTTATCATAAATTTGTTTCTTTTCAAATTCTATCCTTCTAAATATCGACTTTACTCTCATAACTAAAGACATTGGGCTAAATGGCTTTGTAAAATAATCATCACTACCCAAAGTTATCCCTGTAATATAATCTATATCTGTATCTCTTGCAGTAAGCATGATTATTGGAACGGTACTCTTCTCACGAAGTTTTGTACATACATCAAAACCACTTAAACCAGGCATCATTATATCTAGGATTACTAAGTCACACTCTTTTTTATTAAATTGCTCTAAAAGTTCATCACCTGTTTTAAAATCCATAACATCATGGCCTTCATTTTTTAAGAATGTCTTTACCAAATTTCTTATATTATCTTCGTCATCTGCTATATAAATTAACTTATTCATACACTCACTCCTTAATAAACTCTTAATTTAAATTAAATAGTATAAATACATTGATTAAACAATAAAATCCCAATCTGTAAGATAAATAATATTTTTTACTATATTTAAATTATATCAGCTTTTTATGCTACATTAGTTTTAAAATTGTTTAGATTTTAAGGCAATTTTAAGGCAAAAACAAATTATTATAGAATTTATCAGACTCAGTACAAATTGTTATAAAATAATAATCCAACTTCTAATTATATTTATTCATTTTCTAGCAAAACCGATATTTCTCAGACTTTTTGTTGAATATTCAAATAATTAATATTATAGTTATATTAAGTAATACAGTTTACTTCAAGCATAAAAAAAATTTATTCATATATCATACTTATTCAATCCTCAATTAATTTTATGGATTTCTTAAACTCATTTACAAAATTATATTTCAACAAAATAAAACTAGGTAAAGTATCTATGAAGGGAGAATTTAAAATGAAAAAAGCTCTTAGATATCTTTTATTTCTAATTATTCTATTAAGTATGTATTTTTTAGCTGTTAAATTGAATTTTGACTTCTATCGTAAATTTGGCACTGGTTTTATGCAAGATTTTAAAAAATTTATTTTTATTAATTTAATCTCCTCTGGTAGCATTGGTTTATTGTTAGGAACTGAATTATTTATTAAGGAGTATAAAAAAAATGGCAGTTGGTATCTTGATATTCCAAGATTAATCTTTCTTTGCCTTCCATCTTTTTTACTAACATTAATGCCTGTATTAATATTTATGTTTCCAGTTGGTAATATTCCAATTATAGGTAGTTTTATTATGCTTGACCGAATACCACTTAATATAATAATTTTCAATATATTATTTGGATACTTTTTGATAACGAGTTTTCGTAAAAAGTAATAACTAAATAACTTAAATAAAAATAGCTATCTTTAAATAAATTTTATTATTTAAAGATAGCTATTTTTTACTTAAATCTAATTATATTCTTATACTAATTTATAATCTTTTGGACTCAGTTTACTTGCTGCTGCTTCATCTACTATAACTATAGTATCTTTGTGAAGTTGAAGTATAGAACCAGGAACTTCTGGAGTTATATCTCCATAAACAGTTTTGTATACTGCATCAGCTTTTTCTTCTCCTGAAGCTAAAAGTAATATTTTTTTAGATTTTAATATTGAACCAATTCCCATACTTACAGCTTTTTTAGGGACATCTTCTCTTGATTCAAAGAATCTTGCATTAGCTTCTATTGTAGATTCTGTAAGTTCAACTACATGAGTTCTTTTTGCAAATTTATTGTCAGGCTCGTTAAAACCTATGTGAGCATTACGGCCTATTCCAAGTACTTGTACATCTATACCACCAGCTGCATCTATAGAAGCTTCATAATTTATACATTCTTCTTCAATATCATCAGCCATTCCATTTGGTAGATGAGTATTCTCTAACTTTATATTTACATGATTAAATAGATTCTCTTTCATAAAATAATCATAGCTTTGGTCATTAGATACTGGTAACTTATAATATTCATCTAAATTAAAGCTTATTACGTCTGAAAAATCTACTATGTTATCGTTATATTTTTTTACTAAATCTCTATACATACCTACTGGTGTACTTCCTGTAGCTAGTCCTAATATTGAATTTGGTTTTAAAACTATTTGAGCTGCTATCATCTCAGCTGCTTTTTTACTCATTCCATCATAATCTTTACATACTAATACTCTCATCTTGTTCCTCCTAAATTTTAGCTAATACTTTAATTGATATAAATTCAATTTACTATTTTTTACGTTACTTTTACATTCTTTGAAGTTTGTTTTTATATTATATATTTTTATATACTACTTCTCCCAAACAAAGAGTCATCTTGCAATCTAAATTCTCATCAAATATAGCTATATCTGCATCCTTACCTATTTCTAGACTTCCTTTTTTGCCATTTATACCTAAAGATGTTGCAGGATTTAAAGATGCTAAATTAACAGCTTCATTCACTTTAAGATTTGTATTATCTAAGAAGTTAAATACCATTTTATTTAAAGATAATACACTTCCAGCTAATGCTCCATTTTCAAGTCTAGCTTCATTCCCCTTAACAATTACTTTCTGACCTCCAAGGGCATAATCTCCATCTTCAAGCCCACCAGCTTCTATAGAGTCTGTTATCAAAATAAGTCTTTCTTTCCCTTTATTATTCAATATAAATTGAAATAAATCTTTATTTATATGGATTGTATCTGCTATTAATTCACTATATACATTAGTTGTAAGTGCTGCACCAACAACACCTGGGTCTCTATGATTTAAACCAGTCATTGCATTAAACATATGAGTTACATTTGTTACGCCTAAGTTTATAGCTTCTTTAGCTTGCTCATAATTTGCATTACTATGACCAATAGATAATACTATATCTGTACATCTTTTTATTTCTCTAGTAAAATCAAAATCAATGTCCTTCTCTGGAGCATAAGTTATAACTTTTATAACATCTTTATATTCTTTGATAAATTCATATTTTGAATTTATTATAAATTTTTCGTTTTGTGCTCCTTTATAATTTTCATTTATAAAAGGTCCTTCTAGGTGTGCACCTAATACCTGTGCTCCTTCAAGTTTTCTATTTTGGGCTTTTTTTATAATTTCAAGCGCATCATAAACATGTTCTTTATCCATAGTCATTGTAGTTGGAAGAAAAGAAGTTACTCCATGTCTCATTATTGATTTTGAAATTATCTCAATAGATTCATCAGTAGAATCCATCGTATCTTTACCCATATTTCCATGTATATGAATATCAATAAGCCCTGGAGATATATACTTTCCATCAACATCTATAACTTCACAATTATTTGGTACACTATCTGCTATATCAATTATTTTTTCATCAAATACGAGTACTTTATTTTCCAAGATTTGATTTTTTAATATTATCTTTCCATTAATTAAACATTTCATATTATTCACCTACTCACTCAATACTATTTCATATTGATATTTATCTGTTCTAAATATTGATATGGTATATTCTATAGGATTACCTTCTCTATTATAAGAATTTCTATGAAGTTTAAGAGCCAAAGCACCTTCTTCTGTCTCCAAAAGTTTACTTTCTTCATCAGAAAGTATTATTGGTTCCATTACTTGCTCAGCTTTTTGTATCTTATAACCATATTTTTCATTTAACACTCTATATAATGAAGAATTATCTAATATCCCTTTTGTAAGACCCTTACACATTTCTTCTGATAGATATACTATTTCCAATCCAAATGGCTCTCCATCAGTATATCTAAGTCTAACAATCTTATATATATTTGTTGTATTATCACTTATTCCAAGTTTTCTTTTAACTAAATCATCAGGTAGTTCCATTTCAAAGGATAATATATCAGTCTTTATATTTACTCCCTTTTCTTTCATAACATCAGTAAAACCTTTTACGTTTGAAAACTGATACTTCTTTTTTTGCTTTGCAACAAATGTTCCTTTACCTTGTACTCTATAAAGAAGTCCTTCTGTAACTAATCCAACAATCGTTTTATTTACTGTCATACGACTTACATTTTGTATGTTGCAAAGTTCTCTTTCTGGCATTATTGCATCGCCTTCTTTAAGTTCGCCAGTTTCTATCATATTTCTTATTATTGAACTTAATTGAGTATGCAATGGTATGTTACTAGATTTATCTACTATTTTCATATAGTCACCACTTTTCGATATGGTATATACCAATTTTGGTATATACCAATTATACTTTAAAAGAAATTTTATTTCAATAGTTTTTAACTTATTTTGTAAAAATTTTAGTAAAATCTAAAGACAAAAAAGAAATTGAAGTTTATACTATATAAGAAGCTAGAGAATTGCAAAATACATAGATAACTACATTATTTATTACAAATTTCACTAATACTAATACATATACTGTGAAAAACTACTATATAAGTATATTATGGCTAAATTATAAATATAAAATGAGAGGATGATTTTGATTTGATAAACATAGGTGATTTTAATAAACTTACAGTAAAAAGAAAAACTGAATTTGGATATTTTTTGGATGGACAGACTAATAATACAAAAGATGATATACTTCTTCATAATAGACTAATTGGAAAAAATGAAATAAATATAGGTGATGAGGTAGATGTTTTCATATTTAAAGATTCTGATGATAGAACTGCTGCCACTTTAATTCCTCCTTTAGCTAAGGTTGGAGATGTAGCACACTTGAAAGTAGTTGACAATACAGATATTGGAACTTTCATAGATATGGGACTTTCTAAGGACATATTAGTTCCTTTTAAAGCTAAAACTTATCCATTATTTAGAGATGAAAAATATTTATTTTATATATATTTAGATAAAAGTAAAAGAATTGCTGCCACTACAGATATAGATTCGTATTTATCAACAGACCATACTTACAATGTTGGAGATGTTGTAACTGGAATTGTATATGGATTCCAAACTAATAATTCTGCCATGATATGTGTCGATAATAAATATGCTGGTGTAATACTTCATAATGAATACTTTACTGAATTAAAAACTGGCGATGTTCTTGAAAATTTACACGTTATAAAGGTATATGAAGATGGAAAACTAGGTCTTTCTCCTAGAGGAAATAGAAAAGATGAACTTGATACTTTAGAAAATAAAATCTTAAGTTATTTAGAAGGTTCTGATGGATATATGAGATTTAATGATAAATCTGACCCTAAAGATATTTCTATATTATTTAATTCAAGTAAAAAGAATTTTAAAAGAGCTCTTGGAGTACTTATGAAAAAAGGATTAATCTATCAAGATGAAGAAGGAACTTATTTAAAGTAGAATATTTAGATTTAAATTCTTATACTACTATATACTGATTGTAACTACATTATTTTTGTAAAAAAGTATTAAACTCAATAAAATTTGCACAATAAAAAATCGAAGTAAAAATGAAAAATATTTTCTATTTACTTCGATTTTTTAAGTTTAACTATTTAGGAGAAATACACATGGATTTAGTTCAGTTAAAAATAAAAAAAGATAATTCTCTAATAAAGTACATTAAGATTATCAGAAAATTTGATAACTCCTTATCTGTTAATGTTATTAAGGGAACTTATCTTCACTAGAATTTCTGGATAATTGGCTAAAGACTCTTAATCAAATAAATCTTGAGGTAGAAAAAGACATAGCTAGAGAAATAGAGTAGAAAAAATATATTTTATACTTTGAAATTTGAGAATAATGTAGATTTAAACATACAATAAGCGCTAGACTCTAAACCAACAAATAGTGGTATGCTATGAAGCATACCACTTGTTATTAATATCATATTCTTCTGCATATAATTCCTTGTAAACTTACCTAATACATTATAAATAAACCTACTAATGTATGCAGAATCAATATATTTATTATTAATTTTGTATAAATTTACTTCCAACGCTTTAATGTCGGAAAGAACTTGTTCATCATTGTTCTTGCTTCATCTTCAGTCATATCCTTATTAGTTTGAATCATATGAGGTACACAAATCTCTATCATCTCTTCCATGCTTACATCAGCTGTAAATTTACCATCTTTGAAACAATAACTACAATAATCAGTACTTTTACTTCCATCTTTATTTGTCCCATATAATTCATCAGTTTGTCCCATTGGCATTGCACAACATTGGCAAAATTTAATTTCTTCCATTTTAAATCACTCCTTGTACTTTTCTTTGGCTCTTAACCATATTCAAATTATATCAATACTAATATGACATGTTTATGTCATATTAATAATAAAAAATGAAATAATTCCACTAAAATATTGTACTTTTAAGGTGATTGAAAGCTGGAACTTTAATAACTATCTTTCTTTTTTATTATGTAGGATTGTAGACTCTTTTGACATCCATTTTTTTCATAGAACTCTTCTACTCCTGGCTGTGCACCAAAATATAGCATAGTTGGGGTATTCTCTTTGGCAAGCTGAAAAAGCTTGCTACCAATGCCTTGTTTCTGATACTCTGGAAGAACAAGCAATTCTGTAATTGTTCCAAAATAATAACCATCTGAAAGAATTCGCAGACATCCTACAAGCACTTTATCATTATAAGCAGTTATATTCAAAGTTTTTGATAATGCAGTCTGTGTTTCATCCATATCATAATCTCCTGGCCATATCCTATTGACGAATGGTATAAACATTGAGGCATTAAGTTCTTGGTCATTAACTTTATATTCCATTATCTCTTGCACCTCCATAAATTTAAATTTATTAATTTATAATATTAACATTATATCATTCCCACATAGACACAACAATAAAAATCAGCATGCCTACATTTTCTAACACGTTTAATCATAAAGATATGTATGTAAAGGTAAGGATATATCAGTATAAGCCTATAATAAAAATGCCCCTATATCCGATAAAATAAGGATATATGAGCATATAAAAATTTATATTCTATTTACTTTAGTTTTTATTGCTGCTTCTTTAACTGCTTCAGCAACATTTTTTACAACATTTTTATTAAATACATCTGGTAATATATACTCTGGGCATATCTCTTCATCGCTTATAGTATTGGCAATTGCATATGCAGCAGCTATCTTCATCTCTTCATTAATCTCTTTAGCCTTAACATCAAGTGCTCCTCTAAATATTCCAGGGAAAGCCAAGACATTATTGACTTGATTAGGGAAATCTGAACGACCTGTTCCCATTATGAATGCTCCCCCTAGTTTCGCTTCTTCTGGCATTATCTCTGGAGTAGGGTTTGCCATTGCTAGTATTATTGGCTTTTCAGACATACTTTCAACCATTTCCTTTGTAAGAGCTCCTGGACCTGAAACACCTATAAATACATCTTTTCCTTTTATAATGTCTTTTAAAGAACCTTTTTCATTTCTTATATTGGTTACTTCTAACATTTCTTTCTGAACATAATTTAGATTTTCTATACTAGCCTCTAATGCACCACTTCTATCACATAATATTATATTTTTAACATTCATATTAAGTAGTATCTTTGCTATAGCTATACCAGCAGCTCCTGCTCCATTTATTACTATCTCTAAATCTTCTATTTTTTTATTTTCAATTAATTTTATTGAATTTATTATAGCCGCTGCAACAATTATTGCTGTTCCATGTTGGTCATCATGAAATACAGGTATACCTAAAGATTTTTTTAGTCTTTCTTCTATCTCAAAGCACCTTGGAGAAGATATATCTTCCAAATTTATTCCTCCAAATACTGGTTCCATCAATTCAATAGATTTAACTATCTCATCTACATCATTAGTCTTTAGACATATAGGAAAGGCATCTACATTTGCAAATTGTTTAAATAATATAGCCTTACCTTCCATAACAGGTATAGATGCTTCTGCTCCAATATCACCCAATCCTAGTACAGCACTTCCATCACTAACTACTGCTACTAGATTTCCTTTAGAAGTATATCTATAAACATCTTCTTTATTTTCATGTATTTTTAAACAAGGCTCTGCAACTCCTGGCGTATATGCTGTTGATAAATCATCCTTATTTTTAATTTCCACCTTGCTCTCTACACTTATTTTTCCTTTATTGATTTCATGCATTTCTAATGCCAATTTTGCATAATCCTTAGACATCTATTTTCCTCCTTAAATTATATACAACTATTTTTTAATCTTGATATTCATATAAATTTATAAACTTTATTTGCATTCATAAAGTGCTCGACCTTGCTCATATATATTATTTCCATAACTATCTATAGCTACTGTAAGCTTAAGGTCTTCTACTACAATCTTTCTTATAGCTTCCGCTCCTAAATCTTCATATGCAATAATTTCACATGATTTTATTGAATTTGAAATATATGCCCCAGCTCCACCTATTGCAGCAAGGTAAACTGCTCCATATTTTTGCATCCCTTCTATGACTTCATCACTTCTTTTTCCTTTACCTATCATAAGTCTAAGACCTCTTTCTAAAAGAGGTATAGTCAAATCATCCATTCTATAGCTAGTTGTTGGACCAGCAGCTCCTATAACTTCTCCTGGCTTTGTAGGAGTCGGTCCTACATAATATATTCCTTGACCATATACATCAAAAGGTAATTCCTCACCTTTATTTATACAATCTATCAGTCTTTTATGAGCAGCATCTCTTGCTGTATAAAGTATACCATTCAAACTAATAGTATCTCCACAATTTAATTTAGCTATATCAATTTCACTTACAGGTGTAGTTATTTTTATCATTTTATTTTCCTCCTAAATTACTACCTTCTTATGTCTTGATGCATGGCAGTTTATATTTACAACAACAGGAAGACCTGCTATATGTGTAGGAAAAGTCTCTATATTTAAGCCTAAAGCTGTTGTAGTTCCACCCAATCCTTGAGGCCCTATACCAAGCTTATTAATAGATGCTAATAATTCACTCTCAAGTTTAGCTATATTTTCATCTTTATTAAATTCTCCGAGTTCTCTAAAAAGTGCCTTTTTAGCTATTTGAGCACATTTATCCACAGTTCCACCTATACCAACTCCAATTACCATAGGAGGACATGGGTTAGGTCCAGCTTCTGAAACTGTATCTATTATGAATTTTTTAATACCTTCTAAACCATCTGAAGGTTTTAACATTTTCATCTTGCTCATATTTTCACTTCCAAATCCCTTAGCTGCAAACTCTATTTTAACCTTATCACCCTTTACCATCTCATAATGGATAATAGCTGGTGTATTATCTTTTGTATTCACTCTGCTAATAGGACTTACAACAGACTTTCTTAAGTATCCTTCTTCATACCCCTGTCTTACTCCCTCATTTATAGCATCAGTAAGTGTATCTCCTTCAATTACAACATCTTGTCCTAATTCAACAAAAAATACAGCCATACCAGTATCTTGGCATATTGGTATATTTTTTTCTTTTGCTATTTCAGCATTTTCAACTAATATATTTAATATATTTTTTCCAACTTCACTCTTTTCACTTTTAGCTCTTTCTTTTATACAACTTAGAACATCTTCTCCTAAATATAGACTTGCTTCTATACAAAGTTTTTTTACATGTTCAACAATTTGTTCAGATTTTATTTTCCTCAATCGAACATCCCTCCATTACTTTATAAAAAATATTCGTGATTACATTTACACTTTACCATTATTCTTAAAATTTCTCAATATTTTTGTATAATTACATATAAGCAACTGAATATTTATTTAAGAGTTATTATTAATGTTATAAACAATATATATCCTATTATTAAGCACATAATCTCTATATTTTATATGTAATGCTTATTTTTTTATTACATCTACAAATTCTACCTGTATAAGCTTTTGTAAATCAAATGGTGACAGCTCTATTTGATAGCCTATTTTTCCTGCACTCACAATAATCGTCTCCAGATTTTTTGCACTTTCATTTACAAAAGTTCTATAAAGCTTTTTCATACCTATAGGAGAACATCCTCCTCTAATGTATCCTGTAAACTTATTTATATCTTTTACATGAATCATCTCCACACTTTTCTCTTTAGCTACCTTTGCGGCCTTTTTTAGGTCCAAATTTTCATGTACTGGTATTACATATACATATATATTCTTACTAACTCCTTGAGTTACTAGAGTCTTATACACTTCATTTACATCTCTTCCTATATCATGTGCTACCTCAACACCATCTACATGTTCACTTTTCACTTCATAAGACATTACTTTATAATCAATCTTATTTGAATCTAATATTCTCATAGCATTAGTCTTAACCATACATTCACTTCCCTTTTATAAAATACGAACATTACACATCTTTTCGAATATTCTGTACTATTTTAACGCAGCCTTATAGATTTTAAATAAGTATATTTTAAAATGACAATATTATTATAACTCTATATCAACTTCAAGACTTCATTTTTTTCCAATTCATTAGAATTTTTTAATATTTTTTTTATTCTAATTGGAGAATCTCCTAAAATGAATATTCTATCTGCTAAAAATAATGCTTCCTCTATATTATGAGTTACAAATAATACAGTTCTCTTTTCTTTTTTTAGTATCTTTTTAAAATTATCCATTATAATTTGTGTATTCTTTACATCAATAGATTTAAAAGGTTCATCCATTATAATATTTTTTGATGGGTATATAAACGCTCTGGCAATGTTTACTCTTTGTCTAAGACCACCACTAAGCATTTGTGGATAGAACTTTTTATATTCGCTAATTCCAACTAATTCTAAATACTCATCACAAATTTTATTTAGTTGAACCTTATTATAGTATCTATTTACGACTATCTTTATATTTTCTTCTACTGTTAACCAGTCTATAAGTCTATCATCTTGAAATATATAACTAGCTTCTAATTTATTTTCTACTCTATTCAATTCTTCTTTGATACTTAGATTGTCAGTATCATTTTTAATAATTCCACTTATTATGTTCAAAAGTGTAGTTTTTCCACAGCCAGATTTTCCAAGAATACAGTTAACCTCATTAACATAAAAATCAATATTAAAATTTTCAAATATAATACGATTGTCATACCTTTTATTTATATTTTCAATACTCAACTTTATCTTTTCCATAAAAAAGCTCTCCTTGCTAAAAACTTTTGAGTTATTTGTAAAATGGCAGAAATTAATAGAACGATAATTATCCATGCAAATATTCCAGATGTATTAAAATTAATTTTTTCAGTCTGTATCATAGTTCCAATACCATATGTAGGTTGACTATAGACCTCTCCTGCTATAGCAACTTTCAAGCTCAAAGAAAATGTTGACACTAGTATAGATATAATTTGAAATTTTATAGCTGGCAAATAAATTTTTAGTACCTTATCTATAAATCTTATTTTATATACACTTGCCATTTCTAATAGATTCTTATCTATATTCAATATAGCACCTAAAACGTTATCATATAATATAGGAAAAACTATAGCAAATCCAACTATAAAAGGCGTGCTATCTTTTTCAAACCAAATAAGTGCAAGTACTACCAATATCATAGTTGGTATTGAACGTGCTAACGCATTAATTGGTTTTAATAAGTTTCTAAAAAATCTACTTAAATAGGACATTATTGACAATATAATAGCAAAAACCACAGCAAATAAAAAACTAAAAAAACATCTTCCCATAGAATAAAGTATGTCTATATAGAAATTAGAATTAAGTATGATTTCTTTAATACTATTAAATACTTGAACTACTGTTGGCAAAAAGATATCATTATCAATTTTCAAAGCAATAATTTGCCATAAAAATAAGAGGATAACACAAGAAAGTGTTACCTCTAATTTATCTATAAATTGTTCTTTATTTTTTTTATTTTTCAACAGAGTATATTGCTTCATCAGGTACTTTGCCTCCTAATGTCTTATCATCAAAATCAGCCAATTTATCATAGTAGTTTTTGTAGTCTTCAAGCATATCTTTAACTGGAATATATTTTAAATTAGCTCTTTCAAGAGCTTTTCCTATTATCTTTGATTCAGTAGATATTTTTATTTTTTCAGAATATGCACCTAATTCTTCAGGATTTTTATTTGCCCAATCTATACTATTTGATAATTGACCTACAAAAGAATCAATAAAATCTTTATTATCTCTTAAGAACTCAGATTTCACAATTAATGTAGATTGTGGATAGCCCTCTTTTGAGCTGCTCATTTCCTTCCACGAGTCATTTAAACTTTTTATGATTTTTATATCTGGATTTTTAGACATCAAAGCACTAAGTGCAGGTTCTGGAACAATACCTGTTGTAATTTTACCAGTAGCCAATAATGGTACTAATTCACTTGCTGAATTCACATAATTGAACTTTATATCTGAAGAACTTATACCCTTTTGCAATAAAATACTCTTCATAGTTATATCTGGAGTAAGCCCTTTACCTGTACATCCAACTTCTTTACCAAGCAAATCAGAATAGTCTTTTATATTTTCTGTTGATACTAAATAAAGTGAACCCATTCCTACAGTACCAACGATATTATATGATGAAGTTTTATTATATGCTATTGCAGCCATATTTGATGGAACTATAGCTATATCTACATCTTTTTTCATCACTCTCGTAGAGATTGCCTCTGGTGTCTTCTCAATACTATACTCTGTTTCATATCCCTCTTTAATTTCTGGATTTTCATTTGCAAGTTTAGCTATTGCTACTGCTGGCAATCCATCTGGAACAGCCACTTTTACTTCTTTAACAACTGATAACTCTTTTTTTGGAGATTTACTTTGCTCTGATGAACATCCTACCAAAAAAGTCACACCGAATACTACTAATAATATTATAGAAATATACTTTTTCATCTTTTCCTCCCAAAGCTAACATCTTATAAAATAATTATATTTATTTATATTAATTTCTGTTAATTTATCGAATTATCCTTCTTATTTAAATCTTTTTATTTATATTATCTTCTAATATCTTTTCTTTTTCTTAGTTGAACTTTTTTGTTGATTCTTATTAGTTTTGTTATTTGTATTGGCTCTTTTATTTTTATTTACACCTTTAGATGTATTTTTCTTAGAATTATTTCTATTAAAATAAGGCTTCTCATCTCTTGGCTTTATCAGACATCTATGCCCAAAACCAATTAAGTCTTCTCTCCCAGCTTCTACTAATGCAGAATATACTAATTCATAATTTCTAGGTGCTCTATACTGTAATAAAGCCCTTTGCATTGCCTTGTCACGTTTTGCTTTAGGTACATAAACTGGCTGCATTGTAAGTGGGTCTATACCTGTATAAAACATTGTCGTAGATAGAGTTCCAGGCGTAGGATAAAAGTCTTGAACCTGCTCTGGTTGATAATGAGTATCCCTTAAATACTCAGCTAACTCTATAGCACTATTTAATGTTGAACCAGGATGGCTAGACATTAAGTATGGTATTAAATATTGCTTTTTACCCAATTCTTCATTTATAGCAAAAAACTTCTGTCTAAACTTATCATAAGTTTTTCCTGCTGGTTTTTGCATATATTTTAAAACTTCTTCTGATATATGCTCTGGTGCTACCTTCAATTGACCACTTACATGATGCTCTATCAATTCTCTAAGGAATTTATTGTTTTTATCTGCCATTACATAATCATATCTGATACCGGAACGCACAAATACTTTTTTTATTTTAGGTAATTTTCTTACTGCTCTAAGTAAATGTAGATACTCACTATGGTCTGCATCTAAATTTTTACATGGTGATGGTGATAGACATTGTCTATTTTTACAAGCACCTTTAGTAATTTGTTTATTACATGCTGGCCTTCTAAAATTAGCTGTTGGCCCCCCAACATCATGTATATATCCTTTAAAATCATCTAAATTTGTTATTCCTATTGCTTCATCAATAATTGATTTTTCACTTCTACTTTGAACTGCTCTCCCTTGATGAAATGTTATTGCACAAAATGAACAACTTCCAAAACATCCTCTTGAGCTTACTATACTAAATTTAACTTCTTCTATCGCTGGTATACCACCAAATTTTTCATATACAGGATGGTATGTTTTTTGATATGGTAAACCATATACTTCATCTAATTCTTCTCTGCTAAGAGGCTTTTCTGGCTTATTTTGTACTAAATACTTACTTCCTTGAGGTTGAACAATTACATTTCCTCTAAATGGGTCTTGCTCATCATATTGAATTTTAAAAGCCTCTACATATTTCATTTTGTCTTCACATATTTCTTTATATGATGGAATTAATATATATTTATCATATATTTCATCCAAAGTGTCTGCAACATAACATGTCCCATCAATATGTCTAATATATTTTGGGTCATATCCATCATTAAGTGCATGTGCCACCTCTACAATCTGCTTTTCACTCATACCATAAACTAATAAATCAGCACCACTATCTATTAACATAGATTTTCTAACCTTATCACTCCAATAATCATAGTGTGCAAATCTTCTTAAACTGGCCTCAATCCCTCCTATGATTATTGCAACATCGCTATATGCTTCTCTTATTTTATTGCAATAAACTATAGTCGCTCTATCTGGTCTATAACCCATTTTTCCACCTGGAGAATACATATCTTTATCTCTGTGTTTTTTGCTAACAGAATAATGGTTAACCATTGAATCCATATTTCCTGCATTAACTAAGAACCCAAGTCTAGGCTTTCCTAACCTCATAAAGTCGTCTGTAGTCTTCCAATCTGGTTGTGCTATTATTCCAACCTTATATCCAGCATTCTCTAAAACCCTAGATATTATTGCTGTCCCAAAACTATGATGGTCTACATATGCGTCTCCTGTAACTAGAACAAAATCTAATTCTTCCCATCCTCTATCTATCATGTCTTGTTTACTTATTGGTAAAAACTTATTTTCCATATTATCACCTGCTCAATATATATTTAACAAATATTTTTCATACAAAAGTATCTTTTTATTTTGTTCTTAACGCTTAATTATATCACAAAAAATACTTAAAACCACAACTTAAATAATTTATATAGACATTTTAAGTCTAATAAATTTAAATTGTGATTTTAAGTAAATTCATAATACTATATTTTAAACATTTTCTTCAGGCTCAAAACTACTTACTTCATTCCCAAATATTAAGCATGCATCTTTGCCATCAAACCATTTCAGAGTAGTTGTAGTTATATTTGCATTTATATCAAATTTTTTATTACGCATAAATGATTTACAAGTATCACTGCTATCTTTTAAATGCCTCATAGGACATTTTTTACAAGGTTTGTTTTGATTGTTTAAGATTGCCTTATAACATAAATCCCCTATATGAGTATTTGGTGCTGACTCAAGCATTTTTTTATTTATAAATAACAATTCATAAGTATTTCTATCAACAACATACGCCCATATATCCATATTGTCCATTACAGACTTTTGAATCTTTAAAGACTCTTCTAGCTTGTTTTGTATACGCATTTTTAATAAAAACATACTAAGTGTTTTAGATATAAAGGTTAGTGTATTTACTTCATCACTAGTCCACATACGATTATATGAACATTCATCAAAACCTACAAAACCTCTAAATTCATCACCCTCCAAAATTTTGCATTGTAATATTGAACGTATATCTTGTGGCTTAAGTATTTTTTTCTCATCACTACCCAAACTATCAATATCATTACAATAAAATAATCCATCTGCATTAAAGTTTAAAAGATAATTGCCTAAATCATCATAATAAATATTTTTAAGATTATCAATTTCTGAACTTATCCCCTCATTGCACCATTCAAATGTATTCTTACAAGCTAAATTATCATCTGAGTTTTCAAATATATAGACACGACTTACATTAAAATGCCTACCTACAATATCTAGAATTAAGTTTACTGCCATTTCTATATCGTTTGATTCATATAGTATATCAAATATATAGTTTGTTATATGTTCTTTAAAAGTCCTATCTATATTGACATTTTCATACGTATTTCTTGTATTAGTTATATATTGTGCTCTATCAATTCTTTTATCATATAATGTATAACAATTTTTACCTTTTCCTTTAGCTGAATAAAGAGCTATGTCTGCACGTCTAAATAACTGCATATAATCCAGACCATCTTGTGGAAATCTAGCAATCCCTACACTTAAGGATATCTTATAATTGTTTCCTGCCCCTACAAAAGACCTTTCAAAGGCTTTAACCAATTCTTCAGCTTTATTTATAATATCTCTTATTTCAGAAACGTCTTTCATAAAAACAATAAACTCGTCTCCACCAATTCTTCCTACTATATCAGATGCCCTAAATAAATTAATTAAATCACTTGCAATTTCACTTAACACAGCATCCCCATATAAATGCCCTAAATTGTCATTTATTCCTTTAAAATCATCAATATCAATAATCATTAAAGCACCTTTTCTTTTTTTATCTAATGTTATGTACTCTTCTATAAGCGATTGAGATGCTTTTTTATTATATAAGTCTGTCAAAGGGTCTTTTTCTGCCCTTTCTTTCAATTTTTCAGCTTCTCGCTTTACCTCATCAATATCAGTCAAACTCCCTACAACCTTATAAGGCATTCCATTATCATCAAAAAGTGTTGTTGCCTTTATGCTAAACCAGGCATAAGTAGTATCCCTAATTCTAAGTCTAATTTCACACTCTTCATATTCACTACCTTCTGAAGTAAGTTTAATTAATGAAATAAATTTATCCATATCATCCTGATATATATCTACTGATTTAATTAGATTTTTTGTTGCATTTTCAGTTATAGGGTCATAGCCAAACTTATTATACCAGTTTGGAGAAATGTTCATTTTGTCTTTTTCTATATCCCATTCTACTATGATATTTTGAGTCTGTTTTATAATAATCTCATGACGTTCTTCACTTTTTTTAAGCTGTTGTTCTAATAGTTTAGCAGAAGTAATATCTACAATAACACTACACAATACAGATTTCCCATCTTCATAAACTATTTTTCTACCTTTTAATAAAATCCATATAATAGTTCCATCCCTTTTCTCTATTCTTTGTTCACTCGCAAATGTATCACTTATTTTGAGTTGTTCATTAATACTATCAATAAGTCCTCTTCTATCATCTTTAAAAATCAGTTTTATTAACTTATTATTTAGTTCGTCTTTCAGTTGTTTACGTGTATATCCAATCATATTTAAATATCCTTCATTTAAATATATACTGTCAAAATCATCATTTATCTCAGTTATAACTATACCACCAACAATATTATTATTAATAGCTTCTATTTCAAATCGTTTTGAATTTAGCTCTTCTTGTGTCTTTTTAAGTTCTGTTATATCAGTTAAAACTCCCTGAATACACTCATTTCCTTTGTTATCCTTTATAGATTTACTTCTCTCTAAAATCCAAATTATACTTCCATCTTTTTTTACAATTCTATATTCAACTTCAATTTTATCTTGTTTTTCTAACTGATTTAGGATAGTACGATTAAACTTGTCTATATCTTCTTTGTAAATCATATCTTTAAATTTATTTTTAAATATTCTATTTAAATCTTCATCAGAGTAACCTGTAAGTTCTAGAAACCCTTGACTTACATATGACATAGTCATATCTTCATCTTTCAGACAGTTTTTAACACCTCCTAGTATATTATCTGTAAGTGCTTTAAACTTTTCTTTTTCGTTTATAATGACCCTAGTATTATTATTTATAATGTAGGCTATGTATACTATGAAAATCAATATAACTAGTAGTATTTCCAATGCGAATATATATACATCATAAGATATATTTTCTGACTGAATAGACACTATTTCATTTGGTACAACAGAAAAAACATACCAATCATTAATCCCAAGTGGTCGATAATTTAGCATAAATTTCTCATTATCTAAATTATAATTAGAATATCCCGATTTATCATTTTTCATATTTTCTTTTATGGTTTTTATACAATCTACTTCATTACAATTATCTTTGTTGAAAAGTTTAAATATACAGGATATCATTTTACTATTTGTACTTTGAGCAATTATATCTCCATTTTTTTTTGCAACAAAAACATCTGCCTTTTCATCAAATGCTGATAATCCTAATAATTCATTTAACTTTGTTGAATCATAAATTCCACTTAAAACACCCACTATTTTCCCACTTTTATAAATGGGTGCTGATAAAACTATTATTTCTTTTTTATCGATACTAGATTTTAAAGGCTCTGATATATTCCTTTCCCCATTCTTAGCTTTTTTAAAGTAATCTCTATCTTGAATATTACTGATGATTCCATCATTAGAATAACTTTTTCCATCCAATCTAGAAACAGTCATACTAGTTAAAGAACTTCGATTTACACTAGAATCCATTAAATCAATTACCATTTCATCATTTATATTGTTCAAATTTCCAATAAAATTAGCAATAGATTCAAGCATGTCAAATTGACCACTAAGTTTTGTCTTGAGATTAATTATATTATGTTCTGTAAACTCGGACAAATATGTATGTGTGGTTTCCTTTAACTTATTATCTAATTTAAACTTGAACTTAAAAATAGCACCACCCGTTAAAATAATTATAATAATAAACAAGATACTAATACCTAATATTCTTGGCTTTAGTCTGTTAATCATACTCACATCCTCATTATATAATTACGTTATTTAATTCTTCAGTAGGAAATTATCTTAAAATAGAAAAAATATTTAACTAAAACCGAGTATTCTTTATTCATTTTGCAAACATTTGCATTCATTCCTATTTTTAAGATTTTTTAATAAATATTTTATTTCTTCCTATATTAGAATTAAACAACATACTTTCAGATTTATTTATAAAACCTTGGTTCATACTTTACTCTTAATAAATATTAAGAACTCTAACTCTATTTTTAATTTATCAAAACTGATAATGTAATATATTCATTATTATTCATTCCTTTTCTAATTAATTACTATCCCCTTAATTTCATACAAAAAAAATAATATGTATTATCGGATAATAATTCTAGCATAACATTATAATGTCCTTTTATTTTTTCATTTTTATAATTTAGAATGAAAATATAATTTATTATTATAAAACATAAATTTTCATTCTAAATTATAACATAGAATACTACTATCTATATATTAAAATTATCCATTTTCTAAAAAAAGGTAACTATTATTAAAAATATTATCTTCTAGTGTTTATATATCATATATAACTTTGAACAAAAACAAGGGCTAAAAAGTGTAAATCTCACTTTTTAGCCCTTGTTTAATTATTCATTTATTTCATGTAGAAATAGCCCACATCTTACTTTAGGTTCAAACCATGTTGATTTTGCTGGCATTATCTTGCCTGCATCTGCTACTCTTATCAAATCCTCAATACTAGTTGGATACATTGCAAAAGCTATCTTCATATCTTCATTAACTCTTTTTTCTAATTCTTCAAGACCTCTTATACCACCAATAAAGTCAATTCTTTTATCTACTCTAGGATTCTCGATTCCTAAAATAGCATCAATAACATAGTCTTGTAATATAGAAATATCTAATGAATCAACAGGGTCTTCTATTTCTAATAAATTCTTATTAGCCTCCATTTTGTACCATTTATTGCCTAGATACATCCCGAAAGTTCCTTTTTTGTCAGGTTTATATTTTTCTTTTCCTTCTATTTCTTCTAGCTCAAAATTTTCTTTTATTTTATTTATAAATTCTTCCTCACTTAAACCATTTAAGTCTTTGATAACTCTATTATAATCCAAAACCATTAGGTTCTCATCTGGTGCAATCATAGCTATAAAATAATTAAATTCTTCTTTTCCAGTATAGTTTGGATTTTTAGCTCTCATTTCTTTTGCTACATTTTCTGCTGAAGCTGTCCTATGATGACCATCTGCAATATATAGATAATCTAATTTCCCAAATTCATCTACTAAATTACATATTATATCATCATTCTCAATCTTCCATACTGTATGCTCTATCTTGTCATCTGTTACAAAATCGTATAAAGGGTCATTATTATCCATAAAATCATTGATTATATCATCTATCAATCTTTGATGTTTATAAGTTACAAGTATAGTTCCCGTATTAGCATCACAGTATTTTATATGCTTAGTTCTATCAATTTCCTTTTCTGGTCGAGTGTATTCATGTTTTTTTATTGTTCCATTTAAGCTTTCATCAACTGATATGCATGCTACTATACCAACTTGAGCTCTACCATCCATGATTTGTTTATATATATATATACACTCTTTATCATCTTTTACTAGAATTTCTTGTTGTCGAAATTCATCTAAATTTTCTCGCGCTTTTAAATAAACTTTTTCATCATATAAATCTATATCTTCATCTAAATCAATTTCTGATTTATCTATATGCAAAAATGAATATGGATTCCCTTCTGCAATTTTTCTAGCTTCTTTACTGTTCATAACATCGTAAGGAAGTGCTGCTACTTTATCTACTATATATTTATTTGGTCTAATCGCCTTAAATGGTTTAATAGTTGCCATTACTCATTTCCCCCTAATTATATAAATATTTTATAATGCTACCTCTATTAGATTATTAAAGTCAAGAAAGAAATCTTGAATCACATTTACTATTTCTTCTCCTATTCTTTCTTGAGCTTCTACTGTAGATGCCCCAATATGAGGTGTAGGAGAAACTCTTGGATGATTTACTAAGTCTAGATTTAATGTAGGTTCTTGTTCATAAACATCTATAGCAGCTGCTGATAATTTACCTTCATCTAATGCTTTTAGTAAATCTTTCTCATCAACTAAACCGCCTCTTGCACAGTTTATTAAATAAGCACCATCTTTCATCTTGTTTATTTCTTTTTCAGTTATTACTGCCCCCTTATTCTTATCAAATGGTATGTGTAAAGATAAGAAATCTGCCTTTTCTAAAACTTCTTCCATATCACAGAATCTATATTTGTTAAAGCCTTGTGCTTCACCCATTATGTCAGTATATATGACATCCATACCTAATAGTTCGGCTCTCTTTGCAACTTCTTTTGCAATTCTTCCAAAACCGATAAGTCCAAGTGTCTTTCCATTAATTTCTGTACCTTTATATTTTTTCTTCTCCCATTTTCCATCTCTCATAGTTACATTTGCAGTATTTATGAATCTTGCAAGTACAAATAATTGACCTATTGTAAGCTCTGCAACAGATATACTACTTGCATTTGGAGTATTCATAACTTTTATGCCATTAGCTTCTGCATATTTAACATCTATGTTATCTAATCCTACTCCACCTCTTACTATTAACTTCAATTTTTTGCCCTCTAATGCTTTATCTATTACATCCTTAGTAACTTTAGTAGCTGAACGTACTACAAGTACATCAACATCTTTAAGTTTATCTCCTAAAACATCTTTTTCATAAAACTGCTCTATCACATTAAAATTTAACTCTCTCAATTTTCTCGCTGCTTCTTTCTCTATTCCATCAGTAATTAATATATTATACATAACAAACTCCTCCAATTTTTATTCACTTAATTTTCCCAATTTTTATTTTTTAAAGTATTTTTATCCATAAAACACTTTATTTAGTTTAACTTTCTGTTTATATAATTTTCAAAATATTTTTTTATTAAAGTCATATCAAATTTCCCTATTCTTTGTTAAAAATTTAATATGTAATTTTTATAAAATATATTCTACTATATATTATAAATTTCTATTAAAAATACATAATTTTATAATATTATTTATTAAAACCTAATATATCATCAATATTATCTAGTAATTCTTGTACATCTTCGACAGTATAGTCACCCATATGTGAAATTCTAAAAGTTTTTTCTTTTAAATCGCCATAGCCATTTGCTATCTGGAATCCTCGTTCTTGTAATTTTGAATTTAAATTTGATACACTAATACCTTGAGTATTTTCTATAACAGTAAGTGTATTGGATAAGTGATTTTCATTGGTAAAAATTTGGAAGTGTTTTTTAGCCCAGTTTCTAACTAAGTTTGCCATGTCTTCATGTCTGTTAAACCTGTTATCTAAGCCTTCATCTAATATATTATCTAATTGGAAATCTAAAGCGAACATGTGAGAAAGAGATGGTGTTGAAGGGTATTGGTAGTTTTTCTTGATTAAGTATTCATACATTGCTAACAAATCAAGATATACTCCTCTAAAAGGTACTTGCTTAGCTCTATCGATTGCTTTTTGAGAAAATGTGCAAATAGACATTCCTGGTGGTAATCCCAGTGCTTTTTGTACTGATGTTATACAAATATCTATTCCAATCTTATCAACCTCGACTTTTATTCCACCGGCTGAACTTACAGTGTCTACACAGTAGACCACATCTTTATACTTTTTAACAACTTCTCCAATTTCTTCTATTGGGTTTCTTATTCCAGTTGAAGTTTCATTGTGAGTTACAGTTATTAAATCGTATTCTCCAGTAGAAAGCACCTTATCAACCATTTCTGGTGTTGTTGCCTCTCCTAATTCAACTTTAAATATATCCGCTGGGACATTATTAGCCACTGCCATTTTGTACCATCTATCACCAAAGGATCCACAGGAAAATACTGCTGCCTTTTTGGATGTACAGGAACGAATGGAGCCTTCCATTAAACCAGTTCCGGATGACGTGGATAAAAGTATCGTGTTGTTTGTATAGAATAGTTTTTGCATTTTTTCACTTATACTCTTTTGGAGTACAGATGCATCTTTTCCTCTATGTCCTATCATTGGTGTAGCCATCTTTTGCAAGACTTCTTCTTTAACATCAATAGGACCAGGAATAAATAATTTCTTACTCATTATAATTCCCCCCTTTTTTAGTTTGTAATATGGATAGCGTTTTTACTGTCCTTATTTTTAATAACTATAATATCAAGCTGAATTAACTATGTCAACATAAAATTTATTTTTTATATATAATTTTTATTATATATTTTATGAAATCATTCATTTCGCACATCATCACAAGTATGAATATTCTGAAATATACTCTCAAAAAAAATAGACTTTTTAGCTATGTAAATTAATTTTTTTGATATGTAAATTTAATGCTATTAAGAGAAATCTTTTTAGTATAGCTAATTTATTTTTATTTTATATTTTTTATAGAATTTTTTAATTTTATGTTTTTTAGATATAAACTTTTTTTAATTAAAGTTCAATATATTCTACATTTTCTTTTGATTCTTCGAAAAACCATTCTTCATCAGAAAAGTCGCCTTCTGAAATTTGACCAATAGGCATTTTCATATATTTTCCAGTTGCTGTCACTGCTACATCTCCATTTGGTAGAATGATTTCACCTGTACCTTCAAACAATTTCCTATTTTCTTTAGTTATTCTTCCAACAACTTTTATAGTCGCATCCGTTGGCACTGGCTTTTTATATTTCAATTCTAAAGATACTGTCACTCCCCAAATTTGGTCATCATTTATACTTACAGCTCTTCCAATAGTCTCATCCAATATTGCAGCAGACATACCTCCATGTACTCTTCCTGGATAACTCTGATGCCAATCTTTTGTATTACAAATTGATACAAGTTCTCCATTTTCAAGTTCATAAAAATCTGCTTTAAGTCCTAGTTCATTTTGTGTTCCACAAACTAAACAAGATTTGCTACTATTTTGCTTCTTTAAAACCTTATACTTTGCCAAAAAATCCATCTCCTAACCTACATTGATAGTTGCTTAATATTAAATAATTCTAAAATATATTATATAATATTAATTAAATACCTGCAAACTTCTAATACTAAAAATAGACTATTTCGATATGATGACTTTAATCTTATGTATTACTTTCTAAAAAAAACACAATATGGTTTTATGTAATTAAAATTACTTAAAACCATATTGTACTCTAAAAATAAACTATATTAAAACAGATTTTTTACTAATTTCCCAAATCATACATTCAATCTGTATTATATAAATTAAATTATAATTCTAAATTTCATTTACTATTAATTCGCCCATTTCCTTAGTTCCTACAACAGTTCCCATACCATTATAAATATCACTAGTTCTATAGCCTTTATTAAGTACACTTTGCACAGCATCTTCAATACACTTAGCTTCCTCTTCTAAATTAAAACTATGTCTTAGCATCATGCTTACAGATAGAATAGTTGCAATTGGGTTTACAATATTTTTTCCTGCTATATCAGGTGCACTTCCATGTATTGGCTCATACATACCAAAACTATCTTCTCTAAGTGATGCTGATGGTAACATACCTATAGAACCTGTAATCATGGATGCTTCATCAGATATTATATCTCCAAATATATTATTAGTTACTATTACGTCAAACTGACTAGGGTCTCTTACAACTTGCATCGCAGCATTATCAACATACATATGAGATAACTCTACATCCTCAAACTCTTTAGCTAGTTCTTCCATTATACTTCTCCATAGTCTTGAACTCTCAAGCACATTTGCCTTATCCACACTTATAAGTTTTCCTTTTCTATCTCTAGCTATTTCAAAAGCTCTTTTTCCAATTCTTCTTATTTCATTCTCGTTATATGTCTCTACATCATAAGCATTTTCAATACCATCAATAATTTTTCTTCCACGTTCTCCAAAATAAATGCCCCCTGTTAACTCTCTCACAACAATAAAATCAATGCCTTTCTCAACTATATCTGCTCTAAGTGGTGAAGCTTCTTTTATACTTTCATACATTGTAGCTGGTCTTAAGTTAGCAAATAATCCCAATGACTCTCTTAACTTTAAAAGACCTGCTTCTGGTCTTATATCACCCTTACATTTATCCCACTTTGGACCTCCAACAGCACCAAGTAATACAGCCTCACTTTTTCGACAAACTTCAACAGTTTTATTTGGTAAGGCCTCTCCAGTTTCATCTATAGCACATCCTCCAGCTAATACATATTCACAATCGAATCTATGGTTAAATTTAAAGCAAATTTTATTTAGAACCTTTATACCTTCTTCTATTATTTCTGGTCCAACACCATCACCTTTTATGACTGCTATATTATAATTCATAACCCACTACCCCCTGTTTACTTTTATTGAATTGATTAAGCCTTCATTTAGTATAATATTTTGCATAAACTCAGGAAATGGTTCTGCCTTATACTCTTTTCCTTTTGTTATATTTTTTATGACACCTGTAGAAAAATCTACTTCTATATTATCTCCTTCTTCTATATTGTTAGCAGCCTCTTCACATTCAAGTATAGGAAGCCCTATATTTATAGAGTTTCTAAAGAATATTCTAGCAAAAGTAGAAGCAATTACACAGGATACTCCACTTTCTTTTATTACAATTGGAGCATGTTCTCTTGATGAACCACAACCAAAGTTTTTAGTGGCAACTATAATGTCTCCTTTTTTTACCTTAGAAACAAATTTATCATCAATATCCTCCATACAATGCATAGCTAATTCTTTATAATCAGCTATATTTAAATATCTAGCTGGTATTATTACATCTGTATCTATATTATCTCCGAATTTAAAAACACTTCCATTAGCAATCATAAACTTTACCTCCTTTAAATTATCTCTGATGGTTTTGATATTTTACCAGCTATAGCTGATGCTGCTGCTACAGCTGGGCTTGAAAGATATACTTCTGAATCAACATGCCCCATTCTTCCTACAAAGTTCCTATTTGTTGTTGAAATTGATTTTTCTCCTGATGCAAGTATTCCCATATGACCTCCTAAACAAGGTCCACAAGTTGGAGTGGAAACTGCTGCTCCTGCCTCTATAAATGTAGTGATATAACCCCTTTCTATAGCTTCAAGATATACTTGTTGAGTTCCAGGGAATATCATTACTCTGACTCCATCTGCTACTTTTTTACCTTTCATGATTTCAGCCGCTACTTCAAGGTCTGATATTCTTCCATTTGTACAAGAACCGATTACAACTTGGTCTATCTTTATATCCTTATCAATCTCATCTACTGTTTTAGTGTTTTCAGGAAGATGAGGAAAAGCTACTGTCTCTTTTAATTCAGCTAAATCAATTTCATATACTTCATCATAAACAGCATCTTCATCTGCTTCATATACACTTACATCTTTCGTTATTGTTGTACACTTATGTGAATTTATATATTCCATAGTTTTATCATCTACTGAAAAAATTCCATTTTTAGCACCTGCTTCTATTGCCATATTACAAATAGTAAATCTATCATCCATAGATAAATACTTTACTCCATCTCCACAAAACTCCATTGACTTATAAAGTGCACCATCAACACCTATCTTACCTATTATATGAAGTATTACATCTTTACCACTTATCCATTTATTTGGTTTATTCTTCAATATAAATTTTATTGCTCCAGGTACCTTAAACCAACATTTTCCTGTAGCCATACCTGCTCCCATGTCAGTTGAGCCTACTCCAGTGGAAAATGCTCCTAAGGCTCCATATGTGCAAGTATGGGAATCTGCACCTATAATTACATCTCCAGCTGTTACTATCCCTTTTTCAGGAAGAAGAACATGTTCTATTCCCATCTCTCCTACATCAAAGAAATTTATAACGCCTTTTGACTTCGCAAAACTTCTTGTAAACTTACATTGCTCTGCACTTTTTATATCTTTGTTAGGTGCAAAGTGGTCTAAGACCATTACTACTTTAGTCTTATCATAAACATCTTCAATACCTAATTTTTCGAACTCTCTAATTGCTACTGGTGATGTTATATCATTTCCTAAAACTATATCTAAATCTGCTTCAATTAGCTGCCCTTTCTTAACCTCATTTAAATTAGCATGTTTTGCTAAGATTTTCTGTGTTATAGTCATCCCCATCTTTTACTTCCTCCTCAATATAACTTTTATTTATTGCGTTCATAAGTGCATTAATAGCTGCTGTATTTATATTTTCTGATATACTTACACCAAAATAGACTTTATCATTGTGTTCTATCCCTACATAAGCGACACCTCTTGAATGTGAGCCTTCTTCTAATGCATGCTCCCAATAGTATCTGAATTTGTAATCTTTCATGCCACATTCTTTTAATGCATTATTAAACGAATCTACAGGTCCATTTCCTATACCAACAATTCTTTGTTCATTTCCCATGTAAGTTACTCTTGCGGTCATCTCAATCATATTAGTATCATTAGAATCATCATTTTCATAGTTTAGTTCATCCATTGATTTTATTTTATATTTTTTAACTTTATAAGGGCTCTCAACATCAATATATTCCTTCTTAAATAAGTTAAATATTGCTTCACTGCTAAGCTCTTCCCCTATTCTATCAGATTCCATTTTTACTACATTTCCAAAATCAGAATGCATATTCTTAGGTATCATAAATCCATAATCTGTTTCCATTATATAAACAGCTCCTCCTTTTCCGGATTGGCTATTTATTCTAATAATCTCTTTGTATTCTCTTCCTATATCATGAGGGTCTATTGGTAAATATGGAACTTCCCAGTAATCATTAGCTCTGTTTTTCATTGCTATCATGCCTTTTCTAATAGCATCTTGATGAGAACCAGAAAAAGCACAATGTACAAGATTCCCTGCATATGGATGTCTATCATGGACTACAAGTTTTGTACATCCCTCATATATTTCTCTTATCTTATCAATATTGCTAAAATCTAACTCTGGGTCTATTCCTTGTGTATAAAGATTAAGTCCGACATTCACTATATCCATATTCCCAGTTCTTTCACCATTTCCAAATAAGGTACCCTCAAGTCTATCTGCCCCAGCTAATAATCCAAGTTCACTTGCTGCTGTACAAGTCCCTCTATCATTATGAGTATGCAAACTTAATATGATAGAATCTCTACAACTTACATTTTCACAAAACCATTCTATTTGGTCTGCGTATACATTTGGTGTTGCCATTTCCACTGTTGATGGAAGATTTATTATCACTTTCTTTTGTGGAGTTGGCTTCCAGACATCTATCACTGCCTCACATATTTCAAGTGCATAATCCATTTCTGTTCCTGTAAAACTTTCTGGTGAATATTCAAAAGTAAACTCTGTCTCTGGATATTTTTTTATCTCTTCATTGAACAATTTTGCCCCTTCAACTGCTATATCTATTATTTCTTGCTTACTCATATTAAAGACTACTTCTCTTTGAAGAACTGATGTAGAATTATATAAATGTATAATTGCTTTCTTACACCCTCTTATTGATTCAAATGTTTTTTCTATAAGATGAGCTCTGGATTGTGTAAGAACTTGTATAGTTACATCATCTGGAATCATATTCTCATCTATTAATTTTCTTAAGAATGTGTACTCTGTATTTGATGCTGATGGAAATCCCACTTCTATTTCCTTAAATCCTGTATCTAAAAGCATTTTGAACATTCTGACTTTTTCATCTACACTCATAGGTGTTGGTAGTGATTGATTTCCATCTCTTAAATCAACACTACACCAAATTGGAGCCTTAAATATCTCTTTGTCTGGCCATTTACGATTTTCTATTTGCATTTTTCCATACTTTTTATACTTTCCATATTTCATGTTATTTCCCCCTTTTATGTTTTTTGTATCCAGTATACCTTATATCGACGCAATCCTACCCCATTTAATTCATAAGAATAAATATTAATTTTATCATTAGAATAAAAATAACCCCATCTCTAGTAAAATTAGAGACGAGGTTTTGCTCGCGGTACCACTCTATTTAGCTTTCTAAAAAGCTCTCTTAGTAATAGCCAACATAAATAATTATAATGACTATATTTCCTATAACGTGGAATTACTCCGATTATCCTAAGACATAAATCTTAGGAAACAGCTCCTAGACAAGTTCAGAACTATCAACTACTAAATCACACCATACTTTAGCTCTCTGAAAGTTTCATTGTTCTTACTGCTTCTATTCATCGCTTTTTTAATCATTTAAATTTTCTAAATATTTTGATTTAATAGTTATTATATACACATTAAAATATATTGTCAACACAAAAAAAATAAATATCTATATTTTTTTATTTTTTATTTTTAACAAGTAATTTTATAAACCATGCTAACTATTAAAAACAGTATAGTGTTATCCCTTAAATTTTTTCAACTTTTCGTCTATAATATTTAATAATTTTTTTTCATCTTCAAAGCTCAGTGCACTCAATCTTATTTTATAATTAGAATCGTCTGTGTATATATTTAATACTTTTTTTACCACTTCTATTTTTTCTATTATTTTATAGTTAAACTTTTGATTTTTTTTGGATTTTATACTGAATATACATTGATTATTTATTAATATTGAATGATTATCAAGAGTAAGATACACTTTTCCCTCATATTTATTAAAAAAATCACGTCCTTGTTTAAAAAGAAAAACTGCTGTTACTATACATAAAAGATATAAGATTTTAGTTGAATATATAAAAATTGTAGCTAAAATTACAAGTGCTAAAAGCATATATATAACCATTCCTTTTTTAAAATAACCATTGTCATAATAATTCATATAGATAAACTTATTTTTACTCAAATTTTTTCACTCCCACGATTCTAAAAATTTATATCAAAAAACTCTATAATTTCGTCTTCATGATAATTTATGACCAATTCATCTGGGAAATCTACTGATTTTAAAACTTTCTCTGCATTTTCAAATTCGCCTATAGAATAACATATATGAGAGTCTGTACCAAGAATCACTCTTACCCCATGTGTTTTACATAACATTAACATGTGACTTGCATTTTCCCAAGTTCCAGTTCTATGAGAGTTTGAACTTAATGAGGAATTATTTATTTCCAAAAGAATATTTTTTTCTTTAGCTTTCTTTACTATAGATTCATAATCTAAAGGATATCTACTATCATCTGGATGACCAATTATTTTTACTTTAGGTTTATCCATTACATTCAAAATAGCATTTGTATTTTCTTCTTTTGTTCCTGAAATTATACAAGGTCTATGAAGACTTGCAATTACATAGTCTAGATGCTGTAACATATCTTCCTGAACATCTAAATTTCCATCATAATCCATTATATTTCCTTCTATTCCTCTAAGGACTCTTACATCTTGTACTTTTCGTGGAAGTAGATGTAAATTATAAAAATAAAATGGATGTGGCCCTCCTGGCATATTAGGTCCATGGTCTGATATTCCTAGATATTTTATATTTTTATGAACTGCTTCTTCGACATTTTCTTTAAAAGTACTATGTGCATGTCCACTTATTAAGGTATGACAATGTACATCTATAATAGACTTTTTCATTAAGTTTCCTCCTGATATTTTATATAATTTTTTGTAGATAGCTAAAGGGCTATTTCAAAACTAAAGCTGTCATAATAGACAGAGTAATGTTTTAAAACAGCCCCATTTTAAATTATTTTATACTTCTAAATCTTTAAATTTATCTTTAAATAATTCTCCAATACTTCCTAAAGATTCCTCTACTTCTAGGTATTCTGTTATATCTTCTTCTGGCTCTCTAGTCGCTTCTTTTACTGAAACTAACATTCTTTTAGTCTTTGGTTTAAAGTCAAGAATTTTAACTTTAACTTCATCTCCAATATTAACAATATTAGTAACTTTAGCAACTCTAGTATCGCTCAATTCAGATATCGGTAAATAAGCATCTACACCTTCTTTAATTTGAACAAAAGCTCCCTTTTCTATTATTCTAAGAACCTTAGCATTAACAACATCATCAATTTTCACTTCTTTTGCTATTAAATCCCATGGGTCATTATTTATGTCTTTTAATGCTAATGCAATTTTTTTAGTATCTTTATTTACATCTAACACATAAACTTCTACTTCTTGACCTTCTGAAACAACATCTTCAACATTTTCAACCCTTGCCCAAGCTAAATTATTTATATGTGCTAATCCTTCAATTCCACCAATATCCACAAATGCTCCATAAGACATTATCTTCGTTACTTTACCATCTCTTTTTTGTCCAACTTCAAGAGAATTAAATAATTCTTCTTTTGCTACTTTAATACGAGCTTTTTCTTCTTCTCTTTCTTGTTTGATTCTAGCTCTTTCAGCTTCTTTTTCTGCTTTAATTTGAGCTCTTCTTTCCTCTTTCTCTTTATTTATACGTTCTTGTAATACATCTCTATGAGATGCTACAAGTCTATTCTTTCTAATATCAAAGTCTCTTATATAAACTTCTAAATTAAGACCAACAAATTTAGATGTATCTGTAATAAACTTTGTATCAAGTTGAGAGATTGGTATAAAAAATGTATATGTATTGTAATTAGCAAATACACCTTTGTCTATATTTTTTTCAACATTTACAGTTATTATTCTATGTTCATCATAAGCTTTTTGTAATTCTGCAAAATCATTTCTTTTATCAAGTTGTAATTTAGATAAAGTTATTGTCCCATCTTTTTGAGATACTTTTGTTATTACAGCACTTACTTCATCACCTATATGGTATAAGTCTTCTATATATTGATTTTTTTCTATGTTTAATTCACTTATAGGTATTATCCCATCAAACCCGTAGTCTAATCCTAATTGTACTTCATCATTTCTCACTGCAATTATTTTTCCAGTTATTAATTCTCCAACTTTCACTTTGCTGAATACTTGTTCTTGCTGGTCAAGTAATTCTTGCATTGTTAAATCATTTTCCATTATATAAACATCCTTTCCTTTTATTAATTATCATATCTGTAAATATTATACCATTAATATTGCAAATACTTACATTTTTCTTATTGTAATTTTAAAAATTAATTCAACTTTATATCTTTATACATTATAGAAAATATCTTATTAAATTAAAATACAAATTCTAATTTTTATCTATTAAAATATTTTCATGGAAATTTTATATTATATATATTATTCTTCTGTCGTTTTAGATTTTGATAGAGAGCTTTTATAAAATATAAAGAAACAGATTGCTGTTATAGTAGCTGCTGTTATATCTGCAATTGGCTCTGCTAAAAGTACTGCAAAAAGTTTTTCATTAAAAAATGTTGGAAGTATAAATATTAAAGGTATCAAAAGTACAACTTTTCTAAGAAGAGCTAAAATCAAAGATATTTTTGCTTTTCCAAGTGCTAAAAATGTTTGTTGACAAGCTAGTTGAATTCCAAACATAAAAGAACCTGCAAAATATATTTTTATACTCCAACTAGTCATGCTAAGTAACTGCGGATTCTTATTAAATATACCAACAAAAAATGCAGGGAACATCATAAGTAGAATCCACAAAATAGTAGAATATGTAAAACATGACAATAGGCACAATTTAAATGTCTTTTTGACTCTATCAAGTTGTCCTGAACCATAATTGTAACTTATTATTGGTTGTGCTCCTTGTGTAAAGCCCATATTAGGAAGCATAAGAATTTGCATTATACTACTCATTATAGCCATTGAACCTACTGCTAAATCTCCTCCATACATCTGCAATTTACTATTTAATGCTATAAGTACTAGACTTTCTGTAGATTGCATTATAAATGGAGATATTCCTAACCCCAAGACTGGTAATATAATACTTACTTTAGGTATCATATACTTCTTTTTTATCTTAAGTATACTTTTCTTTCCAAATAGAAACACCAATACCCAAATAGCAGAAACACCTTGTGCAATTATAGTGGCTAATGCAGCTCCTTTTACACCCATATTAAGACCAAATATAAAAATTGGGTCAAGTATTATGTTTATCAAAGCACCTATAGCAACTGTAATCATACCAGTTGTAGCAAATCCTTGGGTATTTATAAAAGTGTTCATTCCCAGTGAGATTTGAACAAATACTGTACCTATTAAATAAATTTTTAAATAATCCATTGAATATCCAATAGTAGATTCACTTGCCCCAAACATCCAAAGCAAAGGCTCTTTTCCAATCTGAAAACCTATAGTTAAAAGTATTGCTAAAATCACTAATACAGAAAAACTATTACTCATTATTTTCTCTGCACCATCATTATCTTGTTCACCCATTTTTATAGCAGCTAATGGTCCTCCTCCCATACCAATTAAATAACTACATGAAGTTATTATAATTATTATCGGAAATGCTACTCCGACACCTGCCATAGCAACTTCTCCACTTTCCATTCTTCCAATGAAAATCCTATCCACTATGTTGTATAAAACATTTACGATTTGTGCAATAATAGCGGGCGTAGCAAGTTTAAATAACAATTTTCCTACACTTTCATTTCCTAAATTAGTGCTTGAATTTTCCACCTTAAAACCTCCTTAGTCTATTAATTAAAATTTATTGTGATTGAAATTTTATTCTATATAAAAAATTTATTTTATTAGTAGGAAAATTTTTAGTACTTTCCTCACAAATAATACTATACTATATTTCTTTAGCCATAGTAAACATTTTAGAGCAAAATGAATTTAAATGATACTCACAAAAAAACTATCCAAACATATTGCTTGGATAGTTTTATATTATATGTAGAGAAAGTGCTGAAACTATAACTCCTGATAATAAATTACCAATAAATACTCCTACAAAGGCATCTTTTATTCTCATTTTTAGTATAGAAGCTATAGCAGATGCAGTCCATGTTCCTGTAGTTGGAAGTGGTATCCCTACAAATAGTATTATACCTATCATTGAAACACTTTTTAATTTTTTCATTCTTGAATTTATTTTTCTATCAATTGTATCTGCAATCCCTTTAAATAATTTTTTCCCTCTTAAAAATTGCAATACATGCCTAAATGTTAATATCAAGGGAATCGATACCAAAGTAGAACCAATTACACTAAATACATAAACCCACATAGGATTTAAACCCATTGCAATACCTATAGGAATGGCTCCTCTTAATTCTGTTACAGGAACCATAGATAAAATTAATATGTGTAAATATCCCAAACTATTCCCTCCTATTCTAAGTGACATTAAGTTATGAATTTATTCGTTCTATAACCTCACCATTCTTTTTACTAACCAAAAAAGCATTTTTAGCTAATGAAAGCATAGGTAAATCACTCTTAGAGTCCGAATATGCATATGAATTTTCATAATCAATCTCTATCCCAAGCTTATCTAATACAGCCTTTATTCTATGTATTTTTTCAATTCCCTTACAGTTTTCCCCCACAAATTGGTTTTTATATCTTGAATTTTCATAAAACAACTCAGTGCCTATGACTTCATCTGCAAAACCATAATGTTTAAAGTATTTCATATACGCATATGGAGATGCTGTTATCATAATTATAACATTATGTTCTTTTTTGTTTTTGTAAATAATTTTTTTCATAGACTCGTTAATTTTTTTCATAATACAGTCATCAAAAAAAAATTTTAAATCTTCTTCACTAAAATCTACTATTGGATGAAAGATTGCCTCTTTTGCTCTTTTCAAAGGTACTATTCTAAGTAAGTACATAGCTAGAGTAAAAACAATATATGGCACCTTTATAATAGTTTTAAATGTTTTATTTTTTAAAGAATAAATAAAAAAATCTAACATGCTATCAGTATTTATAACAGTATAATCTACATCGAGTAATAATACACTTTTTTTCATAAGTATTTCCTCATCCTCTCACTAAAAAATTAATATTATTAAACATGCAATTATCCACAATATTACGTTTATTTTTAAAGCCCAGTCTTTTAATACAATCTCGGTAGGATTTCCTTCATTTGTAGTGTTAATTATATAATTATATCTAAGTACACCATAAACTACAAATATTGTTGTAAATATCATATGTGGTTTTTCTGGATTACTTGTAGAATACAAAGCATAACACACAATTGTAGAACTTAACATAACTACCATCATTTGATTTAGATTTTCTATGTCATAATCTTCTAGTATCTTTCTATGTTCAATTGCATCATCTCTTAAAGTCTCTATTTCTTTTTTACGTTTTCCAAAAGCTAAGTACAAAGATAAGAAAAAGGTACATAATATTATCCAATTTGATAAGTTTACATCTATGGCTACACACCCTGCATAAACCCTAAATATAAATCCAAGAGATATTGAAAACACATCTAATAATATTATATTCTTTAATTTAAGAGAATATAATATATTATTTATCAAATAAAGAACAAGAATTATAGTCAATCTGAAATTAACAACTATTGATAAACTAATTGAAATCAAAGCTAATATTACAAATAGTATATTAGCATTTTTTTTACTTATTCTCCCACTTGCAACTGGTCTATTACGTTTTTTAGGATGTTTTTTATCTTTATCCATATCTATAGCATCATTCAATGCATATACTGATGATGATATAAGACAAAAACATACAAATGCAATAAATGTCTTTAATAGTAAATTTGTATTTAGTATGTTATTTGAAAAAATTATAGCCGAAAATACAAAGAAATTCTTTATATATTGCTTTATTCTCATTAGTTTTATATAATCTGAAATTTTAGTAAGAAGCTTTACATTTGTATTTGTCTGTTTCATAAACTTACTACCCTTTCAATATTATTTTTTAAACAGGATATGACTTTATCCCTATATTTAAAATTTCTATAAATCCATTTACATTACTAATTATTATAGTAACCAGTAACAATGATAGAAATATATTGTACATATTTTTTTCATTTTTTCTAAGTGCTTTAGTAAAATAAGCCAATAAGACTATAACTGCAAAACTAAAATTTATAGCCATGATACTTGAATTAACTAGATTATATCCTATTATCCCATGTAAAACTAAGTTGAATATAATTATTCCCATACATAGTTTAGGAACTCTTTTTTCTGAGTTTTCAATAACTGACAAAACACAAAAACAAAATGCTAATAATGTAAGAATAACTGGTATTGTCGCAACTTCTCCATTTTGCAAAAACAGACCTTTTTTAAGCTCTGCTCCAGGAAAATAAAAAACTGAATACAACAATCTTTCTATAATCATTGCAATTTTTTCTAAAATTGGCCCACTTCTTATAAATTTCGTGTCATACTGTATTACATTGCCAAGGTTCATAAAGCTCTCATAAGATTTCGTTGAAACTACACAAATATATGCTATTAAGATAAATGTAGCTAAATGTTTTAATATTTTTCCTAATTTTAGTTTAAATTCAAATATAATATTAAAAAAATACAAATATATATTGCTAATAGTTATTCCAAACAAAGGGATAGCAGCTAATTCAATCAAATAAGAATTTTTTCCTTTCATCTTATTTGCAATAAGTATAAAAAATATTAACGAAAACTGACTATATATAAATCTCTCTACATTCAAAGTCATAAATAGTTGTGGGAAAGAAAATATCATTATCATAGTAAGTAAAATTAAAGTTAACCTCTGCATTTTTATCTTTTTAATATGATTAAAAACTAAAGTTATAGACATCGCACTAGTTATTATTTGTAGACAAATCAATCCAAATCCATAAGCGCTATTAAAATCGGCTGTTCCTGGATTTGCTATTGATGTACAAAATAAGTATATTGGATATGCAAAAATTGATATAATTGCTGAAAATAATATGTGTTTACTATTATCTTGATTTATAGCAAATACATTTAAATTGAATAAAACGCCAGTATCTGTATCTAATAACACATCATAAGTATTGTTCAAATCATAAAATATAGTGGTTTTTGAAAAAAATATCTTAGTTATTATTAGATAGGTTATTACAACTAATATAAATAACAACATCTCATTTTTGTATTTTAATATTTTACTCATCAATATATATCACCATCCATTCATTATATAGGATTTGTTACTACCTATAATTTATTCCCTTAATTTTAATAGTCGCCTTTATAATATCCTTACTTGTTTTATTTTAATTGAATAAGTCTTTATTTACAACCACAATATTTACTTTATTAATGCTATATTTAAATAGATACTATATATATAGTATTCATTAGTAAAGTACAAAAACATAATTTAAGGAGACAATATTATAGCTTGTCTCCTTAGATACCAAAACCATATTCTAAAGTATTCCTAAATAATGAATTTCTAGCATAATATAAATTAATTACACTGTAACATTATTAACTCCATCTTCTTCCCATTTTTTAATCTCTTTTAATCTATCGATTATAGGTAAATGCTGAGTACATTCAATTTCACATTTTCCACAAGATATACATTCTTCAGCTTTTGCATCACTATTCATTGTATAATTCCAATGTCCTAATCCATAAACTAATTTTGTCATCTCTTCATCACTCTTTTTAAACATCTGCTTTTCATTATAAAAAAGCATGTAAGCTGGAGTATTAATACCTTTTGGACATACCTTACAGTACCCACATCCTGTACATATTTCATTCATATTTTGATTTAATCTTGTTTCAATGTCATGTATATCTTCATCTGAATAAATTCTATTTTCGTCTGCAATCTTACATGCATCATCTATATCTTGCTTTTTATTAAATCCTATCAAAGATACGCTTATTTGTGGAATTCCTATATTAAATCTTAAGGCGGCTTCTATAGTGCTTTCATCATCTTTTGCTAAAAAAGAAAGCTCTTTATTGTATTTTGGAATAGTTCCACCACTTAATGGATTCATAGCTACAACACCATATCCATTATCAACAGCATATTTAGCTCCTTTTAATCTATATGGAAAGTTTAATATATTGATTCCCATAGTTACACCTTCAAACTTATTTTCATCAAGAATCTCTATAACTTCGTCTCCTGGCTGATGTGATGAGAATACTATATGGTCAATCAATCCTTCTTCTTTACATTTTAATAATCCTTCATATTGACCTCCAGGTCTCATAGCTAGTTCGTAATGCTCCATCTTTCTAATATTCCATACATGATAAAAATTTATTTTAGATACGCCTAATCTCTCTATTGATTTTTTTACAGCTGCTATAGCTTTTTCTGATGTATCACAAACTTTTGGTTTTTCTTTAGTTGATACATAAAAATCAGTTTTACCTTCCGCCATCATTTGTCTAAAAGCTAGTCCAAATATATCTTCACTTCTATCATCACAGTACCCTGGTGCTGTATCAAAGTAATTAATACCTTTTTCATATGCATATTTAACTAAATCGGCATTTTCTTGATTGCTTTTCTCTAAATCAAACCTTAATCCACCATAACCAACTACTGAAACCATTTTCCCTGTTTTCCCATATTCAACGTATCTCATTATAAACTCCTCCTTAGATATATTAAGACTTCTTTTCTTTACAAAAAATATTATACCATAAATATTTTTTATAAATTATTTATGGTATAATATTTTTTTTATAAATTATAAAATTTTACGATTGACATTTTATAACCAAATTAAAAGCTATAAAAAGGTTCAATATGAACTATTACTTGAGCATTTTCATTAATCTCTTCTTGGATTTGTTTTTCAATTTTATGTGTTAAATCATGAGATTGCTCTATACTTATAAAGGGGTCTACCATCACATGCATATCAATATAAATAGAACTTTTACTTCCCCTACTTCTGATATTGTGGACATCTCTTACTTCATTAAATTCAAACACAATTTCTCTTATATAATCCTCCTCTACAGCTACCCTATCTACTAAAATTCCAATAGATGGCTTAAATATTCCATAAGCTGAGTAAATTATAAATGCAGAGATTATAATAGGTACTATAGATTCTATTATTACTGGGAATCCTAATTTTACACCAATTAGAGTAACTAATACTCCTAGAGATACAAAAATATCACTTCTTGTATGCAGTGAATCTGAAATCAAGACATAGCTATTCAGTTTAGTTCCAATCCTATATTCATACATACATACAAAAATATTTATAAAAAGTGTAATTACTAAAGCAATTAGACTTTCTATAGTTATAGAAGGTGTAATTGGATTGGATATTCTTGACACTGCACTAAGAATTATCTTAATTGCTATAACAAACAACATTCCACTAATAAATAAGCTAGTTATAATTTCAAATTTTTTATGTCCATAAGGATGATTTTTATCTTTTGGTTTAGACGCAAAGAAAATGCCTATCAGTCCTACTATATTTGATGCTCCATCTGACAGAGAATGGAATCCATCAGCTGTCATACTATAACTCTTGATTTGATTACCAATAATGATTTTTAATAATGCTACTGCAAAATTAGCAAATAAAATTATCCATAATACTTGCTTTACTTTCTTATAATTATCCATAATAATCTACCTCCTCCCTTCGATTTAATCGAAAAAAGACTATGTATCAATATTAATTAACTAGACAATAAAATTATATATAATCACATTTATTATATTTATATTCAAAATTGGTTGTACTTGTTCATTCAATTTGAAACTTAATTCTAAATAAAAAATTCAGTCATTGTTTTGATATACATAAAAATAAGTTATAGACAATATATAAAATATTATCTATAACTTAAGTCTTTGATAGGAACTATTAATTTTTTATACTAAACCTTCTTTAACTAAGAATGAATGAGCAACGTCCTCTGGTGATTTACCAAGCTCATCAACTTGATAGTTAAGTTCTCTCATAGTCTCTTCATTTATTTTACCTGAAAGCATATTCATAACTTTTTCTAACTCAGGATATTTCTTTAAAGTATCTTCTCTTACTAATGGAGCTGCATAATATGGTACAAAGAAGTTTTTGTCATCTTCTAGTATCTTAAGATTGAACTTTTTAATAAGACCATCAGTTAAGAATGCGTCTATAACTTGAGATTCATTATTAGCTAAAGCTGTATATCTTAAACTTCCATTCATTGCTTTTACATCTTTAAACTTTAATCCGTAATCTCTAGCGATTCCTATAAGACCATCTTCTCTATTTTCAAACTCTAAAGTTGGCGAGAAAGTAAAGTCTTTACCATATTTAGTCAAATCAGAAATAGTATTTATTCCATACTTTTCGGCAGTCTCAGGCATCATGGCTAATGTATAAGTATTATTAAATCCAAGAGGGTCAAGTAAAGTTAACTGATTTTCTTTTTCCATAGTATCTTTTACAACCTTATATGCTTCATCAGCATCTTTAATTGGAGTATGTTTCATTACATTTACCAAAAGTGTACCTGTATAATCCACATACATATCTAGTTCACCAGATTTAATTGCATTAAATGCAACAGATGAACCACCTAGATTTAAATTTTTCTTAACATTAAGATTTGTATTTTTTTCTATTAATTCAGCATAAACATTACCAAGTATAAGTTGTTCTGTATAATCTTTAGAACCAATAGTTATTGTATCTTTCTTACCTGAAAAACTTGAACTAAAAACAACAAACAACATTGAAACAACAACTACAACAGATATTACTTTAAGTGCTATATAATTTTTCTTTGGTGCTTTTGGATTTAATCCTTTTGGAGTAACTGCAACTTCAATTTTACTAAATAAATAATCAACTAGTAGTGCAATTATACATGATGGAATTGCTCCTGCTAAAATCATATTATTGTTTACAGTTTGAACACCTGAAAATACTAAATATCCTAGACCACCTGCACCTATAAACGCAGCAAGAGTCATCAAACCAACAGCTGTAACAGCAGAAATTCTAACCCCACCCATTATTATAGGTAGTGCTAAAGGAAATTGTATTTTAAATAATGTCTGATTTCTTGTAAGACCAATACCTTTAGCTGATTCTAATACGACCGGGTCAATACTGGTTATACCTATATACGTATTTTTTACAATTGGTAGTAATGAGTAGACTACTACCATAAATATGGCTGGTTTACTTCCTATCCCAAGTATGGGTACAAGAAGACCCAAAAGTGCCATAGACGGAACTGCTTGGACTAAGTTTACAAATCCAAGTATTATTTTTCTAAGAGATGAGATTCTTGAAATAATTATTCCAAGAGGAACTCCAACTATTATAGCTATCAAAATAGATGTAACAGTTAAACTCATATGTTGTATTAAAAGCTCTATAATCTTATCCTTTTGTAATAGTATAAAGTTAAAAAAATTATCCAAGGACACTCACCTCCATTTCTAGGAATTGTTCACTTAAAACGGAAAGTAAACTACTTCTAGTAATTAGCCCCACAAGTTTATTTTCATCAGAAACAACTGGAATATATCCAACCGAATTACGGTTCATTACATTCAATATCTCAACTAAATTATCTCCTTCATTCACATGTAAAGGCTCTTTTGACATAATATCAGCAAGTAATATTGATTTGTCATTAATATCTTTCATATCCTTTACTGTAACAATCCCTTTTAATGTTTTAGCTCTGTCTATAATTAGTAAACTGTCAACCTTACTTGTTCTCATAATTTCTATCCCTTGAGTTACAGTTCTCGTTGAAGTTACAGCAATAGGATTTTTTATCATAATATCCCTTGCTTTTATATACTCTGGATTATCCCAAACTCTATCTTCTCCAATAAAATCTTTTACAAAATCATTTGCAGGTTTTCTAAGTATATTTTCTGGAGTATCATACTGTGCTATTCTCCCATCCTTCATAATACAAATTTTATCAGCTATCTTTAAAGCCTCATCCATATCATGAGTTACAAATATTATAGTTTTTTTCAATTCATCTTGAAGAGAAAATAATTGCTCTTGTAAAGATGTTCTTGTTATTGGGTCTAAAGCACTAAAAGGCTCATCCATTAATATTATCTCAGCATCAGTTGCGATGGCTCTTGCAACACCAATTCTTTGTTGTTGACCACCACTAAGTTCTGAAGGATACTTATTTAAAAACTCATCACTATCAAGACCTACCATCTCTAGTAGTTGTAATGTTCTTTGCTCAATTTCTTCAATGGACTTTTCCTTTTTTAGGCGTGGAATTAACTCTATATTTTCTTTTATTGTAAGGTGAGGAAATAGGCCTGTGTTCTGTATAACATATCCTATTTTTCTTCTAAGCTCTATTTCATTTTCTTGAGAAATTGGTTTGCCATTAATATATATTTCACCAGATGTAGGTTTTATTAATTTGTTTATAAGCTTCAATGTTGTAGTCTTCCCACAACCACTTGAACCAATTAAAACCACCAATGTACCTGTTTCTACAACTAGAGAAATATCATCTAATATAACATTATTTCCTATCTTTTTGGTTACATTTCTTATTTCTATCATAATCTATCATCCCCTTCATCAACAAGCAACCTCCAGCAATATTATAAGTTGTTTTTATAATTATATCATATTATTCTCTTTATGTAAACAAAGTAGACCTTTTAGGTCAGTTTCTGACTGAAAATTCCTACAAATATAGAGTATTTATATATAGTTATACAATACATAATGTTGAAAAATAAAGTAATAAAAATATTCACAAAATAACACTAGTCTTAATTATATAACATCAAAACTAGTGTTATTTCATTTTTTAAAAAACTATAGTTGGATGCTATCCATATACTCAAATAAAGTAATATCTTTGTAAGTTTCTTTTTTATCACTTAAATTCGATATTGTAACTCCCAATAGCCTTATTTGTTTTCTATTCATCTCGACATTTCTTAATAAATTGTCTATGCCACTTCTTATATCACTATATTCATCAATATAATGGTCTAAACTAAGACTTCTAGTTATCTTTGTGAAATCTTCATATTTAATTTTTAATGTAAGCGTCTTTCCAAATTTCTCAGAATTTTTTAATCTATGACATACCTCTTCACAAAGTTCATCAAGAATGTTGCGTGTTTCTTCTTCATCAATATCCAGGTTATGACTTAATGTAGTCTCTGCCCCAACAGATTTTCTAACTCTATTTGGCTCTACAGGTCTATCATCTATTCCTCTTGCGAATTTATACAATTCATAACCTTTTTTCTTAAATATATTTTCAAGTTCAAATAAATTTAAACACCTTAAATCGTATCCTGTTTTTATACCTAAATTTTTAAGGGTATTTGAAGTAACTTTTCCAACACCAAAAAATTTATTTACAGGTAATTTATCTAAAAACTCTTGGGCATTTTTTTCATTTATTACAGTCAGACCATTAGGTTTTTTTAAATCCGATGCAATTTTGGCTAGAAACTTGTTGTATGACACACCAGCTGAAGAAGTAAGACCAACTTCTCGAAATATATCTCTTTTTATTTGCTTTGCTATCTCAATTGATGAGTCAATATTTTTTTTATTTTTTGTTACATCTAAGTAAGCTTCATCTAAAGACAATGGCTCAACTAAATCAGTATATCTATAAAATATATCTCTTATTTGATTTGATACACCCTTGTACACATCAAATCTAGGTCTTACAAAAACTGCATATGGGCACCTATTATAAGCTACAGCTGATGGCATAGCTGAATGTATACCAAATTTTCTAGCTTCATAAGAACAAGTTGCAACTACACCTCTACTTTGTGGATTTCCTCCAACAATAACAGGTCTTCCTTTTAATTTTTTATTATCCCTTTGTTCTATAGATGCATAAAAAGCATCCATGTCTATGTGAATTATTTTTCTATGAAGTTCCATCCTTATCACCTTTTAAAATACAAACAGATTGAGTTTATTTAGATTACCTTTTAATTATACCAAACTTATGTTTCTTTATGCTCTTTTTTTTAATTCTCTTTACATATTGATATTTTCCATATATAAAACATCCTATAATCAACTAATTTAATATAATTTATAAAAAATCCTTAAAAACACTTGCAAAAACTATATAAAAGCTTTACAATAGGTATTCCAAGGAACTAAATTTAAAATTCCTTATGGATAACAGTATATATATTAATTTAAATGGGATGTTTTAAAAACAAAAGACTGCCTTATACAAGGCAGCCTACTGATTTTATTATAATTGTAATGGACTGCTCAAACTATTACTTTAAAACAGCCCATATTTTTTTATATAATTTTAACTATAGTAAAGATTTTGTGATGGATACTCTGGGTCACAAGTTACATCTATGCCAAGTTTTCTAAATGTTTGTTCATCGTCTCTATTTAGTATAGTAGTAGAATGAGCTTGACATCCTTTTAATAATGCCAATTTTTCCATAGCAAATTGTGCAGTTGGATTAGTTACAGCACAAATGCTAAGTGCAGTTAAAACCTCTTGGCAACTAAGAGAAACATTTCTACTAGCTAAAGTTTTTGTTTTTAGATTTATAATAGGTTCTAATATTACAGGTGATATTAAATGCATATCATCAGATATATTAGCTAAGTGTTTAATTGCATTTAATACAGCTGCTGCTGTTCCATTCATTAAGTCAGAACCCTTACCAGTTAATATTGTTCCATCCTCTAACTCTAGCGCTACTACAGGGCAAGTATCATTCTTATCAGCATTTTCTTTTAATTTATTACTGTAATTTCTAGCAGGTAAGACAACTTTTCTATCTTCTGGTTTTAGGTTAAGTTCTTCCATAATCATTTTCATTCTATCATAAGCACCTTTATCAACTTGTCCTTTTTTATATTCACAGGCAGTTTTAAAGTATCTTCTTATTATTTCTTCTATCGAGGCTTTTCTTATTACTTCATCATCTATTATTCCAAATCCAACTCTATTAACACCCATATCAGTTGGAGATTGGTAAATTGATTCTTTTCCAGTTATTTTTTCTATTATTTTTTTAAGCACTGGGAATAATTCTAAATCTCTATTGTAGTTTACTGACATTTCACCATAAGTTTCAAGATGGAATGAGTCTATCATATTTACATCTTTTAAATCAACCGTAGCTGCTTCATAAGCTATATTTAAAGGATGCTTCACAGGTACATTCCAAACTGGGAATGTCTCGAACTTAGAATATCCAACTACATTTCCTCTTTTATTTTCATGGTATAACTGACTTAAACAAGTACCAAGTTTCCCACTATTAGGACCTGGCGCTGTCACTACTACTATTGGTTTTGTAGTTTCTATATACTCATTTGCTCCATACCCCTCATCACTAACTATAGTCTCAACATCTGATGGATATCCTTTTGTTGGATAATGCTTATATACTTTAATTCCTCTACGTTCTAATTTATTTATGAATACAGTTGTAGCAGGTTGTCCTTCAAATCTAGTAATTACTACACTATTTACATCTAACTCATAACCTCTTAAATCATCTATTAATCTTAAAACTTCCATATCATAAGTGATACCAAAGTCTCCTCTTATTTTATTTCTTTCTATATCTCCTGCATATACACAAATTACAACTTCTACTTTTTCTTTCATATGTTGTAATACTTTTATTTTTGCATTTTCATCAAATCCTGGAAGTACTCTTTTTGCATGAAGGTCTCCCATTAATTTTCCTCCAAACTCTAAATAAAGCTTGTCAAAATTATTTACTCTTTCTAAGATATATTTAGACTGCTCTTCTAAATATTTTTTGTGGTCAAATCCTATTTTCATCTTAACACCTCACTAAATTAAATTTCTTATTGATAACAGTATATTTATATATATTTTTTTAGTAAAACATCTTATAAAAAAATGTTAATACTTTTTCACTCAAAGTAATATTATACAATTAAGATTAATTTTTTTCAAGATAGTTTTATAGTAAATTAGATATACTCATATAACTAATAAAATAAGAATATTATATTTTATATATCTAAATATAATATTCTCACCTTATCACTAATTTATTTCAATATTCTCATATATCTTTTACTCCAAGTTCAATACTTTTCTAATATCTTCTATTCCTTGATATACTTCTTGTTTAGAGAAATTCATAGCCTCTAATTCCTCATCAGTTTTTTCCATAAGCATAGTGTAAAATTCTATTGCTATATACTGCATATTTTCAGTATTCACAGTGTTAGCTTTATCGAATAAAATCTCTTCTGCTTCATTCACTTTTCCTTGAAAAACTAGTCGTTTCAAGGTAATAAGTATAACTTCTTCTTCTGTATTATACACTAAATCTTTTTCTTCATATTCACTGTATTTCTTTCCCAATAAAAGTCTTGCAACCATAAGTTTTATCTCATTGAAAATCTTATCTACTATAGCCATTTTTACATCTCCTATAAATAAAGTTTATTTTCTTTTTAATTATAACAGACTTTATATTAAAAATTATTATATGTAAATGAAATAATTCAAAAATAGATTTTAAACATAAAAAAAGAAGGTAGCGGGGGATTTCCGACTACCTTCAAACACTAGATTGTGATTGGTTTGGTATTTTACTTATACCCACCGTACGCTTTGTTAAATCATCTAAATTGATTTTTTTAGCATCCACATCCTCCATCAAAAACGTCACCGCATTCACAAAGTATTAATAATACTATTAAGAAAGGTATCCATGCACATAAGTCCATCTCAGCCCAACAATCTTGGAATGCTAAGAATAAGAAGAATAATATTATTATCCACCAAGCACATCCGCCAAATCCGCCTTCACCAAAAAATCTATCCAACATAATATGTTACCTCCTAGTTATTTTGTATGTGGAGTTTCAGCTCCTAAAATATACTATGTTTAAGGGGTAATATTTGCTAATGATTTTTTTAAATTTTTTCAAAAATTTTCTAAAAAAAATTATTGTCTAACACTCAATGTCTTGCTATCACTATTGATGACTACATCTCCAGCAGAAGTCAAAAATGTTTTTACATTCAGTTTTTCTAATATTTTTAATACATCTTCATCAGGAGCTTTTTTATCTGAACAAGTAATAACAGCATATTCTGGGGTAATAGACTCTAAAAATGCTTCAGTTAATTTGTCATACCTTCCATGATGAGGAATTTTAACAAAATCATATTTTAAGGTATTTTCACTTATAAACTCTGCCAACCTTTTTTCCTCTGCATCTCCTGCAAACAAAAACCTGTGTTCTCCATAATTTATACTAGTCATTATTGAATAATCATTCGAACTTTCATAATCACTTTTTGAAGCTGGTTGTATGCTTATTTTTGCATTATTGATTTCAAGATTCATCTTTTCCTTCAGTACTACTGGTTCTACACCAGCTTGTTTAAGTGAATCTGTATACTCATCATACTGTTTACTGTCTTTCTCATAATTTGCTTGTATCAGATTCTTTACTTTGACACTAGATAGCACACTATCGACTCCACCTATATGGTCCTTATCTAAATGAGTTAAAATCAAATAATCAAGTGTATTTACTCCTTTTTCCTTTAATTTATCAACTATTTGTTCTCCATTTTTATCTTCTCCTGTATCAATCATTACAACTTTATCGCCTATCTCAATTAATATACAGTCTGATTTTCCAGTGCTTAGTATAGTAGTCTTAAATGCAGTATTTTTTGTGTTGCCTTGAATATTATTTTGACTTACACTATTTTTTTCACTCTTTAAATAAGATTCACTTGTTGATTTTATCTTACCATTAGTAGTTATATTTACCACAATCAATAATATTGCAATTACAGACAATGTAGTAACAAAAAACATGATGTCTCTTAATATTATTCTCTTCATCCAAAATCTCCTATAAATTTTATTTATTACATATTTATAGTATAACAATCCTGACTTAGTAAAATACACATATAAACGGGGCAAATTCTAGGCATATTTGTGGCATTAAAAAAACGGGGTTGTCACGCTAGAAAATAGCGCTACGCCCTTTTTTATACAAAAAAGTAAATCCCAAGTTCAAAAGAGCTTGGGATTCTTGTATAATACTTGTATTAAAAAACAAAATACTATACAAATTAATTATGCTACTTATTGTGATAATCATCAATTTAAATTACCACTAAATATGGATTATATGATTCCAAAAGATGATTCTGTAAGGTTATTAAGTCAAATTATTGAGGAGATGAAGTTAGAAAAATTATATAAGACTTATTCTCGAATTAGAGGAAATAAAGTAACCCCTATACAACTTTTGAAATTCGAGAAATATTCTGAAAGTTAAACAGTTGGCAGTATATTCTATTTTTCTATTGAAAATGATATAATATAGCTATTAAGAGGGAGGGGGACAAAATTTTGAAGTTAAAAACCTTTCAACTGATTCTGATTGTTTGTATGATTTTTCTTTCTTTTCCAATAGAACTTGACTCTGCTTCAGATAAGGTTCCAGTTAAAGTCGGATATTATGATGATGGTGATTATATGAGTCGAAATGAAAATGGTGAGTATATAGGGTTTAATTTTGAATATTTGCAGGAAATTAATAAATACACTAACTGGAAATATGAAATAGTAGATTGTAAAAGTTGGGAAAATGCTTTTGAAATGTTAAAATCAGGTGAGATAGATGTTCTTCCTAGTGTCTATTATACAAAAGAACGTACAAAAGAAATGCTTTTTCCAACACTGCCAATGTGTAATATTTATACAACTTTAAATGTAAGAGTGGACGATACTCGTTATGATTATGAGGATTTTGATTCTTTTCAAGATATGAAAGTAGGTGTTATTAGTAATAGTAAAGATGCTGAAAACTTTAAAAAATATTGTAAAACAAATGATTTTAAAGTTCAAATTGTATCTTATAAAGAAACAAATGATTTGTTAAGAGATTTAGAAAATGGAAACTTAGATGGTGTTGCTATAACACATCTTGGTCGGACTAGTACATTTAAAAGTGTAGCACAATTTTCTCCAGAACCACTTTACACTGTGGTTTCAAACCATAAGCCAAATTTGTTATCTCAACTAAATTCTGCTTTGAATACATTGACACTTAGGAATTCTAGTTATGAAACAAAATTATACAATAAGTATTTTTCTATAAGTACTGCTCAGAAGCCAGTATTTACAAAAGATGAGCAAGAATATATACAACAATCTGGTGAAATTTCAGCTGTTTATGATGCTACAAAGATTCCACTAGAATATAGTGATTCCAAAACAGGGGAGTTTTCTGGTGTGGTTGCTGATTTATTCAAGGTAATTACAAATAACACTGGTTTGAAATTTAGATTTGTTTCTGCAAAGAATTATAATGAAGCACTTCAATTATCAAAAGATTCTAGTATATCTGTAGTTTGTGGTATGGAAAACGATTATATCAATAACCAAAAAAACAATATAAGAACAACACAGTATTATTTGCATGCTCCAGTAGTTTTAGTTAGTGGAGAAAATGAAAATGAAAATGAAATTAAAAAAGTGGCAGCTGTAAATGGTTCTTTGATTGGAGAAAATATTACTAAAGATGGGAAACTGGATAGAACCATAGAATATTATAATTCTCCAAAAGAATGTTTTGATGCTGTATTAAAGAATAAAGTTGATGCTGTTTATGTAAATACTTATATTGCAGATTATCTATTATCCAATCCTCGTTATGAAAAATTTTCTGTTTCAACTTTGACAAACTATGCAGAAGAAATAAGTATTGGTATTTCTGATTCTGCAGATTCAAGGTTGTTTTCTATACTAGATAAATGTATTCAATACATGTCAACAGAAGAAATGGACAGAATAATTTTAAAAAATACAATAGATCAATATGATATAACTTGGCAAGATATTATTCATCAGCATCCGATGGCAATTATTGGAGGAATTATTATAATATCAGCTATTATTATTATACTTTTGAGTTTTCTGCTTTTATTAAAGTCAAAAAATAACAAGCGTATCGAGAGTTTGTTATACCGAGATAGTCTTACAGGAATTTGGAATTTAAATAAATTTTCTAAAGAAGCCATTGAGAGTTTAAGAAATGCAGAAGGTGGTTTATATGTGATTGTTTATTTAGATATAAAACAATTCCGAATGATTAATGACACTTTAGGATTTTCAGAAGGAGATGAAATACTTTGTGCATTAGCTAAAGTTTTACAAAACACTGTCTCTTCTGAAGAATCTTGTGCTCGCGTTTCTGCAGACCAATTTGTTATGTTATTAAAATACAATAGTTGGGATTGCTTAAAGGAACGTCTCTTTAAGATTGACACTCAACTAAATGATTGGATAGAAAAAATGAGAAAAACTTACCAACTTATTCTTGTATTTGGCGTATACATAGTAAATGAAGTTGAAAAACATGATATATCTCTCATGCTTGACCTAGCAAATTATGCGAGAAGAAATACAGAAATAACACACAGAAGTTGTATTGTGCTTTATGATATGGCTATGAGAGAGGAAGGATTACACCAAAGAAACTTAACAGATAGGATGCAAATAGCATTAGAACATGGAGAGTTTATTCCATACTTTCAACCAAAGGTAGACATGAATACAAATAGATTGGTAGGAAGTGAAGCACTAGTAAGATGGAATTATCCAGATAAAGGTATAATAAGTCCTGGAGAATTCATTCCTTATTTTGAAAAAAACGGATTTGTGGTAGAAATTGACTTTTATATCTATGAGGAAGTTTGCAAAATGTTAAAGAGATGGATGGATTTAGGATTAAATATTAGTCCAGTATCTTGTAATTTTTCCAGAATTCATTTTAACAATGAAGGCTTCTCAGAAAGATTGATAGAAATAGCAGATTCATATAAAATACCTCATAAATACCTTGAAATAGAAGTCACAGAAAGCATTTTTATTGAAAATCTTAATCAGATTTTGAGTCATTTTAATCAACTAAAAGAATCAGGATTTCCTATTTCTATAGATGATTTTGGTTCTGGATATTCATCTCTTGGTTTATTACAACAATTTTCTATTGATATAATTAAGTTAGACCGTACATTTATACAAACAGGAATGCATGGTAGTCGTGAACAAGCTGTTGTGTGTGGAGTGGTAAATATAGCAAAAGAATTAAATATGAAAGTTATATGTGAAGGGGTAGAAAGTATAGAACAAGTGAGGATACTAAAAGAAATTGGATGTTATTTAGCACAAGGATATTTTTATGCAAAGCCAATGCCACAGGATGATTTTGAGCAATTATTAAAAAATCCTGTACTGGAAATTAAATCAAATGTTTAAGGTGTACGTTTATTATAAATAATAAATTTAGAATACTTTTTTAGTATATCTATTGGAAGATGACTCTATCTTTGTACCATCAATAAATAGAGTGTTTTTTGAAATCTCTTTATTATTTTCAAGAAAGTTTGTAAACTGAATTATATTATACAAGAATCTCAAGTTCTTTTGAACTTGGGATTTGCTTTTTTGTACAAAAAAGGGCGTAGCACTATTTTCTAGTGCGACAGCCCTGTTCTTTTTATAAAAATTAAGTCTATCTTTCTAAAGTCACATCTTCAAATTCTTTAATTTTATCATTAGATAAGACACTCTTTTTAGTCGATTGTCCATTTTTTCTATCAAAGGTATTTTTGGCTTTTACTCCTGATAAAAACTTACCTGCTCCATTAATACATCCTTCTTCACACATCATTCCTTCTATAAAGTTACCTTCTAATCTACCCAATTTAGCCATTGTCATTGTCTTTTTAATTTGTCTTGGACCAGATACTTTTATAGGTTCAAAATCAAAACTAATTCCCTTCTCAGCAATATAGTTTTGTATGGATTTAGTTAGACCTCCAGATGCTCCAAATCCCCTTCCAAAAATTGACCCATCATTTATATCTTCATTTGAACATTTTGATAAATCTATATTAAAGGATTCAAACAATGCCATTAATTCTTCAAAAGTAAGCACATAATCTACTGCATCTTTTAGACATGCATCTGTTGCTTCACTCTTCTTAGCTGTACATGGACCTATAAATACAACTTTAGCATCAGAATCAAATTTTTTTACCAATCTTCCTGTTGCTACCATAGGAGATACTGTAGATGATATTTTATCTTTTTCATCAGGAAACATCTTCTCTATATACTTAAAAAATCCAGGACAACATGAATTTGTCATGTAATCATCTCCAGATTTTATTCTCTCAATAAATTCATTACTTTCATGAACTGTAACTGCATCTGCGCCACAAGAAGCTTCTATCATATCCACAAATCCCAATGACTTTATAGCATTTTTTAACTGTCCATATGTAATATTACTATCAATTTGACCTGTTATAGCTGGAGCTACTATTGCATACATCTTTTCCTTTTTGGCAAGTTTTTTCGCAACAGGTGCTATCAAACTTTTGTCAGATATTGCTCCAAATGGACATGCTGACATACACGCTCCACAATTTATACAATTATCTTCATGTATCATAGCTTTCATAGTATCTCTATTAAAATCCAATGCTCCTGTTGGACAGACACTCTTGCAAGGTCTTACAACTTCAGATATAGCATCATATTGACAAGAACTTTTGCACATTCCACAAGCTTTGCATAAATCATGATTTATATATGCCCTTCCATTTATGTAAGAAATCGCTCCAAACTTACACGCTTCTTTACATCTATGTGCTAGACAGCCTCTACAAAGTTCTGTAACTGTAAATTCATTTATTGGACATCTATCACATGCTGCTTCTACTATATATATAATTTGTTCATCTGTATCTAAGTTTACTAAATCTGGATTTATATCTCCATATTTACTATTTGGTGTTAAACTTAATGCAAGTTGTGCTCTTTCAAGAACTACCTCTCTCTCCTTATAAACACAACATCTATATCTTGCTTTTTCTCCTTTGATTATTTCATATGGAATTTTTTCTATATTTTCTTTTGTTAATTTTTCTTCAATTGATAATCTAGCTACTGCTGTTAAAACTTCATGCTTCAACCTTTTTAGTTGCGTTTCAAACTCGAACATAAGTAATCCTCCCCATAAATCACATCTTTTTTGCTATATTTCTACTATTATGTACATTGTATTTTCATTTATTCCCATAAATCATTATAACACAGGCGTATACTTTGTTAAGTTATATACAAAATATTATATATGTAATTTTTATTTTAAGTGTATATAGTTTTTAATTTAAATTACTAAATAAACAAAAATATAAATAAAAATAGAGTTGCCCAAAAGTCAACTTGCAACTTGGAACAACTCTATATAATATGTATTTTATACTCGTTTTATTTTTCTAAATTTATTTTACTAAAATCTTTTATCTTAGTATTTGCTAAAACACTCTTCTTAGTTGATTGAGAATTTTTTCTATCAAAAGTGGCTTTAACTTTTGCACCTGATAAGAACTTACCAGAACCATTTATACATCCACCTTCACACATCATTCCCTCTATAAAGTTACCTTCTAATTTTCCTAAATTTGCCATAGTCATAGTTTTCTTGATTTCTCTTGCACCAGAAATCTTTACAGGTTCAAAGTTAACACCTATGCCTTTTTCAGCAAGGTAATTCTCTATGGCTTTTGTAAGACCTCCAGCAGCGCCAAAACCTCTTCCAAATATTGATGCATCATCTATATCTTCATTTGAACACTTAGCTAAGTCTATATCAAATGCTTCAAATAATGCCATTATTTCTTCAAAAGTCAGTACATAATCCACTGCGCCTTTTAATTCTTTCTTAGCTGCCTCACTCTTTTTAGCTGTACATGGTCCTATGAATACAACCTTAGCATCTGGCTCATAACTTTTTATAAATCTTCCACTAGCTATCATAGGAGATACTGTAGATGATATTTTTCCTACATGATTTGGGAATGTCTTTTCTATATAACCAACAAATCCTGGACAACAAGAATTTGTCATAAAAGATTCTCCTTTTTCCATTCTTTCAGCAAACTCTAAGCTTTCATGCACTGTGACTGCATCTGCTCCACAAGCTGCTTCTAGTACATCTACAAATCCTAATGATTTTATAGCATTCTTTATTTGACCATATGTAACATTTGCTTCAACTTGACCTGTTATAGCTGGAGCTACTACTGCATACATTTTTTCATTTTTAACTAATTGTCTAGCTACTGGAGCAATCAAACTCTTATCAGATATCGCTCCAAATGGGCAGGCTGACATACATGCTCCACAGTTTAGACACTTATCTTCATGTATCATAGCTTTCATATTCTCTCTATCAAATCCTAAGGCATTAGTTGGGCATACGCTCTTGCATGGTCTAACAACCTCTGAGATGGCATCATATTGACAAGCTTTTTTACACATTCCACAAGCCTTACATAATTCGTGATTTATATAAGCCATTCCTCCGACATGTGTTATAGCACCAAATTTACAAGCTTCTTTACATCTATGTGCTAGACAGCCTCTACAAATATCAGTTACTGTAAATTCATTTATTGGACAACTATCACATGCAGCCTCCAAAATATATATAATTTGTTCATCTTCTCCTATATCCATTGTATCTAAATCTATTTTATCTTGACCTGGTTCTAACCCCATACTTACATTTACTCTCTCAGATATTATGGCTCTTTCTTTATAAACACAACATCTGTATGTAGGTTTCTCACCTTTTATTATTTCATATTGAATATTATCCATTGCTTCTCTTGTAAGGTTATCTTCTTTTCCAAGCCTAGCTATTGCTGTTAAAACATCATGTCTTAATTTGTGTATTTGTGTTTCAAATTGAAACATTTTAATACCACCCCCGTAAATGATTTTATACGATACCATTATAACACAATATTTGCTTTTATTAATATATACATAAAATATTATATGTTTAAATTTTATTTTATCGAATATATATAATGTTTTTATATTTTATTGTATAATAATATTGATATTTCTGAAATTTCACTATTTTTATCTTGAATTTTTAATCGAATATATAATATTTTTTATTATATTTTTTAATTTTACTTTTTATTTGTATTCCTTTTTATTACATTTTTTGCTATTAAATTCATTCATAGTTTGGTATGATTTTGCACTATCTGTTATTATATGATTTAGCAGTTTTTCTTAAATTCTAAAATCAATTAATTTTTTTAAAAAATTTATTTGCTTTTATTTTAAATTTATGCTATATTAATAGAACAGACTTATTTTTTTAGTTTGTATTTTTTAATAAAGCGGAGGTTTTCTTATAATGAAAAACGGAATAGTAAAATGGTTTAACAATGAAAAAGGATTTGGATTCATATCTGTAGAGGGAGAAGACGATGTTTTCGTACATTTCTCAGCTATACAAAATGATGGATACAAAACTTTAGAAGAAGGCGAAAAGGTTAGCTTTGATATAACTCAAGGTAATAGAGGACCTCAAGCTGAAAACGTAAATAGAATATAATTATTTAATTTAAATATATATATTTTAGAAAAGGAGCTATCGTAGGCTCTTTTTTGTTGTTTATTATAATATATTACTATCAAAAACTACTCTATTTAATTTTATCAGATATCACTAAGCATAACTCTCTCAATATTTTACAGGCTATAACTGTTGATACACCTGTAATATCATAATCAGGACTTAACTCTACAATATCACAACCAACGATATTTATATTAGAGTTTTTTATGATTCTAAAAACTTCTTGAAATTCTCTATAATTTATACCACCAGGTTCTGGTGTACCTGTTCCTGGAAATACAGATGCATCTAGTATATCTAAATCTATAGTTAAATAAACATTCTTTCCATTCAACATATTAATTATATTTTCAAAGGTGTTTATTCCTCCAATTTCCATATATGTATGCTTTTGTTCTGTCGCAAACTTAAATTCTTCTTTTGTGCCAGACCTTATACCAAATTGAAATATTTTATTATCTCCTACAACATCCCATACCCTTTTAATTACTGTTGCATGAGAATTTTTGCTATTATTATACTCTTCTCTTAAATCCGCATGAGCATCAAAATGAATTACATATATATCATTATACTTTTCATACACTGCTTTAAAAGCTGGTAGTGTAACTAAATGCTCTCCTCCAATCATAAATGGAACTTTTGAATCTCTAACAATCTTAGATGTTTCTATATATATTTCTTCTAATACCTTTTCTGTACTTCCTACACTTATTTCTAAGTCTCCATAATCACATATATTGTAATCTTCCAAGTCCAAATCTAAAAACGGACTATATGTTTCAAGGCCATAAAATTCTTTTCTCATAGAACCACTTGCAAATCTAGCTCCTGGTCTATTTGAAGTAGTTCCATCAAATCCAACACCAAATACTATAAGATTAGATTCTTCATAATTTTTGTCCATACTCATAAAAGTATTCATGTGATAGAAATTATTGTTCATCTAACATCTCCTTTACATATTGAGGTAACATAAACGAACCTAAGTGTATATTACTATTATAATATTTAGTTTTTAAATTTAATTTTTCCCATCCATCCCTATCTTGATTTTCTATTGGACTAAATTTTTTAGAAGCAAAACCAAACAACCAATGACCAGATGGGTATGTTGGTATATGTGCTTGATAGACTTCAGATATTGGAAATATTTCTTTTAACTTCTTATTAGCTCTTTTCATTTCCCTAGCATTAAAATCAAAATAAGGACTTTCACTTTGATTTACCAAAATTCCATCATCACTCAGTATTCTATGACAATCTCTATAAAAATCAGTTGAAAAAAGACCTTCTCCTGGTCCTATTGGGTCAGTTGAATCTACTATTATTAAATCATAAGATTTATCAGAAGCACATTTAACAAAATTAACACCATCTTCAAAATATAAATTAACTCTTTCATCATCTAATTTGCATGAGCATATATCCATATACTCTTTAGATACATCTACAACCATTTTATCTATTTCAACCATATCAATCTTTTCTATTTGTGGATAACGGCTTAATTCTCTTACAGTTCCGCCATCACCCCCACCTATTACTAATACTTTTTTTATGTTTAAATTTGTAGACATAGGAACATGAGTTATCATCTCATGGTATATAAATTCATCTTTATCTGTTACCATCATTAACCCATCTATCGTTAGAAACTTTCCAAATTCATCACTATCAAATACATCTATTCTCTGAAATTGAGACTTCCCCTCAAATAAATGTTTATTTACTTTTATAGAAAATCTTACATTTTCTGTCCATTCTTCTGTATACCAAAGCTCCATATAATAATCCTCACTTTCTCCTATATATTTTGTATTTATACTGCTTCTGGCTTATGAGTAATTTTCCCTAAATCTTTTTTTGAATATTTTTTTATTTTTGTAGTCAGACCTCTTGGAATTTCTGTAGACTCACTTCTTTCTGATTTTAAAAGTTGTTCTAACAATTCAAAACTTTTCCATGGGTCTATATCACCACAAGTAAAAAAATCTGCTGCTGCATAACCATACTCAGGCCAAGTATGTATTGTTAAATGAGATTCTGCAATTATAACAGCACCTGAAACCCCCCAAGGATTAAAATGGTGAAATACAGAATCAACGATTGTAGCTTTTGCATTTAATGCTGAATCATTCATAAAATTTTCTATAAGATGTGGGTCTTTAAGTACATTCTCATCACAATTATAATATTCTACTAGTATATGTCTTCCTAGTGTTTCAAATTTCATTTCAATCCCAACTCCTCTACATATTTAATCTATTCTTATCTTTTCTAAATAAAGCAATTTATTTTATTACAAGTATTCTATCTAAGTTTTTATCTTGCACATCAGTTAGATATACATTGCTATTTTTTAAGAAAATAATATATTCCATAATTTCTTTTGTTATCAATTCTCCTGGAGCAACAATTGGTATCCCTGGTGGATATGCCATTATTGATTCTCCACAAACTCTATCTATACACAAATCAAGTTCTACACTTTCTTTCGGTGCATAAAAAGCTTCTCTAGGATTAAGTTTAATAGTAGGATTTATTTGAACCATATTAAACTCATTTAATGCAGATTCTTTTCTATAGACCTTTGCAATTATAGAGAGTGCTTTTACTAATCTATCAATATCAGACTTATTCGTTCCAATAGATACAAGTGCAAGAATATTGTACGAATCTCCTAATTCTACTTGAATCGAAAAATTTTTATATAATAAGTCATAGACTTCAAATCCAGTTAAATTTAATTCTTTCACGTTTATACATAGTTTTGTTTCATCTATAAATTTGACACCTTTTTGTTTTAATATTTCAGTAGATAAAACTTTTATTCCATCAATTTTGTTTAATCTTGATTTTGCATACCTGGATAAATTTAGTGCTTTTGATAATTGTTTTTCTCCATTTTCAACTAGGTTTGCTCTAGCACCATCTATACTTGCCATAAGTAAATAAGATGCTGATGTTGACTGTAACATATTTATTGATTGAAGAACTTTTTCAAATTTTACATTGCCTCTATTAAGCAAAAGTGCTGAAGACTGTGTCAATGCACCTCCAGTTTTATGTATGCTTACAGCTACCATATCAGCTCCTAGTCCTATTGCAGAGGGAGGCAAATCTAAATGAAATGGAAAATGAGCTCCATGAGCTTCATCCACTAGCACCAAAATATTATTTTTATGACATAGCTCTATGATATTTTCAATATCAGCACAAACTCCATAATAAGTTGGATTAAGAAAAAATAATGCTTTTATATTACGATTTCTTTCTATCTCCACTTTAATTTTTTTAAGAGTAATATTTAAACTTATGCCTAATTTCTCATCAAATTCTGGCTGTATAAATATTGGTATTCCTCCACAGAGTATTAATGCATTTATCACTGATTTATGTATATTCCTTGGAAGTAATACTTTTTCACCTGGTTTTATCACACTCAAAATCATTGCATGTATTGCCTGAGTTGTACCATTAGTTATAAAGAATGCCTCATCAGCCATATATGCTTGCGCTAACAAATCTTGTGCATTTTTTATAACCCCATTTGGAGCAGATACATTGTCCATAGTTGGTGATGAATTTATATCCATTTTCATGAGATTTTCACCTAGATATTTATTTAATATATCTACACCTCTATTTTTTACATGTCCAGGCACATCAAAGCAAGCTATATCTTTTTCTGAGTATTCCTTTAAAGACTCTAATAATGGAGCACATTCATAGCTTAATTCAACTGCATTTGCGAACTCACTATCCATGATTTTGAATTCATCTCCTCTCTATATTCAAATAATTATTGTATTCTTATTTATTATTTCTATTTTTTATTTTTACTTTTATTAAACTCATGATATTTATTATATTAACATTCCGCTACTTTTACAAGTGTTTTTTTGGTTTTATCCAAAAACCCAAACATTAGTCATGTCAATATTTATAAACTTTTTTATTTTTTGTTGTTTATATTAATTTTTTTAAAAATTAGTATTTATAAACTTTTTTGTTTTTTATTTTTTTATCATTTCTATTTTTTTGAGATTTACAAAGCTTTTGAGTTTAATATTTTTAAGTTGTAAGTATTTTATTACTAAACTTTTATATTATTCTGATTTCATATGTCAAAATTTCTGGTTTAGTTAGACTAAATAAATTTCCTATTTTTGTATTTTTATTTTCTGTTAAAATTTATTAAATTTTTTTTATTTGATGAAATAAATTCTATTTTTATAAATAAAACCAGATACAAAATAAAGATTTACAAAGAATAAAAGTTTCTTGATATAACAAAACAACCTTATTTAGAATGGCAAATAGTTAAGGAAGATATTTTTTGTTTCTTTTTATTTCTTATTGACAATAGTACTAATCAGTACTATACTACATAAAGTACCGATTAGTACTATTAGGAGGATATTATGGATATTAGAAAACAAATTAGACTTGTAAACTCTGCTTTAAGCAGTACATTGGATTTATATAGGATATGGGCGAAAAAGAATAAATTGAATTACAATTCTTTGCTTGTTCTATATACCTTGTATGATTTTAAGACATGCACTCAAAAACAAATATGTGATTGGTGGGCTTTACCTAAACAAACAGTTCATGGAATTTTATTTGATTTTGAAAAAAAAGGTTATATTTTAATTACCCCAAATGAAGAAAATAAAAGGGAACGATTGATTACATTTACACCTAAAGGAAGTGATTTCGCTTGCGAGATATTAAAGCCATTACTTCAAATGGAAGAAAATGTAATGGAAGAATTAGGTGAAGAATTGATAAATCAGCTAATTGTAAGTAACACAAAATATTATGAATTACTCAAGGAGGAAATCAATAATGGATAATGTTTTGGCTAAAAAGTTTTCCTTTTGTTCATTATTACAATTTGCAATACCTAACATTGTGATGATGATTAGTTTATCTATGTATATTATTGTTGATGGAATGTTTGTATCACGATTAATTGGCACGACTGCTTTATCTGCTGTTAATATGTTTTATCCTGCAATATGCTTTGAAATGGCAATCGCAATTATGATTGCAACTGGTGGTAGTGCAATAATTGCAAGAAAATTAGGTGAAGGTAAACAAAAAGAGGCACAGGAAAATCTTAGCTTTTTAATTGCTATAGAGGTTTTAATAGGAATTTTGATTGCGATTCTAGGGAATGTTTTCATTGATGAAATTATTTTACTTTTAGGTGTAAGTCCCATTCAGTCTCCCTTAACTATCTGTTATGCAAAAATTATATTTTCATTTGCTCCTGCTTTCTTTCTTCAAACGGCTTTTCAAACATTCTTTGTTACAGTAGGAAAACCAACATTAGGATTAGCTGTTACTTTATTAGCTGGTATTACAAATATTGTCTTAGATTATATTTTTATGGCACCCTTGAATCTAGGTGTAAATGGTGCAGCAATTGCTACAGGAATAAGTTATTGTATTCCTGCAATCGTGGGCTTGTTATTTTTCTTTACATCTAAGAAAAATTCATTATGCTTTATAAAACCTAAAGTAGATTGGCAAGTACTTATAAAAGCTTGTACAAACGGTTCATCTGAGATGGTAACAAATTTAGCAAATGCTGTAACAACTTTTTTGTTTAATTATGTTCTATTAAAATTTTATGGAGAAGATGGTGTAGCTTCCATTACAATCATACTTTATTTTCAATATATATTCACTGCTCTTTATTTTGGATATTCTAATGGAATTGCACCTGTCATAAGTTTCAAATATGGAAATGATGACAAAGAGCAGTTACAGAGTATATTTAAAAACAGTATTATTTTTTTGCTTATAGGTACAGTATTAGCAAACTTTTTGATTCATTTGACAGTAACAGAAGCAATCACAATTTTCACTCCAGTAAATAGTAGTGTTTATGATATTACACTTCATGGATTTTCTATTTACTCTCTATCTTTTATTGTTATGGGATTAGGAGTTTTTACTTCTGCAATGTTTACCGCATTTTCAGACGGAAAGACCTCAGCCATTATATCATTTTCAAGAACTTTCATTTTTATTGTAGGTGCTATTCTTATTCTTCCTAATATATTTGGAGAATTTGGTGTTTGGATGGCAGTTCCTGTAGCAGAAGTTCTTGGATTCATTGTGGCAGTATTTTATATATTTAAGAAAAAAGATACCTATACTTATCTTTAAATATATCATCAAATAATACATTCCTGTTGAGTGTTGTATGAATGAGGAAATTTTTTATAAAAAATATAAAAGAGTTGAACTTGAAACTTGATTAAAAAAGTCAGCTTTAAGACAACTCTTACTTATATAATTTATAATATTAAATGCTATAAACTTATAGCATTTTTTGTGCATTCCTTTATATTCACTGCTTTACTCATAATCAAAACTGTTAAAAGCTCTGAAATAGCCATACTTACCCATATTCCATTTGCTCCAAATAACTTAGAAAAAATAATCAATATAATAGGTAAAAGTAAAATTGAACGCAAAGCCCCTATAACATTAGAATGTATTGGCATTTCTATTGCTTGATAATACATAGTTGTTGTTAAATTTTTTCCAATCATAAGGTAAGCTATATTAGCCATATTAAGTGCAACGTATGCCATTAAAATAATCTCTTCATCACTTGTAAATATTTTTATAATCTCTCTTCCAAACAAGAAGCACACTATTGTAAATATTACAGACACAAAAATACTCAACTTCGTTGCCATACTATAATAACTTAACATTTTATTAGTCTCTTTAGAACCAAAATTATAGCTTATAAGTGGCTGAACACCCAAAGTTATTCCCATTAGAAGATTATAAATATTTGTAGTTATATAGTTCACTACAGCATAAGCTGAAAGACCTACATCTCCAACCACTCTTGTTAAAACTATATTATGTGCAAGTATTATTATTGAAAAAGCGCACTCTGCAAAAAATGAAGGGAACCCTATTGCAAACAATTCTTTTAAAACATCTTTTTCTATTTTAGCTGTTCCAAAGGACAATTTACCTTTCTTAAATACAAAATGAGGTAGCATTATCATTAGTGTTGATAACTGACCTAATCCACTTGCAATTGCTGCACTCTTTATACCAAATCCAAGTTTAAATATAAATATATAATTCAAAGCTATATGAAAAATTGTCCCTGACAAAGTTGCTATCATTGCAAGTTTTGGTCTTCCATCATTTCTTAAAAAGCTACAGAAAACAAGTCCTAGTAAGTTTGGAAGACAAAAAACAGCATAAAAGGTTAAGTACTCAGCAGATAATCCAACTAAGCTTTCAGTTGCTCCCATAAATCTAACAATATGATTTGAAAAAAGTATACAAAATATTGTAAGAGATACACTACCCAATATTAAAACTTTTATAACTTGCCTAAATATATTTATAGCCCTTTCATCATCTCCAGAACCAAAGTTTTTTGATACTAATGCTCCTCCTCCAACTGCCATTAAACTAGATAACCCTAAAAACACCATAACAAGAGGCACCACTATACTAACAGCTGTAAGTGCTGCATCACCTAGTCCTTTTCCCAAAAATATTCCATCTAATATAGTATTAAATGATGATACAAACATAGCAAGAGCTGATGGTATGGCATATTCTAAAAATTTTTTTATCATTATAAATCACCCCTCTATATATTATTATGATAATTATTATTCCACTATATAAAATATTAATATATCCTCTGAGGGGAGAGTCAAGTTTTTTTGTATACTATTTTTTTCTTATTTCTAACTGAACTAATGTCTTTTCTTTTGAATCTGAGTCTACTCTAGAGAGTATCCATATTTCATTAAAATCACCAACAGTTTCTATATTGTTATCCTTAGCATAATCTATTATTTTTTGATAATAATCATAAGCATTATTCCAATTATCATCATATAGTATAGTTAGATATTCTCCTTCTGGCAAAATATATTCATTTTCATAATTGTCTCTCCTTGTAAAATCAACTATGTTATCATATAATAATGTATCTCCTTCTTTAATTACTTTTTCATAAGAAATACTACCTGAGATTATAGGATAGACATCGTTGTATTTTTCCTGAACATGTAAGATAACACGTCTAAGATACATCTCAAACTCAACTTCATCTTTTGAATCACATTTATAAACACTTACTTTTCTTTCTTTATTGTATTTTACAAATACCTGATTTAAACCATATTCCAATAATTCATTTACATTAGATTCTATATCATTTAAACATTTTTTTACATCTGATAATTCTTTTATTTTATTTTCTATCATTTTTTTCTGCTCATTAATTGTATTCAACATAGATTTTATTGAACCATCTGAATCAATCAATTTTTTTATATCTTCAAGAGTCATTCCCATAATCTTGCAGTACTTAATTACATCTATACTCATAAACTGCTCTCTTGAATAATATCTATATTTATTTTCTTGATTTACATATGCTGGTTTTAGTATACCTATTTTATCATAGTATCTCAGAGTTTTTATTGATAACCCAAAAAGCTTAGATACTTCACCTATTGAAAAATATGTTTTTATATAATCTCCCCCCTTTATATTTTGCATTAAAATAATACTATATTCTTATGCAAACAGCAACATAAAATTAATTTTATTTTTAATTAATTTTATTCATATTTTTTTTATTAATAATTAACAAAAAACATAAATATATATAAAAAAATAAAGAGAAGCTTTATAAAAGCTCCTCTTTATTGCATCTCCGATACAGGTATCGTTTTCCAATGTTCTCTCAGAATTCTTTCAACATTTTCTAAATCATTCTCTTTCATAAATTTTACTACTTCAATATGTTGATTATTACTGTATGTCAACATTTTATATAACTCATCTTCATTATTACTAGTATATGACTTTGACATAAAATTATATCTTAAAGAATTCAATAGATTTATTAACACTTGATTTTCTGATTTAGCTATGTATATATCGTGAAATTCATTACTTAATTTTAAATAGTTACTGTAATTTTTATACTTTATAGATATAGTCATCATTTCTGTTAATTCTTCCATTTTTATTAAGTCTGATTCAGTTAAATTTTGTACTGCTGAAGAACCTGCTAAAGCATCCAATACTCCAATTACAGAATAGGTGTCTAGTTTTTCCTTTTCTTGAAATTCTTTTACAACAAATCCTTTATTAGGTATCTTTTCTAGTAAATTTTCACCCGCCAACCTCGTTAGTGCTTCCCTTGCTGGTGTTCTACTAACTCCTATAGAGTTACAAATCTCAGATTCAGTAATTCTCTGATTAGCTTCATACTCTCCATTTTGGATTTTTTTTGATATATAGTCATATACTTGAGTTGTAAGTGGATCTACCTTCATAAGACGTTCCTCCATATTAAGATTATAAAAGTTAAATCTCCCGCCAACTTTGGTAGAGAGGTTCAGTTTTACCTTACTCATTTATATAATATCACAATTATCATATTTTTTATACTTGTTTGTAATATTTTGAAATACTAAAATTCTTATAGTAATTTAAACAAAAAATGTAGAAAAAGTTTTGATTTATCAAAATTTTTTCTACATTTTTACTTTCTCTTTATTTTTTAAATCAAGTATTTAATTTATTCTAAAAATGCCAAATGATTTTGCTCCTAAATCAATTCTCAATTCATTATTTTCAATTTGTGTAGTATTATTTACATTTTTAGGGCTATACTTTATTGGTATTTCTTCAATAAAACTGCCATCTATATTTAATGATATTCTTTCAGTACTCTCACTTCTATTTACCAAAATTAATACTCTATCATTATTTTCATTAAACCTAATAAAAGCAAACACAGAATTATTTTCTGTATATATAAAGTCTGTATCTCCTGAGCTTAAAAGTGTATTTTTATTTCTAATTTTTATAATATCCTTATAGAAACTAAGCATATCTTCATCTTCATTTTTCCATGGATATGTTCTTCTATTATCTGGGTCAACACCTCCACAAAGACCTGCTTCATCTCCATAGTATATATATGGTACACCTTCAAAGGTCATCTGTACAGCTACTGCAAGCTTCACTAAATCCACATCATAATTTAATTCAGTTTTAGCTCTTGTAACATCATGTGTGCCAATTAAATTTAAATTAGACTTAAATGATTCTTTTGGATAATTTTCCTTAATCTGCATATATCTATTGCAAAGTTCATATGATTTAATTTCTCCTTTTAAAAAAGAAAACATATTGTTTCTAAAAGGATACCCCATAACAGAATCCAATTCTTCACCCAATAGATAACTTCTTCTTTGACCATAACTAATCTTATTTGACGCATCTTCCCAGACTTCTCCTATAAGAATTGAATCATCGTCAGCTTTTTTTAGTTCCTTTTTTAACTCTCTTATAAACTTAGTTGGTAGTTCATCTGCAACATCTAACCTCCAACCTTTAACACCCATATCTATCCACTTATTTATAACACTATCTTTGTCATATATTATATAGTCCATATAGCTATCTTCTAGTTCATTTATATTTGGTAATGTCTTAACATCCCACCAACTTTTGTACTTTTGAGGAAAGTCTTCAAACATGTACCATGGATAATATGGAGACTCTTTCGATTGATATGCTCCTAGGCTATTATAGTTTCCATACATATTAAAATATTTACTATCTGCTCCAGTATGGCTAAAAACACCATCTAATACTATTGACATATCTTTTTCTTTTGCTTTATTAATAAGCTCTTTAAATGTCTCTTCATCTCCAAACATTGGGTCAATCTTTTTATAATCACCTGTATCATACTTATGATTACTAGATGCTTCAAATATAGGGCTTAAATATAGTATACTTACTCCTAGTTTTTTTAGATATCCAAGTTTGTTGATTATCCCTCTCAAATTACCACCATGGAAGTCCCACCTTATAATATCACCTTTGCTGTCTTTTATGTACATAGGTATATCTTCCCAATTCCCATATATAAAGCTATTCTTTTTAGGATTGTCAATTTTACCATTTCGATTGCCATTATTAAATCGGTCTACAAATATATGATAAAGTATTCCTTCTTTATACCATGTTGGTACTTTAAAATCTTTATAAACAGTGATTTGATATTTATTTATATCATTGTAGTCATACTCACAAGAATATCCATTTTCTCTATTCTTTCCATAAAATACAGTTTTTTTATTGCCATCCACTTCAACATCAACTTTAAAATAATAAAAATAAACACCTGTCTCTTCAAAGTTTTCCATCTTGCAACAGAAACACTTTCCAAGTTTATCATTACTTAATTCTTCATTTAAAGTTATTGTTCTCATTTCTTCTTCTTTATTTATTTCTAGGGAAATAGAATCGACATTATATCCTTCATTTACTTTAACATAAATAGTCAATCCCTCATCAAATTTTAAAGCTCCAAATGGAGCCTTAAAATTTTTATCCCAAGAGTTATATTCTATTATATCTTGCATCTAATCACACCCTTTTAAACCAAACGTCTTTTGCATATTCAGAAATTGTTCTATCTGAGGAGAAAAATCCTGAGTTAGCTATATTAACTAAAGACATTGTATTCCATTTTTCTTTATCTCTATATAACCTGTTTATATCAGCTTGAGCTTCACCATAATTCTCAAAATCTCTCAATACAAAATATTCATCATTGTAAGTGGTAAGTGAATTATAGATACTTCTTCCTTCTTCACCTAGATTAGGAATAAATCCATTTATTAAATCATCTACTACCCTTTTTATATTCATATTAGAATGGTATAAGTCAAGTGAAGAATATCCACCATACTTATTATAATTCAACACTTGCTCTGCACTAAGTCCAAATAAAAACATGTTTTCTTTTCCTACTTGTTCACATATCTCTACATTTGCGCCATCTAGTGTAGCCAAAGTTATAGCACCATTCATCATAAACTTCATATTACTTGTTCCTGATGCTTCCTTTGTTGTAGTTGATATTTGTTCACTAACATTTGCTGCTGGTATTATTATCTCTGCTAATGATACTCCATAATTCTCTAAAAACACTACTTTTAACTTGTCCCTTACTCTGACATCATTGTTTATAGTACTTGCAACAGAATTTATAAATTTGATTATACATTTAGCTAAATAATATCCTGGTGCAGCTTTTGCACCAAATATAAAAGTTCTCGGGTCAATATTTAAATTAGGATTATCAAGTAACTCATGATACATATGAAGTACATTAAATATATTCAACAACTGTCTCTTATAAGCATGTAATCTCTTAACCTGAACATCAAATATTGAATTTGGGTCGATATTTAAATCGTATTTATCTTTTATAAGCTTTGCTAAATTTGCTTTATTATTGTATTTTATATCATCAAGTCTCTGTAAAACAGAAGAATCATTTTTAAATTTTTCAATATTCTTTAACTGTAAAGTATCTTTCTTCCATGAATCACCAATTAAATCTGTAATTAAATTGCTAAGTTCAGGATTTGAACTTATAAGCCATCGCCTATGTGCAATTCCATTAGTCTTATTATTAAATTTATTTGGCTCATCTTGGTAGAAATCTTTCAATACCTCTGTTTTAAGAATTTGAGTATGAAGCTTAGCAACTCCATTTACACTGTGACTTGTGACAATACATAAATTTGCCATGTTGATGTTATCCCAGCTTATTATACTCATTCTATTTATTCTATCTTGGTCATATCCTTTATTATTTAATTCCTCTACATATCTTCTATTTATTTCTTCTATTATCATATAAATTCTTGGTAATAGCTCTTTCATCATACCTACAGGCCATTTTTCCATTGCTTCTGACATTATAGTATGATTAGTATAAGATACTGTTTTTTTAGTTATTTGCCATGCCTCATCCCAAGATAAGTTTTCTTCATCAAGCAGAATTCTCATAAGTTCTGGTATACATAAGGTAGGGTGTGTATCATTTATATGAATTGCTACCTTATCACATAAATTGCTAATATCCAGTTTGTTCTTTTTATATTTTCTTATTATATCTTGTATCCCTGCACTTACAAAAAAGTATTCTTGTTTTAATCTCAATAACTTTCCTGCATAATTTGAATCATCTGGATATAGTACCTGTGATATTTCCTCAGTATAATACTTATGTTTTAAAGCCTCTTCATAGCTACCAGAATAATTTAGAGCGTTTGAAGTAAGTTCACCAAAATCTCTCTTTGGTATCTCACTTTTAAACAATCTTAAAGTATTTATACATTGATTTTGATACCCAATTATTGGGATATCATAAGGCATTGCCATTACAGGAAGGTAATTCTTATGCATTACTTTTAAATGACTACCTTCCTTAACTAATTCTACCTCTCCACCAAACTTCACCATTGCTGCTTCATTTGGCCTTACAGTTTCCCAAGCATATCGTCCTTCTGTAAGCCAGTTATCAGGTACTTCTACCTGATAACCATTTACAAATTTTTGTTCAAACAAACCGTATTTATATCTTATTCCATACCCTTGACCACTTATATTCAAGGATGCCATAGAATCTAAAAAGCAAGCAGCTAATCTACCAAGACCTCCATTTCCTAAGGCTGGGTCTACTTCAGCTTCAACTAAATCATCCAAGTTAATTCCTAATTCAGATAAGCCTTCTCTAACTTCTTCTTCAATATTTAAATTTAGTAAGTTTGATTTTAATTGTCTTCCTATTAAAAATTCAAGACTAAAATAATAAACTTCCTTTTTCTTGTCTAACTTTGTTGCAACCCACTTTTTTGCTATTTCATCTTTCAATAAACTACATAATACGTTCAACAATTGTTCATTAGTAGCTTCCTTGATAGACTGTGCATATAAGCTATACATTTTCACTTCAAATTTTTGCTTGAATTTCTTTTTGCTTATTGTTACCAAAAAAACCACTCCTTTAATCACATATGTCTCTATATGTTTCTATATACTCCTTAGCTGATTTTTTCCAACTATTATCTGTTCTCATTGCATTTTCAACTAATTTAGCCCATTCTTCTTTATCTTTAAATACTTTGATTGCATTTTTCAAACAGAAAAACATCTCATGAGCATTGTAATTTTTAAAACTAAATCCATTGCCTTCACCAGTAAATTTATTGTAAGGCATTACAGTATCCTTAAGCCCTCCAGTCTCTCTAACTATTGGCAAAGAACCATATCTCATAGCTAACATTTGTCCTATACCACAAGGCTCAAATAATGATGGCATTAAGAATATATCACTTGCAGCATATATCTGTTGAGCCAACGATGTATTAAAAGTAATTCTAGCTGATACTTTATCAGAAAAATTAGAATCATAATAATTGAACATTGATTGATATTGATGTTCTCCTGTTCCTAAAACAACAATTTGTAAATCTTCTCTCATAAGTTCAGGCATCATATACGCTATTAAATCAAATCCTTTTTGAGAAACTAATCTTGAAACTATCCCTATTAATGGAATAGATGAATCTTTTTTCAACCCTAAAAGGTCTTGTAGTCTCAATTTATTTTCTATCTTCTTATCAATAGACTCTACATCATAATGAACGAATATATCTTCATCTTTTGCAGGGTCATTTAAGTCATAGTCTATACCATTTAATATTCCTTTTAATTTTCCTGATTCTTTTCTAAGCAAACCATCCAATTGTTCACCATAAAATGATGTTTGTATTTCATTTGCATAAGTAGGACTAACAGTTATAATTTTATCTGCAAAATTTATTCCAGCTTTCATAAAATTTATTGAGCCATAATATTCTATATCCCCATTATCAAAGTATTTTTGAGGTAAGTCCAATATATCATCTAAAACAAATTTATCAAACACACCTTGATATTGCAGATTATGTATAGTATACATAGTTTTTATATTTTTATACCCCTCAAGGGTTGCATATCTCTCTTTTAAAATCAATGGTAACATTCCTGTATGCCAATCATTTATATGTATTACATCTGGATAAAAATCAATTCTACTTATAGCTTCTAAAACAGCATCTGTAAAGAAAGTATACCTTTCTGCATCATCTCCATATCCATATATACTCTTTCTTTCGTCTTCTCTTCTAAAATAAAATTCATTATCTATAAAGTAAAATTTGACTCCATCCAATTCCATTTCTAAAAGTCCACAATATTGATTTCTCCATCCAACACGTACACTAAACACAGCTATCTCTTTTAGTTGATCTTTTAAATAACTTGGTATAGTTGAATATTTAGGCATTATAACCCTTACATCTACGCCTTCTTTTTTTAATTCTTTAGGTAATGCATAAGATACATCCCCTAATCCTCCAGTTTTTGCAAAGGGCCAACACTCTGCTGTTACATAAAAAACCTTCACTAGTCATTCCCCCTTCTAAAAAATATATTTATATGTTTGTATTCTTTTCTACTACAAGAGGATATTTTTCATCTCCTCTTAATTCTTTTCCATTTGATATATTTGTATTTTTATCTAATATTGCATTATATAATTTTGCATTTGATTTTATTACACAATTTTGCATTACTATTGAGTTCTCTATAACTGTTCCTTTTTCAACATTGACCTTTCTAAATATGATACTATCTTTTACAGTACCTTCAATTAGACAACCTGATGCTATAAAGCTATTTTCTACCTTGGCACTATCTGTATAAATTGTAGGCGATTCATTCTTTTCTTTTGTAAATATCTTTCTTTCAGAATACAATAATTCATCAGCAATTTCTAAATTTAATAAATCTTTACTCATTTCAAAATAAGACTCGACAGAATTTACACATTTCAGATATCCTGTATACTCATAAGCTCCTACTTTCATATTTTCTGCTTCTTCAATAATGAATTCTTCTAGATAACAATAATTGCCTTTATTTACAATATTATATATACACTCTACAAAATCTTCACGTTTCATAATATAAGTTTCCATACATATATTAGCTCTAGGGAATTTACCTAAATTATTTCCAACATTTATTACTCTATTGTTACTATCCAAATTCAAAGTTAAATTACCAGCAAAATCTTTATTTGCATTATTTACATTTTTATATATTATAGTTATATCATTATGAGATTTTTTATGATACTCCAATGCTTTAGAATAATCCAAGTTGCATAGCATATAACTAGGTGCTATTAAAATATATTCTTCTTCACTCTTTTCTATATAATCTAGATTAGCTAAGATAGTGTATATATCACCTTCTCTATGTGAATAAGTATTTCTATACTTAGTATTTTCTGGACTAAAAATTGATAAGCCACCTTTTTTTCTACTTAAATCCCAATCTTTTCCACTGCCTATATGGTCTGTCAATGATCTGTATTTTTCCTTTGCGAATATTCCAACTTTAGTGATTCCTGAATTTATCATATTAGATAAAGCAAAATCTATTATTCTATATCTTCCAGCTACTGGCGTAGATGCTATTGGCCTTCCATAGTTAAGCTTGTTTATTGCTGGGTCTCCTTTTTTGTTTAAATTTATTATGCCTAAACATTCATTTCTCATCTTAAAGACCTCCTTCTATTAATACGCATCTAGGTTCAATATTTTCGTATTCAGAAACTACATTTATTTCATTATTTACATTTTTTATCTGGACATTATCATTTATTGTTGCACACTCACCTATCATAGCTTTTTCTATAGTTACATTTTCACCTATTACAACATTTGGCATTATTACTGAATCAATTACCTTACTTCCTTTACCAACAACAACTCCATGTGATAATACAGAATTACCAACTTCACCTAAAATCCTACAACCATCTGCTATCATTGATCTATGAACATTTGCATTTTTACCTATATATTGTGGAGGCATTGCCATAGTATTTGTATATATTTTCCATTTAGGGTCTGCTAAATCAAGAGTTTCTGGAGATTTTATTATATCCATATTAGCATCCCATAAACTTTGTATAGTTCCTACATCTCTCCAATAACCTTTAAATGGATAAGCATACATTCCAACATTATCTTCTAACATTTTAGGTATTAAATTCTTTCCAAAATCATCATAATTTACTTCTGAATTTTTTTCTGCTTCTTTAAAATAACTTCTCAACATCTTCCAATCAAATATGTATACTCCCATAGATGCTAAATTACTCTTTGGTTCACTTGGTTTTTCTTCAAATTCATAGATACTTGAATCTTCATTTGTATTCATTATTCCAAATCTAGAAGCCTCATCCCAAGGGACTTCAATTACTGCTATTGTGGCTTTAGAGCCTTTTTCTTTATGAAATTTTAACATCTTACTATAATCCATTTTATATATATGGTCACCTGATAGTATTAATACATATTCTGGATTATAAGTATCTACAAAATCCATATTTTGATATATTGCATGTGCTGTACCATTATACCAATTACCTTCTTTTTCATTCATAAATGGTTGCAAAACATATACACCACCATTTATTCTGTCCAAATCCCAATGACTTCCCATACCTATATGTGAATTTAATATCAACGGTCTATATTGAGTTAAAACACCGACTGTATCGATACCAGAGTTTGAACAATTACTTAACACAAAATCGATAATTCTATACTTGCCTCCAAATGACACTGCTGGTTTGGCAATTCTTTTTGTAAAAACGCCTAGCCTTGAACCTTGCCCTCCTGCCAAAATCATAGCTAACATCTCTTTTTTCATTTAATGACACTCCCCTCATCTAGTAATTAATATTTATAATTGCATTTTTACTTTTATAAACTCTATCAGTCAATAAATGTTGTGTATAAATTTTGCTCAAATGATACTTTAATAAAAATAAAATAATATCAACTATACAATTGATATAATGTATACCCCATAATATGCTTGTTGACGTATACATTATTTTCCATAAACACCATAGTATTTATTAATATTCAATTCTCAGTTAAAAAATAATACAAATTTTATTTAACAAATATAAGAAACATTTTTTATGAATATTTTATACCATAATAGATATACTTATTTTTTTATTTATTAAATGCATGATAATAAAATATAATTATAAATTTGTTAAATAATTATCTAAAAAATTTTAAATAATCAATAGTTAACCTTTTTTTCATTAACACTTTTTTGACATCATCTAAACAGTAAATTATAAAGTTACAATTAGGTTATTAGTTTTATTAATAGTAATGTTGCTATTTTTATAATTATGTGTGCTAATGATATAAATAGATTAATTAAAATCATTCTCATTACCTACATGTTTTATATATTATTATATAACACTTTTTATATTAGTAAAGAATAAATTGTATAAAAATTCTGTTAATTTATTTTTATAATATTATTTTTTAAATAAAAACAAAGAAGAAGACTTAAAAAGCTATAAGTCTTCTTCTTTTCAACGTGCATTTTTATACTATATTTAATTAATTCGACCTTTAATTTCCATTTCCTTCCTGTGATAACAAAACTCTTTTATTTTTTTAATGAATCATTATTATCTAAAACTTCTTTTACATCTAACATATCTTTGTTATCATCACTCATAACTTCTTTTATTCCTTTAAATGTTCCTAAGAAGTTAACTGCTTCTGAAGGTAAAACTAGTTTTGTTGACTTACCTTCAGCCATTTTTTCAAGTGCTTCCATAGATTTTAATGCTAAAATATTATTGTCAATATCAGACTCTTTCATTGCTGAAAATACTAATTTTAAACCTTCTGCTGTTGCAACTTGAGTTCTTTTTATCATTTCAGCTTCACCTTGTGCTTTAGCAATAGCTGTTTGTCTTATAGCCTCAGCTTCACCTTCTGCAACCAAGATAGCAGATTCTTTTTCTCCTTCTGCTACACGTACCATAGCTTCTTTTCTAGCTTCTGCTGTTAGTATAGCAGATTGTTTTTCTCCTTCTGCTTGTAATATCGCAGCTGATTTGTTACCTTCTGCTTGAAGTATCGCTTCTCTTCTTTCTCTTTCTGCTCTCATTTGTTTTTCCATCGCAACTTGAATATCATGAGGAGGCATTATATTCTTTAACTCTACTCTATTTACTTTTATTCCCCATTTATCTGTTGCTTCATCTAGGATAGTTCTCATTTTTACGTTTATTATATCTCTTGATGTTAATGTTTCATCTAAGTCAAGTTCACCAATTATATTTCTTAATGTTGTAGCTGTTAAGTTTTCAATAGCAGCTATTGGATTTGCTATTTCAAACACATATCTAACTGGGTCTGTAACTTTATAATATACAACTGTATCAATTTGCATAGTTACATTATCCTTAGTTATAACTGGTTGAGGTGGGAAATCTATTACAATTTCTCTCAAATCAATTACATATGCCATCTGATCTAAAAATGGTATTAAGAAATGTACACCTGTATCAGCTACTTTCTGAAACTTTCCAAGTCTCATTATTATACCTACTTTAGATTGTTTTATAACTCTTATACAAGTTAAACTTATTGCTACAACTACTACTATTAATACAATACTTAAAACAATTTTAATACCCATACTATAAATCCTCCTTTATTCTATTGATTTGTCACACTAGTTGTAGAGTTTACTTTTTTAACAACTAGTTTTACCCCTTCTATTTTCAATACTTCTACTGTAGAATCTTTTTCTATCTTTTCACCATCTATAGAAATAGCAGTCCATGTTTCATGTTCAACTACAACTAAACCTGTGCTATTTGGAGAAATCTCTTCTGTAACAACACCTTTTTTAGACATCATCGCTTGTAAATTAGTGTTAGACTTATAACCTTTATCTTTCTTTACTATTTTTTTAGTAGCTACAACCAACATAGTTATAGAGATTACTGCAAAAATTAGAATTTGTAAGAATATACTCTCTACAAAGCTACTTAAAAATATAAGTACTACAGCTCCTACACTAAACCATATCAGAGTTAAACTTGGTGTCAACATTTCTGCTATTCCAAATAAGATTGCTACTATCAACCATATTAATTTCATACTATCTTCCCTCTTTTCATATGAATTATAAAACCCTATATAAATATTATGTTTATACAATGCTTTTAAATGTAAATTTAAACCATAAACGAATAAAATAAATTAATTTTAAATTAATTTAATAGTATTATATCAACATACTTTGTTAAAGTTGTTACAAAGTAGTATCAAATATCATTCACTAGATAAGCAAAAACTCCTTCATTGTTAACGAAATGTTACTTATTAAATCCGTTGCAGTTACTGTATACATTTTCTTGCTTAATTTATCTCCTATATAACCATGTATATACGCTCCCATGACTGTAGCTTCAAATACATCCACACCTTGACCTATAAATGAAGTAATCATGCCAAGAAGACAGTCTCCCATTCCTCCAGTTGCCATACAACTGTTTCCTGTAGGATTTATATATGTTTTTTTGCCATCTGTTATGACAGTTTGATAACCTTTTAAAAGTACCACTACATTATATTTTTGAGCAAATTCTTTTGCTACATCTACCCTATGTTCTCTTATATACCCAATTGAGTCTCCTGTCAACCTGGCCATTTCTCCCAGATGAGGTGTAATCACGAATTTATTTTCCCACTCTAAAAATCTATAACATCTATCTTTCATAACATTTAATCCGTCAGCATCTAATACAATTGGACAATTAGAACCTTCCACTGTTTTGAGCAATTTATCAAATGTCTGATGACTATCTCCCATTCCTGGACCAAAACCAATTGCATTACTAGAACTTAATATTTTATTCAATCTTTCTTCTTCAAAATTTACAGTCATTGCTTCTGTAAGCCTAATAGATGCCTTGTTTTGTACATCTTCTTCACTAATCAATGTTACAAGTCCACTTCCACTCTTAACAGCAGATTCAGTTGCTATAAAACTTGCACCATAAAATCCTTTTGAACCTGCAACTATAGATACTTTTCCAAAATCACTTTTAAAACCATGTACATCTCTTATTCTAATATTATTTTTCACAAAATTCTCATCAGTTATGAACTCGTCTTCATGGTATTTTTTTGTAATAAAATCTGGAACACCTATTTTTTCTACAATTACATTACCTATAAGTGAACTAGTGTCATAGTTTAAAAAACCTCTTTTATAAAACTCAAAACTAATTGTCTTATTTGCTTTAATACAAGTTCCTAACACATTTCCTTTATCACTATTTATACCAGATGGAACATCTATAGAATATGTCTTTTTACTATTATCATTTACCATGTCGATTACTTCTTTAAAAATACCAGTTATATCTCTTTTTAATCCAGTCCCAAATATAGCATCTACTACAACATCACTTTTAGATATTGCTTCTTTAAGCATTGTTAAATTTTTATTTTTTATAATATTTTCCTTTTCATTCTTAATAATTTTATCAACTTTATTTTTATTTATATTTTCATCATCTTTTTCAATTAAATCACTTTTATTAATATTTATAATATTAATACCCATATTTAAAAGTATATTGTAGTTTATTTTAGAGCATTCACTTAACTTTTCAAGATTTCCTATTAAAAATACTTCTACATCTTTTCCTTTTGTATTTAAATGTCTTGCTATCCCAAGACCATCTCCACCATTATTACCAACACCACATACAACCACATAGCTATTATATATATCTATATCCATATTTTTCATTGCAGATATCACGGCATTTTCCATTAATACAATCATTGGGATTCCCAACTCTGTCACACATGCAGCATCAACATTTTTACTTAAATCAGATGTACCTATCAGCATAAATCATCACTCCTATAAAGTTAAAGACTTCCTAAATATTCACAGATAAATATCTATTGAAGTCTTTTTAATATCATAATAAAATTACTAAAACTAAAATTTTAAAGTAATCTAAAATAACAAAAAATTTTGAATTAAAATAATTATTTAATTTTATTATATCACATAATTTGAGTTATTATGTTGGTTTAAAGCCTATTTGAACTAATCATCCAAATATTTTTTATTTTTATTTAGAAAATAATAATTAAGAATATTGCTATATTCCACACATAAAATTTTTTTTATTTAAATCAAATTTTCTGATAATTTAATGATTTTCTTAAATTTATAGTTGACTTTTATTTTTTACTGTATTAAACTAATTACTATACAAAATAGAAAACAAAATTTTCAAAATTATTAAATTAAAAGGAGAGATAAACATGAAGACTTTATTAAACAAACAAGTACGATTTTTTAATAGCCAATTTAGTTAGGGTTTGTAGCTAAGTTAAGACAAATTGTCATGACATAGATACAAACCCCTTAGGATTATGATTTTTAAGGATTGTATCTGTGTTGGCTATAGTAATTGTTGTTAAAGTTTTTATTTTATCATCATAATATAGAGCCACATGGATTATACTGTGTGGCTCATTCGTGTTTTTGCCATACAGTTATATATACTGTGTGGTTTTTTTATATTAAAATTCAATTTTAAAATTAAATTTAAAAAATTATTTAAAAAATATTTTCAAAGGGGTGTTTTATTTATGTCAGGTATTATATCTGTAATGACGCAAAGTTTAATTTTATCGATTATGGCACTGGGGGTTTATATAACTTACAAAATCTTAGATTTTCCAGATATGTCTGCTGATGGTAGTTACACAATGGGTGCTTCTATCGTAGCATTTTCTCTTACTAATGGTATTTCCCCTGTA
>NZ_JRHN01000027.1 GCF_001299635.1 Clostridioides difficile | reverse complement strand
ACAAAGCTAGTACCAAAAATAAATCAGAAAAAAGAGGTGTTATAGATGTTACAAATTAAAAATCTTTCAAAAAGTTTCCCTAATCCGTATGGTCAACCTAATACTATATTTGAAAATTTATCAATTGATATAGAAGATGGTGAATTTGTAAGTATCATAGGTAGTAATGGGACTGGTAAGTCTACTTTACTAAACATAATATCTGGACTTATAAAAGAATCTTCTGGAGAAATTACTTTAGATAATACTGCTATAACAAATTTAGCAGAATACAAAAGGACTCAGATAGTAAGTAGAGTTTTTCAAGACCCAAGCCTTGGAACTTGTCCTTCTATGACAGTTAGAGAAAACTTATCTTTAGCTCTTAATAAAGGTAAATTATTAAACCTAAGAAAGTGTCTTCGTCATAAAACGAATGACTTAGAACACTTACTTGAAGGAATTTCTTTAGACTTAAAAAAATATTTAGATATCAAAGTACAATATCTTTCAGGAGGTCAAAGACAGTCACTATCATTAATTATGTCTAGTCTAGCAAATCCTAAAGTTCTTCTGTTAGATGAACATACAGCAGCACTTGACCCTAAAACATCAAATGAAGTTATAGGGCTAACAGACAAGATAGTAAGAGAAAAAAATATAACTACACTTATGGTAACTCACAACTTAAAGCATGCTCTTCAATATGGTGATAGATTGATAATGCTTCATAAAGGCGAAGTTGTTTTAGATGTAAGAGATAAGGAAAAAGAACAATTAACAGTTGAAGAAATCTTAGAAAAATTCGAATATGCAGTTTAAAAAATAAAAAACTTAGTCTTAATCAAGTATACTTATAATCTTTTATATGAATATATGAACAAATATAATTATTAAATTTGAGGGAGGAAAATAAAATGATAAAAAGTAAAAAAATATTAAGTTTAATTATAGCAGGAGTACTTGGTGTATCAATGCTTACTGGTTGTTCTCAAAATGATGGCTCTAGTACTTCAAACGAAAAGGATAAAGCAGATAACAAAAAACAAAAAAATATAGGTATAACTCAATTAGTAGAACATCCATCTCTAGATAAAGCAAAAAAAGGATTCATAAAAGCACTTGAAGACAAAGGCTATAAGGATGGAGATAATATAAAAATAGACTTCCAAAATGCACAAAACGATATGCCTACTACACAAAGTATTGCAAGTAAATTCGTATCTGATAAAAAAGATTTGATATATGCTATATCTACTCCATCTGCTCAGGCAGCTTATAATGCTACTAAAGATATACCTATAATTATGACTGCTGTTACAGACCCTATAGAAGCTGGACTTGTTAAATCTATTGAAAAGCCAGGCGGGAATGTTTCTGGTACATCAGACTACCTTTCTATTGATAAAACATTGGAATTAGTTAAAACATTAACTCCAAAAGCAAAAAGAATAGGTGTTATATACAATACTAGTGAAGTTAATTCAAAAATCCAAGTTGATTCTCTACATGATTACGCTAAGAAAAATAATTATGAAGTTGTTGAAAAAGGAATCAGCTCTTCAAGTGAAGTTAATCAAGCTATTTCTAGCTTAGTTGGTAAGATAGATGTCTTATATGTTCCTACTGACAATTTAATAGTTTCTTCTATGCCAATAGTTGCTAAAGTTGCTAATGAGAACAAAATTCCTATAATAGCTTCTGAAGAAGGTTCTGTATCTTCTGGTGCTTTAGCTTGTTGTGGAATAGACTATGAAAAGCTAGGATATAAGGCTGGAGAACTTGCTATTGAAGTATTAGAAGGGAAATCTATTGGAGATATCCCAGTTACTATGTTAGATGAAACTGAAATAATAATTAATGAAGATACACTAAAAGCACTTGACATGCAAAAGTTATCAGCCGATAATATAAAGTATATAAAGTCAGATGAAAATACAAAATCTGCAGAATAATACTTATTAAATTTAACAAAGTAGGTAATATGAAAACTTTATATAATAAGTACTCTTATCCACCCTAACCCTTTGAAAATTGTGCTTATTTCAGCAATTCAAATATTGCATATAAAGTTATTCATTTTCCATAAAAGTCGTCTATACTGACGACTGATTATGAAAGTTATATAACTTTCTAATCACAACTTGAGCTGTCCAAAAGGATTTTAATATTCTTTAGACAGCTTTTTTTTATAAAATAGTATGAATTTATGTGCATATAGACTCTATGTTTAGTAAATATTTTCACAATTTTTCCATGTCAACAAAATATTAGGATAACGTTTTTTCCAAATATCACGTTAATTTGAAAGTTATCTAAGTATACATTATTTAGTATTTTAATTAAATTTAGCAGTTGACTTTTATTATTGTATAATTTATAATTTATAACAAGTCGAGAATACATATAATTTTCTGACTAATTAAAATATTAAAAGGGAGAGATAATTATGAATACTTTATTAAACAATAAAAAATATTATTATTATTATAGCCACTATTTTTAGGGTTTGTACCTACGTTTTAACATAGATACAGGCCCCTTAAGACTAGTAAAATTTTGGGATTGTATCTATGTTGGCTATATTGTTTATAGAGTTTTCATTTAACTATATAAGAGCCACATAGATTAAACTATGTGGCTTATTCGTGTTTTTCACCACATAGTTTTGTATACTATGTGGTTTTTTTATACACAAAATTAGCAAATAATTAAAATTATAAAAATATTTTCAAAGGAGTGTTTTATTTATGTCAGGTATTATATCTGTAATGACGCAAAGTTTAATTTTATCGATTATGGCACTGGGGGTTTATATAACTTAC
>NZ_JRHN01000026.1 GCF_001299635.1 Clostridioides difficile | reverse complement strand
ACAAAGCTAGTACCAAAAATAAATCAGAAAAAAGAGGTGTTATAGATGTTACAAATTAAAAATCTTTCAAAAAGTTTCCCTAATCCATACGGTCAACCTAATACTATATTTGAAAATTTATCAATTGATATAGAAGATGGTGAATTTGTAAGTATCATAGGTAGTAATGGAACTGGTAAGTCTACTTTACTAAACATAATATCTGGACTTATAAAAGAATCTTCTGGTCAAGTATTATTAAATAAACACAACTTGTCTAACCTAGCAGAACACAGAAGAACTCAAATAGTAAGTCGAGTTTTTCAAGACCCAAGCCTTGGAACTTGTCCTTCTATGACAGTTAGAGAAAACTTATCTTTAGCTCTTAATAAAGGGAAATTATTAAACCTAAGAAAATGTCTTCGTTACAAAAGAGATTTCTTAGAAAATTTATTAGAAGGAGTGTCTCTTGATTTAAAAAAATATCTTGATGTTCAAGTACAGTTTTTATCAGGAGGTCAAAGACAATCACTATCACTAATTATGTCATGCTTGACAAATCCTTCTGTCTTATTACTTGATGAACATACAGCAGCACTTGACCCAAAAACATCAAACGAAGTAATTGAGTTGACTAATAAGATTGTAAGAGAAAAAAATATAACTACACTTATGGTAACTCACAACTTAAAACATGCTCTTCAATATGGAGATAGATTAATAATGCTTCATAAAGGTGAAGTTGTATTAGATGTAAAGGGTAAAGAAAAAGAGCAATTAACAGTTGAGGAAATCTTAGAAAAATTCGAATATGCCGTTTAAAATATATCTATTATATTAATTTAAGTTTAGTTTATTTCTAAAATAAGCTCAAAAATATAATAATTATGCTAACTTTACAATAATTCATATGAATATATGAACATATATAACAATAAAATTCTTGAGGGGGATATAAAAATGATTAATAAAAAAAGATTGGCAAGTTTAGTTTTAGCTGGTGCACTTAGTGTATCTATGCTTACAGGATGTTCACAAGGTGGAGATTCTGGTAATTCAAAACAAGAAAGTGCTTCTAAAAATAAAGAAGTTAAAAAAATTGGAATAACTCAATTGGTTGAACATCCAGCATTAGATGCTACTAAGGCAGGATTTGTAAAAGCATTAGAAAAGAATGGATTTAAAGATGGAGAAAATATTGATATAGACTTCCAAAATGCTCAAAATGATATGCCTACTACACAAAGTATTGCAAGTAAATTTGCATCTGACAAGAAAGATTTAATATTTGCTATATCTACTCCATCAGCTCAAGCAGCTTTCAATGCCACTAAAGATATACCTATACTTATGACTGCTGTAAGCGACCCTGTTGCTGCTGGATTAGTTAAAACACTTGAAAAACCAGGTGGAAATGTTTCTGGGACATCAGATTTTGTTTCTGTAGATAAAGGCTTAGAACTTCTTAAAATATTTGCTCCTAAGGCAAAAACTATAGGAGTTATGTACAATACTAGTGAGGTTAATTCAAAAGTTCAAGTTGATGCCTTAAAGGAATATGCATCTAAAAATGGTTTTAAAGTTGTTGAAAAGGGTGTAACTACTTCAAATGAAGTCAATCAAGGAATTTCTAGTTTAGTTGGTAAAATAGATGTCTTATATGTTCCTACAGATAACTTAGTAGCTTCTTCTATGCCTATAGTTTCTAAAATAGCTACTGAAAATAAAATTCCTGTTATTGCAGCTGAATCTGGTCCAGTTGAAAAAGGTGCTCTTGCTTGTCAAGGTATAAACTATGAAAAACTAGGTTACAAAACAGGTGAAATGGCAGTTAAAATTTTAAATGGAGAATCAGTTTCTGATATGCCTGTAGCTACATTGGATGACACAGATATCATAGTTAATGAAGATATATTAAAAGCTTTAGGCATGGAAAAACCTTCTAATGATAATATTTCTTATGTAAAAACTAAGCAAGAATAGATATAATAGATTTTTTGAGGGAGTGGTCAAAATGAAACGAAGTAAACTAATAAATTTAACTTTGATTGGTGTTCTTAGTATATCTACCATTACAGGTTGCTCTAAGAATAATGAAGGTGATTTAGATGAATCATCCAGCAAAAACAATGATATAAAAAAAATTGGTATTACACAATTAGTTGAACACCAAGCTTTAGATGCATCTAAAGAAGGCTTTGTTAAAGCTTTAGAAGATAATGGTTTTAAGGATGGTAAAAATATAGAAATAGATTACCAAAATGCTCAAAATGATATGCCTACTACACAGACCATAGCAAGTAAATTCGTATCTGATAAAAAGGACTTGATATTTGCTATATCTACACCATCTGCTCAGGCTGCATATAATGCAACTAAAGATATACCTATACTTATCACTGCTGTAACTGACCCTGTCTCTGCTGGATTTGCAGATTCTTTAGATAAGCCAGGTAAAAATGTTTCTGGAACTTCTAACTTTACACCAATTGAAAAAAGTATGGAAGCTCTTGATGTACTAGTTCCCAAAGCAAAAACTATAGGTGTCATATACAATACTAGTGAAGTAAATTCTAAAGTTCAAGTTGATAATTTGAAAAAATATGCTACTAATAAAGGGCTTAAAATTGTTGAAAAGGGAATTAGTTCTTCCAGCGAAATAAATCAAGCAGCTTCTAGCCTAATGGGAAATGTTGATGTTATTTATGCTCCTACAGACAATTTACTTGCATCTTCTATGCCTATAGTATCTGAACTTGCTACTAAAAATAAAATCCCTATAATAGCAGCAGAAGAAGGAATGGTAAAAGGAGGAGCATTGGCTTGCCAAGGTATAAATTACGAAAAATTGGGCTATAAAACTGGTGAGATGGCTGTCAAAGTACTAAAAGGAGAATCTAAAGTTTCAGATATGCCTATAACAAGTTTGGATGAAACTAATTTAATTATTAATGAAGATATATTAAAAGCACTTTCTATAGATAAACCTTCCGACAATAATATAGTTTACGTTAAGACTGAAAATAAATAATTTGACTACTCTAGTTTGAACGATATAAAATTAAATATATTTTCTCTATAATTACTATGCCTGTTTCTATAAGTTTTTTAAAACAAGAAACAGGCATATATTTTTACTTTAGTATCTTTTCTACTCAAAATTATGTATAAACATTCTTAATTTATTTTTATAGACTTTACTTTTCCAGGCTTTATATAATCAATATTTAGTCCTCTATTTTCTTTATTACTCTGCATGGATTTCCAACAGCCACAGTATCTGATGGAATATCTTTTGTCACAACACTTCCTGCACCTATTACTACGTTATCACCTATAGTAATACCTGGAGTTATGATTACTCCACCACCTATCCATACATTATTACCTATCTTTACAGGGGAACCATACTCTATACCCGAATTTCTAAGTTGTGCATCCATTGGATGATAAGCTGTATAGATTTGAACATTGGGCGCTAGCATTACATTATCACCAATTTCTATTTTACATACATCTAAAAAGATACAATCATAATTTGCAAAAAAATTTTCACCTACATGGATGTTATATCCATAATCACATCTTATATTTTGTTCTACATTTATTTTACTACCTACTGAACCAAATAGCTCACTTAAAATTTCTTCTCTTTTCTCATATTCATCCTCTAAAGTATTATTAAATAGTCTAGTTAATCTTTTACATTTCTCTCTTTCTTTTACTAGAATTTTATCACTTGCATAATAGCCTTTGCCTGACAACATTTTTTCTTTTTCAGTCATATAATTTACTCCTTTTCGTTATAATTGTTTCTAAAGCAAAATAAATATTCCTGTGGAAAATCTAAATAAATGCTGTCTCCATTTTTAAATCTCATTTTACTTTTTTCTAATTCTATTTGAATAGGCATATACTGGTTAGATAAGTCCTGTTTTCTAACGTATATAGTATATGTAAATGGATTTTCTATAATGTTAATCAATTCAAAACATAGCTTTCCACTTAAATCTTCATTAGAATCCAAGACATTAATATGATGCTCTCTGATTCCCACATATTCTATATTATCGCCTATTTCTCTATTTAATGTCAACTCGCATCCCCAATCTGTAGCATAAACAGTATTTTCATCTATTCTGTTTAATTGAGATATATTTTTACATCCTGTTATCTTTGCTTCCATAAGGTATCTTGGGGATTCAAATAACTCTTTTTTAGGTCTTTTTGGAAGGCCTTCCCCTTTGTTGTATACCATAATATCATCACAAACTCTATAAGCTTCCTCAATGTCATGAGTGACAAATAATATGTCTCCTTTATAATCCTTTAGCATATTCATAAGTTCTTTTTCCATATTACTTCTTAAATGATGGTCTAGTGCTGAAAACGGCTCATCTAGAAGTAATATATCTGGAGATGTTGCCAATGCTCTAGCTAATGCTACTCTTTGTTGCTGACCGCCAGATAATTGCCAAGGATATCTCCTCTCAAACCCATTCAATTTAAGTATATCTAAGTATCTTTCTACTATTTCCTTTTTTTCATCCTTACTCAGTTTTAAAAGTCCAAGCTCAATATTTTGGCTTACAGTCATATGTGGAAACAAAGCATAGTTTTGAAATAGAAAACCTACTTTTCTTTCTTGAGTTGACAAATTTATCTTTTTTTCAGAATCAAACAATACTATATCGTTTAATACAATCTTACCTTTTGTTGGTTTTTCAAGCCCTGCTATACATTTTAGTGTCATACTTTTTCCAGAACCAGATTCTCCTAGAAAACCTAAAATTCCTTTTTCTTGTTCAATTTTTACCTTTAATTTAAAAGAGGATAAATCTTTTTCAATATCTACATATAAGCTCAATTATCTACACCTCTTTCCTATAATTTTCTGCTGAAATTCAGACCAATAATTTAACAATAAAATCATTGCTATAGATATCACTACAATAATCATAACCCACATCATAGCTTTATTCATATCTCCACCTTCCACAGCAAAAAATATAGCTATTGGCATAGTTTGAGTTTTTCCAGGTATATTACCAGCTACCATAAGTGTTGCTCCAAATTCTCCAAGAGCCCTAGCAAATGACAACACCAGTCCACCAATTATTCCAGGCCATGCTAATGGAACTGCAATCTTAAAAAACACTTTCCATTCATTAAGACCTAATGTTCTCGCAGCTGACAACATATTATTATCAATCTGTTCAAATGCTGACCTTGAAGTTCTGTACATCATAGGAAAAGACACCACTACTGCTGAAATTACAGTTGCTGTCCAACTAAATATTAAAGTCTTATCAAAACTTAACAAAAACTTACCTACAAAACCATTTTTTCCACATAGCAATAATAAAAAGAAGCCTACAACTGTTGGTGGCAAAATCAATGGGAGTGTAAATAACCCATCTATAAGACCCTTCCACTTGCCTCTATAATTAGCCATAATATATGACACAAATATTCCTATTATAAAAGTTATCACTGTTGACAAAAAAGATGTCTTAAGTGATATCCATAAAGGCGACCAATCTGTTCCCATTTTTCCCTCCTTAATTTTAAATGGAAATAGTGAAATTAATATGTCTATTAACTTCACTATTTCCATTTTATTATAATATACAATTATTTTCAATTTTCATTTATTTATATATAATTTATACTTAATATACATAACTTATTTGTAAACTTATTCTACTTTTTTGTACCCAAATTCTTCAAAAATCTTTTGACCTGCATCACTTAACAAAAACTCTTCAAATTTCTTAGCCGCATCTACATTTTTACTAGCTTTAATTACTGAAACTGGATATGTAATAGGTGAATGAGTTTTTTCATCTGTTTTTTCAACTACTTTTATCTTATCATTATTAACAGTATCACTAAAGTAAACGAATCCAACGTCAGCATTTCCTGATTGTACCCATGCTAAAACTTCTTTTACATCTTTTGCAAATACTAACTTGTCTTTTAATTTATCTTTTAAATCTAAATTAGTTAATACTTCATCTGCATATTTCCCTGCTGGAACACTTTCAGCTTCACCAACAGCAATTTTCTTTACTTTATCCGATGTCAAATCTTTCATACTAGACACATCACTATCAGTAGAAGAAATAAGAACTAAATCATTTTTTACTAAGTCTTTCGTTGTATCAGAAACTAATAACTTTTCTTCATCCAATGCCTTCATTTGTTTTTGTCCTGCTGAAATGAATAAATCACATGGTGCTCCTTGTTCTATCTGTTGTTGTAACGAGCCTGATGCTCCATAGTTAACTATAAGTTTTACATTTGAATCAACTTTTTTGTATTCTTCTTCAAGCTTTGCCATTGCTTCTTTTAAACTTGCAGCAGCCGATATGTTTAACTCTACTGTATCACTACTTTTATTTGTTTTTTCTTGTTTTTCATCATCTTTCTTGCTTTCATTACTATTGCATCCAACTGTCCCCAAAGTTAAGCATGCAACGAGCCCTAATATTCCCAATATTTTTTTCATAACAATCTCCCTTTTTGTAAATTTGATACACATTTCAATATGTTTTATCATGTTTTATCATGTTTTGTTACGTATAACTTAATTATATATACCTACTAATAAATTTTCAAGTAAATTATTTATATTACTTTTAAATATTTTCCTACATTTTTCTTTTTTTAATGTTAAAATAACCTTATATGGAGGTGTATTATGGACTCATTATCATCTTTGACGCCTGTCGAGGTAGCTGAATTATTAAAGATAACAAAAAATACTGTATATGAATTAATCAAAAGAGGTGAACTTCCTTCTTATAAAGTAGGGAAAAAAATAAGAGTTGATATTAAAGATGTTGAAGAATATATCAATAGTCAAAAGACTGGTAAAATAAAAGATACACAATTTAACAATAAGAATATATCTATAAATAATAATTTTAAAGTTATTATTTCTGGTCAAGATGTAATATTAGATATTTTAGCTAGGTCTGTTGAAAAAAAATTAGATGGAGTAAATACATTTCGCTCTTATATAGGTAGTTATAATGCTTTATATGAATTATATAATGGTAGGGTTTCTATAGCATCATCTCATCTATGGGATTTTGAAACAGATGAATATAATAGCACTTTTGTTAAAAAACTATTGCCAGGAATCCCATGTGTTCTTATAAATTTAGCTTACAGAATGCAAGGTTTTTATGTTGCTAAAGGTAATCCTAAAGAAATAAAAGCTTGGAAAGATTTAACTAGACCAAACATAACTCTTGTCAACAGAGAAAAGGGTGCTGGTACTAGAGTTCTACTTGATGGTAAACTTAGACTTCTAAATTTTAATGGTAACCATATAAAAGGTTATGACAATGAAGAATTATCACACCTTGGGGTTGCAAGTACTGTTTCTCGTGGAATAGCTGATGTTGGTTTAGGGAATGAAAAAGCAGCATTACAAGTAAATAATATTGACTTTATTCCTCTTCACAAGGAACGTTATGATTTAGTCATCAAAAAAGAAGACTTGCAAAATCCAGTTTACCAAACCATAATTAACATAATAAACTCAGCTGAATTTAAGGCTGAACTTCAAGGTCTTGGTGGGTATGACTTAACTGATACAGGTAAAATCATAGCAGAAGTATAGAATCAAAATCGCAATCTATTTCATAAGACTTATAATTTTTCACAAAACTTATAACTTAAGGTCAAAATAAATTGCGATTTTTTGTGCATTTTTAAAAATGTTTACCTTATTAAATTTAGCCTTTAATACAAATTTCAATATAGTAAATTTCATAGTACTATTATATTTAATAGATATTCACATAATAGTACTTTTCCTTAACATATATTAGCATATGATGTATTCTAACAAGCAACACTCTTCCTTTATTATATATATGTGGCAATATGTATGAATTTAATACATTATATACAATATTGCTTTCTTCTTGTATTTTTTCAACTAATAAATTATTTATAAAAGTATCCTTTTCATTTTCAATAACTTTACACCAATTTATTTTAACTTTTAAGATATATCTTCCCACTAGGTATATACATTCTACAATAAATAACAAAAATACAATATAATCAGTACCTCCTATCTGATATAAACTTCCCGATACCAATGGTTTTGCAAAGAAATTATAAAAGTTTAAAGTATCTCCTGTATAATCAAAAAGTATTAATAGTAATCCTAATCCCCTTAACACTTTCATATTCAACATGTCTTTATCTTTATTATCTTTGTTTTTCATATATACTACCTCTCTTTTCTTTAGATTTTATTGTAATATAATACTAACTCTTTCATTTGAGGTATAAATGAATTTAATTGGTAGTTATTTTCATTTTTACTAGAAATTAATTCACATTACTAAACATTATTTATATTTCAACATAAAAATAGCTTATCTATTTTTGATAAATACCAAAATAAATAAGCTATTAATATGCAACTAATTTTTATCATTAACAACATTACTATCTATAAATTTAAAAATTTTATTGAAATATACTGTTTTATCATGCTCATATCCATCAACATGACCAACACCTTCTATAAGCCATATCTCTTTTTTGTCGTGTTTAACTAAATCATACATTTTTTGGCTATTTCTATAATCACAGACATTATCTTCTGTTCCATGTATAAATAATATAGGGACATTAGACTTTTTAACTGCCTCGTCTGGTCTTACATCACTGTACCAAAATCCAGATTTAAACTTATTGTATAAATCTCCACATGTTATTACATAATCGACTAATACATTTGGTATGTGCTTTTCTATTACTCCCATTCTAATCGCTTCTCTCATTTCAGAATAAGGAGAATCCAATATATAAAAATCCACATCTCTATTTTTAGAGTTTATCTCTGTATGCATAGCAGCTGTTCCTGCACCCATAGAAAATCCATGTATTCCTAATCTTCCATCTGGAAATTTATTTTTTATAAATTTAACTAAACTATCTAAATCATACCTTTCATAAAGGCCAAATGTATAATTATCGCCTCCACTATTACCTGTGTTTCTTTGATTATAAATTAATACATTATAACCTTTATCTAAGTATCCATATGCTACCTTTAGCATTTCATAGTGGCAACTTCCTATTCCATGAACAAGTATAATAGTATCTTTTGTCTTTATATTTGAAGTTATAAAAATACTTTCAAGTTTGTAATTATTAGAACTTTGTATCATTAATTCATCTGTCTTATAGTTTTTTAATTTCTCTAGAGGCTTATCTTTTCTCTTAGAAAATACTTTTATCACATCTTCTTTTTTTATTAGTTGTTCTGAACCAACTGAGCTATCATAAACTAATTTACCAAATATATAAGATACAATTAATAGAATTAACAGAAACACAACTGATATAATTATAACTTTATCGCTTAAATTAATATAATTTTTAAAATTATTTTTCATATTTATTTACCATACAATTTCCTATATTATATTTTTAAGTAATAGAACAATTACTTATATTACCCTTATGATTTCTATTATACCCATTAATGTACTAAAATTACAAATTTTATTTAGTATTAATAAATTATTATATTATATAATAAAGATTTTTAGAATTTTATTATATAATATTATTTAAATATTCTTCTGTATTTTTCTTCTTCCTCTTCAGTAAACACATTAAATACAACTTTTAAGTTTTTCTCAGGATTTTCTTTTAACCATAATCTAACTCTGCTTACAGCAAGATTAGCTGCTTCTTTTTTTGGATACCCAAATACTCCTGTAGAAATTCCACAAAAAACAATATTTTTTATTTCATCAATTTCTTTTATTGTGTTTAAACATGATTTGTAGCAATGAAGTAGTTGCTTTTCTTGTTCTTTACTTGGTTGACCACCAGATACAATAGGACCAACAGTATGTACTACAAATTTTGAAGGTAGGCAATAACCTCTTGTTATTTTAGCATCTCCAGTATATTCTAAATGACCTTGTTTTTTTATTATTTTATCACAATCTTCTCTAAGCCTAGGACCTGCACATGAATGTATCTCATTATCTACACATAAATGTAATGGTTGTAAGCATCCTAATAGCTTATTATTTGCAGCATTCACTATTGCATCTGCTTTTAAACTTGTTATATTACCTCTCCATATAGCAATACCTTCCTCTACTTCTTCTATATCATTTACATCTACTAACTCTCTTTCTTCACATTCAATTAACAATAAATTATGTAACATATTAAGTATTTCTGGAGCAATTTCTTTTGGTGGATATACATTCAAAAGTCCTCTAAGTATATCTCTAGGCTTAATTTCGTCATTTGATAAATTGTATATTTTAGAAGGAACTTCTTTTGAAAAATATGCAATTAAAGTGTTTATATTTTTCTTTCTTTGTTCGTCAGTTAGAGGCCTGATACTCTTATCAAAATCCTCAAATAAATTTACATCAGCAGCATAATCTCTCCACTTCATAGCCATCTCTCCATTCTCATATTTTAGGATTGTAAAATAATTATGTATTATGTACATGTTTATTTATTTCTATAAACACTTACATAAATCCTGTTAAAAGTGTAAATTTTTTAATATTATTATATTTAAAGACAAAATATAGAATTATTTTAAGTATTTTATAGAAACCTTTATAAAAATAATATGCAATTTGTTATTACTTTAATAGTAAAATTTTTAAATAATAATAAAGGTGAAAGCTTCTAAAGCTAACACCTTTATAAATTAAATATTCTAAAAAACCATATATTATTCTTAGTTAAGTTCTGGCCAATAATTTTTATTTGCTTTTATTAAATCATCTAATAGTTCTTTTGCTACTGTTGCACTTGGAACTGTTTTAGATAGCATAAGTGCTTGCCACAGTTTATTATATGATTTTTCAATCCAAGCATCAACCACTAACTTTTCAACTGCTAATTGTTGTTCCATTAAGCCCTTTTGAAACGTTGGTATTTTTCCTATTGATAATGGTTCATACCCATCTTTTCCAACTATACATGGAATCTCAACCATCGCATCAGATTGTATATTTTCTATAGCTCCATTATTTTGAACTATTAATAACATACGTTCATGAGTATTAAAAGCTAGAGCTGTAGCTAAATCAACTATAAACTCTGCATGTATTCCTATCTCAAGTCCACTGCCATTAGAATGTCCTTGCTTTTCTATTAATGCACATGAGCTAAATACTTCTTTTTCTCTTCCATTAATTACTTCATTAGCACGAGTGTAATTTACGTCAGAATGATTTACAACATAATCTGGGAATAGATAGTACTTTAAGTAACTACTTGGTATTGTAGTCAAATCTGTTTTTACTATTTCTCTAGTAAATAAATTAGTTTCAAACCAGCTATCCTTCTTATCATTTTTCATTCCTTCTTCACCATTTATAAATCCATACTCTTTTATATGCTCTACTAATTTTGGCAAAAGTTCATTTCCTTCTTTGTCTTTAATTGAAGTATACCAACCAAAATGATTTAATCCAAAATATCTTATATCCATATCTTTTCTAGATTCAAGCCCTGCAATCTTTGCTATACTATGCTCCATACCTATTGGCATATCACAGATATTTATTACTCTAGAAGTAGGTCTTAACCTTCTAACAGCTTCTGCTATTATGGATGCTGGATTAGAATAATTTAACATCCAGCAATTTGGAGAATACTTTTCCATATAGTCTATATTTTCAAGCACACCTTCTATGGACCTCATTCCATAAGCTATTCCACCTGGTCCACATGTTTCTTGACCAACTATCCCATGTCTTAGAGGTATTTTTTCATCTAATTCTCTCATTTCAAGTTTTCCCACTCTTATATGAGCCAAACAAAAGTCTACATCTGTATAAGCTTCTTCAGGGGATGTTGTTGCTAAATACTCTATAGTAGGGTCCTTTTCTTTTATTAATATTTCACAGGCTTTAGCTACTTTATTTTGTCTTTCTTCATCGTTGTCATACAATTTAATAGCTCTTAATGGTAACCTATCTAGATTATCTAACAACATTAATATGATTTCTGGAGTATATGTACTTCCTCCACCAGCTATTACTACTGAAAACTTCTCCATAACAATTTCTCCTTTTCTATTTAAAAATTTACTATATTTATAAATAACTTTATAAATACTAGTACTTTAAAGCAAAAGGGAGTTCATTTATTAAATTTGCCAAATTAATAAACTATAGCCAAACTTCAAGCACTATTTATATGAAAATTAATTCTTATCATTTCTTGGGTCCATTATTTCAAATATGTCTACAAGCTCAGATACTAAAGAGTGAGCAAACAAAGCATTTGAATAATGGTCTTCAGAATGTACAACTAAAAAATTAGTTCCACTATCTTCACTGTTCATAGCATTTGATAGTAATTCTAAATGATTCTTTGATGCTGTTTGTATTTTTTCTGATGCTGAGTCTAAAAGTTTTTTAGCTTTATCATAGTCACCTTTTTTTATTTCTTTAAGGGACATCATCACATCACTTTTAGCATCTCCCGATTCTGATATTATGCTAAATACTTTTTCTTCTATTTCAGGTATCATATCCTTCTCCTTCTAATGACTAGTTAAAAATCAAAGCTATCGTCACTTAATTCCGTAGCTAATTCTGCATTTTTGTTTAATTCCTCTTTCTCCATTATCTTAAAGAATGGATAATATATCAAGGTCATAAGTATTATACTTGCAAATACTAATACTATAGCCTTCCAGTCTAATGTCATTAAAAAAGCTGCAACTCCTGGAGGCAAAAATCCTGGAGGTTCTGCAATAGGTAATCCTACTAATCCTAATTTTAAAGCCATAAAGTTAAGTGCTCCAACTAGCACAGGTCCAAATACAAATGGTACAAACATATATGGATTCATAACTATTGGTGTTCCAAATATTACTGGCTCATTTATCCCAAATAATGATGGTAATAGCACAACTTTTCCCATACTATTTAGACTCTTACTCTTACTTCTCGACATAAGATATACTAGTCCTAAAGTTATTCCTGACCCAGTTACTTGTAAGAAACCATAGTAAAACCCTATTGTAAACACATGTTTTGGGTCTCCTCCAGCTGCTATTAGTGTCGCATTTTCTGCCATATATGTAGCTGCTATTGGCATCCATATACTTGAAGTTATTGCTGCTCCATGAAGCCCAAAGAACCATAACAATTGAGTTATAAAAAGTATTATAATTACTGCAAAAACATTGTCTAAACTGCTTATAGCTGGTGCTAAGAAATTCATTATAATAGCTGGTAATGGCTGACCTAGTATATTTTTAGTTACTGCTGCTATTGCTGTAAATAACATTATACATACTATCATTGGTGTTAAATTTCTAAAACTTTTATTTACTACACTTGGTACTTCTTTTGGAAATCTAATTACAAGATTTTTATCATTCATAAACTTAGTAATATCAACTACTAAAAGTGCTATTAGTATACTTACAAATAAACCTTGAGCATCTAAATAACTTGTATCTAATGCACCATCTACTATTTGCCCACATACAACAAGTTGTGCTATAACGGCTGTCATACCTATTTCCACATGATTAAGATTATATTTTTTAGCCAATGCTTGAGCTATAAAAAAGGCTGAGTATATAGATAATAAGCTCATAGTAAATTTATTTGGAATAAGTAATGTATCCATATTCTCAGATAATAACGTTTTTACACTTCCTTCAGGTAACATATTATTTAGAGCTACAAATAGCATACTTAAAGAGCCAACAATTATTATTGGGGTGATGCTTATCATGCCTTCTTTTATAGCTTGAAGATGCCTCTGCTTTTCAATCTTTTGTGCTATTGGAAGAAGAAATTTTCTCAAATTATTTTGAAGTGCTTCCATGTTTATCCTCTCCCTAATTATCTATTTTTATATAGCTCGATTGCCGACTTCATAACAGAAGGGGCATCCATACGACCATAATGTTTAGTATCTATTACACCAACTACTATTTTATAATTTTTACAAGCTTCAACTACATCCTCCTCCTTAAATCTAATTTGAGGAGCTACAAGAACTACATCTATATCATTAACTTGAATATATGATTTTAAATTTTCAAATGATGTTGCATCTATATTTATAGTTTTTGTTTTTAGCTTTACATGCTCACTGCAAAAACTTTTCATTTTTTCTACGAGTACTCCTGTTGAAGCTCCATTTGCACATACTAATAAAATATTCATAATAAATTCCTCCTGCAATATTTAATTTCTTTTATTTTATAGTTTTATACTTTAATTCTTAGTACTGCCAGTGATTAAATTTAAAAGCTGTATCTATAGCTTCTTCTGGCTTATATTCTTCTAATATTTTTAAGTATCTTTCTTTATAATCATTATCTACCTTTTTTTCTGGTATTACTATGCTAGCTTCATTTAAGAAGTGGAATGAATCTCTTCCCATTTCTAATCCTCTATATGTATGTTTATCAAGTGCCACATCCATAATTTCTGGGACTTTACCCATTGCAAATCCTTTTATAATTATATTTTTTAATAAGTCACTTGATCTATCTTTTTCACATGCACAAAGATATCTTATTGCATGTATGAAAAATAAAGGTCTATCTCCATCTGCATATGAATATTCCTTTCTTACTTGATTTAAATTATTTATGATTATTATAGCTGATGGGTCTCCCATTCCTATATCCTCAACTGATATTGTAAGTATTCTTCTCCACAACTTATCTTCTAATTCTGGTGATGATATATATAGTTCATAAGCAAATTCACATGCTTCTTCTACCATATTTCTTCTTATAGCCTTTTGAAATGATGATATTATTTCATCTGCACTAAATCCGTTTCTTGTAGTCATTCTTGCCCATGGGTCATTTGCCTTTTTATCTCTTAATATTTTCTCCTGCATATTATTTACTCCTTTTGATTTAAATTTTAATTCTTTATATTATTTATAAATAATACAAAGCAAGTATTGTGCCAGTTTTTTTAGACACTTCTAAATGCGATTATTTCAATCATATTTATTGCCAATACTCAGATACTTTGTCTAAATTTACTTGTATGTGTCTAATATTAATGTCATTTTAGACTAAAAAAGATTACCAAATAGGTTTTTATACTTATTGGTAATCTTTTTTATTATTTATACATATTCTAATATTAATAATATTTGATAACATTCTTTTTTATTAATTTCTATATTATATTTTTTATCTAATTGAGATAATATATTTTTTATTTTACTTAAGTCCTTATCACAATTAAGTGCTTTTTCTTTCTGAACCTCCCATGACTAAAGTCACAGGGTTCCTGTTTCATAGAATCTTGCATACTGAAATATGTCTTACCAATTCTCCACAG
>NZ_JRHN01000025.1 GCF_001299635.1 Clostridioides difficile | reverse complement strand
TACATATAAGTTTCCCTATATGCTGACTATTTTAGCTACTAACTCACGACTAAAGTCACAAGTGTGCGTAGCTATTTTTTAATCAAGCTGTTCAATTGCTCTAGTATTTCCAATTAATCCATCTACCATGAAAGCCAAATGCATCATAAGCCCAATTACTTTGTCATATTTTTTTTCTACATTAAATATCAAAAATAGCTCATCAGACACAGATTTTATATCCTTAAATATTCTATTATAATTAGAATTTTTTAAAGATGTTCTTAGTCCTTCAACTACATCATCATAACCAATACTTATCTTTATAATATTTTTTAATTTATTTATATTTTCATCTTTATCTATATCTTTTTTGCTGACATAGTCAATCCCTTTAACATTAATTCTTTGTTCATTGATTAATGCTACAACATTACTACTTTCTTTTAGTTTTGCAATATTTAAACTTAAATCTTTTTCTGTTTTATATGGTACAGATATAATATCTATTCCATCTAAATACCTATTCATTTTTTCTTCTAGTATTTTTCTTGTCTTGTTATCTACACCTTCTGAAACATGCGATGCTATAATAATTGTTTTAGATAAGTTTTCTTTATTTTGAATTTCATTAGCTCCAAAATAGTACTTTCTTGTATTGACAATGGAATTATATACATCATTTAATGATAGTCCCATGTTAGCTTTTTGAACTGCTTCTAACACAGTTAATGTAGTCACCATAGGAACTACTCTTACATCACACTTTTTTTCATTTTTTATAATTTCATCAAAAGAATTTAATGAGCCCATATCTGTAAATAGTAGTATATCTTTATTGTCTATGTTATTAATCAATCTTTTAAAATCTATAATTACTCTTTCATAACTTTTATCCAACTTCATATCAAATGAAATAGCATTACATTCTCCAATAATATCACTAACTGCTTTCACCATACTACTTGCGGTGGTTTCCCCATGCATTGTAACTATGATATTAAAGTTATTCATTATTTTATTTTGTTCATCTTTTTTAGCTTGTACTATAAATAATGTAATATATGCTACAGTTTCTATAGATAAAAATAAATCAAATTCATTCTCAATTATTCCAACTATTTTCAAGGCTGTCCTAAATTCACTTCTATTATTTCTTCTAATTTGATTTAAGTCTATATTGTTTGTAGAATTATTTTTATCTAATACATTTTTTATGTATATTGCCATTGACCTAAATATCGATTCGTTTATATTTATTTCTTCATCTTCCTTAATAATTTGTCTTATTACTTTACACATATTTTTAAACTTAACATCATTAAATAATGAGTTATCTGCTATATTCATTTCTACAGACTCATTAAGATTGGAATTTACTGTATTAATAATGTTCATATCATTATAGTTAATAATCTCTTCTTCCCCAAATGGTGTAAATAAAAAGAATTCTATTCCATGTGTTATAACTTCATCTGCTTTAATAGACTTATCTCTATAATCATCATTCACTTCATTTATCGACTTATCAAAGTATTTTTTTTCTATATAAATTGGCTCTTTATTGTTTATTTTATATCTTAAGTATCCATTTGCAACAGCTAACTTTATATCATTTTGAAGTTGACCTACATTATTTTTACAATCATAAAGTAGTAATGATTTAATTATTTCTCTATGTACTTTTATAGAAATAGAAATACTTTTTGATTCTTGCTTAAAAAAGTTTTTAACTAATTCCATTCTTTCAATCATGGTTCTATTTCTCAATGAAGGTATTTCTATTTTCATAGGTATTCTTCTATTAAATGTATCTAACAGTGTTGATGTTGGATTTTCTGTAGTAGCACATATTATTAATACCTCAGACTCTCTTTCCTTAGTTGCATCTCCTAACCTTTTAAATGTTCCCTTATCTATAAAAGTAAACAACATCTCTTGACCTTCTGCTGGTAATCTATGAATTTCATCTAAAAATAATATCCCTCCATTTGCAATTTCTAAAAGTCCCTTTCTTGAAGATTCTGCTCCTGTGTAAGCACCTTGTTCTACTCCAAAAACATGTCCCATAAGTAATTGTGGGTTATTTGCATAATCTGCACAGTTAAATGTTATAAAGGGTGCTTTATCTTCTCTAATTCCACTATCTATAGAATAATCATACATGTACCTAGCAATCATACTTTTTCCTACTCCTGTTTCTCCATAGATAATGGTATGGAGTCCATTTGTAGGATAGAGCATTGCAACTTTACATTTTTCTATTATAGGTCTTAAACTTTGCGTTTTACCTATTAAGGTTTCAAAACTATCTTTTTTTATTTTAGTTTCTATTTTTATTTCTTTTTCTATATCAAACAACTCTTCTTCATTAATACTAACATTTGCAGGAACATAATATACTGGTTTTCCTTTTATCTTTGTAACCATACCTTCATTGAACAATTGGTTCAAATATGTACTTATATTGTTTCTTGCAATTCCAGTTTTTTCTGATAATCGATTAGCTGTAATTCCTTTTCCATTTTCCATATATAATGCTTTTAAAACTTCCATTACTTTATCTTTTTTATATATCATTACAACCTCCCCCCACATTTGTAATCTCTTATTAATCTATTCTTAAATTTTATTTTATCTTATGAATAATATATTTTCGTTGTTTTTAATTTTATTATATTTGAAAAATGGGAATAAAAAAACCTATTTTTGGAATGGTTTTAAAATTTATCCAAAAACAGGCTTTTAATTCACAGTTAAAACAACTAGTCATTACTTAGAGTGACTTTATACTAAACAACTTTTAAATTTTCTTGATATTTATTTATCTCTGATTTAGAAGAATATACAAAATGACCATCTGAAACTTCAATCCAACTCAATGACTTCTCATTTAAACAGTCACATACATTAGAATTATACTCTACTCTATTTCTTGACTTAGCATATTTAGGGTCAGGAATAGGAATCGCAGAAAGTAAAGATTTTGTATATGGATGAATAGGATTATTATATAATTCATTTGAACTTGCTAATTCTACTAATTTTCCATTATACATAACTCCTATACGGTCACTAATATGTCTCACCATAGATAAATCATGAGCTATAAATAAACAAGTTAAATTCTTTTCTTGTTGTAATTTCTTAAATAAATTTACAATTTGCGCTTGTATAGATACATCTAAAGAAGCTATAGGTTCATCAGCTATTATAAATTCTGGGTCTACTGAAAGAGCTCGTGCTATGCCAATACGCTGTCTTTGTCCACCTGAAAAATCAGAAGGATACTTATTTGCATAACTTCTATCAAGTCCAACTAGATTTAACATCTCATATACTTTATTCATTCTCTCTGTTTTATTTTTACAGACACCTTGAATTTTTAGTGGTTCTGAAATTATATCTGCAATTGTCATACGTGGATTTAATGATGAAGTAGAATCTTGAAAAATAATCTGCATGCTTTTATTTACATCTTTTTTTATAAATTTATACGTTTTTTTATCTGAGATACAATTTCCTTTGTAAATTACTTCTCCACCAGTAGATTCATGTAATCTTATTATAGTTTTGCCAGTTGTGGATTTTCCTGAACCTGACTCTCCTACTAATCCAAATATCTCGCCTTTATATATATCAAAACTTATATCATCAACAGCTTTTACAGTAGTACTTTTATCCAAATGAAAATATTGTTTTAAGTTTTTTATTTCTAGTATTTTTTCTCTATTCATTAGAAATCACCCTTCCACAATTTACTCTAACTGGTATATCTACTTTAGGTGCATCTGGATGCAATAACCAAGTTGCTGCACTATGTGTATCATTAATTTTAAACATTGGTGGTTCTTTTTCATAATCTATTTTAAGAGCATTTTTATTCCTTACTGCAAATGCATCTCCTTTTGGAGGATTCAATAAGTTTGGGGGCATTCCAGGTATATTATATAAATAATCATCCTGTGAATCTAAAGTAGGTAATGAGCCTAACAAGCCCCAAGTATATGGATGCCTAGGGTCATAAAATATATCTTCTACTGTTCCAATTTCTACAATCTTTCCTGCATACATGACTGCTATTCTATTAGCTATAGTTGCAACTACACCTAAATCATGAGTTATAAATATTATTGATAGACCTATCTTATCTTGTAAATCTTTTATTAGGTCAATTATTTGAGCTTGTATAGTTACATCTAGAGCTGTTGTAGGTTCATCAGCAATCAATACTTCTGGATTACAAGCAAGTGCTATAGCTATTACTATACGTTGTCTCATTCCACCAGAAAAATGATGTGGAAATTGTTTAAATCTTTTTTCTGGATTATCTATTCCAACCAATTCAATAAGTTCCAAAGCCCTTTTTTTAGCCTCACTTTTACTTATACCTTGATGAATCACTATAGTTTCTGATATTTGCTTTCCTATTGATATAGTTGGATTAAGAGATGTCATAGGGTCTTGAAATATCATTGATATATTCTTCCCTCTGATAGACTCCATCTCTTTTTCAGAGTTTTTAACCAAGTCATTTGATTTAAATAAAATTTCTCCATTTTTAATATATCCATTATATGGGAGTATCCTCATCAAACTCTTACATAATACTGATTTCCCACAACCAGATTCTCCAACTATAGCAAGTGTTTCACCTTTTTTTAGATTAAAAGATACATTTCTTACAGCCTGCACTTCTCCTTCTTCTACTTTAAAACTTACAGATAGATTATTAACCTCCAATAAATGTTCCAAAAACCATCAACCCCTATGCTATTCAAACCCTAGGGATGTATTTATATCCCTAAGGTTTCTAATTAATTTAAATGTTATTCAATTGTCCAATCAGCTATGTTCCAGAATATACCTACACCATGATGACCTAGAACTGTATCAGGTGTTAGCCCTTTGATATTTGGTTTTCCAACATAGATTGCATCTATATAAGCAATAAATGTGTAAGGCATATCTTTAGTCATTTCTTCTTGGAATTGTTTATATAATTTTAATTTTTCATCTTTATTTTCTGTCTCTCTTGATTTTTGAAGTATTTTATCTATGGCAGGATTAGAGTAAGCACTGTAATTTGCACCTTTATCTGTTCCAAACACTTTATATGTGTGGTCATCTGGGTCAAATGGACTTCCCCAACCGATTAAATGAGCATCTTGATTAGCCCAATCTGTTTCAGTTACAACCACAGCTTTAGCATCCACGCCTATTTCTTTTAACTGTTGTGCACATATTTTAGCCATATCAACTCTAACTTGGTCACTCTCACCTGCTGTTATTTCAAAAGCTAGTTTAGTACCTTCTTTTTCATAAATTCCATCAGAACCTAACTTCCATCCTAGCTTTTCAATTTCTTGTTTAGCTTTTTCTGGATTATATTCAAACTTTTCTATATCAGGGTTGTTATATGGTCCCATTTGTAAAGGTGAATATGCTGGCACACCATGCCCTAATAACACACTATCAACTATTGCTTTTCTATCTATTGCATAACTTAAAGCATTTGGTAATCCTTTAGTTTTTTCATCTTTAAAGAACTTAGAGTTAAAATTGTACAATATACCTCTATAGTCTGCTGTTTTCATTATATTTACTTTAAAGTTCTTTTCATCTTTTTCAAAGTTAGACATGTCTTTAGGAGTTACTTGAGCTAAGTCTAATTCTCCTGATTTCAATTGCATTGCTTTAGCCTTATCATCTGGAACGATTTTAAATACTACTTTATCTAAACCTGGCTCTTTTACAAAATAATCACTATTTTTAACAAGTGTTATACTTTGACCTTTATCCCATTTTTCAAGTTTAAATGGTCCAGTTCCTATTGGTTTTTGATTAAATTCATCAGTAGTTATATCTTTACCTTCTAATGCATGTTTTGGTAATATTCCTACTGTCAAATAATCAAGCATTGCTGTATTTGGAGCTTTTAAAGTAATTTTTATAGTAGTATCATTAACTACATCAATTTTTGTTATATCTTCATAATTTGATGCTATTTCAGAAGCATTGTCTGGCTTCATTATAGTTTCTATTGTAAACTTAACATCATTTGCTGTAAATTTCTCTCCATCATGCCACTTAACATCATCTCTTAAATTAAAAGTATATGTATTTGTTGCCTCATCAAATTTCCAGTCCTTTGCTAGACAAGGAACTACTTTATTGTTTTCATCATGAGCTGTTAATCCATTAAATATTAATGAATTTATTTCTCCATGTTCATATAGTGCAGGATTTATACTTGTATAGTCATTACTTCCATAAACAAGTACCTTTCCATCTTTAGATGTATCCGCTTTTTTATCTTTGTCTCCTCCACTAGAACAACCTGCCATTAGACTAAGTATCATTACTAAACTTAAAACTTTTAACTTCTTTAATTTCATGATGCTCCCCCTTTTGCTTTTTATAAAGTATTTTTCAAAGCTTTGACCCCATTTATTTAAATAGATATTTCAAATACCTCAGTATTTGTTTATTTAGTGCTCAAATGCTGATTTATAAATTACTAGATTTTTTATTATTATTTTTTCTTACATAATTCCCTATATTAGTTATACACACTAATGTAGTAACCAAAAATATACCTGGAATAAGTATAATCCACCATCTATTTGAAAGTAGTGCTTCTTCTGATAAAGATAACATACTTCCCCAAGAAACAATTTCTATTGGCAGACCTATACCTAAAAAACTAAGTGTTGATTCAGTCCCAATAGCTGCACCTATGTTTGTTACAACCATAAACATTATCGATGCTACAAAGTTTGGAAGTAAGTGCTGTTTTAATGTATAGAAGAATCCTCCTCCCATACTTTTAGCTGCTAGTATATATTCGCTATTTCTTATTTGTCTAACCTCTGTTCTTACAATCTTAGATATATTCATCCAGCTCGTTATACCTATTACTATAGACATAGATATTGGATTTGAGTTTCCAAGTATAGCCTGTACAAATATTATGATTAATATTGAAGGTATACTAAGTATAATCTCTGTAAATCTCATCATTGCATCATCTACAAGTTCAGACGCTAAACCACTTAGACTGCCATAAATAATTCCTATAGCAGTTGATATTATGGTAGAAAACAATCCTATAAATAAAGATATTTTTCCTCCATACCATATCATAGAATATATATCTCTACCCATTGAGTCTGTTCCAAATAAAAAAGTTTTATTTGGAGCTAAGTTAGAGCTTACTAAATCCATGTATGTTGGTTCATGTGTCATTATGAAAGATGAAAATACACTTCCAATAACTATAATTGACAAAATTATAATTGATATATATGGTAATTCTTTAATTTTTTCAAATAAGGTTTTCCTTTTTTCTATATGTTCATCTTCTTCTACTAAAATATAATTTTCTCCTACAATTTCAAAATCACTACATTGTGGCTTCATTAGCATCACCTCTATCATATTTCATTCTAGGGTCTATTTTATTGTTTATAATTTGAGCTAACATATTACCAAATACTACTAAAGCCCCTGTTATTAAACATAAAACTAATAACATATTATAATCATGATACTTTGCACTTTCAAAACAAAGAGTTCCTAACCCTGGGTAAGAAAAAACTTTTTCAACTACATAAGTTCCTCCCAATATGTGAGGTATTGAAATGGCCATTATACTGATATACGATGGCATTATATTTCTCAGGCAATGCTTAAAAACAATGGTTCTATTATTTAAACCTTTTGCCTTACATAACAGTACATAATCTTCTCTTATTTCTTCTAGCAATTTATTTCTTATCATATATGTGTAATACCATAAATGACTTAATATAAGTACTGTAAGAGGTAAGATTAGATGTGATATCCTACTTAATATGTTGCTTTCTTCTCCCATTGCATAAGCACCACTGCTTGGAAGTACACTTAAGTTTATACTAAATATAAGTATAAGTACTAAAGCAACCCAAAATGATGGAATACAGTTGGTTATTGTCCCTAGCTTACATATAATTCTATCAATGAGCTTATCTTCATGTAGTGTACAAAATATTCCTAACAATAAGGCTAGCACAAAGGTAAGTATATACCCTGAACCACCTAATATTATGGTATTTATATAGACATCATTTATAACAGAAGTAACATTTTGTTTATATTTAAATGAAATTCCAAATTCTCCTTTTGACGCATCCGAAATCCATTTTATATATTGGCTATATATTGGTTTATCCAAACCAAGTTTTTTCATAGCATTTTCTTTTTCCTGAATGCTCATTCTTTCTACACCATCTCCATAGTAAGAGATTAATGGGTCTCCTGGAGCAAGTCTTGCCATGTAAAAAACAACAAAAGATAATAAAAACATTACTAAAATAAACTGCAACAACTTTTTAAGTATATCCTTTAACAAACCCCTATTCCCCCTTTGTTGCAATAAAAAAAACCACATAAAAGTAAACGTCAAGTAACGTTAAAACCTTCGTGGTTCTATTATCATTAAACAAATTAAATTTTCAATATTTATCTATGAATTAATTTTAGCATCATTTATTAACTGTGTAAACAAACTTTTTAAAAATTGTTAAAATTTCATCAAATTGTTTTATTTATACCTAAAATAAAATTTTTATGTTCTATTCTCTAGCGTTTATTATGAAATTGTAAATTTTTAGGTTGACTATATTGATAAATTATATTATATTAGTTTCTATGCAAACTATTTAAGAGGTGATTTTATTGAAAACTAATTATGATTGTTTTAGAATAGCTATGCTTTTAAAAGAACTCTATTCTAAAACTATGTACACAGTAGAAGAAAATTTTAAAGAAAATGGATTAACACATCAACAGATTATAGTTATAAAGCTAATAGCTCATAATCAAGAACTTACAATATCACAATTATGTGATGAAATGTCTCTAGCTAAAGGTACAGTTTCAGGTATAATCAGCAGACTAGAACATATTGGCTATATAGAAAAATTCAAAAAATCTGAGGATAAAAGAAATACATATGTTAAGTTCACGAAGACAGGGCTTGAATTTGCAACAAACTTTAAAACTAAAATGCAAGAAAGTTTTAATGATATATTTAAAAACTGTGATGAACAAGAACTAAATGACTTAGTAAAAAATCTTAGAAATATATTAACAAAGATAAAGGAGAGATAATTATGAATTCTAAATTAATACTTGCAATAGTATTTATAACATCAGCATTAATTTTCTACACTATAGGTGTATTTGGAGAAAGAAAGGCTAAAATTTTAAAGAAGAAACATGTAATCATATTTTGGCTTGGTTTGATATTTGATACATTAGGAACCTTTACCATGAGTAACATAGCTAATAGTAACACATTCTATGTAAAATCTGCTTTATCTCAAAGCCTTCATAGTATAACAGGTCTTCTTGCAATCGTGCTTATGCTTTTTCATGCAGGTTGGGCTACTTTTGTTCTATACAAAGATGATGAAGAAAAGAAAAAATTCTTCCACAAGTTTAGTATAGTTGTGTGGGCTATATGGTTAATTCCATACTTTATAGGTATGTTTATTGGCATGGCTGGATAATGGATGTATAATAGAATCTAAAAAAAAGTGTGTAAGAAATTAAATATACACTTACACACTTTTTATACATCACTTTTTAAATTGATTTATGTACACTTATATATAAAATCTATTTATTAAACACCTAATACTTGAGTTACTCCTGGAACTTCACTAACTAAAACATTTTCAATAATAGCTTTTATTGTCATAGTTGCTCCTGGACATCCACTACATGCACCTTGTAGTTTAACTAGAACTACTCCATTTTCATTTACATCTATAAGCTCTACATCCCCACCATCTCTTTGTAATACTGGTTTTATCTTTTCTTCAAGTACTTTTTCAATTTTTTCTCTCATAATTATTCCCCCCAGAAATATTTTATTATCAAGATTATACCAATGGTTTAAATTTTTGTCCATCCAATGATTTATCAAATTCTATTTTTGCTTCATCAATAATTTCAGTATTCATAAATACATCATAAGCACTACAAGCCAACACTTTAGCTGAATTTATCATAGCAGAAAATCCCATACTTGAACCTGCTGATGAACATGACTGCCATGTATGACTTGCAATTCCAACAGGCCATGCTGCCATTGCAAACTGAGCCACTGGTATAACATAACTTACATCTCCAACATCAGTAGAACCTGCTAGCCCTTTATCTTTATCTCCATCAGCTATCCTCTGATGTATATAACTATCTACAATAGATTTATCATTTTGGAATGATGTTGCTACACCCAGTCTTTCCTCTCTAGTAAGAGTATCACATAATTTTTTTGCAAATTCTTCTTCTTCAGGAGTAGCTTTAGGACAACCAACAAAAACCATATTATTGTAAACTAAATCAGTCAGACATTGATTTGGTATATAATCATATATTCCATCTGTAACTGTATACTCCATTTCAGTTTCTGTCATCATAGCTGCTCCTTGTGCTACTTTTACTAATCTATCAAGAACATGCTCTGCATCCTTTGCTTTTTTACCTCTAATAAAATACCAGCTTTCCGCAAAACCAGGAACTACATTAGGTCTTCCACCACCATTAGTTATAACATAGTGCATTCTTATAGAGTCAATCACATGCTCTCTCAAATAATTTGCTCCAACATTCATAATTTCAACAGCATCAAGTGCACTTCTACCATTATGTGGAGCTTGTGCTGCATGTGCTGTTATTCCTTTAAACTTGAATTTAATAGATAAGTTTGCTAGACTTCCACCTCGCCAAGGTGCATTTATATCAAAAGGATGCCATGTAAATGCACAATCTACATCATCAAAACATCCATTTACACACATGAAAGTCTTTCCTCCCCCTTCTTCTTCAGCAGGACAACCAAAATATTTTATTGTACCATTAAACTTATTTTCTTCTATTAATTTTTTTATAGAAACAACAGCTCCTACTCCTGCTACACCTAATAGATTATGACCACATCCATGACCTGCTTCACCTTCTACCAATGGATTTCTTTCTGTACTTACAGATTGTGATAACTCTGGTAAAGCATCATATTCTCCAAGTATTCCAATCACTGGCTTACCTTTTCCAAAACTCGCTATAAATCCAGTAGGTAAATTTTCTACTTCTTCAATTTCAAACCCCTTTGATTTTAGGTATTCTTTTTGAATGTTACTTGCATACTTTTCTTCAAAAGCTAGTTCTGGGTTTTCCCATATTTTTTTAGACAAATCTATTAGCTCTTCTCTTATTTCTTCAATGTTATTTATGATATATTCTTTCATAATACCCTCCAGATATATGTATTTTGATATACTTTACAGATTATATTATATACTAACATTCTATTTATTCATAATTTTTTGTTAATTAATTTGTTTCATATATTTTTCTATAGAATGTATCTTACCTTCATTTTGTTTCTTCATAAAATCAATATATTCAATCTTCCATGATGTAGTTTCAGATTTCTTACTTACTAAAAACTCTAATAAATTGATTTCTTTCATTCTCATATCTTCATAAAATACAACACTACCCAATATTGCCAATTCCAATTCGCTTAATTCTGAAAATAGCATTAAATACTCTTCTTCAAATAAGCATTCAGCTTCTAGGATATCAATAAAATCTTTTTTTGCATTAATATTTTCCTTTATTATCTTTATTTTTTCAACTATAGATGTACTATCTAATATTTTATTGAATACCTCTCTAAATGATTCATCATCTAATTTACTTTCATCATCAATAATATAATTCTCTAAAGACTCATTTTTACTACTACTTACAGTTATCATACCTTTAAAAATATCATCCCTTATTGACCCCAGCACAGATTCAATAAATATATTTTCATATCTTTTAATATATCTTATCATTACTTCATCTTCTATGTTTAATCTTTTTATCAGCACTTCAATTGCTTTCATAAGTAATGATGTTATCTTTTTATTTTTCCTAATTTCTCTATTAATTTCTTCAAAATCATTATAATTTAAATTATTATCCACCTGAATCAGTTCAATTATATTATTTTCTTCATAATCTATAACTTCATCTTCAACATTATTATTGTACATGCTTTTAAATTGTCTTTCTAAAAACTCATATTCATATTCTGAAATCTCTAAATTAGTTGGTTCATTGCCTAAAATCGTAGAAAAAATACAATTGTTTATAATAAGTTCAAATAAATTTATAAGTATAACATCACAATCTATTTTATAAGTCACTCCATAATCATAAAATAATTTTTCTCTATCTTTCTTCTTAAATAAATTACAAAACCTATTTTCTATGTCTATACTCTCGATATAATTCTTTACATAATAGATACCTTGAACATCCATATCGTCTAATGCCAATGGATAATCTATACTCACTGGAACGTCATGAGCTTCAAATTTTATAACATAATTTTTAAAGAAACTTGATAATTCTACCAAAGTATCATTATAGGCTATTGAGTTGGTATCTAACTTTCTATTTATCATTAATTCATAAAAACTCTCTAATTCAATTAAATCATTTTCTAATATTTTAATACCTTCTAGATACATGTTTTTTATATTTTTAGCAGTCAGCTCTACAACTCTCTTTTCTAAATTTTCTAGCTTATTTATATATGCATCAATAGCATACCATAATGAAATCAACAACTTTTCGGCAACTTCTGTCCTTACTGATGTACTTTGACCATTTGTATATTTTTTAATTAAATCTATGAGTATTAGAGATATTTCTTGCTGTATGCTATATACTTCTCTTTCGTCTATTAATTTACAATCTAGACATTCCTTAAGCAAAGATATTGAATATTGATTTTTTATTAAATTTTTTTCATTTATATTAATATTGCTTAGATTATTTGACATAGCTACTCTCTCCTATCATAGATTAAACTTCTCCAAACTTAAACTTTTTTGCGAATTCATCTGCTTCTCCTCTTACATTATCTAGATTTCCTGAAAATTTTTCATAAAGTTCATCTAGTAGTTCTATAATTTCATTATCACATATCTTATCATCAGTTTCATTTTTTAAATAATAAAAAATTTCTTGCATATCATTAATAGTTTCTAAATAATCGTTTATATTTGTAAACTGTGATTTGTATATGTTTTCTATCAATTGTTTTGTAGTTTTTATATCTAACTCTATTCTGCCATATCCCTTTAAAGTATAATTTCTTGAAGTTATTATATCTTTTACATCAGATTCTGAAAGTGCTAAACCATACGCCTTAGATTCTTCATTAGTTTCAAGCAATTCATTCCTTTCTATCTCTTTTAAGCCTTGGTGCATAGAACTCAAAATAATAGGTGATATCATTTAAAATTCTCCTTTTTTTATTTTTCTATTGACTTTTTCGTGTTTTTATGTTATATTTAAATTAGTATAAATTGTTTCATTCACTACTTATAATAGTATTATTATAAGTAGTTTTTGTCAATTCAAAATTAACATCTCAATCAAATTTTTCAAAAAAAATACCATCACTCAGATATATAATTTTCTATAACTACCTTTTTACAGTTATTTATAATTAAACTCTAAGCAATGATATCTTTATTAATTTATTTATCTTTTTTAGCTCTACTTCTACTTTTCTTTACATTTGAACAATTTCTACAAGAAGGTGAACAATATTGAGATTTGGAATTTGTAGGAATATAAATTTTACCACAATACTTACATTTATTTAAAGAAGGAGGCTCACTTGTAATTGCGAACGCATATATAGTCTCAATTGCAGTCTTCAAAGAATCAAATTCCCACGCAATAGTTGGTTTATCCAATTGACTTATGGAAAAACCTATCTTTTGAGGATTAAACCCTCCAGACATGATAGTAACACTTTCAGTTAATAGATTGGATGTGTTTTTATATACACAAACTTGATTAAAGTGTCTACACATATCCTTAGCAAAACTTACAATCCAGTCTAATTGTTCAGTATAAAACTTTGAAAATACTAAATCTAAAATTAATGGTCTCTTTCCAAAAAACTTAGGTGACTCTTCTCTTTTTGATACATCTATACCTCTTCTGTATTTCTTAAAATACACATCATCATCACTTGCAAATGGTATAAACATATTTACATATTCATCAGTACTCAATATATTATCCTTTGTAATATAATTCTTTTCAATCATTAGTACTCTTTCTTCTCCAACTATGTCTCTATTATATACACTTGAATAAATTAATCCCAACAATCCATATTTCTTTACAAATTCAAGTACTTCTTTTTTTAATCTCATTTCTTTTGTCTCTTTTGGTATGTCTTGCAATGCTTCTTGTCCTATACAAATTATATCTACTATTATGTCATCTGCGACATCAAACGGATTATACATAGTAAATATAGCATCTTCAGTTGGAGCTATATATAATTCATCTTCTTCAGTAATTTTATATTCATAATCACTATATTTAATCCAGTCACTTGCAAAATTTCCTATTAATTCTATTTTTTTATTCATAATAAGTGTGCCTCCTCTCAATGTAATACTTAATTATAATTTACTATTACATTCTAAGTTTATTCTATAATTTTTACTATGTCAACTATTCTTTTATATTTATATAATATAAAATATATACTAAACTTATCAGGCTAATATACTTTGTTTATATCAATTAATTCATAATTAAATTTATAAAAACTATTTACATCTGAAATCAATCTCTTTATAATTAACATGTAATATATTTTTATATTTACATATTACAAACAAATTATGAAAAGAGGAATCTAAAACATGGATAGAAAACGTGAATTAAAACAACTATATAAAGAAATGAAATTTGACATTGGAGTATTTATAATAAAAAGCGATATTACCAAGAAGATTTACCTGGGAAAGAGCAATGACCTAAAAAGCAAATTTAACTCCCTCAAATTTCAGCTTAGTGCTGGGTCTTGTATGATAAAAGATTTAAATAACGATTGGAAAAAACATGGAGAAAAAGCTTTTACATTCGAAATCTTAGAACTTATAAAACATGATGATAATAAAACTGAAAAAGACTACTTAGAAGAACTAGATATTTTAGAGATGGTTTGGTTGGAAAAGTTAAAAGAAGATAATTCTTATGAAATTTATTCTATATAAAAACTATGTGATATAAGTAAAGAAACGCATTTCTTCTAAACAAAATGCGTTTCTTAAATAACCTATACCACTATAAATAATATACTAATTTTGTAATATATATTCACTTTACTGATAACATTATATTACTTTTTTACAGCATTCAGACACTGCTCTATAATATTCTTATCGCTTATACCTATTGCTGTTACTTTATTAGCTCCCTTTAATACACTCTTATCACTTTTATTTGAAACCAATACAACAGGAACATTTTTTGCAAGTGGTGATGCAACTAGTGTATAAACCAAATCATCTCCACTTGTTACATAAAATTCTTTTGCTCCATTATAGAACTTTTCAATTACATTTTTATTAGTTTGATATCTATCAACACCACCAATTCTAGTTGCTCTATATCTATTCACTATGTAATCGCTTAATGTAGACTCTCCTCCAATAGCATACACTGGAACAGGAGAAACACCAAATAATGGGTCTAAATCTGTATCTTCTTCTGCTGAAGCTATATCTTTTGTCAATATTATAGGAGAACCATCTCTATACGCAACAGATGCAACATTCACTGCATCAGCTTCATCTTTAAATCCATTTACTAAAAACATCTTATCACTACTCTTGATTTTTTCTATTTCACCTGCAATTTTATAACTTGTATCTACTCTATCTACTCCATCAATTCTTATAACTTGCATTCTTCTCATAAGTAACATTTTTTCTACATCTTTACTTATAGTATTCTCTCCACCTATTACATATATCTTAGTAACTCTATTTAATCTTTGCAATGTTGCCTCTGGTATATCATTCTTGTTAGTTAATAAAATGGCTGCATTGTTTACTCCTGCAAGACCGCTAGCAGCGATACCATCTACCATCGTAGAATCAGAGTTAATTAAAACTGCTGTTGTAAAATCTTGCTTATCTGAAATAAGCCCAGCTGTCTCATATTTATCTACCCCTTGAATATTTTCAATCTTATCTAGCGCATTTATTGATACTGGAAAACTAGCACTTAACAATAATGCTGAAATACCTAACGCTAATATCTTTTTACTAAACCTCATAAATTACCTCCCTAAAACAAATATAGTTAGTACTAGTATAATATAAAATCACCTAAAAATAGTGTAAAAATAGTTACATTTTTTATAAATTAAATAGTATTAAATCAAACACATTTCATCCATTAAAATAACTTCATTCATCCTATATACTAAACCATCCCAAGTTTTTTTCGACATATCTATAGATGTCCTCTCATTTGAGTCATTTAACAAAGATTGTATTTTAGTATCTATAGAATTATACAGATTATTCTCAAATATATACAACTCTTCCTCTTTTGGTATACCTTCATTCTGCATAAAAGGTAGAGGAACATACTCTATCTTTCCAGAGTTATTAATCTCGCTTCCAATCCATTCTTTAACACCAAGAATATCAGTAGTAATCACATCTGTACCACAAGATAAAGCTTCTAAAACAACAACTGGTAATCCTTCATAAAACGATGGCAACACAAATATCTGTGACCTATTAAATAGTTCAGCTAAGTCTATCTGCTCCAATTTTCCTAGAAAATTCATCTTGAATGGAGACTTGCTTGCAAGTTTAACTATCTCATTATATGATTCGATATCACTTCCAGTACCTGCAAAATTAACTTCTATTAAATCTTCATGATATTTTAATTTAGATATCGCTTTTATAAATGGAATTAGTCCCTTTGATTTGCATATCTTACCTGCAAATACTATTTTTATTTTATCATCTTTTCTTTTATAGTGTTTGTTATAAAATATATCATCATTATAACCACTACCAATTACAACTACTTTACTTTCACTTATGCCAAAAGTCCTTATAATATCATATTTTTGATTTTCATGAAGAGCAAATATTAAGTCCAGTTTCCTAATATTTGATATTATATATTCTTTTTCTAAATCAATAGTATTTAGTTGTCGTAAACAGGTCCCATGACAGATAGACATTACTTTTATATCTTTTACAATCTCTCTAACAAATGCAGTTAAGAGATATAAATGGTGGCATATTATAATATCTGGCTTAAAATCATTCATAACCCTATCTATATTCACTTTAAATTGATGTTTTAATCTGTTTATCATGTCTATATTTAAATCTCTATATCTTGTACTTTCATATGGCATGGAGTCACTCATGCCTACAACAGGAAAATTTAATTCTCCGCAATTATACTTTACTGGATAAAAGCTTACATCATCTGGAAAACAATTTACATCATCATTCACATCTACCCCTGCAATTACAGCTTGCCTGTAACCTACCTTTTCAAAACCTTTTATCATGCCAGATAAGTATATACCACTACCTGTGCTATTTGGTTTTTGTGTTATTATATGAAGAATTTTCATTTTTTATCTACCTCCCTTCTAAAATTAAATAGTTTCATAAAGTTTAATCATTATATATATCTAAATATAAGCAAGACGAATCATCTTTTACTTTAAATCGTGGAACTTTAACTGCTTTATAATCGTTATCCTCAAAATCTCTTACCTTATTGTGTATATATCCTATACCAAATTTTTCTGCTATACGTATTAATTCTTCTTCTTTTATGAGATTATATCTATCACATGCACTTGTAAAACCATCACTTGTCAACATCAATTGAAAATCTTTTTTTATTTCAAGGTATCCATATATAGAATTTTTTACAGCTTCCTCATCAAAATCCAATATCCAATATCCATCTTTTGTATTTTTCTTCAATCGATTGCTTACTATTGTATCCATAACACTAGCTTTAATCTCATCAAATGTCATTTCTTCCAAGTTAGGAAGTTTACTCATCTCATCAAATACGATATTATCAAACTTACAAATACTTCTATCCTTTATAACTTTTGAATCACCATTTTTAATGAACAATGCACAATCTCCTAATAAAAAATACTCTACCTTATTTTCATGGAATTTTACGATAGCTATAGAACTCGATGGCAAATCTAATTTTTCTACCTTTATCCCATTTAATCTTAGCTCATACTCTTTTTTTACCTCTATTATTCCACTATTAACAATACTCTTTAATGATTCTTCTCTGCTTATGTTTTTATATAGGTACCTATTCCACCACTGAACATACCATCTCGCATCACTTTCATTCGATATTAAGTTTTTTCCATTAAGTCCTGTAGCACCATCTAAAACCCATGCGCCAAATGGATTTATGCCAACCACATCTTCATTAAATTTAGCTGTTCCTTGACTACATAATAGGCTATAGTCTCTTATATTTAAAGCCATATCAACCTCCAAATTGAATATCTAAAAATAAAGTTCTATTTAAAATTATACAGTAAATAAAAAAATCTACAACAAAACTTGTTGTAGATTTTAATTTAATCTATATTTGCTTTATATTTTAATGATGGAATAATCTATTTTTAGTAAAAGCCATAACTATATTATATTTATTACAAGTTAATATAACATTGTCATCACGAATAGAACCACCAGGCTGTGCTATAAAGCTTACTCCACTTCTTTTTGCTCTTTCTATATTATCTCCAAATGGGAAAAATGCATCTGAACCAAGTGCTACTCCTGTTAAAGTTTTAAGCCATGCTCTTTTTCCTTCTCCAGTTAAAGGCTCTGGTTTTTCTTCAAATAAAGTTTGCCATATCCCATCAGCAAGCACATCCATATAATCATCAGAAAGATATACATCAATAGTATTGTCTCTATCTGGACGACCTATGTCCTTTTTAAATTTTAAATTTAATACTTTAGGATGTTGACGAAGATACCAAATATCAGCTTTATTACCCGCAAGTCTAGTACAATGAATACGTGATTGTTGACCTGCGCCTACCCCTATTACTTGTCCATCTTTAGCATAACAAACAGAATTTGATTGTGTATATTTAAGTGTTATTAAAGCTATAATTAAATCACGTTTTGCACTATCTGTAAAAATTTTGTTATCAGTTGGAATGTCTTTTAATAGGTCTTCATTTATTAATATTTCGTTTCTACCTTGTTCAAAAGTAATTCCATAAACATCCTTTGTCTCAATAGGCTCAGGAGTATAATTTTCATCTATTTTTACAATATTATAGTTTCCTTTACGTTTTCCTTTTAATATCTCAAGAGCTTCATCTGTATACCCTGGAGCTATAACACCATCAGAAACTTCTCTTGCTATAATAGTTGCAGTTTCTTTATCACATATATCTGAAAGTGCTATAAAATCACCATAAGAAGACATTCTATCTGCTCCTCTTGCCATTGCATAAGCACAAGCTAATGGAGAAAGCTCTAAATCATCAACAAAATATATTTGCTTTAAAGTATCTGATAAAGGTACTCCTACTGCCGCACCTGCTGGACTAACATGTTTAAATGAAGTTGCTGCTGGAAGACCTGTAGCTTCTTTTAATTCCTTTACAAGTTGCCAACTATTAAATGCATCTAAAAAGTTTATGTATCCAGGCTTCCCATTTAACACTTCTATAGGAAGTTCTCCATTTTTCATATAAATCTTTGATGGTTTTTGATTTGGATTACAGCCATACTTTAGTTCTAGTTCTCTTGCCATATACTCATCCCTCTCTATAATAAATTAATCATAAATTTGATTAATTACATATTAATTAAATTATTCGTACTAATAAAATTATATGGCATATTTATCCATTAATCAACTATATTTTTTAAAACACCTATCCCTTCGACTTTACATTCAACTACATCACCATGTTTTAGATATACTTGAGGATTCATTCCCATAGCTACACCAGCTGGAGTCCCAGTTGAAATTATATCTCCTGGTTTTAAAGTCATACCTCTTGATAAGTCACTTATTACAGTAGGTATATCAAATATAAAGTATTCTGTATTAGAATTTTGTCTTACTTCTCCATTTACTACACTGCTTATATCCAATTTTAAAGGATGTTCAAATTCTTCTTTATGTACTATGCAAGGTCCCATAGATGTATGTGTATCTAAACTTTTACCTCTAAACCATTGAACATGTTTATCTTGAAGTGCTCTTTCACTTATATCATTCACTATTGTATATCCAAATATATATTCATAGGCATCTTCTTTTGATATGTTTATACCCTCTTTGCCTATAATTACTGCAAGTTCTGATTCATAATCCAACTTTTCAACCAAATCTCCATGTAAGCTTATTTTATCATCCACTCCAATTATTTTATCTGCTCTCTTAGAAAAATAAATTGGATAATCTGGCATAACTACATTTTTTATAACTCCATCTGGGATTTCGTTGACATGGTCTCTATAGTTAAGACCTAAACATATTATATCTTTTTTAGGGCTTACAATTGGAGAACATAATTTCACTTCTTCTAATTTATAACACTTAACATTTTCAAATGAATTCTTCTTTATTGTTTCTAACTCTTCTGTAGATACATTTTCAATAAAATCATTCATATCCATATAGATTCTACTTAACCCTAAACTATTTATTTCATATATACTATTTGTTTCTGAATTAAATACACCTATTTTTTCTTCATTACTACTACAAAAAGTCACAAATTTCATTTTTATTCCTCCATTCAATAAGTTGATTAATATTATTTAATTTTTATCAGTTTATATAAATTGTAATAGATAATATTTATATGTCAATATATATTTATGTATTTTAAAAATATTCAAATAATTTCATGAGATTTATTAAATATTTTTACACAATTTCTCTATAAAAGATAAATAAAATAAGGTTGATTTAAAATTAATTTTAAATCAACCTTATAAAACATCCACTCTATTTAATTAAATTATCTGTCTAATAAATATAGCAAATAGACTTCTCAATAGTACACAAAGACCTACATCTTTGAATCTTGATTTAACAATCCCAAGTATAATACCAAAAACGGTACCTATCATAATTTTTGAGATAATTACTTCAAATGTATAACTAGAATTATTATACAAAATTATATAATTTCTTATAACATCCATATATCCTATATTATAAATCCCTGACAATATAGATGTTATACATATAATTTTACTCTTTGACTTTATAAAATTACTTAGATAGTTCCACAGATACTCTCTAAAAAACAACTCTTCAAATACAGGAACTATCAATACAGACAAAATCATCATAGTTATGTTAAAGAATAAATAGCCTTCTCTGCAATAGGTTGATACTATTGCTAAAGACAAAACTACTATAAAAAATATTAGCTTAAATTTTTTAATAAGTAGATTATTTTTATTTTCTTTAAAAGCTTCTGTGATTTTTCTATTTCTTATTTTGTTATACAAAGAATTATCATTCAAAAATAGAATTAATGATAAGCCAACTAATGTAAAAGAAATTAAGTTTATAATATTAAAATTTTCAAGAGTAAATTCAAATTGACTTAGAAGTACATAATTCAAAATCATCCTCAATATTTGAACTATAAACATCAATAAAATAGAATCTATTATACATTTTTTATAACTATACTTCATCCCAATTTAAATCACCCCATGTATATGCTAATCGTAAAGTCCATTTAATACTCTACTTACAGTTGCTTTACTCCAACTTGTTTCATTTGAAATTTCTTTATAACTTAAGCCATCTCTTCTTAAATTCTTTATATTATTTATATCATCATCAGTAATTTGTTTTTCTTTTGGCTTAAGACTATTTTTGTAACTTCTTAGTCTATCCAATTCGGATTTTAAACTTTCTACCTCAAACTGTTTTTTTTGAAGTTTACTCTCATAAGAATCTCTCATTTCATTAAATTCTTTAATGTAGTTTACTTTCCAGTCCTCATCAATTTTTGTTTTAAATATACCCATATTTTAACCTCCTTAGATTTTGTTACTCAAGTTATGTATCGATTATAAACATTAATTTCTATATTTATCTCTAAAATCCTTGTACATAACCATTAGATAAGTTAGTAAAATTCAGATATATTTTTACAATTTTAAGTATATATTAACAATATCAAAAAATATAATGTCTTAATACAACACATTATACACTAAAACTTATTAAAATGAACCTTTTCATACTCCAAATCAGAGTCACTATATGCTTTCTTTTCTTCATCAGGATATCCTATAGAAATTATACATTCTACACTGTACTTATCAGGTACTTTAAGTTCTTCTCTAATATACTTATCAGCTTCTATATCATCATCATGCATCCTGTTTCTAACTTGTACCCAACAAGAACCTAATCCTAATTCATGAGCTTGAAGTTGTATATATGATGCAGCAATGCTTGCATCCTCTATCCAAACATCATTTTTTTCTTTATCTCCAATAATTGCAATAGCTAGAGGTGCATTTTTTAAGAAAAATCCACCACCTTTAGTTCTGCATTGAGATAAGTTAATTAACTTCTCTTTATCATTTACCACTATAAATTCCCACGTTCTAAGACCTTTTGATGATGGCGATAAAAGAGCAGCTTTTAATATTTTATCTAGTTTTTCTTTTTCTACTTCAATATTTTTATACTTTCTAATGCTTCTTCTTCTCTTTAGAAGTTCTATCATCTAAACCATCCCTTTCATAATATCATACACTAAATCTATCTAACATGCCCATTAGCATTGAAAATATATCATCTATTCCTTATATGATAAATACTTTTATAATATTTTATCATAACAATAGAAAGATTTCTCCTTCCCTAAGAAACTCATTTCCCCAATTTTAATAAAGCCACACTTTGTAAGAAAGGCATTCATTTTTGAATTTATTGAATATGTATCGCTTTTTAAATATGATACACTATTTTCCTCAGCTAATTTTTCTGCAAAGTCAACTAATTTAGATGCTATTCCTTTCTTTCTAAAACTTGGATTTACGGCCATTCTATGTATTACCATAGCTTTTTTATTAGAAGACCAATTTAAATCTACATATTCCTCTGGCTCCTCATAGTTAAGACATATAAATCCAGCTACATCTCCATCTATTTCATCTACATATAAATCTTGTTTCTTAATATCTGAAACAAAGTCTTTATCTGATGGATAATTTTCATCCCATTGTGTATTATTATAATCTTTCATTTCTTCTACTGTTGCTTTTATAATTTTCATAATTTTTTCTAAATCATTCATATTAGCTTTTCTAATCATAAAAATATCTCCTTATATTAATTTGCTATCTCTTTACTTTAAACCATTCTTTTTCCACATTCTTGCTCATTTTTTCTAATACTTTAGTTGCCATTTGTTTTTCTTCTTCTGTAAAATTTTCAAAACACATCTCTATACTTCTATTTTCTTCTTCAATTATCAGCTCATAAACTTCTAAAGATTTATCAGTAGGAGTTAAATTATACCCTCTTTTGTCAAACTCATCCTGCTTTTTATCTACATATCCTGCTTTTATTAGTTTTTGTATTGCTTTGGTTGTTGTAGCCTTATCTACCTTCAACATATTTGATAATTCAACAAGGTTTATACCAGGATTTTCACAGATTCGTGTCAAAAATGTAAATTGTCCTTTTTGCAACTTTAATTCTTTGTACTTTATATCATTTATAGAATTTACAGCCCTAGATAAAGCCCCTACTTCTCTTAATATATTACTTTCTAAATGCTTAATCAAACACACCTCCAATAAATGTATTTATTTTTAGTTGAAAGTTCAACTTTATTTCAATATTACCATATATTGGTTGAAAGTTCAATTAAAAAAATAGATTTTTTAATATTATTATTTCTATTTATTAAATAATGACAAACTTAAAAGCTGTTAATCGTCTCTAAAACAATTAACAGCTCTCTTTTAATACACATTATATTTTTATTATAAACATCATCTATCCAATGTATTTACACACTTCATCTGCAAACTCTGTAGTTGAGGCTGAACCGCCTAAATCCACAGTTAATTTACTTCCATCAAGAAATACCTTTTCTAAAGCTGTTTCTATCTTTTGTGCACTTTCATACTCACCTAAGTATCTAAGCATCATTACTGATGATTGAATAAGCGCTGTTGGGTTAGCTTTATTTTGACTAGCTATTTGTGGAGCACTTCCATGAACAGCTTCAAATATAGCACAATCTTTACCAATATTTGCACTTGGAATTATACCTAGACCTCCAACAAGCCCAGCACCTAAATCAGATAGTATATCTCCATAAAGATTCGGCATTACCATTACATCATAATTTTCTGGATTCAAAACTAAGTTCATAGCTGCTGCATCTACAATCAAATCATCATACTCTACATCATGTTTTGATGCTACTTCTCTAAATACATCTAAGAACAATCCATCAGACATTTTCATTATATTTGCCTTATGTATAGCTGTAACTTTTTTTCTTTTATTATCTTTAACATAGTTACATGCGAAATCAACTATTCTTTCACTTGCACCTCTTGTTATTATCTTTATACTTTCAGCTGCGTAATCACCTATTTTATGCTCTATTCCAGCATACAAGTCTTCTGTATTTTCTCTTACAACTACTAAATCAACATCTTCATATCTTGATTTGATGCCTTTAAAACTTTTAATTGGTCTTAAATTAACATATAAATCTAATGCCTGTCTTAGAGTCACATTTACACTTCTAAATCCTTTACCTACAGGAGTAGTGATTGGACCCTTTATAGCTATTTTGTTCTTTTTTATACTATCTATAATATATTCAGGAAGTGGAGTACCATATTCTTCAATAACTGCCTCTCCTGCATTAACTTCTTCCCATTCTATTTCTACCCCAGTAGCTTCTACTACCTTTTTCATAGCTTTCGCAACTTCTGGTCCTATTCCATCTCCTGGTATAAGTGTCACTTTATACATTAAATATTCCCTCTTTTCATACTAATTAGATTGATTTTTAGTGTAATTTAATTTTCCACCAGCTTTTAATACATCAACTTCTTTTGCTGATAATTCCGCCTTAACTTTAAAAGAAGTTCCTTTAGTTGTGTTTTTAACTTCCAAAATTCCACTATCTAAATTATCCAAAATATTTGGTATCTCAAGATTATCTAAAAGAGATAAATTTTCATAATCTTTCTCATCACAGAACTCCATTGGAATTATACCACTATTTATTAAATTAGCTTTATGGATTCTTGCAAAGCTCTTTACTATTACCCCTTTTACACCCAAATATAATGGTGCTAAAGCTGCATGCTCTCTACTTGAACCTTGCCCATAATTATCTCCACCAACTATAAATCCACCATTATTGTCTTTTGCTCTTTGAGGAAATTCTGTATCTACAGTATTAAAACAATAGTTTGCAAGATATGGTATATTACTTCTGAAAGGAAGTAATTTAGCATTTGATGGCATTATATGGTCAGTAGTTATATTATCTTCTGTCTTTAGTATAATTTTTCCATCTATAGACTGACTTAACTCTGTATTAAGAGGGAAAGGTTTTATATTAGGACCTCTAACTACTTCTACATCACTACCTACATCAGCAGGTTTTATTATCATGCTATCATCTATTAAAAACTCATCTACATCTAAGTCTGTAAATTTAATATCAAATTCTCTTGGGTCTGTAAGTTCTCCTTTTATTGCACTTACTGCTGCCACTTCTGGGCTCACTAAGTATACTTGTGCTGATAAAGTTCCACTTCTTCCATAGAAGTTTCTATTGAAAGTTCTTAAAGACACAGAATCAGTACCTGGAGATTGCCCCATTCCTATACATGGACCACAAGAATTTTCTAATATTCTAGCTCCGGAACTTATTATATCTGCCAAAGCTCCATTTCTAGCAATCATCTCCATAACTTGTCTTGAACCTGGTGCTATTACCAAACTCACATTCTTATGTACCTTATTTCCTTTTAAGATTTGAGCTACTTTCATTAAGTCTTCATAAGAAGAATTTGTACAACTTCCTATTGCAACTTGGTCTATTTTAATTTTTCCTATGTTTTCAACTTCATCTACATTATCTGGGCTATGAGGTTTTGCAGCTAATGGTTTTAATTCATCCAAGTTTATAGTAATCTCTTCATCATAAACTGCATCTGCATCTGGTTTTAGCTCTATCCATGCATCTCCTCTTCCTTGACTTTTGAAGAATTCTAGCGTTTTTTCATCGCTTGGGAAGATTGAAGTAGTTGCTCCAAGTTCAGCTCCCATATTTGTTATTGTAGCTCTTTGTGGAACAGATAAACTTTTTACACCTTCTCCACCATACTCATAAACTTTACCTACTCCACCTTTTACAGTTTGTTTTCTCAATACCTCTAATATTATATCTTTTGAAGATACCATATTGTTTAATTTTCCAACTAGATTCACTTTACAGACTTTTGGTGCTTTTATATAGTATGCTCCTCCTGCCATGGCAAGAGCAACATCTAACCCACCAGCTCCAATTGACATCATGCCCACACCTCCAGCAGTAGGTGTGTGGCTATCAGAACCTAAAAGTGTATCTCCTGGTGTTGAAAATCTTTCTAAAAATACTTGATGGCAAATACCATTTCCTGGTTTAGAGAAATAAACTCCATATCTATCTGCCACTGTTTGTATATATTTATGGTCATCTGCATTTTCAAATCCTTGTTGTAACATATTATGGTCTACAAATGCTACACTTCTTTTAGTTTTTACTTTATCTATCCCCATAGCTTCTAATTGAAGATATGTCATTGTTCCAGTAGAATCTTGTGTCAAAGTTTGGTCTATCTTTATACCAATTGAGTTACCAGCAACAGCTTCTCCATCTACTATATGTTTTTTAATTATTTTATAAACTATATTATCTCCCATATTTTCCTCCTAAACAATTATATCTTAAATGTATGAACCTCTAACTGCTTCTTCTTCTGTTGTTTCCTTCTCATGTGCTAGTATATCACAATATAATTGAAGAATTTCTTTGTCCATTAAACTTCTTTTTAATCTTATTGATGTAGCTCTTATAGCATTTAATAGTTTGGTAGCGTTTTCTGGAGAAATATACATTTCGTATTCACTCAACTTATTTACAACTGCAGCTCTTCCTGAATGTTTACCTATTACTATTTTTCTTTCAAGATTTACTTCACTTGGGTCAAATGGCTCATAGTTATGTGGGTCTTTTAATGCTCCATCTGCATGTATACCAGATTCATGTATAAACATGTTATCTCCAACTACTGGTTTCCATGTAGGAAGAATTCTTCCTGATGCCTGTGACACATACTCACATATTCCTCTAAATTTTCTAGTATCTATGTTATTTAAATCACATTTATAAATACACTTAAGTGCCATTAAAACTTCTTCTAATGCTGCATTTCCTGCTCTTTCACCTAAGCCATTTACTGTAACTCCAACATAATTTGCTCCTGCTGCTATTCCTGCAAGTGCATTTGCAGTTGCCATTCCAAAGTCATTATGTGTATGCATTTCTATGTCAAAATTAGTTCTTTCATAAAGAGTTTCTATTGTATTCTTTATAGAAAAAGGATTCATAACTCCTACTGTATCACAGTATCTAAATCTATCTGCTCCTGCTTGTTTTCCAACTTTTATAAATTCAGTTAAGAAGTCTATATCTGCTCTTGAAGCATCTTCTCCATTTACTGAAACATATAATCCATTTTGCTTTGCAAATTCAACTGTTTTAGCCATATTTTCTAAAACCCAACCTCTAGAAGTTCTCAATTTATTTTCTATATGAATGTCAGATACTGATATTGATATAGCTACTGCATCAACGCCACAAGAAATAGATTCTTCAACATCTTTTATTACTGCTCTATTCCAAGCCATTATATCTGATTTTAAGTTTCTACTACATATGTGCTTTATTACATTTTTTTCATCTCCACCCATAGTAGGTATACCAACTTCGATTTGGTCAACACCTAGGTCACTTAACATTTCAGCAATCATTATTTTTTCTCTATTTGCAAAAACAACCCCAGCTGTTTGCTCTCCGTCTCTTAAAGTAGTATCTACTATTTTTATTTCCTTTGCTCTATCTTTTGATATAATGCACATATTAATGCCCCCCTTAGTATACTTTTAATTTTAAAAACATTCGCTTTTATTTTTCATTGATACCTCTAACTTATGATTATTTTTTTATTTTTTATTCATTTTAATTTCATTTGCAATTTATTTTTTTGCCTTTTCATATCTTGTAATCTATTATATTACTTTATATCATTTATTGCACTATATTTTTTCTTTTTTGTGAAAACTTCTTAAAAATGAAAGTTATTATGTTTTTCTTGCATTTTAATTTAATTTTTAAATAGGTTTATTTTCAAAAAACCTTTAAAAATAAACCTATAAAATTCCTACTAAAATTTAATTTAAGATACATTCCATTTTAAAGTATCTTCATGTATTTCTAAACTATATAAATAATAATCAAAAAAATTACTAAAAATACTTACAAATATGATATTATTAATTGATTAATAAAAAAGAAAATTTTTCATGAAAGGTAAGATAATAATGGATTTCAAAAGCTTAGGGATTAGTGAAAATACAATAAATATTCTAGGAAAATCAGGAATAACAGCACCTACACCTATACAAAAAGAAAGTATTCAATTGATAAAAGAAGGAAAAGATGTTATAGCAGAGGCTCAAACTGGTACAGGAAAAACACTTGCTTTTTTGCTTCCAATATTTGAAAATATATCATTAGATATAGATGATATACAAGTACTTATACTCTCTCCAACAAGAGAACTAGCTATTCAAATAACAGAAGAAGCTATAAAACTTAAAGAATCTAAAGACGTAAATATTCTAGCAGCTTACGGAGGAAAGGATATTGGTTCTCAAATAAAGAAACTAAAAGGAAATATCCATATGATTATAGCTACACCAGGTAGACTTTTAGACCATCTAAATAGAAAAACGATTGACCTTAGTAAGTTAAAAACTTTTGTTTTAGATGAAGCAGACCAAATGTTGCTTATGGGATTTAAAAATGAAGTTGAAGCTATTTTAAAAGAAACTTCAAACAAAAAGCAAACATTATGCTTTTCTGCAACTATGAATTCTCAAGTAAAAAAATTAGCTTATAGATATACAAAGAATCCAGTTATAGTTTCTATTCAAAAAGAAGAAATTACTCTTAATAATATAAAACAAGAAGTAGTAGAAACTACAGATAGAAAAAAACTGGATGCTTTATGTAAAGTTTTAGATGAAGATAATCCTTTTATGGCAATAATATTTTGTAGAACTAAAAGAAGAGTTGACAATCTTGAAGAAGCACTTGCTATAAGAGGATACAATTGTCAAAAACTGCACAGTGATATTGCTCAATCAAAACGTGAAAGAATAATGAAATCATTTAGAAATTTAGATATACAATACTTAATAGCTACAGATGTTGCCTCTCGTGGTCTTGATATATCTGGAGTTAGTCATATATATAATTACGATTTGCCAGAAACATCAGAGGACTATATCCATCGTATTGGTAGAACTGGTAGAGCTGGCGAAGAAGGCTATACATGTGCTTTTATTGACCCTAAAAATGAACGAATGCTAAGTGAAATAGAAACAGCTATAGAATCTAAAATTAGTAGAAGAATTATAGAATTGTAATATATAGACTACTTAAAATGCCAATAGTATATAAACACTATAATATACAGAAAGTAGGTATCAACTTTTTCTTTATTATAATACTATTTTATATTGTATAAAAAAGCTGTAACCTTTATGATTACAGCTTTTTCTATCTATTATTAATTTTATATTACCTGTTTCCAAGTTGTTTAATATTAAATTTTACAAATAATCTCAATAAATATACTCAACTATTATTTATAATATTCTTTTTAAGAATACTTTTGATATTTCATCTACCTCTGCTTCACATTCCCATTTAGTTGGCTTCTCAGCGATTCTCTTAACAAGTGGAATTATAGGTTCAAGATTTTTATCTACAAACAGTGGCAAAAGACATGAAATTATCCAATATTTCCAGTCATCATCGTCTTCTGAAAGAACATTCATTATTAATGGAGTAATTAACTCTTGATGTAGAGCCAAAACAGGTAAAATTTTTTTTGCAACAGGCCAGTTATAATCTTGCATCCATTCCAATAATCTATAACAAATCGGCCTTATGTCTTCATCAGATAATAATTTTAATTTTTCGATATTACTATTATCAAATTTATCTTTAGGGAGCAATTCTTCAATATTTTCCATAACTTAATTCTCCTAATAAATATATTATGTTCATTATATTTTCCAAATTTTAATTTATCAATTTATTTTTCAACCCTATTTTATCATATTTAAATAGTAATATACTCTATTTTTTTGACTATATTTTCGACTTATTAATTAAACTATCTCTTTTATTTAAAGTACTACTCACCTTATAAATTTTCAATATTTTCGTTTAATTCGGCTGGCCATTTAGCTTCTGGATGTTCCTTTGCAAATTTCTTATTCTTATAATGACCTAATGTAAGGAAAGGAATTACTATAGTGAATAGACCCAAATAACCACAATATCCATATCCGTATTTAACTATATTACTTAATCCTGTAAGAGATATAAGCATTGACACTATCATTATTGCACAGGCTGTAAATACCCTTCTTTTCATTTTTGAAGAAAGGAAAGAAAGTGCTTTATGGTCTTCAAATCTATTTACAAGACCAAATATGGTAGTTACTCCTGTAGACATTAAGCAAAGGAATAATGCAACATTATAAATTATATATATAGTATTATTTCCAGATTGACTTGCAACATAAAGAGTAGGAAGTGTTGTTTGACCAGCAGCAGTAAATTCTTTATACCATCCCATTAACATAGTTACAGCAAGCCCTAACGCAACTGCATTCATAATAAATGAAACTACCATTGCTTTAGTCGCTTCTTTTGAGTTTTTAAGAAGTGGTCTTGAACATCCTGCAAGTGTAGGTATAACAACTGACTGAAAACCTGCATAAATAAAGGTATTGAGTATTGGCTTGATATATCCTGGTGTGAAACTAGTTCTATTTGATAATATTCCTGTTATTTCTGGTACCTTAGCTTTTATTCCTACAATAAAAATAGTAAGTGTACATATTAGTATAGCTATTGTCATTGCTGTAGCTGCTTTAGATACAAGCATAGCTCCAAATATAGTAAAGGCAAGAAGTACGATTCCTATAATAAATACAGATACAAAATAATTCATACCTATACTTTGGAATACTGCTGCTGCACCTGCTATTACAGCACTTACGGCTATTAAAACCATTAGATAGTAATATATTTCCCATATTATTTCAAGTTTTGGATATGGACTCCAAAGTTCACAAAATAAATCCTTATAATTCCTACAATTATTATTATTATACATTATAATAACTTCTCTCATAGTAGCAGTAAGTATAATCATTGCTAAAACTGCCATGAGTGGTGCTGTCCATCCATACTGCACATAATACTGAGTTTCTTGATTCCCTGTAGCAAATCCTCCTCCAGCATGAGAGCTAAAAAGAACACTTGCAACTCCAAAAATAGCTAAAATAGAGCCTGTTGCTTTTGCTTTTTTTACATTTTTTTGCATGAAACCATCCTCCCCTAAAAATTATAACGAAAGTTTATTTTTTAACACTTTCTTGATAAAACAATAACATTTTTGTTTCTTAAATTCAACCTGATTTTTCCAATAAATTAGCATTTATAGTTTATCTTTCACCTTATATTAAATATTTTTGATATATTTATTTTGTTTTTTAACTTATATTTAAATCTTTTTGTTTTTTATTCTTATGAAATGTCTTTTTTGATGTTAAATTTTATACAAATCATTTTTTATTATTACATAATTATTATTTAATAATAATATAATAATTATTATATTATATTAAGTTTGATATAATATCATCTTTATTGAAACTATTGGATTCAATAAGAATAATCAATATAATTTCTAAAATAATTCATAGATGTAAATAAATTCACTTTATTTACTACTTATTTTCTCATTATTAATACATGATAAAATTGTTTATTAATGAAAATATAATCTCATTAAAAATAATTTTTTTACAATATTTCATATAATACTATATTAATTTTTTTAAAAATAAATATAATAAAAGGAGCTATCTTAAAAATGATTTTTTCTAATCAAATTTTAAGTTCAACTCCTTTTAAATAGCAACTTAAATTTTATATGTTTAAAGTCAACCCTACTCCCACTTCATTCACACTTAAAGTTTCATTCATCTTAGCTTTTACTTTAAAAGAAACACAATGACAAGGGTACAACATTTTTATTCCTTCTTTCTCTAAATATTGAATTGTACTATCTAACCTATCATCCAATTCAAAAAGATGAAAACCTCCTAATATACCAATGATTCTGTCATCTCTGCATACCTTTTTAGCATACTCTACTATATTACAAATTCCACTATGAGAACATCCTGTAATAATAAAAAGACCTTTATCAGTTTTACAGACTATAGCAGAATCATCTAAAACACAATCATCTTCCCACAAATCTCCTACTTTATATTTGCCCATTTTAGCTCTTTTTTCAAAATTATGTACAGTAGGTATTTCACCTAAAAATATGCAATTCTCACTTATATTAAAAGGTTTTTCTTGAGGATTATATATAAAAATTTGTTTAATTTCATCAACAGAAAATGGAGCACCTATATTCTCATTGCCTTCTTTTTTAGGTATAAAACAATTGGGATGTGCGACAAGCTCAACTTTAGATAAATCATACTTATCTTTCAGAAACTTAATACCTCTTGTATGGTCATTATGCCCATGAGAAAAAACAACATGAGTTAAGTCGCCTAAATCTATATCTAGCTTTTCAGCATTTGATATAAATACATCTGAATATCCTGAATCAAATAAAACTTTATTACCATCAATTTCAATATAATAGCTTACTGCTGGTTCTCCAACAAAATATCTATCAATGTATGTATTATTATCAACAAGAACTTGTATCTTTAACCTTTCCATGATAATCACTCCTTAAAATATTATTTAGTTTAATAGTACGATATCACAGAATATTTTACAATTTAATATTTTTAATTTTCACAATAATAAAGAGAACTTTACAAAGTAAAATTCTCCTTACATAAACTATATTCACTCTTATTTTTATAAATATATATATCTATTAATAGTTCTAAACTTAAAACCTATACATGTTGTATATTTGTATAATTTGATATTTCAGAGTTAACTGTATACAAATCATCAACACTTAAATCATGTATATCCTTATGCCCAGAAACCCTAGCAAAAGTCTTAAGTTCTTCTAAACTTACATTTAAGAAGTTTGCCACTCTATTAGCACTATTTTCTATATGTAATCTTTTTCTTAATTCTTCATCTTGAGTAGCTACTCCTACAGGACACTTACCAGAACCACATATACGATACTGTTGACATGCAGCTGCCATAAGAGCAGAACTTGCAATAGCAATTGCATCAGCACCCATAGCTAATGCCTTAACAAAATCAGTAGATACACGAAGTCCACCTGTTATAACTAAATCTATATCTAATTCATGTGTATCTATATATTTTCTAGCACGATGAAGAGCAAATATTGTTGGAATTGAAGTTGCATCTTTAAGCAATTTTGGACTTGCGCCAGTAGCTCCACCACGACCATCAATAGTTACAAAGTCAGGTTTCGCATAAGCTATAAATTCCATGTCCTTTTCAATATGTCCTGCTGAAATTTTAACACCAATTGGACGCCCTTCTGAAACTTCTCTAAGCTCATCTACAAGTTTCTTTAAGTCTTCTTTAGACTGTATTTCCTCAAAACAAGATGGACTTATTACATCTTGACCTACAGGCTTATTTCTCACCTTTGCTATTTCTTCAGTAACCTTTTCGCCAGGAAGATGACCTCCCATACCAGGTTTTGTTCCTTGACCAATTTTTATCTCTATAGCATCAGAATTTTTAAGATTTTCTTCAGTGACACTGTACTTATTTGGTACATATTCAAAGATATACTTGTATGAAGCTTCTTTTTCTTCTGGCAATATACCACCTTCTCCACTACACATAGCTGTCTTACTTTTAGCTGCTCCCTTTGCTAAAGCTATTTTTAGTTCTTTAGACAAAGCTCCAAATGACATATGGGAAATATAAACTGGATTTTCTATAATCATAGGTTTTTTTGCTTTTTTTCCTATTATTGTTGTTGTATTTACTTCATCATGCTCATTTAAAGGTAATGGATTTAATTGAGCACCCATAATTAAAATATCATCCCAAGAAATTACTGGTAGTTTAGTTCTCATAGGTTCTATTATAGACTTCCCTGTAACAGCCATTTCATGGATTATGTCCATATGTTTCTCAACTTCATCATCTCTTCTTAAATATGTATTTATGTAGTTTAAATCACCTGTTTTTTCACTAGTTACCTCAGTCTCATTTTCAGCAATATCTTCTGCTCCCTTTTCATCTTCTTCATAGTAAACAGTACTTATCTTACCAAAATAACTACGACCTTTTGTACATACAGGGCATTCCCAGTCTTCACTCAATTCATCCCAAGTTTTATCATTCTTAGATTCATCATAAATATATCCACAAACACTACATTTATAAATTGACATATTATTTTCTCCTTATGTTATATTGACATTAAATAAAACTAAAAATTGAATTTATATAAATTTATAGGAGGCCATTTGTATAAAATACATTTATAGCCTCCCCTTTAAATTCAATTTATTTAAATATTACAGTTCAGCCTTCCATAATCCATGTAAATTACAGTAAGCATATGCAGAAATCACTTTATCATCATCATTCAAAGCAAATTTAACTATAGGTTCTCCATCTACTGTTAGACATTTACGTTGACCACCTTGCTCAGTCATAAGATATACCCATGCTATATGATGTTCTTTAGTCATTGGATGAGCAACACTACTTATTTTTACAGTAACATTATTTCCTTCTACTTCAATCACAGGTACATGTTTTTCAACTGCTGCATCTGTTGTATTAGGAACAAGCTCTTTCATAGGCTTTCCACAACAGAAAACAGGTACGCCACTATTTTGTATCATTCCTACAATATTTCCACAAGTCTCACATATAAAAAATTTTTGTTCACTACACATAAACTCACCTCATTAATTATTTTTTAGAATTTGAAAGTTAACCTACTTGGCTACACTTTTCACAATTATTACAAATCCCTTTAAAACTTATGTTATAAGATGTTATTTTTATGTCTGTTTCCTCTGCTATTGATTCTTTTAAATTATTAAGAACATCAGATTCTAAATCGTACACCTCTCCACATACTTCACATATGATATGATAGTGATTATCTATTCTACCATCAAATCTATCTGGATTTCCTGGAATACTAACCTTTCTTATAAAGCCATGTTCTGTCAGCTGGGCTAAATTTCTATACACAGTTCCTAAGCTTAAATTTGGATTATCTTTTTTTAAATTTTCATATAGGTAATCCGCAGTAGGGTGAACCGGATTATTTAATATTTCATTTAAAATCAGTTCTCTTTGTTTAGAAAATTTCATAGTTAACATTCCTTTTTAATTATAATAATTTTTAATAGTTTTCAGCTTTTATATTGAAGTAAGCCTTTGGATGGTCACATACTGGGCATTTTTCTGGTGCTTCAGTACCTACATAAACATGACCACAGTTTTGACATTGCCAAACAACCTCTTCATCTCTTTTAAATATTTTTCCTTCATTTAAGTTTTCTAAAAGCTTTAAGTATCTTTCTTCATGCTCTTTCTCTATTTTTCCAACAGCCTCAAATAAATAAGCTATTTTGTCAAATCCTTCTTCTTTAGCTTCTTTAGCAAATTTTGCATACATATCAGTCCACTCATAGTTTTCACCTGCTGCTGCATCTTTTAAATTTTCTTCTGTTGAAGGCATGCCATCATGTAAAAGCTTAAACCATAACTTAGCATGTTCTTTTTCATTGTTAGCAGTTTCTTCAAATATAGCAGCTATTTGATTATAGCCTTCTTTTTTAGCTTTTGAAGCATAGTATGTATATTTGTTTCTTGCTTCTGATTCTCCTGCAAATCCTGCCATTAAATTTTTTTCTGTTTTAGTTCCTTTTAAATTCATAATTAATTCCTCCCTTTTCAATAATAGTAATGATTACTATTTCTATATTTATATAATATATTAATTTCCACATTTTGTCAACTATATATAATATTCTTTTTTTTATTTAAATATTCTCATTTTCTAACATATTATTAAAAAAATATATTTTAGATTTATTCTCAGTCCATGAAATATTTTTTAGCTACAATTTTTATTTCTTTTCTGATGTAAATACTCTACAATCATAAAAAAATTATATGTTTAGGAGTTCTTATGAAAAACTTAAATGCCACTGAAAAAATTATTGATTATATTAAATTAAATATTTTAAATGGAACTTTTAAAATTAATAGTAAATTACCAAGTGAGAGAAAGATTGCTGACTTGTTTAATATAAGTAGAATCCCTGTAAGAAACGCCATAGACATACTCTGTAAAGAAGGAATACTTAGGGCTATACCTTACTCAAGCCCTATAGTTGAAGGATTCAAAAAAATTGACCTGTTTGATGATAATGAAGTATATAAAAATCACAACATACAAGAATTTTATGTTGAATCTTTAAGGTCAAGACAACTTATAGAAAGTGAAGCTACAAGATTGGCAATTTTAAATGCTACTACTAAAGAACTTCAAAAAATAAGACATGCCTATTTGAAGTCAGTAGAAGAACTAGATAAGGTTTCTCAAGGTTTTATAGAAGAATGTTATGATGCTGACTTACAATTTCATAAGGAAATAATATTGGCCTCTCATAATCCAATTTTTATAAAATATTATGAGTTAATACCTAAAACAGTGTCTTCTAACCAATACTTTGGGTTTAAATATAGAAACTCTTTACAGGATATGATTAGCCATCATAATAATATAATAATAGCCTTCGACAATAAAGATTCTGACTTAGGTTACACATCAATGTACAATCATTTGGAAGATGTTATTCAGTTATTTCAACATGATTAAGCTTATACTTTATTTTAAATCTATTTTATAGAAAATCTCAATTTTAAGTAAATTGGGATTTTCTATAAAATACATAAAAAGGCGTCGCCCTATTTTTAGTGCGACACCCACGATTAATTTAAGTCTATTAAAATTTCACTTACTATAGATTTTGCATCTTCTATTATATATTTTGGATCAACTTCATAAAATTCTCTATCTATGAATCTGTCAATCTTATCTATACTTTCTATAGAATCGCTTGTAACAAATAATACAATAGATGCATCTTCTATATCATAAATTGAAAGTTCATTTTTTATATTATCATTCTCTTGAATTTCATAAACTAAATCAAATCCTAAATCATTTGCAGCTTCCTTAAGAGAATTTAAACTTCTTTCACTTTCACAAACTGCTACTATCTTTTTATTCATATTTCAAATACCTCACTAATTCTACTCCGGTACAATCATTACTATGCACTTTGCTTGTTTAACTACACTCGCTGTTACTGAACCTATAATTCTTGTAAGACCTTTTTTAGTAGATTTAGTCATAACTATAAAATCTACATTATCTTCTTTTGCTTTTCTAATTATTTCATCTCCTGGATATCCAAAAGTAAAGTGTACTTTAACATCATACTCACCCATTATCTCTGCTGCTTTATCCAGGATTCTTCTTCCTAAGTTCTCAGAATTCTTTATTTCTTCAGCCAGGGATATGCCATCAATAAATACTAGTTCTTTTACATTCATTATTTCTACTTCGACTTCATCTTTTTTGAATATTCCTTGTATAAATTCCAAAGAATGCATACTTCTCTCTGTCCCATCAATTGGTACTAATATTTTCTTTTTATTCATGTCACATCTTCCTTTCTTACTTTAGAATAATTAAGTAAAATATATATTCTAAGTTATAAAAATATATAATAAATCTTTACTTTAGGAATTAATATTAATAATATGTATAATAATTTTAATATTTGTTATTGTGTTAATTTTATAATATATAACTGACAGTGTCAATGAACAAAATTGTAATTAAAAAAATAAAGGATATTAGTCTACAAGTGCGTTTCCTCTCAATAGATTTTTCAAAATATCTTCTGGAACTGGCTTAGAAAAATAATAACCTTGTAAATATTCACACTCCATAGTTGCCAAGTCTTCAGCACATTCAGCAGTCTCAACACCCTCTGCTACAGCTTTCATGTTCAATTTATTTATAAGAGCTATAATAGTTTCAACTGTAAGTTTGTGCCTGTCATCTTCATTCATAGACCAAATCAAACTCTTATCTAACTTAATTATTGAGAATGGCAAAGAAAGCATATTAGTAACTCCAGAATAAGCAATTCCAAAGTCATCAAGTGAAAACTTAGCTCCTAAATCAATCAATCTTTCCATCGTTTCTTTAATTATATTAAAAGAACCTAATGCCACAGTTTCTGTAATTTCAAGTTTAAACTTAGTTGGTGATACATTGTATTTATCCATAAGATAAAGTAAATCATCAGCCAAGTTTTTTTGCATACACTGCACTACAGAAAGATTAACAGCTATATTATCTAATTTCAAATCTTTAAAATCATCACTAGCTACAAATTTACATACTTTCTCAAAAACTACTAACCCAATTGAGTTAATCAACCCTGTTTGTTCTGCAATTGTTATAAATTCATCAGGAGGTATAAATCCTAAGTCTTTATGCTCCATCCTAAGTAATGCTTCAGCTGAAGTAAATCTACCTTTACTATTAGAGAATATTGGTTGATAGTACACTTCAAATCCATCATTTTTTAATGCCTCTTTTAAACAATTTTTAATCACATGTTTCCTCTTTATTTTCTCACTTATAGCTGCATCTGCATAAATAACATGCTTTGACTCAGAACGCTTTGCCTCATGTATAGAGAAATCTATAGCAACTATTACATCTTCTGTTGTCTCAGCATTTTCGGGATAATAAACAACAGCAATACTAGTTGCCAAATTAAAATTTATCTCTTCTACTAACCAAGGCCTTTTGAATCTTTCTTCTATTTTTTTAATAATCTCCTCTGGCTGTATACCTAGTTGACTATTTACAACAATAGAAAATATATCTCCACCTATTCGGTATACATGGTTTACATCATGTATGTGAATCAAATATTTTCCAACTTCTTTTAATGCAATATCTCCATTTTTAGTCCCAAAAGTTTCATTCATAAATTTAAAGTCATCAAGTGCAATTGTAATAATAAATCCTGATTGTTCAGTATTGATATTTAAATCTAACTCTTGAATAAAAGATTGTCTATTGAGTACACCAGTAAGGTCATCAATAATAAGACCTCGATTCTGCATAGAAAGATATGTCAAAAGTAAACTGCATGCACATGCAGCTCCTGTAAGAAGATACTGTAAAAATATTGCCTGTAATATAATTGCTACAACTGAAACTATAAGAAAACCTCTAATAGCCCATATTTTTGATTCATGCATCGCTTTTCTATATTTAAAAGACAAAAATGCTGAATATATTGCATAAAAGAAAAACGATGCAAAAGTTGCAACATATCCATAACCTCGTATATAACCTGTTTCTTTTGACAATCCAAATAGAATATGTGTAAAAGGATTTGTGATAGATAAGATTATACAAATTATGAGTGGTATAGATAAAAATAATAATCTTTTTTTCATATACCTTATATCTTGATAAATAATAGCCATAACATAAAACGATACAAGTGCTGCTGGTATTGGCAATAATAATAAATATACTTGATTCAATAAAACAGTAATAAAAATTGGAATTTCATCTACATTATTTAGGCAAAATGAGCCTAAAATATTTGAAATTATAAATAAAAATGAGAATATTAAAAGTGCACAATATATTTTGTTTTGTAACGTAGGTATAAATTTACTTCTAAAAAAATATACCATTAAAAAAATAACTATAATTGCAGAAAAAATTTCATATTCTATATGCCATACCATAAACTTCCCTCACTATTAATGTTTAATTTTAATTATTTTAATAATATAATTGATTTATAATTATATCATAATCTATCTTGAGTAATTTTATGGAAAAATTTTTATTTTATAACTTTTACACCAAATCCCCACTAAAAATTTAAATTTATTATAATTCTTATCATGCATATAGAAATTAAGCAAATAGTTCTTTTGCTTTAGTAGCAATTCTTTCGCCAAATATTATAGCCTTCTCATTTTGTACTTCTGGTCCTTCAACTGAATGTACATGTCCCAAATGTATAAATGGTTTCCCTAAAGAGCCTCCTCCAGAGTACACAAGCATACCTTTTACCATCAAGTGACCTACTATAGTAAGTATCGCAACATCTGGACCTCCACATACATAGTCACATGTAGCAAAAACTGCCCCCAATTTTCCAGCTAAGTTGACTTTTCTTGAGTTTTCATCAAACCATTTTTTTACTTCCCAAGTTGTATTTGCTAAATAAGTTGGTGTTCCAAATATCACTGCCTTACTTTCACTTAAATAATCTGAGTCAATATTGTCAAATCTCATGAGTTTAACTTCTACACCATCTACTTTTTTAGCTCCATCTTCTATCATCTTAGCTACCTTTTCTGTGTTTCCACTTCTTGTTTGATATAATATGGTAATCTTCAACTTTAATTCCCCCTTATTCAATAAAAATAATTTATTATAGTCAAATTATAGCACTAATTTTGCTATACTACAAAGAACTAGTCGATTATTTTTTTGTTAATTATTCAATTAAAAAAGTACCTAAATTTATTTCTTTAAAAGATACCTAAACTCACTTTTAACTTGCTTATTTCAATTTCTACTATGTCTGATATATCTTGAAATGACATTCCTCTATCGTAAAGTTTTCCTGCAATTTTGATTTTTGCATTTTCTTCTCCCTTTTTAATCAATGCTCTGTTTTCTTTTTCTATTACATTTCTAACATAGCGTTTTGCAAATGGCTCATTATTATCACATAAAACTTTATATTTTTCTTTATTTTCTTTTACAAAACTAAGTGCTCTTTTATCTTGTTTTATAGCTTCTGTACAAATTTCTTCTGTTTGCTCTTTTACAAATTTTAATGCCATTCCGTATTGTCTCACTGCCTTTAAACATATACCAATAGTTTGTTCCTTTACAAATTCTAGCGCCATTCCATTTTGTCTTACTGCTCTTAAACAGATTGTTTCTGTTTGCTCTTTTACAAATTTCAAATCAAGCCCATTCTGTCTCACTGCTTCCATACATATTTCTTCTGTTTGATTTTCTACCCATTTTAGATTGTAACTGCAATGCTTAACTGCTTCCATACATATTTTTTCTGTTTGTTTTTTTACCCTAGCTAACCCAAATTCACTATTTCTTACTGCTTCTATACATATTTCTTCTGTTTGTTCTTTTACATATTCCAATGCAGCACCATTTTTTTCAACAGCCCTTAAGCACAATTCCTCTGTTTGGTTTTCTATGTATTTTAATGCTGTTCCATCTTGATTAATGGCTAACATACAAATTTCTTCTGTTGGTTCTTCCACAAATTCTAACATTCTCCAATCTTGTTTAACTGCTTCTAAACATATTTTTTCTGTTTGATTCTGAACACATTTTATTGCATTACAATTTTGTCTAACAGCCTCTAAACATATCTCTTCTGTTTGATTTTTTATGTATATTAAATTCAATCCATTTTTTCTTACTATTTCTAAATATTCATCTTCTGTCTTATTATCAAAATCATCATTATCTATTGATTCAAATATATCATTTTTATTTTCTTGCATATCCCAAACTCACCCCTTATAAATTTTATAAAATTCAATAAATTTACTCTTATTTTTATTCTATCAAAGAATATAAAAATTTTTGAGTCTTGTTTTTTTTTACACAATCATTTGTATGTTAAAAAATAAATTAATTACCTTAATTCCAGTATACAATACCCAAAATATGTGGTATATTTTAACTATAATATATTTTTATATATTATTGTCAGAATATTTAAAGTTAAATTTATATAGAATATTTTTATTTATATATCACTTATGTTTGGATATATTTTTCTTTTTTCTTTTTTAGTTTTCGGGTTAGTAAGGGGTTAGTAATTTAGGTTTTCATAGGATATTATTTTTACAATTAGTTTTATTTTATCTAATTTATATATCTTATCATTAATAAAACTAAATATGATTTAAATAATTCCTTGAGATAAATTTAATAAAACTTAGAATCCTTGTCTAAGCTTAAAACACTAAAATTATTGGGAGGATATAAATGATGGACCAAATTAAACGCTTACAGGAATTGCAACAAAAATCATACTTGACTAAAGAAGAATTTGAGGAATTAAAAAACAGCACATATATTGAAAAATTTGAATTAAGAGATGAATGTGATAACTCTTACATTTATACATTTTATACTAATGACAAATGTAATGATATAAAATTTATAAAGTCACAATTTATTGTTACACTTATAAAAATCGGTTTCTTATGTGAGTGTGGCGGTGTATTTAGACAAAAGAAAATAGTTGATGAATATGATTACGGATATAATGCTATATATAAATGTGATTCTTGTGGAAAAGAACTTGATAAAGAAGTAGAAAATTATGATTAAATAACAACCTATTCAAAACAGCTTTTGTAAAGACTAGATAAAATTCACTTTGAATTTGGACTATAACCCTCTTAGAAGACAGTTAAAATATGTAAATCTGTCTAAAACTAGGAGGGTTTTGTTATGCCCAAAACAATTAAATCATATTTAAATGCTGAAATTACTTTAATTCAATTTCGTACTTTTTTATTTTCTTATATAAAAGACTTTTATGTATTCCCATAACTTCTGCTGCCTTGGAACATTTCCAATTATACTTCGTTAACACATCAATAATTAAACTCTTTTCATAATTTTCCACCATTTCATGAATTGAGCAATTACTGTCCACATTACATTGAGCCACTCTACTGATATTATCCATTTTAGATGGAAGGTCACACATCATAATGACCATATCATCACTTACAGCATAAGCACTTTTTATTACATTCTGTAGTTCTCTTATATTTCCTGGCCAAATATAGTTAATAAAACAATTTTTAACCTTATCACTTAAAACCTTCAATTCCTTATATTCAGAATTTAATTTGTTTAATATATAATTTGCTAACAACAAAATATCATCTTGTCTGTCCTTTAATTCCAGCATATGAATATTTATTACATTTAACCTATAGTATAAATCTTCTCTAAATAATCCCTCTTCAACCATTTTACTTAAATTCTTTCTTGTAGCGGAGATTACTCTTACATCTATCTTTATCGTTTTAAGACCTCCAACTGGTTCTATCTCATTTTCCTGAAGAACTCTTAAAAGTTTTGCTTGCATCGTCAAAGGCATATCACCTATTTCATCTAAGAAGATGGTGCCATTGTTTGCAACTAAAAACTTCCCTTTTTTGCCTCCCTTTTTTGCTCCTGTAAAAGCTCCTTCGTCATATCCAAATAGCTCCGATTCTAATAGTTCTTCTGGTATTGCAGCACAGTTTATACTAACCATCGGTTTGTCTGCTCTACTGCTATTATTATGAATTGCTCTAGCAAATACTTCTTTACCTGTACCTGTTTCCCCTGTCAAAAGTACTGAGAAGTTCGTTTTAGAAGCTTTCATACCTGTTTTCTTAAGCTCTATGAAATCTTTATTTTCACCTATGAGCTTATCAAAACTACATTTATCCTTAAACTGTTCTTTATAATATTGGAGTTCCATATATTCTGACATTAACTTTTTAGCTACATCAAATGATTGTAATCTAAATTTAACTTGAGCTACACCTGCAACCACTTCTCCACTGTCATTTTCCACATAAGATCTACTTACTATTACACTTTTTTCTTTTGTTTCTCCACCTGAGTAATGGTGTATAGCTCCTTCTTCACAATATTTATCTCTCATAACATCTAACATTTTTGTATTTGGTATAATAATTTGTATATTATGTCCTATTATATCTTCTTTTGCTTTCCCTAAGAAATCACAATATTTATCATTAATATCTATGATTACTCCATCTTTATCTACAACAATAAAACCATCATCAGTCATGGATAATACTCTTGCAAATATATCCTTATACCAGTGCTCTTTCATTGTTTCATCCCTCCACTATAACCTTCAGCAAAAATAATAAGTCTTACAATACAATATTATAAGACTTACCATTCTATATATTCAATGTTTTCTAAAAGTTACCTGTTTAATGACTCTATCATTTCAGGTAGGATTTCATATAAATCCCCTACAATTCCATAGTCACATATATTGAAAATAGGTGCTTTTGAATCTTTATTTATAGCAACTATATACTTAGAATCACTCATACCTGCTAAATGCTGTATTGCTCCAGATATACCACATGCAATATATAACTCTGGTCTAACAGTAGTTCCTGTTTGCCCAACTTGATGGGAATGCTCTATCCACCCTGAATCTACTGCGGCTCTTGAAGCACCAATCTCTGCCCCTAATTTATCAGCCAATTCCTTTATTAATTCAAATCCTTCTGCCCTCTTTAATCCTCTTCCTGCAGAAACTATTATTCTAGCATCAGTTAGATTTATAGATTTCTTTTCTTGTGGAAGCATTTCTACTAATCTAGTTCTAATCATTTTTTCAGTAAGTCCTGGATTAACAACCTCTAAAACTCCATTCTCTGATTCAGTTCTTATAGCTTTTGCCATAACTCCTGGACGAACAGTTGACATCTGTGGTCTATTTTTAGGACAAACGATAGTAGCCATTAAATTTCCACCAAAGGCTGGTCTCGTTTGTAATAATTTATTGTCTGTTAAATCTATTTCAAGTTTTGTACAGTCAGCAGTTAAACCTGTTCCAATTTTACCTGCAATTCTAGGTGCAATATCTCTTCCTATAGAAGTAGCTCCAACTAGTACCACCTCTGGCTTTTTAACTTCAATTAAATCTGCAATTGAAATTGCATATCCATCAGTTGTGAAATCTTTAAGAAGAGGGTCATTGATATAATATGCTTTATCGACACTATAGTGAAGTAATTCCTTCACTTCTTTATCTACTTCATATCCAGCTATTACAACTGAAAGCTCTTTTCCTAATTGGTCAGCAAGCTTTCTTCCCTCACCAATAAGTTCTATAGTAACTGGATTAATTTTTCCTTCCCTTTGCTCTCCTATTACCCAAACTCCATTATATTCATTTAAATTTATACTTTGATTAACTTTTGCTCTCATCATCTTAACACTCCTATACTAGTTTCAAATCGAATAGTATTTCTATTAACTTTTCAGCTTTTTCTTTCTTATTTATACCTTCGATTATTTCATTATGTTTGTCTTTAACTGGTACAAACGACTTGTAAACATTTGTAGGTGAACCCTTTAATCCAATTTGAGTTGTATCAACATCTAAGTCTGAAAGTGTTAACACAGTAATTTTTGCATCTCCATTATTGTAAGCTTCTAAGATTCCTTTAACACTTGGATATCTTGGATTATTTAACTCTTTTATAGCAGTTAATAAAACTGGCATCTTTGCTTCTATTAAGTAATCTCCCGTTTCTGTATAACGAGTTACTAGTAGTTTATCACCTTGAACCTTTACTTCTTTTGCATAGGTAACCTGTGGAACTCCCAAAAATTCTGCAACCTCTGGTCCAACCTGAGCTGTATCTCCATCTATAGCTTGTCTTCCACAGAATATTACATCATACTTTCCGACCTTCTCTATAGCAGCAGCAATAATTGTAGATGTAGCCCAAGTATCTGAGCCACCAAAAGCTCTATCTGAAATTAAATATGCCTCATCAGCACCCATCGCCAAAGCTTCTTTTAAAGCGTTTTTAGCTTGAGGAGGTCCCATGCTTATAACCTTAATCACTGCTCCCAGTTCATCTTTTATTTTTAAAGCTTCTTCTAAAGCATTTCTATCATCTGGATTGATTATACTTGGTACACCATCTCTTATTAGGGTACCTGTCTCTTTATTTATTTTAACTTCATTAGTGTCTGGAACTTGCTTTAAGCAAACAACTATATTCATAATCTTCCTCCTATCCTAGTACTGCTCTTGAAATAACAACCTTGTGTATTTCTGAAGTACCTTCATAAATTTCTGTTATCTTAGCATCTCTGTACATTCTCTCTAATGGATAATCTTTCATATATCCATATCCTCCATGGATTTGGAGAGCTAGATTTGTAACTTCTCTTGCAGTACGTGATGCATTGTATTTTGCCATGGCAGCTTCTTTAGTGTGTTTTTCGCCTCTAGCTTTCAAATCCGCAGCATAATATACTAACAATTTTGCTGATTCCACCATAGTAGCCATATCTGCAATATACCATTGAATACCTTGCAAAGCTGAAATTGGCTTGCCAAATTGAACTCTTTCTTTAGAATATTTGATACTTTCTTCTAAGGCCCCTTCAGCAATTCCTACAGCTTGAGCTCCAACTCCAATTCTTGCACCATCTAGACAAGTCATAGCTATGTTGAAGCCTTTTCCTTCTTTTCCTAATAGGTTACACTTTGGAACTCTACAGTTATCAAATATTAATTCTGCAGTTTCTGAACCATGTATACCCATTTTTTCTTCAATTTTTCCTATTGAGAAACCTGGAGTACCTTTGTCAACTATAATAGCAGACATCCCCTTTATTCCCTTTGATGGTTCTGTCAATGCAAATATTATTAATGATTCTGCTTGACCTCCACCAGAAATAAAACACTTAGTTCCATTTAAAACATATTCATCAGTTGTTTCATCAATAATTGCAGTTGTTGCAGCTCTTGCAGCATCTGAACCAGCATTAGGTTCAGTTAAAGCAAAAGCTCCTACACACCCACCTTCAGCCATCATTGGAAGGTATTTCTTCTTTTGTTCCTCAGTACCAAATTTCAAAATAGCTTGAGCATATATTGTGTGTATTGATAGTATTGCTGCAGATGCTGCACATTTTTTGGCAACCTCATTAACAACAATTACCTTTTCTATATCTGCTCCACCAGAACCTCCATATTCGACAGGTGTCCCAATACCATTAAATCCTATTTTAGCCATTTTGCTAAAAAGTTCTCTTGGGAAAATACCAGTTTTATCTGTTTCTGCAGCTATTGGTGCTATTTCATTCTCTGCAAATTCTCTTGCTACTCTTTGAAGCATTACTTGGGCTTCTGTTAATCTAAAATCCATAAAATTTCCTCCTATTTATTAACATAGTTCACATGTTTCTTTATTCATTGCTACAATTCCAGATTCAATTAGAGCTTCTATATCAGAATCACTGTATCCAAGTTCTCTCAATATCTCATCTGAATGTTCTCCTATAAGTGGAGCATCACAAGTCATATTAACTTCAATATTTCCAAACTTAACTGGAGTGGATGCAAGCATTGTCTTATTTCCATTTTTACTTGTATGTTCATATATATAGTTATTAGCAATAGCCTGTTCATCAGTTACTACATCATTAACATGCTGAATTCTTTCATGGGCTATATCCGCAGTAGTAAGCTTTTCAACCATCTCATTTTGAGTAAATTTTGCGAACTCGCCATCTAAAATATTAATAAGCTCTGTAGCATTTTTCTTACTTTCTACTGAAGATGCAAATCTCTCTTCTTTTATCAAATCTTCTCTTCCAAATAATCTGCAAAGTGCCTCAAAATATCTTTCATGTTCTAGGATACTTAAGAATATCCACTTTCCATCCTTACAACGATAAGAATTTATTACTGGAGAAATGGCATTCTTTCTAGTTTTTGGATACTCATCACTAAACTGTGTAGATGCCAATAAAGATGATGCATTCCATATTGCTTGTCCAAACAAAGATGCCATTACCTTTTGACCTTTTCCAGTCTTAGCTTGTTGGTATAAAGCTGCACATATACCTCCAGATAAACTACAAGAAGTTGTTGCATCTCCAAAGGCTATAGGTGGGTTTATTGGACTTGTATCCTTCTCTGCTATATCAAGCATAGCTCCACTTCTTGCCCAAAAGGCAACTGTATCAAATCCTGCATTGTCCTTAGCAGGTCCAAAATCACCAAAACCATTTATTTGTCCCCAGATAAGATGTGGGTGTTTTTTACTTAATGATTCATAGTCAAGACCTAGCCTTTTTAATGCTCCTGTTCTATAGCTTGAAACAAACACGTTTGCTTCACTTAAAAGCTTATCCATAATTTCAATTCCAGCTTCACTCTTAAGATTTATAGACAAACCTCTTTTATTTGAATTATATGTACTGTAAAAAGGATTATTATAATCATCTATTGGCATTGTCATTGTTGCCCCTGTCTTTCTTCCCGGGTCTCCAAAGCTTGGCTCTACCTTAATTACATCCGCACCCCAGTCAGCTAATATTTTAGAAGTTCCTGGACCTGCTACAAAATATGTTAAGTCAATTACCTTAACACCTTCTAATGGTTTATTTAACACTTTTAATTCCTCCTTATACTGTCGATTTGGTATTTTAAATATTTTATTTATAGTATTAAATCATAAAATTTATTGTACATATTTTGAAAATTAGTTTTACAATATCAAAATATAATGTATATTTTCATCTTTTCTTTTATGGTAATCCTGGGAACATCGTAAACATAAGAACTGCTACTACGGTTCCAATAATTGGAGTCAAAACAGTCACCCAGAATATTGGCATATAAGCATCTTTATGTGATTCTTTACATAGACCATTTGTTACAGTAACGATATATCCGTTATGAGGAAGTGAATCCAATGCTGCTGATGAAATTGCCATAGTTCTAGTTAATGCCGCTGCAGAAACACCCTTAGCTAAAAATACTGGTCCAAGAAGTGGAGCTGCGATTCCAAGTCCACCTGAAGCTGACCCACATATACCTGCAATAACTGTAGTTCCAACGGCAGCTCCTGCAATAGGAGGTCCAGGAATATTAGTCATAGCATTAACTATAAAGTCAAAACCAACTGCTGATTTTACAACTGAGCCAAATGCAACTACAGCACAAGTATTACATATTGCTACTACTGTAGTTTTACATGCATCACCAACATGTCCAACTATTTTGGAATTATCTTGATATTTATTTAACAATAAATACACTAATAACGCTCCAATAAACACTCCTACCTCAATTGGTACTATTGCTTGTCCATTAATTTTTACATTAATTATTAATATTGATACTATTAATGGAATTAACGCAATTAGACCATTAGGACCATTTCCTCTCTTCGAATTAGTTGCTGCTACTTCATCAAATATATCTGATTCATGTGCTATAAAATGCCCACCATTGGCTTTTTCTTTTGAAACCATTCTGTATAAAATGATGCTTCCAACAACAAACATTACTGCACATGATATAAATCCATTTACTGCACCAGCCATAATGTCTGTCCCTAATGTTGAAGCTGGAACAATATTATGAATCTGTGGTGCTCCTGGTGCAACCATTGCAAAAGTTGAACATCCAAAAGTCAAGGCTGCTGGTATAAATCGACGTGGCAAATCAGCTTCTTTAAAGATTTCCAAAGCTATCGGAAACACTGCAAAACTTACAACGAAAACACTTACTCCTCCATAGGCTAATATTCCACAAGCTATTGGAATAGAGAGTAATGCTTTATCCTTACCAATCCATCTTACAATCATCTTAGCAATAGATTTCGCTCCACCAGTAATCTCCATTATTTTTCCCATTAAAGTACCTGTTAGGAAAATAAAGAAATTCGCCTGGAGAAATCCAACAAAACCTGCCATATAATCCACCTTGAGTGCATTATATACATTTAGATTTCCTGTTATAGCAACTAGTAGTGAACATACAATTGCTATTATAAAAATATTTACTCCCTTCATAACCATTACAACTAGAAGGGATAGGGCTATAATAATCCCTACTAAACTTATAATTACTCCCGCATTCATAAATTAACTCCTTTTAAAATTAAACTCTGTGTGTTTCTTCACGAAATTTAGATTTTGAATATTTTCTACATTTATTCCAATTTGGTTATAATAGCTACTTATTCTCAAAAACTGGCTTTCTCTTCTCTATAAATGCATCCATACCCTCTTGTTTATCTCTTGTAGCAAAAGTTAAACCTGCAATATCTTTCTCTAGTTCAAGAGCATTTTTTAAATCCATATCTATTCCTTTATTAATAACTACTTTTGCATATCTTATTGCTATTGGTGCTTTTTCAACTATTTGATTCATCATCTTCATTGCCTCTTCTAAAAGCACATCACTTGGAACTACTTTATTAATAAGACCAATAGATTTAGCTTCTTCTGCATTTACTTGCCTTCCTGTAAAAATTAATTCTTTGGCTATCCCAGTTCCAACAAGTCTTGATAATCTTTGAGTTCCACCAAAACACGGAATTACTCCTAAATTAACTTCAGGCTGTCCAAATATAGCCTTTTCTGATGCAATTCTAATGTCACAACTCATAGCAAGTTCACATCCACCACCTAGTGCATATCCATTAACTGCTGCTATTACTGTTTTCTCAAGAGCTTCAATTTTGTCAAAAATCCCTTGTGCATAACCTGCATATCTTCTGCCTTCTTCACTTTTATAGTTTTGCATCTGACGTATGTCAGCTCCAGCTACAAAAACTTTACCTTCTCCAGTAATAATAACTCCTAATATTTCCTCATTTTCTGATATTACATCAATAACTTGAGATAACTCTCTAAGAGTGTCATTATTAAGAGCATTTAAAGCCTTAGGTCTATTTATAGTAATAACACAGACTTTATCCTTAAGTTCTACCTTAAGATTTTTCAAATTTTCCATTTCAAATCCCATCATATTCCCCCCATTATACATTGTTATTTTTTCTACATTTCTTGTTGATATATATTAGCAAGTTCTACGCCAACTTCTATTAAATTCCATTATTTTTGTTAAAAAATTGTTTTTTTTAATGAAATAAACAAAATATACATAAATTTCACTAAATTTTTAATAGGTTTTACCTTTAAAACTGATTAAATCATAATTTATTAAAGAATTTTTCTACAATAAAATCCATAAAATCATATTTTTGTCTCATTTTCGAGAAAATATTAAAAAAATCCAGTCTCATTTTTGAGAATACAGTCTCATTTTTGATACTTTACTATGTATTTGTCCAAATAGTATAGATTTCTTAACGTTGTTATAATATTATTGTTTTATAAAATATATCTTTATAGAACAATTTTTATAAATATAAAAACACCTCTGAACCATATTTACATATTATTATGCAAACATGGTTTAGAGGTGTATACATTTCTAAGATATTAGAACATTTATTCTTCTATTTCCCAGTTATGATATATATCTTGAACATCATCATCTTCTTCAAGCATATCAACTAATTTATTCATCATTTTTAAATGAGCTTCTTCAGTTAATACAGTTGTAGTTTGAGGTATCATCTTTACATCAGCAGATATAAACTCATACCCTTTAGCTTTTAATTCATCGCGTACAACAGAAAAATCTTCTGGTGTAGTTATTATTTCATAACCGTCTTCTTCTGTTATAAAATCCTCAGCTCCTGCTTCTAATGCAATATCCATCAATTCTTCTTCTGAAATTCCATCTCCTGAACCAACTAATATCTGTCCTTTTTTATCAAACATAAAAGACACACATCCACTAGTTCCTAAGTTTCCTCCATTTTTATCGAAGTAATATCTAACATTACCAGCAGTTCTGTTTTTGTTGTCAGTTAAAGTTTCTACTATAACTGCAACTCCACCAGGACCATAACCTTCATAAACTATAGTTTCATAGTCATCACCAGCACCTGCTCCGGCACCTTTAGCGATAGCTCTATCTATATTATCATTTGGCATATTATCTGCCTTAGCTTTTTCTATAGCTGTCTTTAAAGCTGCATTATACTCTGGGTCTGCTCCACCTTCTTTAGCCGCAACTGCTATTGCTCTAGCATGTTTAGTAAATATTTTTGCTCTTTGAGCATCTTGTTTACCTTTTCTATTAATTATATTACCTATACGTCCCATATTTCCACTCCTTAATACGTACAATTAGTTATTCTAATTTTTATCACCTGTAAATTTTATCACAAATCTTTAAAATAGTAAATTAGAACTTAGGAGGTTGTGCAGGCGTTTTTCTCTTATGTTCACTTATTCTATGAAGTCTTTCAATTATCTCTTGGTCTCTTTGAGGAACTTCATCTAATCTACCTTGCAACACAGCATCTATCATATTGTAAGTAGTTCCCATTTCATTTTCATCTGTTTGACCTTCCCAAAGACCTGCAGAAGGAGCTTTATTTATTAAATCTTCATGAACACCAAGTTCTTTTGCCCATTCATACACTTCGCCTTTAGTTAAATTTGCAATTGGTAAAATATCAACTCCACCATCACCAAATTTAGTAAAATATCCTGTGTGTATTTCTGCAGCATTATCTGTACCAACAACTAGATATCCTAGATTGTTAGCAATTGTATAAATAGTACTCATTCTTACTCTTGCTCTTAGATTTGCATCTGTCATTTTTAAATATTCTTCTCTATATAAATGTTTCTCTTTTAAATTTCCTACTACCATGTCTAATATAGCACTTTGTGGTTCTATAAGGTCTAAATCAAGGTATTCTATATCACAACCTTCTATAACCTTAAGTGCATCTTCTCTATCTTGAGGATTACTTTTTATGCTCATTATAACTCCCATAGAGTTTTCTGGAAATGCCTTTTTAATTAAATTAGCAACTACTGCTGAATCAATTCCCCCAGATACACCGACAATTAATCCTTTTGCATTTGCCTCATTAACCTTATTTATAAGCCATTCTACAGTTTTGTCTATTTGTATTTTTATATTTGACATTGTTATCTCCTCTCAAATTTGCTACTTTGTTTTAATATATTATACCATATATTAATATGTTGTTTTAATATGTTTTTTTTTATGCAAAATTACGTAAATATGAAAGATTATATTTAATCTTACTTTTATATAAATATAATTTGCCTATTTTGGTAAAACTATTTCAGAAGGTGATTTTTATGAAAAAAACTGATGATTTAAAGAAAAAATATCTTGATTTTAATTTAAAAAATACGATAATTGGAGTTTTTACAGGATTTATAAATGGAGTTTTTGGGTCTGGAGGAGGTACTCTTTTAGTTCCAATATTAAATGACATCGTTAAGGTAGAAGAACATAAATCTCATGCAACTGCTCTTTCTATAATAATTTTCTTAACGACAGCAAGTTCTGTTTTATATGTATCTAAGGGTACTTACGACGTTAATTTGACAATAAAGGTTGCTGTTGGAAGTATTCTTGGTGGTATCATAGGAGCAAAACTACTAAATAAAGTTACTGGAAAGTTTCTTAGGATTTCTTTTGGAATAATCATGATAATTGCAGCATTAAGGATGGTGTTCTAATGTTATTTGCTTTAATTGGATTTTTTGCAGGGATTATCGGAGGAATGGGAATGGGTGGAGGAACCATCCTTATACCTGCACTAGTTTTACTTGCTGGTATAGATACTAAAATAGCTCAAAGTGTAAATTTACTTTCATCTATCCCTATGACACTTATAGCATTGGCTATACATATAAAAAATAAAAATGTAGTTTTTAAATTGGTTATACCCATAGCTGTATTTGGGGTCTTAGGTGCTATATTTGGTTCACTATTAGCTAATTATCTATCTTCAGATATACTAAAGAGAATATTTGGTATATTTCTGCTTCTAGTTGGCTTATTTGAAGTAAAAAAAGGATTCTGTGCAAAATCTAATAAAAAGCCATTAAATTGATTTAGATTAAAACAATTTAATGGCTTTTCATTTTAAGATTTCATTTTAAGATAAAAATTGAATGTTTAATATAATTAATTCTTTTAATATTTTTAGATTACATTAATATTTCTCCATTTTGTTCAGATAAATAAAATTCTTCTCCTAAAACTATTTTTCCTGTTCCATTTGTTATATCAACCATTTTTTCTGATAAATTTTCCACATCTTCTAATTTTGAATATACTATTATCTCAACATTATCTTCATATATTGTATCTTTTATAAAATACCCCAAATTCATTAATTCATTTTGTACTTTTCCAAGTTGAGTATAATCTATTTTAATCTTAACTTCTTGATACATTACCTTATAAATTATCTTTCCTGCTTCTAACCCCAACTTAGCACCTTTTGTATAAGCTCTAACTAGACCACCTGCACCTAATTTTGTTCCTCCAAAATACCTAGTAACAACAACTGCTACATCTCTTAAATCTTCTTTTTTTATAACTTCTAATGTAGGTATACCTGCGGTTCCTTGTGGCTCTCCATCATCACTGTATCTTTGTATATTCATATTTTGCCCAACTGTATAAGCCCATACATTATGAGTTGCATCTTTATGCTTTTTCTTTATTTCATTTATAAATTCTAGTGCTTCATCTTCACTCTTTATAGGCTTAGCATATCCAATAAAAACAGACTTTTCAATTGTTATTTCATCAGTTCCAAATTCATGTAATGTCCTGTAATTGCTCATTATAATTCCTCCTATTTTAATCATTTTCTAAGATATACATCAAATATGTATTTATATATAAAATTATTCTACTAAAAAATAGATAGATTTTTATCACTTCTTTAATCAATGTTATAAAACAATTATATAATAAAATTGTATACTTTTTAATTTTTATTTCAAATAGAGGTCACTAATTTTAGATATAAATTACTAAAAATTTAGATTTCTAAATTATAATCTAAGCAAACTATCTAATTTATGTTTAAAATATTTTCAATTAAAAAAGGAAGGGGCTAACCCTTCCTCAGAATTCTCTAAATTCACTATTAATTTGCTGGAACATCATCGCCCTCTGAAACTAATTTTTTTAATTCTTTAAACTTTTTATAAGATACTTCTACTAAAGCTTGCTCTTTGTGATGTGACAACATTTCTAAAGCATCTTTTACTTTATAAAATCCACCTTCTTGGAATTCAGGAGCAAGTACACAATCAGTGTTACAAGCTTCCATAACATACCACATTATTGCATTACAAACTTCTTGTTGTCTACTTCTTGAGAAAAATTCATACATAGTATCGCCAGCTACATCTATCATTTTAGCATCTATGCCAGTTTCTACTTTAACTCTTTGAACAGCACTCTCATATGGAAGTCCTCCTCCAAGTATTTTTCCTTTTGGAAGTGTCCATTCACCTCTATCATTTTTTACAATAAGTACTTTATTAGCATAAAAAACTACTCCACCTGCACAACGTCTTACTATCATTTGAAACCCCTCCCATTAATTTATTTATTACCTTGTTAAACTCTAGAAATACATCGTTAAGTAAACAAATTGCTTTAATAAAAAATTACTTTTTCAAATTTTTCGCATCTTCCAATGCTTTAATGGCTTCGTCATAAGCTCTAAGCACATACTCTTTTTCAAAATTCTTATTCTTGTCTTTCAACTGCTGTAAAATCTTTAGACTGTTTTCATCTCCTAATTTTGAAAGAGCTTTTGCACAATACTGCCTAGTTTGTGCATTTTTATCATAGAGACCTTTTTGTAATACTTCTCTACTAATTGGTGATTCAATCTTTCTGATGGCTGAATAAGTTATCCTTCTAATATCTGAGTGTCTGTGGTTTGTGAGCTGATGAAGTAATTTTAAGAATCTATCATCTTTTAGCTCACCTGTCGCCCAGATTAAAACAATTAAATCTTCAGCATTTTTTTCCACAAGGATTCTTTTGAAAACCCTTCTCTTAAAGTATACCATTTTTTCGTCATCTAAGCTATCCATAAAATCAAGTCTCTTGATTTTATCTAATTCTAAAAATTTATCCAAAATATCTTTAGATGCCTCAAAATCCTCTTTTTGCAATTCTTTTATTTTCAATTTTGCTTGTATAAGTTGCTCGCTTGCTTCAGTATTTGAAATATTTCTAATCTTACTAATTTGAGATACTGTTTTAGATTCTTTATAAAGAAGATAGGTTATAAAATAATCTTCGAGATTATCTATGTTTTCCCAATTAATATCCATATTCAACCTATTTTTCTAATATGTACTCTCTATAGATATTAAAATCTTCTTCATCCAAGTTTACATCTAATGCTATACCATTTTCCCCATACTCAAAATTCTCCACATTATATTTATCTTTTATTCTACTAAATATATCACCTCTCTCATAAGGTAACATTAAGCTTACTGAATAAGTATTTTCCATTAAAGCACTTTCTATCAGATTTAATAGCTTATCCATATTTATGCCTTGTTTAGCAGAAATATACACAATATCTTCTTGACTTTTAGGATATATATCCAATTCTAGCTTATCGACCTTATTATATACAAGTATATGTTTTTTATCATTTACACCAAGTTCTTTTAATACACTTTCAGTTGTACTTTTTTGCAATTCATAACTAGTATTTGTTGCATCAATTACATGCAGAATTAAATCTGCATACTGTACTTCTTCCAGTGTTGCTTTAAATGCCTCTACTAAATCATGGGGAAGCTTACTCACAAATCCAACAGTATCTACTACTAAAAATTCTTTCTTATTTGGTAAAAGTGCCTTTCTTAAAGTTACATCTAGAGTTGCAAAAAGCATATCTTTTACAAAAACTTCTTTTTCTTGTTCATAATCCTTGTGTGTCTTTATTAATTCGTTTAATAGGGTAGATTTTCCTGCATTTGTATACCCAACAAGTGCTACAATTGGTATATTTGATTTTAAACGTTTAACTCTCTGTGTCTCTCTATTCTTCTTTACTTCTCTAAGTTCACGTCTTATATCTGCTGCTTTATTAAGTATATGTCTTTTATCTATTTCTAGTTTTTGTTCTCCAGGACCTCTAGTTCCAATCCCTGCACCTGTCCTACTCATCTCACCACCCATTCCATAAAGTCGTGGTAATCTGTATTTTAGTTGAGCTAATTCAACCTGCAATTTACCTTCTTTACTAAGCGCCCTTTGAGCAAATATATCCAGAATCAAGGTAGTTCTATCTATTACTTTTCTTCCAACAACATTCTCTATATTTCTGATTTGAGCACCAGATAATTCATCATTGAAAATTACTAAAGTAGCATCTAGTGAATCACTATATGCTCTTATTTCTTCTACCTTACCTTTTCCTATATAATAAGCTGCATCTATGGAGTGCTTGTTTTGAATTAAGCTACCTACAACTTCTGCACCAGCAGCTTTTGTTAATTCCTTTAATTCTTCCATGGATTCACTAGTGTCTATATCATCACTTTTTTTCACTATTGTCGTCAAATTAAGACCTACAAGAAGTGCTCTCTCTTGAATTTCTTTCACTTAATCACCTCATTTTTTGTTATAAAACATATTATAATTGCAAAATATATTTACATTATTTTTCTGTTGACTAATTATACCATTAATACTATGATTAATAGTACTATATTATCAACTATTAATAAAAATATTTAGTATAATTATATTATCACCAAAATCTTATATAGTTATAAAAGATTTAAATTTTATTTAATTTAGGAGGAAAATATGGGCGAAAATTATAAGTTTTTTAATCACAAAGATTGTGAATTTTTCCCTTGTCATAAAACTAATAAACCAGAAGAATTTAATTGTTTATTTTGCTATTGTCCTTTGTATGCTTTAGGAGAAAATTGTGGTGGAAACTTCAAGTATACAGATAAAGGTATCAAAGATTGCAGTAGTTGCATGCTCCCTCATAAAAAAGATAATTATAATTATATTATGGGGAAATTTCAAGATTTAGTTAAAATTACTAGTAAAAAATAATTTCTCATTAGAAATAGCTATGCACAAATATTTATTAACTACTCTTAGTCTAAATATTATTACATAGCTATTTTTATTGTATAACTTTAGTCTATCTCATTTTTAATTTAGTTGATTTGCATAACTTATATATTACAAAAAGTAATATACTTACTAATAAAATCAACATTAAAATCATCACACCAGCATGAAAAAAGAATTCTTCTGGCAATATATTTATAACTGGGTCTAAATCTGGACTAAATATCCAGTAATCATTTCTAAATAATAATTTATGAAAAATAATAAATGATTTTTCAAAATTCAATAAAACTGGAACTGCCAATAATAATGGCATAATTATAAGCGTTATTGATGTAGTTTTTAAAATTTTTATATTTTTATTTTTTGCATTAAATATAATTCCTATTAAAGATACTATCATTAGTACTTTAGCTAGTTTATTGATGTTTTGAAATATATTTCTCACTTCTTCAAAATGTATCTTTCCCTGTGGAGAAGATTTTAATGTGGGTAACTTAAACTCAGACACATTCTTATTTAGATTATAATCAATCAGATAATCGTAGTTTAATTTTATATCATCCTTAGATAGACCAGATAACTCTGATATATTTAGATAATCAACATCAAAATAATATAGTTGTTTAAACCCAACAGTAAAATTAATAACTCCTACTATTATAACTATACTTATACATATTGAAAAAAGTATATTTAGAAATTTTTTCATGAAATCCCCCCAGTAATAAATTAAAGCACTACACTATTTTAGTTGTAAAATCTTCTATATTCCATACATCATCAACAATGTCTGAATAAAATTCTGGTTCATGACATACCAAAAGAACTGTTCCCTTAAATTCTTTTATGGCTTTTTTCAATTCATCTTTCGCTTCAACATCTAAGTGATTCGTAGGCTCATCTAGTACTAAGAAATTTATATTTTTTAGCATTACTTTACAAAGTCTAACCTTTGCAGCTTCTCCTCCACTTAGTACTCTCATCTGACTAGTTATATGCTCATTTGTAAGTCCACATTTTGCAAGAGCTTGTCTAACTTCAAAGTTTGTAAGTCCTGGGAATTCACTCCAAATCTCATCCATAGGTGTATTACTATTTTCTTTTGAACTCTCTTGTTCAAAATATCCAACTTCTAGATAATCACCTAACTTAACACTTCCTTCAAATGGTTTTATTATTCCAAGTAAAGTCTTTAATAAAGTAGATTTTCCAATACCATTCATTCCTTTTAAAGCTATCTTCTTTCCTCTTTCTAAATGGAAATTAAGTGGCTTTGTCAATGCTTCATCATATCCTAAAATTAAACTTTCTGTTTCAAAAATTATCTTACTTGCTGCTCTAGCATCCTTGAAAGAAAAAGTAGGCTTTATCTTTTCTTTTGGTCTTTCCAATATTTCCATCTTATCAAGTTGCTTTTGTCTACTGTTAGCCATTCCTCTAGTTGCTACTCTAGCCTTATTTCTAGCTACAAAGTCCTCTAATCTTTTTCTTTCTTCAACTTGTTTATCGTAAGCTTGTTCTTCTTGACGTTTCTTTATGTCATTAAGTCTTACAAATTCATCATAGTTTCCTTTATATCTATTTAGTTCTCCATTTTCCATATGGTATATTACGTTACAAGTATTATTTATAAATTCAATATCATGAGAAACTAGGACAAAACTATTTTCATACTCTTGAAGATATCTAGTAAGCCATGTTATATGTTCTTCATCTAAATAGTTTGTAGGCTCATCTAATATAAGAATAGTAGGATTTTCAAGTAGAAGTTTAGTAAGAAGTACTTTCGTTCTCTGTCCTCCACTTAGGTCAGTTACATCTTTGTCAAGACCAATCTCTCCAAGACCAAGACCATTTGCAACCTCTTGTATCTTAGCATCTATCATATAAAAACCACTATTTTCAAGTATAGTTTGTATTTCTGCCGTTTCTTCAAGAAGCTTACTCATCTCATCATCATTAGCTTCTCCCATTTTGTCATACATAGCAATCATTTCTTGCTCTAAATCAAACATATGCTTAAAAGCTTCTCTAAGCACTTCTCTTATTGTTTTACCTTTACTTAGAACTGTATGTTGGTCTAAGTAACCTACTGTGGCTCTTGAAGACCATTTTATATTTCCAGCATCTGGCATAAGCTTTTTTGTTATTATATTTAAAAAACTTGATTTTCCTTCTCCATTAGCGCCAACTAGTGCAATATGTTCACCTTTTCTAAGTCTAAAAGATACATTTTCTAATATTGTTCTAGCACCAAATCCATGACTCACGTTTTCTACTACTAGCATTCTAACACCTCTCAAAAAAATTTTACACATTCTATACTATAATATATTCTTTTTAAACTTAAATCAAGTATTACCAATATTTTTAGTTATATTTACAACAATTTAACCTAGAATAATCTTTATCTTTATATTATGTACAATAAAAAATAGAGATAAAAATTAGGAAAATAATACCAACCTAACTTTTTCTCTATTTATACTCTATTTAAAATACTCATCTAATCCATCTGCAACACATTGCATCATTTTTCTTTGATATTCTGGATTTGACATCATTTGGTCTTCATTGTAGTTACTCATAAATCCCATTTCTACTAATACAGCTGGAACTTTTGACCAGTTGAATCCAGTCAAATCTCCTCTTTGAACGATTCCATTAATTTGTATTCCAGCTTGTTCCATATTTTGTTTAATAAATTCAGCACATTTATTACTATCTTCATATATAGGTGCTGTATATTTTCCATCCTTTTCAGGAATTAATATGGATGCACCAGTTTTTGAAGAATTATTTAAACTATCTGCATGTATTCTTACAACCATATCTGCTTTTTTATCATTAGCAAGTATCGCTCTTTCTGAATTACTTATATTTATATCATGAGTCTCTCTAGTCATTATTACATTATAACCTTTAGATTCTAATATATTTTTTAAAACAAGAGATGCTTCTAAGTTTAAAACATATTCTGGTTTTTTTGTAGCAATACCCTCTGTTCCTGAAGATACTCTCGCTTTTTGAGAGGAAGAACCTGGAGCTACTGGTTCTAAATTGCCATCGCCTTTTCCCTGATGTCCTGGGTCTATACAAATTAAAAACTTTTTATTTTTTTGAGTTTCATTTTTATTATCTGATGATTTATTTTCTGATGACTTTTCCTTATTGCTTTTTGAATTTGATTTGTCTTTATCTTTTGTATTTTCATTTGAGTTTTTATCTTTATCTGCTTTTTCATTTGTAGTAGTTCCTGAACTAATTAAATTTGTAGTCTTGTAAAAATTACTAACAGGATTTGATGTTCCTATAATTATAATTCCCATGGCAATTATACAAGTAACTAACAATCTATATTTTTTCATGTTTTGCTCCTTTCTAATGATAGACAGTTATTATTTATTTTAATTTATATGAATATGTATCTATTTTATCATATACACTCTTTATTTTATTTATTTTTATGAAAACTAAGGTGTTATTGAGTCAGTTTTCCAAGCATTAAAAACTAATTCTTGCACAACATAATACAGAAGCAGCAAGAAAACTTCAATTCTATTATTAAAATAATTTAATAAGAAAGAGGTGTTTTATGCAACTTAAAAATTTTTATTTTAAAGATAAAGCTTTAAATAAAAGAACTAACTTAGCTAAGTCTAAATTTACAATTGTTTTAACTTTTTTATTTTTATTATATTTTTTCTCAAATAATTTAATTTATGCACAAAATTTACAAAAAAGTGAACCTGAATATTTAATACCAATTGGAAATGTACTTCAAATCGATGCAGAACTAAAAAATATTATTGTTAGAAATCCTGGTGAAGCATCTCCACTTAGATTAGGTGATGCAATAGTAAAAGTAAATAATGCTGAGATTGATGGATATAGTGACTTTGTAAATACCCTAAATGCTTTACCAGAAGAAAAACCAGTATCTATTTTATTAAATAGAGGTGGTCAACTTATAACAATGAAAACGACTAAGCACATATTAGAAAAAATTAGTTTTAATAATTTACTTTCTGGGTTTGCTACTTTAACATATATTAATCCAGAAACATCAGAATTTGGTGCTGTAGGTCATCCAATAAGTGTTGGTAATGCAAGAAAGATACCTATTAAATCTGGTTCAATTTCTACAACAAAACATCTTAATATAGAAAAATCTTATAAAGGTAGTGTTGGATGTATAAATGCAAAAAGAGAAAATATTATTGGTAGTTTTACAGAAAATACTGATTTTGGAATAAGAGGTCAAATTAACAACTTTGATATTGCTAATTTAACAAAATATAAAGTAGCTTCTTTAGATGAAGTTAAAACAGGAAAAGCTCAAATAATTTTACAAGATAATTTTAATGAATGTAAAAAATATAATATTGAAATTATAGATATAGAAAACCAAAAACATCCAGAAAGTAAAAGTTTTAAAATTAAAATCACAGATAAAAAACTTTTATCTCAGACTGGTGGTATTGTACAAGGGATGAGTGGTACTCCAATAATTCAGGGTGATAAAATAATCGGAGCAGTCTCTCATGCAATTGAAAATGACCCAGCTGTAGGTTACGGTGTATTTATTAAGTGGATGTTGTAAATAATATAGATAAATAGTAATTTAAATATTAAATATATGATTAATAATATATTTGGTCTAAATGTAATCTATTTACACCATAGACCAAATATATTAAATATTTTACATAGTATAAAATATAATTTTTTATTGAAATTATATTAATATTATTTACAAAATTTTTATTTATAAACTACTTTTTCAAATTTATTTAAAAATATGGAAATTTATATTACTTATTAGCATTCTTTCCAGTGTTAGGTAAAACATTACCTAGATTTTTTTCTGGTATATTTACATAACTTTCTGGAACATCACCTACTATTATAGTTTCACAAATAGGTATTTGTGCTTTGATTTGTTTTGTTGAAGTTATAAGTGGTATTACTACTTTAACTTGTGTCTGGGCTTCTAAATATATTCTATGTCTTGTTTGATTGATACCTGACGATTCAAATTCCGTTTTAAAGTTTACTGATACCGTTCCTATAGGTTCAATAGAAACTTCAAGCCTAGGACCGTATTTGGCTAATATAGGACTTCCTAATGCTGTTCCTATAGGTATGTAAGAACTTGCTGTCTTAGCTTTTTTTAATTCATCCTGTATTTCTAAAGCTATTGCAGAGGCAATCTCATTCATCATTATAGTATTTGCTTGTATCATAGTTATTTTGCCATTGTTATCAAGCTGTATATCCATTAAATCTTCATAGTTTATTTTTCCTTCTACCATTTCAGCAACAGCTTTATTTATGGACCTATTTGCTAATTCAAGAGCTTTAGTTTCTGCCAACACTGTTATTGTTGGTCTTAAAGTTTTATCTATATATATAAAACTGCCTATAAATACAGACAAGAAAAGAATTAACAAAAAAATAGCTACAATTTTTCTAAATTCATTTTTCTTTTTTCTATCTACTATTCTATTCAAAATTATCCCCTCCTATTTATTTATATGTAGCTTTAGCATAATTTTTATAATATTTGTCAAAAATAAATAAAATAAAAATATAGACTTTTTAATACATTATGTTTATACATATTTACAATGTACAGAATATTATAGCAAATTCATTTTTTCTATTAATTACAAAACTACTCCTATTTGTGTTATAATATTGCATTAAGTAAGGAGGTTAAAATCTTATGAATAACGATAATGATAAAAATGGAAATAAAATTAGAAGAAAAAAAGTTAGCTCCTCTAGTAATACAAACAAACCAATTAATAGAAGTTCAGCTAACAAAACTCGTTCAACAAAAAACAAGAAAAAATCTAAAAAAAGCGATAAATTTAGAAAACTGAGAGTATTTGGTATAGTATTTTTAGTTTTACTAGTTGTTGGTACTGCTGGTACTGCTGGTTTAGTATTTGCATCACTGAGAGATGTCTCTCCAGTTACAGAGGCTGTCTTGGATAAACAGACAAACCAAACAACTACAATTAAATACGCTAATGGAAAAACATTATCTACAGCTCCAAGTGTAAATAAAAAGACACCTGTTCCATTAGATAAGATTTCAAAGCATCTTCAACATGCTGTAATTGCAATAGAAGATGAACGTTTTTATGAACATAAAGGTGTCGACATTAAAGGTTTATTTAGGTCAGTATTAAAGACTCTTACAGGTACTAAACAAGGTGGTAGTACTATTCCTATGCAGGTATCCAAAATGTTGTTAACAACTGAACAACAAACTCTACCTCGTAAAATAAAGGATATCTACTATGCATATGAGATGAGTAAAACAGTAAGTAAAGATAAAATACTAGAAACTTATTTAAATAACTTTTTCGTTGGTAGAGGTCTAGCAGGTGCTGAGGCTGGTGCACGTGGTTATTTTGATAAGTCTGCATCTGACCTTACTATAGCTGAGTCAGCACTTCTTGCTGGTTCAACTAAAAATCCATCAAAATTTTCAGCTTATAAAACTTCTAAATTAGATGGAAGTGAAACTAAGGGTGATTTAGAAAATAAATTATTATTTTTTGTTAATACAACTGATGATGATTTAGATGACCCTACAAAAGTAGACTTTGATATGATTGAGAAAATAAATTCTTGGGAACTTATATCTAATGATACTTATAGACAATTAAAAGCAGGTACATTAGTTGTAAGAAAAGCTGTAAGTAATCCAGAAGCTAAGAAAAGACAAGAAGTTGTTCTAAAGAAAATGTTAGAATTAGGATATATAAAGCAAAGCGAATATGATGAAGCAATCAAAGCTAAAATAGAAATAAAATTACCTAAATCATCTGACAAAGTTTCTTCATCTGTAGAAGACCTTATTGAAAGTGAAGTTATAAATGCTTTAATGGAACAAGGACATACAAATGATGAAGCTCAAAACCTATTCTACAATGGAGGTCTAATTGTAAATACAACTATAGACCCTAAAATGCAAGATGCTTTAGAAGAAGAATATGATAAAAATAGCAATTTCCCAGGACATATGGTCGGTCCTGATGGAGTTAGTCAACCGCAATCTGCAATGGTAATCTTAGATTATAAAAATGGTGAAATAAGAGCACTAGCTGGAGGAAGAAATATAAGTGGTAGAAAAACTTTAAACCGTGCTACTAACCCTCATCAACCAGGTTCTGCTATAAAACCTCTGGCAATTTATACACCAGCTATTGATACTTTAAAAATTACACAATCAACTTCTCTAAGTGATGCTAGAGGAGGATATAAGTTTGAAGAGAATACTAAATGGAACCCAAGAACTACTACTGCTGGTCATGGTTCTATGAGTTTACGTAGAGCTCTTGCTAAATCTTCAAATACAATAGCTGTAAAAACTGCTGAGATGCTTGGAGATTCTTATGATGAATGTATAGATATAATGATGGACTACTTAAAGAACTTTGGTATAACAACTGTGAAGAATAGTCAATCAGGAGCAACTGATAGGCAATTCCCATCATTAACACTAGGTGGTATGGCAAATGGTATTACTCCACTTCAGATGGCTGCTGCTTATGGTACATTAGCAAATCAAGGAGTTTATGTAGAACCATCAATTTTCACTACTATAACTACTTTTGATGGTCAATTATTAGTTAAAAATGCTCCTGAAGAACATAAAGTTGTAGAACCTGAAGTAGCTTATGTTGTTACAGATATGTTAGAAAGCGTAATTACTGAAGGTACTGGTGGTATAGCAGCACTTCCAAATGGAATGCCTGTAGCAGGTAAAACAGGTACTACAAATAGTGCATATGATGCTTGGTTTGTTGGTTATACACCTTATTATGTTGGAGCAACTTATATCGGAGATGATGCTGGAAGAAAAGATGATTCTGGTAACACCATAAAACGTAGAGAAGTTCCTCGTGGAAGTACTAGTACTGCGAAATTATGGGAAAAAATTATGTCAAAGATACATGCTAACTTAACAGTAACTGAATTTGAAGTTCCTAAAAATGTATATTTTACAAAAATTAATTTAGATGATGGAGGAAAGCAGTCTTCTGGCTCTAAAGCAGCATTTATTGAAGGTACTGCTCCTACTAGAGTAAGTTCTCAACCATCATCTGAAGATACAAAGAAACCAGATAACAATCAACAAGAAGAAGATAATAACAACAACAATAATTCAGGTAATAATGGTGGTGGCTCTACTCCTCCTGATAATGGCGGAAACAATAATGGTGGTGGCTCTACTACTCCTGATAATGGTGGAAATAATAATGGTGGTGGCTCTACTACTCCTGATAATGGTGGAAATAATAATGGTGGTGGCTCTACCCCTCCTGATAATGGCGGGAATAATAATGGTGGTGGCTCTACCAATACACCTGATGGTGGTGGTACCCCTGCAACTTAAGTTAACAAAAACTAAGATTTAAATAAAAATATAAGGAGTGTCTCATAGATAATTTTTTAAATTATCTATAAGACACTCCTTTTTTATGATTACATCATATAATTTATTCCTAGTTGTTAAAATATTCCATACAGTTTTATCACAAATTTATAGACCTGATTTTAATTACTGTATACCAAATGTCTGAAATCTATTTAATTTACCGTATCTTTTAATAAGCATTTCCCATTCTTCTTTATCATAGAAATCACACTTATTTCTACCAAATAGCTTAGCAACTTCTATTGCAAATCTACCTGCTGAATCTAAATCACTAAAATTAGTTGCACCTGTAGCACATCCAGCAACAGGCACCTCTGTAGTAATCGCTACTCCTACTACGGGTGCGTCTATAGCTACAGCTGGTTGTAAAATACTATTTAAATGATATAGATTGTTTCCATATGGTGTTATATCTTGAATTGATAGTGGAAATACAAATGGAGCTTTCCCAGTCACAGTCTGCATGATATCCAAAAGATTGTCACTAGTTTTTAATATGTAACCTTCTTTAACAGTTGGTGATATTGCAAATCCTCTATTATTGATTATTCTATTTCCTTTAGTAGTATCTATTGAAAGTATTGCATCGCAACTATTATCAACTTCATTTTCATTCATAGTCATCATATCTATTGGTGAATCCATAAAAGGTGTAGGATGATGTTCTCTAGTTGGTGCATCTGGACAAATATGAGTTGAGATTATAACATCTCCATCTAACATATCTCCCTTTCGTTGCATATCCAAAAGTCTTGCAGCAACTGCAATCGCTACTAATGCTCCATCACCATCTGATACAAAGCCTGTTACCTCTGGTCTTGCTCCAATCCCACCTAATCTACCTAAAATTCCAAGAGTAGGTGCATCTCCACCATTTGATTTACCATTCTTACCAGGTATTGTAAGTTTGACTAAATCTGTTGAACCTTTACTTGAAGACAATTCTTTAACTGTTACATCTACTTCACCATAAGATTGTAAATAAGACTTAACTTCTTCTCCATTAGCAGTTGCTTTATCTAAAATGTCATAAACCTCTATCACTTGTTTTAATATCATGTCTAATCTAATTTCCTTTCTTATATATATTTTAAAATTATATATTATTTACTTATATAAAACATCTACTCCACACATTGCTAACACCTTAATTGCTTTTATAAGTGCTACTCTGCCTTCCTCACCACCAGCTGCAACAGCAAATTCATCTGTATGAGTTGCAGTATCTTCCTTTAATTTAATATATGCTTGTATTGCAGGTATCTCATGAGTTAAATTTCCAGTATCAGTTGAACCAATACCTTGACTTAAATCTCTTTCAACATAATCCTCACCTAACACTTCGAAATTACTTCTAACTATATTCACTAATTCTGAATCATTTTTAATTTCTTTGTATACTTCATCTAATTGAACTATATCTACATTAGTTCCTGTAGAAATTGCTGCTCCTTTGGCACAATTTTTAAGCATATCACAAATCTCATTTAAGTACTCTATACTTAAAGCTCTTACATTAAATATAGCTGTAGATTTTTCAGGAATTATATTATGTATGCTACCTCCATCAGTTATAATACCATGTACTCTTGCATAATCTTTAAGATGTAATCTCATGCTATTTACACTGTTAAACAATGCGATTACTCCACTTAAAGCACTTTTTCCTTCCCAAGGATAAGCAGCAGCATGAGATGCCTTTCCACTAAAATCAAATTTTAAATTAACTTGAGCAAATGATATATCATCAGGCATTGAAGCATCACTTGGGTGTAAAATTAATGCAGCATCTACGTCTTTGAATACACCTTCTTTAATCATAGTTATTTTTCCACCCACTCTTTCTTCTGCAGGTGTTCCAAACACTTTTACAGTTCCTTCTATATTGTGTTTTTTCATTATTTCTTTTAATATGATGCCAGCACCAACAGAACTTGTACCTATAATATTATGCCCACATGCATGTCCCATCCCTGGAAGTGCATCATACTCAGCTAAAAAAGCTACTGTTTTTCCATTACCATTTGAATAAACAGCCTCAAAAGAGGTCTCTAATCCTCCTACACCTTTAGTTACATCAAATCCATTCTCTTCTAATAAATCACATAATGCTTTTTGTGACTTATGTTCTTCAAATGCCAATTCTGGATTTGCAAATAAATAATCAGATACATTTTCAAATGATGTCTTCTTTTCTTCAGATAACACTTTTATTTCTTCTTTGATTTTTAATTTTAATTCATTCATGTTTACCTACCTCCTTAAAGCATTCCATTTAATCTTAAAACTGTTTGAGATATAAAGGCAGAACCAAAGTAAGTAGATGTCATAACTATAAATGATATAACTACTAACTTCCAGCTCAAAGTCTTTAATATATCCAATTGGTTACCTACAGAAATTCCTGCAAAGGCTAACAATGGTGTTACTGTAGACATAAAATTGATTTTACCTACATTAGTTGCTATAATATCTCCCACTGGTGATATTGGAAGTGATAAAACGAATGCAACTAAAGTAGCCCATGCAAAACCTGGTAAATTGGGTTTTTTAACGAAGTTCTTAATTATAATAGCAACTATAACTAACAAAAAACCAAATACACTTCCAATTAATAAATCCTTAGCCTGAGTCTTAAGTGCTATCATTTGTCCAAAGCAAATAATAATATATATAAACAGTACTATTTTTACCTGTTCTATAATAGTCTTAAAAGTCTTTTCCATACATACACCCTCCTTTATAAGTCATTACTTGTTTTTCTTCCTCTGAATCTTTCAATAATTGGAGCTACTTTACTATAATAATAATTGGCTACTGGTAAAGATAAAAATAACTCTATATATATTCCAGTAACAGCTGTAATCAAACCACTAGTTGCTGAATATGCTAAAATCTGTTCTGACATCTGTGGAACCGTATTCATTAATGATGCTGTTGCAGCTCCCATCATCGAACCACTTCCCATTCCTGATGCCATTGCTAAAGCATATGGATGAAATCCTAAAAGTACACCTACTGGTGCCAAAAATGAGAATAATAATGTCCCAAATATACTACCACTTATGTAAGTTCCTAATGTTCCTATACCTTCTGGTGAATTTAACCCATACTTATCTCCAATAATTCCTAGTGCTGTGTCACGACATAATGAAAAAGTACCTCCTAATGCACTTCTCCCAAGACCTAATGCAACTCCAACAGGTAATGCAATCAACATTGTACCCATATGACCAAATTCTTGTAATAAAAGTGCTGGTCCTGCTTGAAGTAATATACCTACTTTAGGACCTGCATTGATTCCAAACATTATTCCTAATGGATATAGTGTTAAAGACAACAAATATGGAGATACATTTATTTCATTATCCCCTATAAATTTTTTTAGAGCTGGTATAACTCGTCCTAATAAATGAGGCGAAACAGCCATCCCTATAAAGATAGCCCATAGTATACTAAGTAAAGTTATATTAATACCCATAACTTTAAATGAAATAGGACCGATTAATTCCGCCAATATTGTGATTATAAAGGCTGCTATTATGGCATTTCTAATCCCTGCTTTTTCTTTCATTTCTATACCTCCTTGTAATTTTTATAATTTTCTTATAATATAATTGTTAGTGATTTTATTATATAACCTATCATTGATAATGTATAATATATATTATTCATCATTTTTATATACTTTTAGTTATGAATCAAAATAAGACATTGAAGATTCATGATATAAAACACAAATAATTTATTGAACTATATTATCTAAATAGTAAATTATTAACTAATCTAATAAAATTATTTACTGATTTTATGAAAACGTTCTAAATAAATAAAGGAGTACAATGTACTGATATACACTTACTCCTTTTAATTTCAATTCATATTATTTTTTAGATTAATTTATACAAACTATAATACTTCTAGTACATTTATGATATTTAAAAATTTACTATTTTATTCTTTTAACACTGTTTCGTATTATTAACCTTGGATATAGTTTTCTTGGAATATGTTCTGTTCCTTTTTTATTTATTATATTTACTAAACTATCTACTCCATTTTTTATAACTTGTTCTCTTGGGTCATCTATCGTTGATAAATGAGACCTAAAATATGATATTAATTCAATATTATTATATCCTATTATGGAAATATCTTCTGGTACATTTATACCATAAGTATTTTTTAATTCTTGTATTATAGAAATTGCTGGTACATCTTGTTGTACAAATATGGCTGATGCTTTTTTTATTTTATCAATATGCTTTTCTAATAGCTCAACTTGAGATTCAAAGTCCATTTTAGATTCAATAACCTCAGTCTTTAAATTTGCCTCTTCCATAGCATTCAAATATCCCTTTGTTCTATCTTCATGCATTTTTGAGCTTTTATCATCTGAAGTTACTGTTATTATATCCTTATGACCATGGTCAATTAAATGCTTAGTGGCTATATAACCACCATATACATTATCATCCCAAAAGAAATTGTCTACTTCTCCTACAAAAGATGGTTTAAAATATATAAATACATGTGGAAAATTATTATCTTTTAAAAATTCATACTCTTCTTTTTTTATTGATTGAGATACAATTACTAATCCGTCTACCATTTGTCCATTAACCATTTTATATACATTACTGTCACCACTAATGTTATTATTAGGTTGTATTATAAAATCGTATTTATTAGTCTCAATAGAATTTATAGAACTGTCCATTATATCACTAAAAAACTTTCTAGTATCTTGGTGATTAAAATTATTTGAAAAGATTACCCCAATTCTGTTTGTTTCTTTTTTTGCCAGATTTCTTGCATTTACATTAAAATGGAACCCTAGTCTATTAGCTTCTTCTACTACCTTCTTTTTTGTTTTTTCAGATACATTAGGATTATTATTTAAGCACCTAGAAACGGTTGAATAACTGATACCTAGATTCCTTGCAATATCTTTAATAGTTACCATCTTTATCCCCTACTTCACTTCATTTTATTTTGATAATATAATACTACACTATGTTGTAAATAATTGTCAACTTCCATTATGTAAACGTTTCTTTATATGAAAAATAGGCAGAATCTGAAAGATATCTACCTATTTTATAAAAAGCTACTATTTTAAATTTTATTATTCTTTTAAGTAATATTTATGGTTTTGCTTTCGGTGTAAATACTACTGACATAATATATCCAAAGAATATAGCCGCTGCTATCCCACCAGCTGTAGCAGTTGTACCACCTAAGAAAATACCTAAAAAGCCATCACTTTGAATTGACTTTATTACTCCTGTAGCAAGTGAATATCCAAATCCTATTATAGGAACTGTTGCACCTGCTGCTGCAAACTTAACTAATGGTTCGTAAAGACCTAGAAAAGTTAAAACTACACCAGTTGTTACATATGTTACCATAACATATGGAGTTTGCATTTTAAAGTAATCCATCATTACTTGGGCTATTAAACATATAATTCCACCTACAATAAACACTCTTACATAGTCCATTAACATATATATCACTTCCTACTCATTTACTATTACTACTGCATGTGCAACACACGGTATTGTCTGCTTTTGTAGTGTACTTGTTGGTGACAGTAATGCTCCAGTTGATACAAGCATTACTTTATTAAATTCTTTTTTTCTCAACTTATCATATATATATCCTGCAAACACTGTAGCTGAGCATCCACATCCACTTCCACCACAGTGGACATCTTGCTCTTTAAGATTAAACATCTCTATACCACAGTCAGTATAACATTTTGATATGTCTAGACCTTTTTCTTTCAAAAAGTCCTCTGTTATCTGTTTTCCAAGAGTACCCAAATCTCCAGTAGCAATTATATCAAAGCTATTTGGGTCATCATTAGTATCTTCAAAATAAGAATATATTGTATCTATTGCTGCTGGAGCCATAGCTGGTCCCATATTATTACCATCATCAATACCTTCATCTATTACTTTACCAACTGTAACATATTTTATCTTAGGACCATCTCCATTAGGAGCTAATAATACACTTCCTGCTCCTGTAACCGTCCATTGTGCTGTCATTGGTTTTTGATTTCCAAGTTCTAGAGGAAATCTAAACTGTCTTTCTGCTGTACAATAATGACTTGATGTACCTGATAATACTAAATCTGCAAAACCGCCATCTATAAGCATAGAGCCTATACAAAGACCTTCTGCCATTGTAGAACAGGCTCCATATATACCTAAAAATGGAATTGCCAATTCCCTCGCTGCAAATGATGCTGGTACTATTTGATTTATTAAATCTCCACCTAACATGTAATTTACATCTGTTAGTTTTTTTCCTGCTTTTTGTATAGCTTTTTGAGATGCAGTCTCTACCATCTTACTTTCAGCTAATTCCCAAGTTTTTTCACCATATAAATCATCAGTCATAATCATATCAAAATAGTCCTTTAATGGCCCTTCACCTTCTTTAGAGCCTACTATAGTTCCAGTTGATATTATTGTTGGTTTATTTTCTAACTTTACTGTTCTTTTTCCAATTCTTTTATTTTTCATATTTTCACACCTTTTTAATTTTACATTTTAATATTTAATTTTTTAATATCAATTGAAATCTTCATAACTATTTTCTAACTAACAAGCTTCATAGTTAATTTTCAACTTTTATAGCTATTTTGCAATTAATAGAGTTTAAATTAAATAAAAACCATCTAAAACATCTTAAAAATATAATAAATAATCCCACATAAAATAGAAGAACCTATTCCATAAACTAAAACGGGTCCTGCAATTTTAAATAAGTTTGCACCTACACCTAATACATAACCTTCTCTTTTATACTCCATAGCTGGAGATACTATTGAGTTTGCAAAACCTGTTATTGGAATTATAGAACCAGCTCCAGCTCTTTTTCCGATTAGGTCGTAAACTCCTAGTCCAGTTAAAAATGCCCCTATAAATATTAGTGTTATTGATGTTGCAGAACTAGCACCTAATTTATCAAGACCTCCAACTTTCATGTATAAATCATTTATTGCTTGCCCTATCATACAAATAATTCCACCTACAATAAATGCAAGTGTATAGTTTTTTAAATATGTAGGTTTTGGGCTTATTTGGTCTACATATTTTTTATAATTTTTATCCATACTAAACACCTCTCTAAAGTATTATTTGTTAATTTTAAAAAAATAAACCTATTATTTATTTTGACAGTTTAAAGTTTTATCAAAAAATAAAAAAGATGTCTCATAAAGAAAATAATTTATTTTCTTTTATAAAGACACCTTACTTTTTAATATTTTTTATTCTAATTGAGAAATTTTTAATCATAGTTTAAAAATCTAATATCAAAAGCTATTACAGTTTATTTAAGTAATATTTTTATTATCTTTTGTATTTTATATATCATAAGTATTCTCACGATATATATTCTTTTAATTTAGATAACACCTTTTTCTCTATCCTAGATACTTGAACCTGTGATATATTGAGCATTTCTCCTATTTCACTTTGAGTCATATCTTCAAAATATCTGAGAACTATTATTTGACGTTCTCTCTTATCTAATTTTCCAAGTATGTCTTTTAATAGTATATTATCTACTACTTTTTCTTCCTCACTTTCTCCTTTCATGCTTATTTTATCAATAAGGCATATTGGAGAACCTTCCTCTTCATGAATAACACCTTGTAAATACTCAACGTTGAAATTAGCTTCCATAGCCATTACTAAATCTTCTTTTTCTACATCAATTGCTTTAGCCAATTCTTCTATACTTGGTTCTCTACCTAACTTTTTGGTTAATGACTCACTTTCCATCTTGGCCTTTACAGCTATTTGCTTTAATGACCTTGATACTTTTATCATACCATCATCTCTTAAGTACCTCTTTATTTCACCTAAAATCATAGGTACTGCATAAGTAGAGAATTTTACATTAAATTTTGGGTCAAATTTATATATTGATTTTATTAAGCCTATAGAACCTAACTGAAATAAATCCTCTCTATCATATCCTATATTTAAAAATCTAGATACAACGCTCCTAACTAGACCTAAATTGCTTGATATTAATATTTCTTTTGCCTCTTCATCTCCATTTTGAACTTTGTCAATAAGTTCTAGAGTCTCCTCATGACTAAGAAGAGGTTTTTTTTCTTCTCTGGCAACAGTTACTTCCATAATAAAACCTCACTTTTGGACTTTATTTAGGCACATTTATTTTTTTAGACATTTCAATTCTAGTACCATTATCTTTTACAGAACTTACCTCTACATCGTCCATAAAGCTTTTCATTACTGTGAATCCCATTCCTGATCTATCAAGTTCTGGTTTTGATGTATAAAGTGGTTCCATTGCCTTCTCCACATTTTCTATTCCATACCCTTCATCTTCAACTATAATTTTTATAGTATTTCCCTCTATCTCACATCTTAAAAAAACAAATTTAGAACTATCTTCTTCATATCCATGTATTATAGCATTTGTAACAGCCTCAGAGACAGCAGTTTTTATATCCACTAATTCATCTACTGTTGGGTCTAATTTAGCTGCAAAGGATGCTACTATAACTCTTGCTAAACTTTCATTTTCAGATATTGCCGAAAATTTAACTTCCATAATATTATTCATCACATACTCCTCCCTACAAAGAACTTAGAGCTTCTTCATACGTATCATAAATGCCAATAATTTTATTTAACCCAGATAAATCAAAAATCTTCTTAACTCGTGAACTTATATTAATTACTGAAACTCGTCCCCCTTCATTAGAAATCTTTTTATATCTACCTATGATGACACCTATACCTGAAGAATCCATAAAATTAATATTTTCAAAATTAAATACAACATTTCTAACTTGATTTACACTTAATAAGTTATCTATTTCTTCCCTTATTTCATTGGCTACATGGTGGTCTAGTTCTGAGCACATAAATTCTATGTATAGATTCTTATGTTCTAAGGAATAATTTACCATCAAAATCCCTCCTTCAATAGTTTTGTAAAAATAGTAACTTTTAATCAATTCTATAATTGTATTTTTATTCCTTCAATGAAATTTAACTAGTTTTGTCGTATTATTTCTACCATACTTTCATTGTATGTTACCTGACCGCCAAAGTCTGATATGCCAGAGTCTGTCAAACTGTTTGGATTCCCATGTTTCTTCCACCAACCAACATACATTTTTACTATATAATCACCCACTCCATCGTCTATATTTATTTGTACATCTATTTTTGCTTTTTTTGAGTTTAAAGTCACAATGTCTTTATCCTTAATGCCTAATTGTTTAGCCATGCATTTATTTATATATGCTTGTGATATAGAAGTCTTATCCATAAAGTGTTGACTAAACAAAGTATCTGCATGATGATTAGTCAATAATCTAAAATAAGTATTTTCATTTTTCTCTTTTATATTTTTAGATTTATGATTCATATACACAGGTATTGGGCTTATTCCTAAGCTTTTTATTCGTTCTGAATAAAGCTCATACCTTCCAGATGGAGTCTCAAATTTCTTATCTTCCCAAGCAACAGGATTATGTATAGTGAAGTAGCTATTTTTAAGTTTTTCTATATTTAGATTTTTATCAAATTTTCTAAGTGGTTCAATTACTTTCTCTAGATATTCGCTCTTTCTAACAAATGGATAATCTTTAATCCCCATCTTTTTAGCTAACTCCATAAAGAAATAGTATTCATCCATCAATTTATGTTTTGGTTTTACTGCTATTTCATTATAAGTTATATATGGATTAGTCATTGAACTATAGATTATATCTTCACTTTCTAGTGTATTTGTACAAGGTATAAACAAGTCGCATAGCGTGGCTGTATCAGTCATAAACATATCAAAACACACTTTAAATTCAATCTTTGAAAACACTTTCTCTAGCTTTACTAAATCTGGCAATTGATTCATCAGATTACTTTTGGTTATAACAGCCATCTTTATTGGAACATTAGTTTTTATTGATTTATTTGATAAGTTATTTAATTCACTTGATACAAGATTTGCTTTACTATCTTTATCATCAGACTCATTTAATGTATCTTTTAAAGATTTCTCTATAAATTCACTAATATTACTTACATAAAACTCCCTATCTTCTCCATATGACTGGCTATTATAAGGGTCAGAGTTTAGAATATTTGGATAAACCTTATTGGCATAGTTTATACCTCCACCACTAAAACCGATTTGACCTGTTATAGCTCCTAAAGCATCTATGGCTCTTATTGTATTTCCTCCATTTTTATATTTCTGAAGTCCATACCCAAGATTTATAGTTGAATATTTGTTGGTATATAAATCAACTAGTTCTCTTATATCCTTCTCTTTAACTCCACATTCATTAATTAAAAAACTTAATTCCAATGAATGCAAATATTCTTTGTACTCCTCAAAACCAATAACATATGAATTTATATATTCTTCATCATATAATTTATCTTCTACTATAACTTTTGCCATAGCTATAGCTAAAGCTCCATCTGTTCCAGGATTTACTTTTATGTATTTATCTGCTATTTTAGCTGTTTTTGTATATATGGGGTCAATTACTACTATCTGTATTCCTTTATCTTTAGCCTTTTTAATTATTTGCATAGTATGAATTGTAGTATATGCTGGATTTTTTCCCCATACAAATATGCTTTTACTATTTAACATGTCTTCTATGGCATTACTTTTAGCTTCTCCAAAATCATACTTTTGAGCATGCATTCCTGCACTCCAACATGGACCACCCTTGTGCCTACTAACTCCTCCATAAAAGTTAAAAAATATATCTCCTATGTATTTTAATACAGACCCACTTCCATATTGGTCATAATGCATAACAGACTTTGATGTGTACTTTTCTTTATAGTCTATAAGCTTTTCTGCCATTATCTCTATAGCTTCATCAAAAGAGATTTTCTTCCATACTCCATCAACTTTAAGCATTGGAATCTCTATCCTCTCTTTATGATTTAGTCTATCTAAATGAGCCAATCCTTTTTTACATATAAATCCTTTTGTGTAAGGATGGTTTTTATCTCCTTCAATTTTTATTATGTTATTTCCTTTAATATAAACATTAAATTTGCAACAATCATGGCAATCTAGTGTACAACCATGACTTAATTTTTTTATTGTATCCATAAAGTATCCTTCTTTCCTTATTAATAGCTATCATATTTCCTGTAATTTATTAAATTTTATATACTCAAAACTACTTTATATAAAACATAAATATATTTTATCAAATTAAATTTAAAAATACTTCATAAATATAATATTATTGAAAAATTCACTTCTAAAAACTGACTGACTTCTAATTTCGCTTGAATACTATAGTTATTAATCATAAAAATAACCTTTCAATTGATATATCTCTGATATACATAAATTGAAAGGTTATAAAAATTTTACATAACTTGTCCACCAGTAATATTTATAGATTGACCTGTACAATATTCAGCTTCCTTAGAAGCGTAAAATGTAAGCATATTTGCAACATCTATAAATCTACAACCTCTTTTTAGAGGTACTTTATCTATATAAACTTGCTTAACTTCTGATTCAGGTATCCCCAATTTTACTGCATATTGAGGAATTAAACTTTCAAACATGTCAGAATCAAGTAAATTTCCAAGCATCAACGCATTTACAGTTATCTTATGCTCTGCTAAATCTAATGCCAAACTTTGAGTAAGACCCACTCCAGCAAATTTACCTGCTGAATATCCTGAATTATGCTTGCTACCTACTCTACCTGATTTTGAATTTATCTGTATTATTCTACCTTCAATGCCTTTTGATATCATGACCTTAGATACTTCTCTTGCAAATAGAAAATACCCATTTAAATTTACATCTACAATAAATTTAAAATCTCTATATCCAAAATCAGTTATTTTTTTACTTACAGCCACTCCTGCATTGTATACCAATAAATCAATCCTATCAAAATCACTTTCAATCTTTTCAACAGTACTTATAACCTGTTCTTCATCAGTGGCATTACAGCCATATCCTATGGATTTACAATCAAACTCTTTTTCTATTTCTTCAGCTACTTTTTTTGCATTATCTTCATTTAAGTCCGCAATAGCAACATCATAACCTACTTTAGCTAGATGTTTAGATAAAAATTCACCTAAACTTCTTCCTCCTCCAACTACTAAAGCTACTTTTCTCATTTTCATTTCCCCTTTTATATCACATTAGAAGCTAACTTGATTAGTTAAATTGACTTTTATCTATAATTTACTTATAATATGATTAGATTAGTTTTAAATTTTATTTTCTAATTATTTTTAGTATAGTACCTACGCCAATAGGTGCTATTTCTTTTTTTTCAAGATATAAGGTCCCTCCAATTGCTCCATCTTTTTCACCTGTAAACTTAAATGTTATATGACCTAATTCTGAAAGATTTTGATTTACTAACTCACCAACAGAAGTAATTTTATAATCAACATTATTTATTGATAACACATCATTCGTAAGTATTTCTTTTACTAAATTATTTTCAGAATGTATATAACAGTAATTTTCTAATTCTTGAGGAGCATTATCTTTGAAAGTTACAAACATGTTATGTTCTAAAAATTCATTTGCATTATCTCCTATTTTATTTATTTGGGTACTGTATATTAATTCCATATCAACTGAACCTTTCTCTAATTATTTATAAAGTATTCTTTTATTTATATAATCCAAAGCTTGCTAACCATGCTAGTAGAACAGTTGGTGCACCTGTTAAAAATCTAGAATATAAAACTGATGGGACTCCTACTTGAACTGTATCAGGTTCAGCTTCTGCAAGACCAAGCCCTACTGGTATAAAGTCACATGCTGCTTGTGAATTTATTGCAAACAACGCTGGCAATGCTAAACTTGGTGGAATATTTCCTTTTCCTATTTCTGTCCCAACTAATACCCCTACTATCTGAGCTATAACGGCTCCTGGTCCAAGAAATGGAGACAACAATGGAAATGAACATATTATTGATAAAACAACCAGCCCTCCAACATTTCCTATTAATGGAGTAAGTAAGTTGGCTACCCAATTTCCTACACCTGATTGATTTATTATACCTATTAGGACTGCAACGAAAGCCATAAAAGGCAATATAGTGTGTATTAATGTATCTATAGTATCTCTACCAGCTTGAAAAAGAGTACTTGTCACATTACCTAGTGCTATACCTATTTTTGCGACAATTCCTTGACTCTGTTCACTTATCTTCTTTTTAGTATCATAAGCCATATTTTTTTCCTCCTACATCCACAATTATAATTGCTCTACATTGTTTGGTTTTACCCCTGAAACATATATATCTTCTTTTATAAACATTGCTAATGGTCCACTTTTACCTGTCTTCATTATATTTATAGTTGGTATTTTCTTTTGAGGATATATACCACATCTTAATGTACCACCACAATTTATTATTACACATGCTATTTCATCATCTTTAACTCCTTGCGAAAATCCATCTATTAATTCACAACCTGTAAGTTCAGCTATTCTTACTGCAGTTTCTGGTTTTGCTCCTCCAGTTACATATACTACCTTATTTTTCTTTTCTGTTGGCTCTATTATCAATGGTCCTCCCCATCCTCCAGAACCTTTTACTATTTTAACTTTATTAAATGACATACAAATTCTCCTCCTATATACACTATTTTTTATTTAAGTTATTCTCTTAATCCTAATTCTATCCATTTCTTTCTTAGTTATCTTATTTTAAGTCCTTTAATACTATTATTTATTTTCTTACATCTAATGTTAACTTTCTGCTATCTTATATGTAACTTTCTTATATTAATTTATTTAATTACTATTCAAAACAATCTACTTATTATATAGAACAATTTACTTCCACTTAGAATAAATTTAATTATATCTTAAAATAATTATCCAATATTTATATCTGAATTTAATGATATTCCTTGTTGCTTCTCTACAAATTTTGTCGTATAGTCAGTAACCACACCTTTAATAAAGTTTGCAATTATACCAACTAGTAAATATCTAACTGCTAAATCTGCTGTTGAAAATCCTAAAGTTGTTATACCATTTGCAATTCCTAGATATATAAATAGCTCTCCTGGATTAATGTGTGGAAATAATCCATTCATTGTATGGCATGAAAAACTTGCTGCTGCAAAATAACTAGGTTTAAATTTTTCTGGCAAAAATCTTCCAAGTGATAATGTCATTGGATTTGCAAATACGAATGTACCAAGTACTGGTAATATTAAATATCTAGTAAATATATTTGCAGAACATTTTTTTGCAAGCCTCTCGACTCTATCTGTACCTATAAAATTGATAATTGCATTCATTGTAACCAATAAAGCTACTAAAAGTGGAACTATATCTGTTACAAACCCTACAAATTGTTGACCTCCTGCCCTAAATAAATTCATAAAACTGTCTGCACCACTTGCTAATACTTGAAAAAATTGCGTCATATTAACTCCTCCTTATAAATATATATTTTTAAACTACTTCTGCATTGCATTCTTCATCAGTACTAGTACTATTTGTACTCTCACATCTATTTTTTTCAAATGTTATGTACTGTTTGACTGCATCTAGTATTGCTTTTTTTAGTAGTTTATTATACTCAGCTAAATCTGATTTTGTTATGTCCCCTAAGTCTTTTCCTACTAGCCCTTCAAACACTTTTACTCTTGCTAATACTGTAACACCTTGCATTTTCCTAGTTTCAACAATTGCACCATCCTCATCTATGAGTATTAGCACAATTGTACCTGATGATATTCTTCCTTTTTTTCTGCCTATTGCAACTCTACCTTTTCTTTTTAATTCAATATAATTTTTATTAAAATCTTTAAGTTGTAAGTATCCAAGAAAAATATTTAATAAATAAACTGCAATAAGTGATACTATAATAAAAATTACTGGGTCCATATTATTACCTCCTCTTGGTAATTATTTTATAAAATTCATCAAATGATTTTACTTTAGCAAGTGCTTCTACCATTTTTTTATCTCTTCCTATTTCAAGTACCTCTTCATAGCTTTTTATTATCAAATCTGTACTTTCTACATTCTTATCTGGAATTATCATTAATATTATTATTCTAATTTCTTTTGTATCCCAAATTACTGGATTTTCTAATATACCAAATGCCAGATAAAGATTTTCTCCTTTAGAGCTAACTGAATGGGGTAATGCTATGTAATTATCTAGTGCTGTAGAAGATTTCTGTTCCCTTTTTAATACATTTTCCTTAAACTCCAAATCAATAATTCCTTTATGTACTAGCTTTACTAACATTTCTTCTAAATTTTCCATGAATGTGTCATTATTCAGTATAAAAAACTTATCTTCCTCAACTAGTTTACCTATAAAAGGAATATTCTTTTCAATATGCTTTATAGATTTAAGATTTATACTATTTTTCAATAGTATGGCATTTTCTATTTCTTTTTTTATACTTTCTTCATTAAATAAGGCATTTACTCTAAATATTGGAACATCTAAGTCTGTCTTAAAGTCTACTGTTGTAAACACTAGGTCATAGTACTTTAATAACTCCAAATTAGCCTTGGCTTCTATATCAGAAAAAGTATTTACTTCAACACTTTCTCCAAGAATTTTTCCTATTTTTATCCTGATGAGTTGTGCAGTCCCAAGACCAGTCCCACAAACAACTGCCACTCTGTTTACATTTAGAATCTTTCTTGAACTTTTTTCGAAATAACTTCCAAAATGTAATGCTATATATCCTATTTCGTGTTCACATATCTTTAGGTCAAACTTTTCTTCAATTATCATTGCAGCTATCTTTGCTACACTGTATGGAAATGTATATCTCTCCTTTATTTCTTGCAATAATGGATTTTTTACCCTTATGTTAAACCTCATTCTATTAAGTGCAAAATACAAATGATATTCTAGGTTTTCTATGAGCTTCTTATCTTCTTTAAAATCAATCCCAGATGTCTCCAATAGAAAACTAGTTACTTCATCTACAACTTCTTTTACACTATCATTTATCTTTATGCTACTAAGTGCTAACTTTGTACTAGGAGCTTTTCTGCCTATTAATGGCATTGTCAAAAATATGGTTTCTTTTTCATTTAAAACTATATTAAATATCTTTTCCAATAAAGATTTAAGTTTTAATCCTAAAATATATTCATCTGAACATCTTATGACTTCAAATCTCTTATCTATCTTTTCAAATTTATATCCATTTAGATTTCTTAAAACAGATATTATTATATATCTTTCAACATCCATTAAGACCTGCTCTGTTATATAGAGTTCTTCTTGATTAAATAACTTATTTAATTCGTCTCTAAGACATTCAATATCACCCTTTTTAATAACTCTTATGTGATTAACGTTTTCCAGTATATCAATATAATTTTCATATAACCTATCAAGGACTAATAACCTTATATCCATTTCTTCGCCAACTAAAATCATACCTATATTTGGTTTTCTTTTTAACTCCAAGTCGTAATCTGCTAAAATCTTATCTGCCTTTTTTAAATCTTTTATTAACGTTGTTCTTCCTATACATATCTCTTCAGCCAAATCATCTATAGTAATTGGATTGCTAGTCATAGTTAAAATATCAAGAACATAATTTACCCTTTCATCAGGTGAATTTAAATTTATAAAATTTGATGCCTTTCCTCTATTGAAATTTACAATTTCAATTAATTTACTTTCATCTTCAATTCTTATACTATATGTACCTTTTTCATTCTTAACTATTTTAGCAATACCATCTTCTAATTCTCGATTAATCTGGTTTATATAATTTCTGATAGTCCTAGTACTGACACCTAGAACACTTGAAAACTGTTCTAGAGTGTTTGTGTCTTCTTTTAACACCATTTCTAAAATTAAAAAAACCCTAGGGTCCATATAAGTCATTGACATCTTTTTCTCCCCTTTGTTATCTTACATTTTTTATTATAATCCAAACTGTATAGATAATTAATATTCTCTTTTTCAAATAAGATTTGAAAAAGAGGAACTAATATACATTTTTTCACAACACACTGGAAAAATGTATATTAACATATTAAATCGTATTCTCAAATGAAAATCATATATTAATTTTTATTTTGTTATAGATTTTATTTTTTTTTACATCTACTAAGTCAAATTATAAATTATTTTTAAAATGCTCCTCATAATAATATTATATAAAACAATAAAAGCCTTATGTTGTTAACTATTACAGACTCTACACATCTGTTTTGAAAACACATTAGGCTTTTTAAATATTCAATATATTATTTTATATATTTTCTAATTATATTTTTACATGCTATAAATTATTTTTTCTTTTTATTCGCTTTTTCTATATTAATCTTATTACCTTTTATCTTAATATCTTTCATCTTTTCAATTACTGTCTTAGCATCTTTTTTAGGTATTTCAACAAAAGTATACTTATCATATATATCTATAGTTCCTACTACTTTACCTGGTATTCCAACCTCTCCAGCTATAGCACCAACTATATCCTTAGCTTGTACTCTTTGATTTCTACCAATATTGATAAATAATCTAATCATACCATCTTTAGCTCCAGTACTACCTTTTCTATCTCCACGTTCTCCACGCTCTCTTCTAGGTTTTTCTTCTATTATTTCTTCTTTCATTTCTTCACCTAGAGATAACTTCACAAGTGCAGCAGCTATATCAACCATTGCATAGTCTTCATCATTACAGAAGCTTTCTAACCATTGTAATTGTTTAGTTAAGTGTCCTTCTTCAATAGTTTGCTTAACTTGTGCGAAGAAAGTACCTACTTTTTTCTCTTCAACATCAGTTATTGTTGGTATGTTATGTTTTATCAATTTAGATTTAGTATATCTTTCTATATCTTTCATCTTTCTCATTTCTTTTCCAAATACAAAAGTAAATGACATACCTTCTCTACCAGCACGACCAGTTCTACCAATTCTGTGAACATAATACTCTTCATCTTGTGGTAAATCATAATTGAATACACATTCAACATCATCAACATCTATACCTCTAGCTGCAACATCAGTAGCAACAAGTATATCTATTGTACCATTTCTAAACTTATCCATTACTATATCCCTTTGAGTCTGCTTTAAATCACCATGTAAAGCATCTGCAAAGTATCCTCTTGCTTGTAAATCTCCTACTAATTCATCTGCTTTTCTTTTAGTGTTACAGAAAACAACAGATAACTTAGGGTCATATACATCAACTAATCTACATAATACTTCTAATTTATTTGATGACCTAGTTTCTATATAGTATTGCTTTGTATTTGAAACTGTAAGTTCTTTTCTAACAACTTTTATATGTTCTGGGTCTTTTTGATATCTCTTAGTTAATTCCAAAATTCCTTTTGGCATAGTAGCTGAAAAGAAAGTTGTTTGTCTTTCCTCAGGAATCTTGCTTAAAATCATTTCTATATCTTCTCTAAATCCCATATCTAGCATTTCGTCTGCTTCATCTAATATAATCATTTTTACATTATCCATTTTTAATGTTTTACGATTGATATGGTCTATTGTACGTCCTGGTGTACCTATTACAACTTGTACTCCACTCTTTAGAGATTTTATTTGTCTATCTATTGGTTGACCACCATATATAGGTAATGTCTTTATTCCGTGCGAATATTTAGCTAGCTTTCTTATTTCTGTTGATACTTGTATTGCAAGCTCTCTTGTTGGACAAAGTACTACAGCTTGTAAACTTCTATTATTTGGGTCTATTGTTTCTAGTATAGGTATACTAAAAGCTGCTGTTTTCCCCGTACCAGTTTGTGCTTGTCCTATAACGTCTTTACCTGACAAAATCGCAGGTATAGACTGTGCTTGTATAGGAGATGGCTCTTCAAACCCCATTTCAGCTATAGCTTTTTTTATTCCTTCACTTATTGGTAAATCTTCAAACTTTGTTATATTCATATATTATTCCTCTCCGTTATCAATTAATCTTAACCTATCCATTATATACTTTTTTAGGATATTCTGCAATTAATATTTTTAACAGTATAGTTAAATAATATACATGAAATACAAAATTGATATGTATAGAAAATATGTAAATAACATCAATATCCCTTGTATTCTGCTAAGTCTGTTTGATTTAAGCGTTGGTACTATGACTATTAATAATAATAATATCATAAATGGTATATCCAATTGCCTATTTTGGGATAATATTGGTATGTTATTTGGTATTGCTGATACGGCTATTACTGATACTATATTCAATATGTTTGCACCTAAAATATTTCCTACTGATATTTCATGATGATTTTTTCTTATAGCAGTAATCGACGAAACTATCTCTGGCAGAGAAGTTCCAAGTGCTATTATAGTTAAACTTACTATACCTTGAGGTATATTTAAAAAACTAGCTATTCTTACTCCACTCTCTATAAGAATCTGTGAACCAATTATCATCATTATCAAACCTGTAGCAAAAAGTGCTAGTATTTTTAAAATTTCTACTACAGAAAAACCTCTAAAATTCTTACTCTTTTTAGTAGGTATATCTTTAATAGTACTATTTTTAATATTTCTATTTTTAGTAGATTTTCCAACTACACTTCTATAATTATTAACCATATAAAAGATTAATATTATTATAAGCAATAACGAATCTCCTCTTGTTATAACTCCATCTAAACCCAATAAAATTAAAACTATAACAGATACTATTAATAGTAAAGACTTAGAAAAAAACATTTTTTTATCTACATTATATGGACTTATAAAAACAACTAATCCTAATGCTAACCCTGTATTACATATTATAGAACCAACTGCATTTCCTAAACTCATTGTAGTATGACCATCAATAGAAGCAAGTAAAGACACTGTAAATTCAGGTAATGTTGTCGCAAAACTAACGATAGTTGCTCCAAGTATGATTTCTGATATGTTTGTTTTTCTACCTATCTCTACAGTACAATTTATAAAGATATCTGCGCCTTTAGTAATTAATAGGAAACCTACTAAAAATAATATCACTGTGATAAACAATATATCACCTCCCCCTATTAAATAAATATTCAATTTATGAAGATGTATGCTTTTCTTTTTTTCATAATAAAATTTATTTATTTCAAGTTTAGGATTTAAAAAATATATTATTGTTAATTAATCATTTATCTGTTTCATTTTATTTATATATGGGTATAATTTCATCACATTAATAACATATAATTTGTTTTATACTTTAAAACGACAATTTTTTATTTTTTGTGTATACAGGATACTGATAATATGTTATTATTATATTAGAAAATATATTTTTTTAAAAATATATAAAACAAATTAAGTATATAAAAATTAATTTTAATAGTATTATTTATCATTTAAATCTAAGGAGGAAATACTTAATGAATGCATGGCAAGGATTTAAAACAGGAAGATGGACTAAAGAAGTAAATGTTAGAGAGTTTATACAATTAAACTATTCTCCATATGAAGGAAATGACTCTTTCTTAGCTGGTGCTACTGAAAACACTAAAAAGCTATGGGACAAAGCTATGGTCTTATTTAAAGAAGAAAGAGAAAATGGTGGTACTTTAGATGTTGATACAAAAACTGTTTCTGGAATAGCTGCATATGCTCCAGGATATTTAGATAAAGGATTAGAAACAATAGTTGGGTTACAAACGGATGCCCCTTTAAAAAGAGCTGTTATGCCATATGGTGGTATAAAAATGGTTGAAAACTCATGTGATGCTTTTGGATATGAATTAGACTCAGAAATAAAAGATATATTCACTAAATACAGAAAAACACACAACCAAGGAGTTTTTGATGTTTACACTCCAGAAATGAGAGCAGCTAGAAAATCTGGTATAATAACAGGTCTTCCAGATGCTTATGGTAGAGGTAGAATAATTGGTGACTATAGAAGAGTTGCTTTATACGGTGTTGATGCCTTAATAGAAGATAAAAATAAGCAAAAGGAATCATTAGAAGTTTCTTGCATGGATGAGGAAGTTATCAGACTAATAGAAGAAATAGCTGAGCAAATATCAGCTTTAAATGAACTTAAAAAGATGGCTCAGTCTTATGGATTTGATATATCAAAACCAGCGACTAACTCAAAAGAAGCTGTACAGTGGTTATACTTTGGTTATTTAGGTGCTGTTAAAGACCAAAATGGTGCTGCGATGTCTTTAGGTAGAACATCTACTTTCTTAGACATATACTTTGAAAGAGACTTAAAAGCAGGAATAGTAACAGAAGAAGAATTACAAGAATATATGGACCACTTTGTTATGAAATTAAGAATGGTTAAATTCCTAAGAACTCCTGATTACAATAACCTATTCTCTGGAGACCCAACTTGGGTAACTGAGTGTATAGGAGGTATGGGAATAGATGGTAGAACATTAGTTACTAAAAACTCATTTAGAATGTTAAATACTCTATATACATTAGGACCTTCTCCAGAACCAAACTTAACAGTTCTATGGTCAACTAAATTACCTCAAGGATTCAAAGATTTCTGTTCTAAAGTATCTATAGATACAAGTTCAGTACAGTATGAAAATGATGATTTAATGAGAGCATACTGGGGAGATGACTATGGTATAGCTTGTTGTGTATCTGCAATGAAAATTGGTAAGCAAATGCAGTTCTTTGGAGCTAGAGTTAACTTAGCAAAAACTTTATTATATGCTATAAATGGTGGTATAGATGAGAAATCTGGCGTTCAAGTTGGACCAAGATTTGAGCCTATAACTTCTGAGTACTTAGATTATGATGAAGTTATAAGTAAATTTGAACCATTCACTGATTGGTTAGCAACATTATATGTAAATACTTTAAATGTAATACATTACATGCATGATAAATATTCTTATGAAGCATTAGAAATGGCATTACATGATAGAGATATATTCAGAACTATGGCTTGTGGTATGGCTGGATTATCAGTTTGTGCAGACTCATTATCTGCTATAAAACATGCCAAAGTTAAAACTATTAGAAATGAACAAGGAATAGCTGTTGATTTTGAAATAGAAGGAGACTATCCAAAATACGGAAACAATGATGACAGAGTTGATAGTATAGCTGTAGAGTTAGTTGAAAGCTTTATGAATAAAATAAGAAAAAATAAAACTTATAGAAATTCTTATCCAACTCAATCTATACTTACAATAACTTCAAATGTTGTTTATGGTAAGAAAACTGGTAATACACCAGATGGTAGAAGAGCTGGTGCTCCATTTGCTCCTGGTGCTAACCCAATGCATGGTAGAGATACTAATGGTGCTTTAGCTTCATTATCTTCAGTTGCTAAATTACCATATGAGCATGCTCAAGATGGTATATCTAATACTTTCTCTATAGTACCAGCTGCTTTAGGAAAAGATATGAATGAAAGAATAAACAATCTTTCTGCAATGATGGATGGATACTTCTCTCAAAATGCTCATCACTTAAATGTAAATGTATTTGATAGAGCTACTTTAGAAGATGCTATGGAACATCCAGAAGAATATCCACAATTAACTATAAGAGTATCTGGATATGCTGTTAACTTCATAAAATTAACAAAAGAACAACAATTAGATGTTATAAACAGAACATTCCACGGTAAAATGGATTAGTCTTTAAATTTTTATACTTTAGCTAAGATTACTACTGTGTAGAAAATAAAAATAAAAGGCCATCTTATATTTGAATTATTTCTGGTATAGGATGGCCTTTTTTAGACAAATATTATAACTATTAATAAAGTCATTAAAATATATTGTGAGGTGAACTCTATGATTAAGGGAAAGATACACTCTATAGAAACATTTGGCACTGTAGATGGGCCAGGAATAAGATATATATTATTTTTTCAGGGATGTCCACTTAGATGCAAGTACTGCCATAACAGAGATACATGGGATACTAAGTCAGGGAAAGAATATACAGTTGATGAGATAATAACTGATGCTCTTAAGTATACTTCTTTTATGAAGTTTTCTGGTGGTGGTATAACTGCTTCTGGTGGAGAATCTACTCTTCAGCCAGAATTTTTGAGTGAATTATTTAAAAAAGCAAAAGAAAATGATATACACACTTGTTTGGATACATCTGGATTTGTAGATATAAAAACCATAGATCCAATTCTAGATAATACTGATTTAGTTTTGCTTGATTTAAAACATATGGTTGAAGAGAAATCTATTGATTTGACTGGTGTTGGTATGGATAAAGCTCTAAAACTTGCTAGACACTTAGACTCAAGAAATATCTCTGTGTGGATAAGACATGTTTTAGTTCCTGGTATTACTGATGATACAGATAATCTAGAAAAACTAGGTCAATTTGTAGCTACATTAAAAAATGTAGAAAGATTTGAATTACTACCATACCATTCTATGGGAATACACAAATGGGAGAATCTAGGAATAGATTATGAACTAAAAGATGTTCCTGATGCTAGTAAAGAAGATATTAAAAAAGCTAGTGAAATAATATCTAAATTTGGGGTAAAAGTATATAATAGTTAAGATATATTTGCACAATGAAACAGGGTAAAGTATAAGCTTCTTAAAAACTTGTACTTTACCCTATTTTAATATACTACTACATTCTCTTCTATACGTAGCATTTTTTATATATTTACTTTGACAATTGAAGTTTATAAAACTCAGATGCGCTCACAGGTCTTCCAAATAAAAATCCTTGAATAATATCTACACCTAGACTCTTTACTATATCATATTCTTCATAAGACTCTATACCTTCAACGCAAACCTTTAAGTTGATGATGTGAGCCAATTTAATGATATATTCAAGGAAAGTATGTTCATAGCTATTATATGTAATATTCTTAACAAAACTTCTTTCAATTTTTATTATATTAACAGACAGTTCTTTAAGGTAATTTAAAGATGAATATCCTGTACCAAAATCATCTATTGCAATATGTACTCCTATACCCTTTAAGCTAATAAACTTATCATTCAGTAAATTTATATCTGGTATCCAACAATTCTCTGTTAACTCCAAAATTAAAAATTCAGGTCTTAATTGATACTCTATTAAACATTCAACTATAAAATCTCTAAAAAAATCTTCTTTTAATTGAATGTACGATACATTTACAGATATCTTGAAGTCTGGATTTATTTTATGCCATTCTTTACACTGTTTTACAGCTTCTTTTATAATCCACTTCCCCACTGGTATAATCAAATTGCTTTGCTCCAAGATTGGTATAAATTCAATAGGAGATACTTCTCCATAAGTACTTGAATGCCATCTTAGAAGTGCCTCGGCTCCTATTACTTCTCTTGTGGCTGCATCTATTTGTGGCTGAAAAAATAGTTCAAGGTCATTAAAGTTATTTTCAATACTTTCTCTTAGCTTATGTTGCATTGAAATTACCTTTAGTTTATTTTCGTATAATTCTGGTGAAAAAAACTTAATTCTATTCTTTCCATTTATTTTTGCTATATCTAGTGCAATATCGGCATGTTTGAATAAGTCCAAATAAGTATCTCCATCCTGTGGATACATAGCAACCCCCGCAGTTACTGTGCAATAATACTTATTCGATTCAATCTCATGTTGGGTATTGGTATACATCTGTATCTTTTCATAGATTTTATTTATAGTCTCTTTAGTACACATAGGGTAAAAAAATGCAAATTCATCTCCATCTAATCTATACAATCGAACATCTTTTGGTAAATATTCTAACACTTCGGTGGCAATTGCACGCAAGACCTTGTCACCATAAGAGTGACCATATTTTTCATTTATATTTTTGAAATTGTCTATATCCATAATAAATATAGCTCCACTTTCATAGGTCTTTTCTTTTATGATATAATTCATCCAGTACTCGAACTGTTCTCTATTCCATGTTCCAGTGATGGAATCAAACTTATTTTTTTCACCAATATTCTTTATTCTTCCAACCAAAACTATAGTTTTTTTATCTTCTGATATATAAGCCTTCCCTCTACAAGAAATCCATACTACTTCCCCATATTTATTAATTAATCGATATTCTAGATTATGTTCATCTTTTTTTCCATCTATCAACGCTTGTATATCATCTTCCCACACTTGAACATCATCTGGATAAATAATTTTACTCCAACAATTTACTACATCAGAATCTACATCTTTACTTAAGTTAAATTCATCAAAAACTGCTGAAGAAATTTTAAATTTATTCCTGTTTATGTCCCAAAAAAATATATAGTCTTCTGTACTTTGAGACAAAAGTTCAAAGAAAATTTCTATATGATTTAAATTTAAAGAGTTCGATTCTTCTCTCATCTTTTCCCCCTACAATATAATTAATATAGTAATATTATAACCCTACTTATAATAAAAATAATTTTAAAGTAGGGTTATAGTTTACAGTTGGTGTAATTTATCAATAAAATATTATTATCTAAATTATTCTATTTTACTATTTCTTTTATCTTCATTATTTCTAAGCCACTTACTCTTAATTATTATTTGTCCTTATTGATTTGATGGAAATATTTAAATGTATAATTATATAATATACTTAATCCATTAATATTTTTTAATTAAAAAGATATTTTTATTATAATTATCATTATTTTTTACTTCCAATAGTTTCCATTTGTTATAAAAGGGCTTTTTTTTATACCTATAAAAATCTAAAAATATTACACTTAAAAACCAATCTAAAAAATTTTTCATTTCTAATA
>NZ_JRHN01000024.1 GCF_001299635.1 Clostridioides difficile | reverse complement strand
GACTATAATGATTACCTTGATTATTGTTATTTTGATTATAACTATTACCTTGGTTATAAGAATTATTATTTTGACTATAATGATTATCTTGATTATTGTTATTTTGATTATAACTATTACCTTGGTTACAAGAATTATTATTTTGACTATAACAATTACCTTGATTATTGTTATTTTGATTATAACTATTACCTTGGTTATAAGAATTATTATTTTGACTATAACAATTATCTTGATTATTGTTATTTTGATTATAATCATTGCCTTGATTATAAGAATTATTACTTGGGTTATACCTAGATATCTTTACCCTATTTAAATCATGATTTGTATATTTATTTACTAGAATATTAATTTCTTTGTTTAAAGGATTCTGAGTTAAAGAACCTGATATAGTTATCTCATTTCCTTTATGTGCTGTTTTAGACATATATATAGCTAATTTTCCATGAGCTCTTATAGGAAAAAAATGACGTTCTCTTTCTCCTTTAGAGTTTACTGAATTTAAAGCAATAGTGTTAAAATATGATAATGGACCAGATTCAGAATTTCTAAAAGTTCCATCACTTACTAAATTGCCTTCTATGTTAATATTATTGATCATATTAAAATCCCCTTTTTATATATAATTTGATTTTTTTATTCTATTTCAATTTCAAATTGTGTATTAATATTATTTTTAGAAAATGCACTTATTATTTCTCTCTTTATGTAGTTTTCTGAGGTTTCGAAGTTTTCTAAATAACCTATAGCATAGTCATTTTCTTTTTTATTTGTACTGATTGCCACAGAAATTCTTATTATATTTTCATCAAAATCTTCCTTAAATGCTGAGTTATTGATTATATTGGATATGTATACTAGATTTGGATTAGTTTTATTTTTTAAATAGTTAACTATATTTGTTCTTATTTGATCAAGTAAAATATTATTTCCTTTCTCTTCAATATTATTATTTGCTATATTATTATTAATTGAATTAATCTCTATTTCCTCAATTTCTATTTCTTCAAGATCATTTGGGAAATCACTATTAATTTGTTTATTTCTATTCAATCTACTTATTTTTATTAGTGTCATTTCAACTAAAATAGATACTTGAGATGTCTTTCTCAATTTACTTTCTGCGTCTTGTAATATATCTATTATCTCAAATATGTTTTCAAAATTTATTTGTTTTGCAAAATACTGTACTTTCTTTATATAATTTTCATTCATAGCAATTATATTTGTATCTGCTCCACATTTAATAAGCATTATATTTCTAAAAGTAGTCATTAAGTCATTAATAAATATTTCTATACTTTTTCCAGATTTAATTATAGTGTAAAATTCCTCTACTGCTTCATCACTTTTTTTATTTATTAATTTTTCTGTTATTTTAAGACAAATTTCATTTGATGCTACACCTAGTAACTCAACTATATCTTCATATGATTTTTTATTTGAACTGATTACTTTTTCTAACAAACTTACTGCATCTCTTAATGCTCCATCTGCTAGTTTAGCTATTAGCATTAAGCTTTTTTCTTCTAAATTACTTTTTTCTGACAAGTTGATATGTTTTAATCTAGTTAAAATATCTTCTACAGCTATTCTTCTAAAATCAAATAACTGACATCTTGACCTGATAGTAGCTGGTAATTGGTTCGCATCTGTTGTTGCCAATATAAAAACTACATATGATGGTGGTTCTTCTAAAGTTTTAAGAAAAGCATCAGCTGCCTGTGCAGATAGTCTATGAGCTTCATCTATTATATAAACCTTATATTTTAAGTTAGATGGAGCATATCTAATACTATCAATTATTTCTCTAATATTATCTATACCATTGTTAGAAGCTGCATCTAATTCATATATATCAATTGATGTATTATTTTCTATAGATTTACAATTCTCACATTGTAAACAAGGTTCTCCATCAATAGGACTAAGACAGTTAATTGCTTTGGCTAATATTCTTGCACTTGTAGTTTTGCCACTTCCCTTAGGTCCTTTAAAAATATAACTATTTGTTATGTTTCTATTTTTTACTTGATTTAAAAGAATAGAAGGTATATGACCTTGTCCAGTTACTTCTTTAAATAATTTTGGTCTATATCTATTTGCTAATAATGACATTTTATTTTTTCTCCCCTCAGTATTATTTTTACTATTGATTTCTCAAGATTTATTTTATTTTTATTTAAATCATTTTCTAGTAGCTCATTTACTGTAAATTCTAAGTCTAATGTACTTCTCTTAGCCTTATCTTCTAAAATTTTAAGTCTAAATTCATGTATATAATTTGCTTTGCCTTTTACTGATTTTTCTCTTTCATATAATATATTTCTTATATTTTTAGGTATACTTTGTATTTGTCTCATTAAATTAAAATGATTCAATAAAGTTAAATTAATACCTATTATGTTCGATGTTTTTGAAATGGTTTTGTATAATTCTATTGCTTTGGTTATGTCTTTACTTTCAATAGCATCTATTAAATCAAATGTATTTTTATTAAATGACTCAGATAAATATTCTTCATAATTCTTAAAATTATTATCTAATGAACTTATTTTTTCTATATCATTTAGAACTACATCCATATTGTCTGAATTAATAAATATATTGGGATTTAAATTTAAATTATGATATAATAAAATTTTTTCAACTTCTGATTTCACTATAGTTAAATACTTTTTTATTTCAATTTTAGAGTCTTGAAATATCTTTACTATAGTTTTATCTCCTTTATCAAAAATATCTTTTGTATAATAAATAGATAAAACTATACAAGTTCTTGATATAGATATAGCTTTAGTAATCACATTTAACTCTTTACTAGAATATTTATTTATATCAATAATCAATACTCTAAAAGGATCTACTATAGGCATTATTTCTATTCTAGATATTAAGTCATTAATATCTATTTTTGTTGTAATTTTTTCAATATTAATATCTTTAAAATTTAAAGCTTTTTCAAGTACTTCAATTTCTTTTTTTACACTGTAATAATTATTTGTAATTAACAACTTACTTTTCATTAACTTTACCCTCCTTGTTTATATTGCTAATAAATACAGCTTATTTTTTTTATCAATAAATGATTAATTTTAGTTTTATATAATATGGTTCTTTTTTGAATTTTTTTTGAATTTTTTTAGGATAAGTATGAAAAATTTAGAAAAGATTTCTTTTAACACTCTTAGAAGAGAGTATATTAATGAAAAATAAATGACTATTTTTTAACAATTTTTGTTTTTTTTATATTAAAAATATGCACTTTACTTCATAAAATGAAAGTTAATCATAAAAAACGAAAAGTTTTTTTATGAATTATTGTGTATTAAATAATTATAAAATATATCAAATAAAAGCAAAATATAAAAATAATTGCAAAAAATTACATTATAAAATATAATATAATAAAACAAACAAAAAATAAAAAAAAGCCTACATGCGACACGTTTGGTAATGAACGCCAATTCATTTATCAAACTGAAAATTAATAAAAACGAATGACCAGAGTATTAATCATCATGTGCAAAGTAGACTTCTTATTTACTTATAATATACGATAATAATATCATATATCATAAATCCTTGCAATACTTTTGATAGTTATTTTACTTATAAAAAAGATGGAAGTTAATGTAAATTCGATGTCTCAGCCTTGATTATTAATATCAAGGCTTTTTTGTATTTTTAAAATACAGTAAAGGAGTAAAAAAATGGGAGATTATTTTACAGTAGAAGAAGATTTAAAACAATTACATATACAAATTCCAAAAGCTTTGTTTTATGAGGATAAATATATTAAACCATCTGACAAGAAACCTCTTTCAGTTCAGGCTAAAATATTGTATGGATTTTTATTAGATAGAACTAAATTGTCCCTTTCAAATCAATGGTATGATGATAAAAATAGATTATTTATTAAATGTGATCAGATCTCCATGAGTGAATTTTTAGGAGTAAGTGAGAAAACTGCACGTGGTTATAAAAATGAACTTATAAGTTTTGGATTATTAGAAGAAGATAAAACAGGACAAGGCAAATCTAATCTTTTATATCTTAAACAGGTTGATGTTAAAATAAATAAACTATCATTGTATATAGATAAATTTAAAGATAATGTTGAAGAAAAACGCATACTTGAAAGAGAAAGAATTTTAAAATATAGAGAAAAAGAAGAAAAAAATAAGTCCATAAACCTTAAAAATACTTTGAACGGTAGTTTTTACCGTTCAGAGAAAAAACTAAAAAAAATCTTGAACGGTAAAAACTACCGTTCAAGAACAGTAAAAACTACCGTACAAGAACGGGAAAATTTACCGTATAGTAATACTGATTCTAGTGATACTGATTTTAAGGTTGTTGTTGATGAAGAAAATAAAATCAATAAAATTGAAAATCTATATGTTAAATTAAAAGTTGATAAAGAAGTAAAACCAGGAATGAAAAAATTGATAGAAAAAAACATTGATAATTTAGATATAGAAATTTGGGAACAAATTTTTATAAATGTTTCTGAAAATGATATTAAGAAAAAATACAGCTACATAAAGAAAATATTAGAAAATTTAAAAGAGAAAAATATTAAAACAATTAAAGAATTTGAAAATGATAATAGATTATATAATGAACAAAAATCTAAGAGAAAATATTCAAAAAATAAATTTGATAATTTTAATGGAAGTTTAAAAAATAAAAATGAAAATTATATTAATGAAAAAATAAAAGCCTCTCAAGATGTAAAGTATGGAGAAAAAGAAGATATTTTAGAAGAGGATGATAATATTAATAAAAAAGTTTATGAAAAGGCAGTAGAAGATAAATGGAATTGTGGAGCACCAATTAAAAAAATTGCAATAGAATATGCAATAAAATATAATTTACCATATCCCAAAGAATAAATTTATATTTTATTAAGTTACTTTACTTGTATTATGTCAAATACAACTTACTTATGTATAGAAAGATTCTTCAAAAGTTTATATTCTATCTCATATAGTAAAATTAGATTAATTAGTGTTCAATTTGAAATGGGGGAATAGACTTTTATGTATTACAAAGAAAAAGACAAATATACATATTACATAATATTTATAATTGCCTTTCAGATAACGCTCACATTTTTAATGAGTTATTATTTGAAATCTCTTGATAGAGATATGAATATAGAGATATCTTTTATATTGTCTGTATCTTTAGTATTAAGTGAATGTTTTTTATTTACAATTTTATTTGGGTTAATAAAACGAGAAAAAATTAGCCTTAACACTGAATTTTCAAAAGAATTTAGGATTTTTCGAATATGTTTTAATATTCAAATTTTTGAAATTATGTATTTTTTCCTTTTTATAAATTATGATTTAGAATTTTGGTCTTTAAAAATTGGATTTTTTATAGAATTTCTATTTTTTCTTTTAGCATATTTTATTATTATATCATATAATTTTCTTAAAAAAGATGCTAGAAATGTTATAACTAATTATTTATTGAGACTTGAAGAGTGCTTTCCTATTATTTTAGGCATTATGATTATATTAGAATTAAAATTAAGAGGTCTTTATCCTGGTAATTTTATTACTTATTTATACCTCTTATTGATTTTCATTTCAAGTATTGTAACATTTAAGAGCTTAAAAAAGAGATCTATTAATAGAACAAATACAGGTTTTGAAGCTATTTTATCTATTTTAATTTTTTTAATGATAATTATTGTATTTTTTATATTGATTCTTTTTCTAATTATACTGTTACAAATAAAATCTAATTCATTACAAGATGATACTAAACTTTTTTGTTATGCTTTTACTCTAATTATAGCAATATATATATATATATTACTATATGCATTTTCTGATTTATTTAAGTTTAAATTTTTTGAACTAACAAAACTCTTAATCTACTTAATACTTTTTTTATCTTATATTCTTATGAAATTGGAGTTTTTTCATACAGATATTTTAAATAAAGCTTTTAAAATTATATCAGAAGATTCTTTTACTGAAGCACTTGTTACTTTCGTAGTTTTTGATTCTTTATTTCAAAATGGGCTTTGTTTCTTTGAAGATTTAAAAAGTAAATATTATATTAAAAAAGCAAAAAAAAGTGCTAAATTAACATTTAAAAAACTTAAATAAAAAGAAATATCTAAAAAGATATTCCTTTTTATTTAGAACATGTAAAATCAACAAAATTATTTTAGTCTACTTATTAGATATTCTTCGCTTTCAATGCTTAAAGCTTTTAGATATATACAATAAGAGTTTTCATTTGTGAAAATTTCGATAATATTATCTTGTTTATTAACACTTATTATATCTTCAAATTTTATATGGTTTTTAGTATTTTTACCTCTAAAAATATATTTGTTATCAATTAAAATATCATCATCTGTAATTGAAATATAAAGTTTATTTTTATACTTTATTAAAAACTTATATGTTTGTTCAAAATAAAACCCTGCAAGTAAAAAGAATAGAAAAGTTACTTTGAATGCACATATTATCGAAAATATTATCACAAGAATACTTGTAATATATATTTGTTTGAAATAACCCCTATCATAATAATTTATCAACATTGAAAACCACTCCTATAATTTATAACATACTAAATAGTCTGTCTGCTTCTTTTCTATACTGAAGAGAATCATAAAACTTATAAGCAGCACTTGAAGCTCCACCTATAGCTGTAAAAATACCAATAACAGCTCCAACACCTGTTTCAGCTGTAACTCCAGCAATAGCTAATCCAAGTTTAGTAGTATCCATACCACGAGAAGATGCATTTTCTAGTTTTCTGCAAGAATCTACTGCATCTTTAAATCTGTATAGATTAACTGAGTTCTTACTTGTTTCTGTGCGACCTTTAAGTGAACCTTTTGTATTTTTTATTGACCATTTCTTTCCATTAGCAGCATAATAGATTTTAGAAAATCTTGAAGAATTTGTAATTTGAGCTTTTCTTGAAGATATACTATTATCATTATCATATGAAGATGTATCGTTAAGATCAATATTTATATAATTCTTTTCAGCAGTATTTAAATTAACTTCATCTCCTGTAATTATATTATTAATTTTATCATATGTAACTACAGTTTTTGTATCATTACTAATTACTTCAACAACTCTTTTTTCACTATTATCTTCAAGAATATTTACAGAAATATTTTTATCTTGACTTAATATTATGTTACTGTCATTATTACTTAAAGCGAATGTACTAACTGGGAAACTAGAAATCATAAAACTACTTATCAAAACCAATGATATTGTACGCATTTTTCTGTTTTTTAAACTCATATTTACTCCTCCTCTAATGTAAAACAAATTTTTATTTTAATATTTTTATTAAATTTATAAATATCCAAGATTTTATGGAATTTATAACTAATAAACTCTAATAGGACTGAATATTGTTTTGCTCTCATTTCCTGCTTTTACAGTTACCGATAATCTATAAGAATGTCCTTTTGATACACTAAAATCTTTAGATAAACTACAAGAACTTTTTTTAGAATTTGACCAGGTAGAAATATTGGTCCATGTTCCAGATTTATTTTTTTGTTGTAATTTTGCTATAATAGATGTTGAAGTTCCTAATTTACCATCTACATAACATGAGATATGAGCTTTTCCAGAAGTAATTTTCAAATCACAACCAGCTCCTTTAATATTTACCATAAAAACAGTTCCATCTTCTAGATATTCACTAGTTTCTAAAGGCTCATATGCCAGTGCTTGTATTCCAAATGATGAAATAAGTGTTAAGGCACAAGCTCCTGTAAAAAAGATTTTTTTATAGTACAAAAAACCACCCCCTTATTTTCTTTACACTTAGATAACGAAATAAAAAGGTGGTTTGTGACACTTTCTGTAAAAATTTTTTTATTTTATGTTTTCTGCAATTTTCAGTAATTCTTCTTTATAATTTTTCAAGTGTTCTTTGTTGATAGAATCTAGATATATAGTATATGTATCTTTTTCATCATTCCAAAATAAGATTATAGTATCGTCTTTGACAACATACTTAGCTTTATTTTTGTTTATAGTTATATTACTTACTTCTGCGTTTTCTGTGTCTATTATTACAGAACTTGAATTAATTTGATTTGAACGGTATCTTATTTCATCACCTTTGGTATTTTCATATCCAATAAAAATACTTTCTTTAGAACTTTCTCTTTCAACTTCTTTGAAACCCTTTGGTATATATTTAGGTTCTTTTAATATAAAATCAAGTTCCTTATCAGTTTGAATATCTTTAGAAAAAATAAATTCTGTCAAATCTTCATAAATTTCTATTACAATTTTGATAAATTGATTTCGAAGAGCATCAACACTCATAGTTATTGTGAATAATCCAGTTACAACTATTAAAAATACAACTACAACTCGTTTTAAATAGATAACAGTATATTTAATGAAAGGATTTCTTTTTTCTTGACGAATTAGTTTTTTCATCTTCCTTTCAAATCTTTTAGAAAAAACATGATTTAATTCTTTGTCTGGTGGTAATTGATCTAGAATAATTTTTTCAGCATTTGAGGCATGTCTATAAAGCATCTCATCTGTAATATTAATTTTACTCAACGCTTTGCACCTCCAATTCAATTAAGATTTCTTTCAGTTTCTTTTTTCCTCTTTGTATTCTTTTACGTACATTATCCTGTGATATATTTAGTAATTTTGATATTTCAGCATCAGAATAATCATGACTAAATTTTAAGAGAATAACTTGGCGATAATTTGGTGGGAGATTTGCTATGGCTGTATCAATTTCATCATAATCTTCATTATTATTTTCAATTAGTGATTTTGATATTTCAGTATTATAGAAATCATCTTCTATTGATACTATATTTTGTTTTTTTCTCTTTCTATATAAATCTATTGCTGTTCTCTCAACTATTATAACGATAAAAGCTTTTGTTTTGGGACAATTAACTTGATCAATTTTTGATAGGTTTTTTATTATTTTTATAAAAGAATTATGTACAACATCTTCTGATAGATGCTCATCTTTTAATATATTATTAGCAGTATAAAACATTATTTGTTTATATTGTATGTAGATTTCTTCAAACTTTAATTTGTCATCTTCTGAATCAATTAATGATAAATATATTAGCATAGAATCTGTCTCCTTTAAATTTTAACTCTACAATGGTACACCATTATATTATAACATTAAAAGGGAGAGGTATTATAATACCTCTCCCTTTTAATGTTATATTCTATGAATATTTATACTATTGGAGAATTCTTCTAAATTAAAGTGATCTAACACTCCTATTAGTATTATATTATCAAAGTATTTATTTAACTTATCAATGTTCTTAAAAATAAATGTTAAATTGTCATGGTCAAGTAATTCTAAATTATCTAGAGCAAGTAATTTAAAGTATGAATCATTGCTTTGATATATAGCAGCCATCAGAGCAATTAAAAATATCAAGCTTTCACCAGTTGATAGAGCTTCAAAAGATATATCTTTTGAGTTTATTATAAATCCAAAATCAACCTTATTCTTTTCATTTTTAATAAAAACAGTTTTATTATTAATCCCAATTTCTAATAAAACCTGGTTCATCAAATGTATAAAAGGTTTTATACCATTATTGATTAAATTGGATTTTTCTTGTTTTAAAAGCTTCTCTAATGATTTGTAATGTTCTAATTTTATTTCTTTATCTTCTCTAATAGATTCATTTTTTTCTAACAATATCATATTTTGTTTTATATCTAATTGTTGTTTCCATTTATCTTTTAAATCAAGTAAATCTTTTTCAGATAAAGATAACATTTTTTCAAGTAAATCTATATTACCAGAGTTATTAAATAATTTAAGTGCATGCTCATATGCTTCCAACTCAGCTGTTAGATTATCTATATTCAGAATTTCTTTGTCAATATTATTAATTCTTTCTTTTATATTTGATAATTCAATGTTATTTTCTTTTATCTTGTTTTCTTGTTCACTAATTGTTTCTAAAAGACTATTTTTAGTTTTACCAATTTCATGATAATCTTTTCTAGCTAAATTATACTTATTTAATATATCATTATAAATATTGGAGAAGGATTTTAATTCATCGTTTAAGGCATTTATTGATGAATTAAAGCCTTCCATGTTGTTACAGTATATATTTTCATCAATAATACATTTTTTCAATTTATTTCTCTCATTTATTGTTTTTATTAAATCATTATTAGTTTTAATTTTATTTTCTATATTAGTTTTTTTATTTTTAATTTCAATACCAGTAAGCTCTAGAGATTTTAAAGTATTATTTAACTCTGTTAGCTTTGTATTAATTTCATTATCAAATTTAAAATCTTGTAGTTTAAAAATATTTTTTTGCAACTTTTCCTTTTCACTATATAGGTCTTTCTTTTTATCTTTATTTACTTCAATTTTATTTTTGAGATTATTATATTTGTTTAATATCTCAGATTTTTTTAGAGTTTCTTTTTTTATATTATCTATATCATTTCTTAATTTATAAATTTCTGACTGCTTTTTTTCAATTTCATTATCTATGTTATTATTTATATCAATTTTTGTATCACATTTTAATGATGTCAACTGAAAGATAATTGCTTTAATTTCTTTTATATCATTAGATAGAATCTTTTTATTATTTGAAACATAATCTAATAATTTATTAAGATTTTCTTCAAATGAATATTTATCTTGATATGCATACATCAACTCATTTAATATGTTTTCTGGTATAATACTATCTAATTTTGAACTTAGATAATGTTTATCATACTTACCAGTCGATATTAAAGAATAAATTAGTTTAGATTTATCATTTGAGTTTAAAGAAAGAAAATTATTAATATCAAAAAAAGTTGTATTTATTCCAAGTTTATCTATTATATCTTTGTTTTTACCACTAAGTTTACTCTCCTTAGATTCTGAAAAATACAGCTCTTCACTACCGCTTGATTTTTTTGAATTCAAGGATCTTTGTATAATTCCATTGTCTGTATATAATTTTACAGAAAATCCATTTTGATATTTTGATATTTTCATCATATCAGATGTTTTTTTATCGCAACCAGGTATATATCCTAATATTGCAAATATAAGACTTTCTAAGATAGATGATTTTCCTACTCCATTTTTACCTGTTATGACTATTGGCTTTGATAAATCTATTGTTTTATCATCATAACATTTTACATTTGTTAAGTTTAGTTTTTGAAACATTTTAATACCCCCTATTTTGTTAAGCTGATAAATACAGCTAATTTTTATTTGCTAAAATACATAGCTTGTACTTTTATTTCTTCTTATAATATGGGGCTATTTTAAAAAAAATTTGAAACTTTTTATATTAACTACAGTGACATAAAGTATGTTACTGTAGTTAATATAAATATTTGTTGAAAGAGGTAAAAATAAATAATGAATATTGCTGAAAAAATAGAATTGAAGAGAAAAGACTTTGAGTTTACAAAAGGACAATTCTGTAAATATCTAGGAATACATAGTAGTACATACACAAAGATACTAAAAAATAAGATATCTACAACAACTTTAGTTAGTATTTGTAAAATCTTGGCATGGCCATTAGAAGATGAAAAAGATAAAAAACTCATCTTTGTAAAAAGTAAATTAAGGATTACATCATTAATAAGCATTCCATTAGCATGGATAATATATCTAAATGTTAAAGAAAAAGATAAATTTAGATTAAGACTTTATAGTGATAAAATTACAATAGAAAAAAGTATAGATAATAAAAGTCCAGAAAATAATTTAATAGATGAAGTAGAAAAATTAATATACTTTCACCCTAATTCTGAAGGAAGAGTAAGTCCACGAATATTGATACCATTAAAATGGAGAAGAATATTAGAAATAAAAGAGGAAGATATTTTTACTATAAGTATTTATAATGATAAAATAACACTGAAAAAAATAGATAGATTATAAATCTATCTATTTTTTAAGTTTTATACATTATTTTATTTAATATTCACTACTTAATAGCATTGTAACATGATCAATATCATCTATTACAAAGATTGTTTTTTTAGCGTCTATTTCAAAATTCACATCCGTACTTTGTTCTACTTTATAAGTAGATGTATACTTAGGTATTTCTTGTTTATGTGTAACAGACACATAACTAGAATTAATAGGAGTTATATCAAATACTTGAAGATAATCTTTTTTTATCTTTAACTCATCTATTAAATTCCACATAAATATTTGTAATTTAATTGGAATCTCACAATCTACTCCTTTAGTAAGGAACCTTTTGCCTGTAAATAGATAATTACTATCTGTTTTATCTTTTATAGGCATATTGTCAGGGTTAGTTATTAATTCACTTTTTTCTACTGCATTATGCTCTAAGTTGTTTTTTTTTATTACAGTATTTCCAATTCTTAACTCATTTTCAAGTTTAGCTTTTGAAATCATAAGAGTTTCTAATTTATCATCTTCTGTAAACTTATTTTTTAAAACTTCCTTAAGAGATACAAGTTCATCTTTCTTACAAAAATATATTCCTTTTAAGCTCTTTAATTTATCTGTGCTAGTTTTACTATACTCCATAAAATATTTAATTAAAGTCTTAGGAGTTTTCAAAGCAGAAAATTCAAATTTATAGTTATTACCAAGTGAAATAAATTCCCTAACTTTATTATCAAATGTAAACTCCTTCTCATAAACTATATTTAGGCCATAAATTTCACCTAAAAAACCAACTTTTCCACTATCCATAATTTCTCCAAGAGTTTCTATAGCTGTTTTATTATCAAAATAAGTTTTTCCATCTAATGTTATTTTAAAATCATTAGAATTAGAAGCATATACCTTAATATCTTCTTCTAATTTAGATATTGATATATTTAAAGCTTCTATAGAGTTTTCTATTGACTTTATATCTTGTAAAGTAAGTAAATTTTGATTTAAAAATGCTTTTTTGTTTAATTCAATTATCTGAATTTCTCTATTTATTTCACATAATTTTAAAATTCTATCATCAGAACAAGCACATGCTTTTGTTTCGGCATAACTCATAAGCTGATTGCCTATATCTTCAGCAGTTCTAGAAGATGAAGAATTATTAAGAATCTGAGCTACATATTTTGCTTTTATTTCTATTGTCTGCCACGAATATGCATCAAAAGAACCCTCAACTACATATCTAAAAATAGATACTTCTTTATTTAAATTTCCTTGTCTTAATATTCTACCTTCTCTTTGTGAAATTGAAGAAGGTTTCCAAGGCACATCTACATGATGAAGTGATTTTAAATGTTTTTGAAAATTAGTTCCCTCTCCCATTTTAGAAGTAGAACCAATTAATATTCTAATAATACCATTATTAAAATCATCAATAAGATTCTTTCTTTTTTCTGGTGTATTTGCATCATGTATGTATGCTATGTCTTTTTCTAAAACATTATTTTTTAGGAGTTCATTTTTTATATCATCATAAACATTATGTGAATTACCAGTAGGTGTTCCTAAATCACAAAATACTAAATGTGTACTTATTTTATCTTCATGATATAAAGAAGCTATATTTTCACCAACCTTTATTATTTTTGGTGATATACCACTAATTCCAACTAATGCAGGGCTCACAGCCATTAATCGACCATCTGTAGTTACATTTAACATATTATCTATTCTTGGATTATATGAGCCTTTATGAACTTTTTCTGCACGCTCTACAAGAGAATTTATATATTCTCTCATTTGGCTTGTAGGTTTTATAATTTCTACTATAGGTTTTCCTTCTGTCATTTTAGGAATATCTAAGTTTTCTATATCACAGATATTAACCACATCAGCAACTTGTCTAAATATATTAACTAATTCTGGAACATTACAAAATTTAGCAAACCTCTGTTGAAATCTAAAACCTTGTCCAGTTGGATCTACTTCCATTGAAGAAATGATTGAACCAAAGGTACTCGCCCAAGCATCAAAAGTATCTACTCCATAGTGTTCTAGAGAAGGTTTATTTAAATAAGTAAGTAAAGTATACATTTCACAAATACTATTAGAGATAGGAGTTGCTGTAGCAAATGTAACACCTTTATTTCCATTCACAGATTTAAAATATCTTAGTTTATTGTATAAATCCTGAGTTTTCTTTGTTTTTAAAGAAGATATTCCAGGTACTTGCATAGTAGTATTAAAATATAAATTTTTAAAATTATGAGCTTCATCTATAAATAAGTTTGTTATACCAAGTTTCTCAAATGAAAGAAGAGCTTCATCTTTGTGCATGTCATTTAATTCTTTAATTCTATTTAAATAACCTTCTTTTATTGTTTCAAGTTTTTTTATAGAAAAGTCAGGACACTCATCTTTATAATACTTAAGTGTTTTATTTAATTCTTTTAGGTCTGATTCTACTAACTTTAGTTCTGTTTCAGCTTCTAATGGTATTAATCCTAAAACAGAATGTGGAATTATTATACTATCCCAGTTACATGTAACGATTTTAGCTATAATTTTTCTTCTATTGGCTTTAGAGAAATCCTTTGAAGTAGTAGCTAAAATATTTGCTTGAGGATATAAATTAAAATATTCTTTGGCAAATTGTCCAGACTCACAAAGCGAATTTGGTATAACAAATAGATTCTTATTACCTCTTTTTGAATCTATTTTAGATATCCTATTTAATTCTTGTGCAGCTGTAACCATTGTATAAGTTTTTCCTGAACCAACACTATGACATAGAAGGGTGTTACAATCAGATGTAACTATTCTACTAGCCGCTTTTAATTGATGTTCTCGCAATTTTATATTAGGATTTATTCTAACATCACTTAGTATGTTTTTGTATTCTCTTTCCTTATAATCTATAAACTTTTCATTGTATATATCAAGTAATTCTTTATGAATATAACTATTACTTGTTACATAGTTATGAAAAGCTATAAGCCATTTATCTAATATATTCATAGCAAGTTGAGTTTCTTCTAAGTTTTTGACAGAAACTTCTTTACCATTTTGTGTTTCTTTATCAATAATAGTTATAGTCTTCATGTTTAATGCTGCTTCAACAATAGATAGAGATTTTCTTCTTTTAGTACCCCATACGAACTCATTTTTATTTATAGGTATATAAGCAGAACAATTTACTGAATAACCAAGATGTGTTGAATATAATAGTTGAATTGAATTTTTTCCAATCTCTAATGTTTTTTCAATAAAATTAGATTTTATATTGGAAGGTATCCAAGTAGATGAAATATTAAAAAATACATCTGTTTCATATTTAGGCTGATTAGCCTCTAGTGCTTTAACATTTACTAAGAAAGCATTATTATTTATTGATGCTTCTTTGGCTATTTTTAATTTTTCTTTAACATATCCACATAAATAACTATTTCTATCCACTAAATCTCCTGTCAAAGGGTCAATATAAGCAAGTTGTTTAGATAATAATTCATCTTTGATATTATGATATGATTTATTCATTATGCTACAGATATAATCCATATTTAAATATCCATAATTATTGAATGCAATCATAATAGCATCTTCTATTTTTTCAGGATTTTTTTCAGGTTTTGATTTACCTATAGTTCTTTTTGAGAACATGTCAGCTTTTTTATATGTATCATTTTGCTTATCATATATTTCCAAAGATGCTACAAGATAGTATAAAGTATCCTCAGATAAAAGCTTCTTATTTCCTCTAGAACTTATGAAACCATATTCATTAATGTATTTATCATATTTAGTATTTAAGTTTCTCTGAAGGTCATTTAATTCATTATCTGTACAGTTATTAAGTTGAGCTTGTATTATATTTTTTATAGTATCTTTAATTATTATAAACTGTTTCAACTTTTCTTTTCTTTTACCAATTAAAGAAGAAGGAATAAGATATTTTCCTTGCTTTTGATAAATTAATTCATTCTCTAATATGAACTCACCTTCTTTTAGTTCATCATCAGTACAAAGCTTTAATTCTTCTTCTTCATACATATATGCATCATTTAGAGGAGTTTCATAGATATCTGAAGGAAAGTATTTCAATAATTTATCATAATCACTAATAGATAAACTTTTTGTACTTTTAAGAACTTGTTTCGGACCAAATTGAGAAGAGACTATCTTCATTTCACCTAACATCATATGAGGATTATTTTTGTAATAATTATTTATATAGAAATCTTCATAGTTAACAATATCTATCCAGTTTTCAGAAGATAATTTATTTTTGTTTTTTCTTAAAAATATTATATCTGTAGTTGTATCTGTATCACAAAAAACTTCAATTGGTAATCTTACAGAACCTATAAAATCACATTTTTCATTGATAATTTTTCTAATAGTAGTATCTGTTTTATCTAATGTTCCAGATGTTGTTATAAATATAATCAATCCCATATCTCTGACTTTCTCAATTGATTTTACAAAGTAATAATCATGAATGTTTAAATTATATTTATTTAGATATTTATCCTCTGTATCATATGGATGAATATTACTAAATGGAACATTTGTTATACATAAATCAATACTTTCATTTTTTATTTTGCTATCTTCATATTTAATATTTATTATTTTAGAAGATGGATATAAGTGTGTAGCAATATCAGAACTTAATTTATCCATTTCAATACCTAATATTTTAGAATTATAATACATATCTTCAGGCATGAATCCTAAAAATCTACCTGTTCCACAAGCTGGATCAAGTATACGGCCTTTTTCAAAACCTAATTTATTCAATACTCTATAGATAAACCTTATAACTATTGCAGGAGTATAGAAACTAGTTAAACATGAAGCTTTGGCACTGTCATAGTAATCACCTAAAAGCTTTTTTAATTCTTCATCACTTTTAGAACCTTCAGTAAACTTCTTTGAAAGACCACCCCACCCAACATACTTAGATAAAATAGTTTTATCATTAAGAGTAATATCCTTTTGTGAGTTATTTAATTTATTTAATACAGTTATAGCATTTAAATTATTTTGATAACGGTCTGAGTTATTAGTTGATAGATTTTCTCTTGATAAAAAGAAATCAGATATATCTGATTTCTTCTCACTAATTTTTGATTTGAGATTTGTAATTTGTTTAGTAAAATTATTTTGAAAACAGTTGTTTAAATCGTTCCTATAGGATTTTTTTATATCTTTTTTAATAATTTCTTTTGATTTATTATTATCATTAGAATTTTTTATATCATTTGTTCTATCAAAGTATAAATCAAATAAGGAAATTTGGTTTTTGATAAGTTTTTTCTTTTTATTTGACTTTTTTTTGGTTTTATTATGATTCCCATTTTGATTTATTTCATTAAATTTAGTTTTAAAAAAATTTATTAAATTACTCATTGTTTTCTCCTTATAAGTTAAATTATTTTATAATGTTTCTGCATACTGTATTAGAAGTTTTATTTCTTTATTATTTAAGCTTTTTACTTCTTCTAAATCGAGGTCAGGGAACAATATATTTATTGCTTTTGTTATTTTTTCTGGAATCTTCTTTTTACACTCTGCATATTTAGTTGACAATACTAATCTTTCATTTGAATATTCTTTTTTATTTATTTCTTCATCATAATTTTGAATAGATTTAAGATACTCTAAATCAACTGCATCTATGATTTCATCATTATCAATGCTTATAAGTTTACAGTTTAAAACATTAGCATTTAATGTTCTTGCACAATTGATGATTTCTTTAATTTCTTTATCATCATCATAAAAATAAGGAATTGTCATAATTGCCATCCTATATCCAGATGAACCAGTTATATTAGTAATTGGACAATTAAATTGAGGTAATTTTTTTAGAGCATTTCGTTGGCTTAAAGATTGAGCTTTTCTATCAGCAAGATTTTTATTAAATAAATATTGTCCTAAAGCTCTTTGAATTTCTGTATTTTTTAAACTTACACATATTTCTAATGTTGAGTTAATAGGCAATACATAATTGTCATCAGTAAGTTTTGAAGTACCTTTTTTAAAAATTTCACCAGCTGTATAATCTTCAGAAATAATATGGCCAAATGAATCTAAAAGATATGAATCTACATTAAAACTTACTGTTGCTTTAGTTACTATTTGATTGTTATTATAATTTGAAACTGCTAGTGAGGTAGAAATTACTTTAAAAATTGAACCATCATCATTATTAATAATATATGGATTTTCTCTATAATCTCCATCAAAATAAATTTTATCTGGTTCAAAAATACTTGCTCCTACTAGTTTATTTACATAAAATACACCTTTTAAAGTAAGACTTACTCTTTCATCTTTATCAAATACAATTTGTTCTAACTCTTCAGATAATTTTAATGAAATATTTATTTTTTTCATAATGTATTCCCCCCATTTTATGTAGCTGATTTATACAGCTTAAATTTAAGTTGCTAATTAATAGCTAATTTTTTTATTACATACAATATGGTTCAATTTTTAAAGTTTTTTGAATAAAAATTTGATTATATACTATGACATTTCATTTAACAGATTTTATAAAGTAACGAAAAGATTTTGAGATACTAGAAATTCTGGAATTGTAATGATATGGTGTTATATATCAATATCGCAACAATAGAAATTAAATATGGAGTGTAAAAAATAGAACTTTTTTACTTCATCTCTTTGTATTAATATAATATTTATATAACATGATATTTATATATTGACTTTTAGACATATGTCTAATAAAATAAATTTAAAGGTGTGTGATTAAATTGAAAAAAATACCAAAATCTGAATTGTTAGTTATGAATTTTATCTGGGATAAAGATATGGATAAAATACCTGCAAGAGAAGTAGCTCATTTTATGGAAGATTATCATGAATGGACAAAAGGGACTACAGGAAAAGTTCTTTCTCGATTGAGCGACAAAGGATTTCTAGAGTTTGAAAAAGATGGTAGAAATACTGTGTATACTGTTAAGGTTAAACGTGAAGAGTATTTGAAGTTTGAAACAAAAGATTTCTTTAAATTTATGCATAAGAATTCTATGCATAGCTTTATTTCATCACTAGGTTGTGAAAATGAAATATCAGATGATGATATAAAAGAGCTTGAAAAATGGATAAAAAAAAGAAAGTAGGAGAATTATCTTATGGAACTTTTTATCGAGATTTTGAAATTAAACATTTATATAAGTGTACCAATTCTTTTGTTTATTTTATTTACTAAAAAAGTAAATAGATATGGTTATAAGTTTTATTATTTAATGTGTATTTTAATAATATTTAGAATGTTATTTATGTCTAAAATAAATTTAAATATATTGGCTATCAACAATAACATAATTAAGAGTTATAAACATAGTATTGATAGTTATATATCATATGGTTATAGTATTAATCTAGACATATTTATGTATATTTGGATACTAGGTATTATATTAATATCTTTTTGCCATCTAAAAGCTAATTATAAATTTTATAACTATGTAGAAAATTTACAAGAAGAAGTTTTGGATGCAGATATTATTAATGTATTAGATGCCCAAGTAAAAAAATTAAATATAAATAGAAGATTTAAAGTATATAGAGTTAAAGGGATTTATTCTCCTGCTATTATAGGATTAAGAGATTATAAAATAATAATTCCAGAAAAAGAATATAGTAGTAGAGAGTTAAACTTTATATTTAGACATGAATTAGTTCATTATAAAAGGAAAGATAACTTATTTAAAGCTATGGTTAGTATTGTATGTACAATACACTGGTTTAATCCAATTTGTCATTTACTAAAGAAACAATTTAATGAATTATGTGAATTATCCTGTGATGAAATTGTAATTGATGAATATACTTCAAGTGAAATCGAAGAATATGCATATCTGATATTAGATACAATAAAATATAAAAAAACATTAAAATATTCAACATGTGTATCTCAGTTTCGAAATGAAAAAAATATTATTTTAAAAAAGAGGTTGAATCGTATGTTTAATGAAGATAAAAGGAAAATTAATCTAGGTTTTAAGTTTTTATTAACTTTTATAATAGTTGGGTCTATGTTTTCTATTAATGCTAATTCTGAGCCAAATGAAAATATATTAGGAGATACTGATGGTAAGATTAGCTATAATAAAAATGGAGAGACATATGGTCCATCTGTAACAGATTCAAATGGAAATCTAATTGAGCCAGAACTTATACAAGCTCTAGGTATAGGAAAGAAAGTAGGGTATGTAAGACAAAGAGATTTGTACGATTGTGATAATCAACCGAGAACACCAGAAGAAGCCGTTTTATATACAAGAAAAAGAAGTTTTAATATATTTAAAAAAAGTATACCTCTTTATGATAAAGAAGGTGTGAAGATTATAGGAAGATTTAAAGTTGATTAAAATAAAAAACTGATAGAAAATAATTCTATCAGTTTTTTTATGTATATTATAAGTCTATATGATATTCTCCTATAATAGTTTCTCCATCTTTATCATAAAGAGGTATACTTTTATATTTTTCATTAGATTTTGCTATTTTATTCATATAAGCAACAGCTTCTTCTGGTGTATTTGGTTGACTGTCTTCAGAATATAAATCATCAAGAGATACATAACCTTCAATATCACCTACGCCAAGTGCTGATATCATATTCTTAGTTTCATATAAATATTGACGTTCTTTTAGTTCTTCATTTGAGATCTCTATATCTAAACTCTTCATAGTTGCAATTGGGCTTTGTTTTGCTCCAACTGTTTTATATCCACTTCCATTATAAGCTTTAGTAGTGCCTTTTGTATAATATGTTCCTTTTGAAGTAGTTGATCCTGTTGTAGCTGTAAATCCACTAGTTTTATTTGTATTATATTTCCAACCAGTAGTTTTAACAACAGTTCCATTTGTATTATATAGATTAGCATGTGCACCCATTATTCCACTATCAACAGATCCAGATTTGCAAGTTATTGTGGTAGCACCTGTAACACCTGCAACTAATTTTGCACAACCTGTATGATTAGTATAGTTTTTACCATTAGCTGTAAATGAAGTAGTACCACTAATTGCTTTTGAATCAATTGAATAAGAACTAGGCTGCTTAGAATGTGTATTAATGTTAATTGTATCAGCAAAAACGCTAGTAGAAAATAATGACATAACAGCTAAAGAAAAAGCGAATGTTTTTTTAATATTTTTCATATTCATAAAATAAAACCCCTTTTATAGTATTTTTAGACAATTGTCTTCCTTAATTAATATAATATTAGACTAATGTCTAAAAGTCAACTACTTTTTCCATAATATTACAATTTATCAAAGTGTTTATTAAATGAGAATAACCTAAAAAGAACATCAGACAAATAGGTAAGCTAATGGAAGAAATAAAAGAGAATTATTCAAATATTATGGTGTTTAGTCAAAAGAATAAGCAAACCATTCAACCATTGAGTAATAAATAACTAACAAAAGAGCCAAAAATGATATAAAATCATTTCTGACTTTTGTAAGTTCTATAAGTTAAAATAAGACTTATAACTTTTATTCAAATAAATTTCTAAATACCCTAAAATTATAAGTATAATACTATTTATGTTAATTGAATGTGATTCAAAGCCGATTTCATTAAAAATAAAGTATGTATATCCATCTTTTGTATAACAATGATTATAATTATCATATAAAATGGGAAAAGAACAATTAATTAAATTTATTATATGTTCACTAAATGTTGTATTAATAGCAATTACAGAAGAATCACTACTATAAAGTGAAAAAAAATCATCATATGTAGCACCATCTTCCATATCATATTTCAAATTAATAATTAAAGACTGAAATACTTTATGATGTTCATGACTAGAAGGGATATCTTCAATGGCCAAATAACTAAGTGATTCATAAAAACACTTTATATTAAAAAACTTTTCTAAGTTTTCAAATAACTTCACGATGCAATTTAGATCATATTCCAATAAATCATCATCATCAAGGTCAAAATAATCTATTAAATGATTATGTATCTCAGCTTGAATAATAAAGTCTATATTTTCTTTAAGAACCACATTATTTTTTATAAAATATTCTAATACTGTTTTACCTATATATATATATTTTAAACTATATCTTTCATGGAACATATAATTTAGTGAAAAATTTTTTGAATAATATTTTATAATTTCATCTAATTGGAAAGTATCATTAATAATATTTAAGTCTAAATTCATACATATTTTCTTATATTTTAAAATAAATTTAAAAATTTCTCTAAAAATAATTTTCTCAGTATCTCCGATATGTTTAAGCAATTACGCTACCTCCTAGTGTAGTAATATAAACAAAGAAGCCTTTGATAGCTCCTTTGTTTATACTATTTTTATTTATTATCTTATAAAATAGAAATTGTATCTGAATTAAATACAAATAAATTTTTATTAAATTTATTTAAGCAAATGATATTGTTTGTTATCATGAAAGTAGTTGTAGCACTTAGAATGTTAGTTGCAAAATTTTGGGGATGTTTTTGTATTTCAGAACAGGAATATGTTTCATTTTTAACTTCTTCTTTTGAAGTCAAAATCTCTGGGAAATAATTGCAAACAGGCGGATGTATTATATTATTTTCACATTTAACACCAACTACAGTTTGTCCAGTTCTTTCATCTCCTTCTCCATTACCAGTATCAATATAAACTAGAGAATTAATACAACTATCATAAAATACATCATTTAAAACGATACGTGCCTTATTGTTATCAACACATCCAATAAGTATAAAATCATTTAAAGAATTTTTAATTAAATTTACAACAAGTTCTTTATTAACTAAGTACTCATCAATAAAAGATACTTTTATACCTAATTTATTATATCTACTTGAAAGGACCTCTGCTTTATTCATACCTAAATCTTTAGAAGTAAACTTTTGATTACGATAATTTTTAGATTCAACTATATCACCGTCAATGAGTATAATTTCATCAATTTTTTTTTCAGAAATAGCCAGTTGAGATAGTAATGTAATTAAATGACTTCCTGTTGCACCACATCCAACTATTATTATTGAAACCATAGTATTACCCCTTATTTTTAAAGTTGCTATATGTAGCAGATAAATAAGCAACTACTTTATCATGACTAGGTTCTAATCTCCAATCAGGGGATTTACCCAATTCTTCGTATCCAAAAGTATAAAGCACTTCTTCCGTAAGATCTTTTATCTTTATATTTTCTATATCTTCTTCATTGTCTATTTCTTTTATAACTTTACCAAACACTTTTACTATAATCTTTGTGTATTCTTTACATTCTGATTCAAGCTTTAAGTATTTATTTACACCTGTATTATTTTTATTATCATTTATACTAGGTGTATTGTTTTTGGCTTCTTTAGGTTTTTCATTTAAATCTTCTAATTGTTTACTAAATAATTCTGTAAAATTCATTTTTATTTACCTCCATAAATATATTAATTAATTATTTTCATTTCAAACTTTTTATTAAAGAACTGAGGATTAAATAAATCTTCAGGAGCATACCAATATAAGCTTACAATATTCTTTTTATATTTCACAAAACATGCTGAATATTGAGTTAAGAAACAATCATAAGTAAAATTATAATATTCTGTTACTATAGGATACTTGTTTTTTCTTAACCAAAATTGTTGCATTTTTCTAGTCCAATTTTTAGGAAAAGAAATAATTTTAAATTTGGTATTTTCAGTAATTTATTCTTTTATAACACATACATTTCTTTTATCTATTTCTTTTATCTATTTCTTTTAGATCTTTCTTTTTTGATATTATAGGTGTTTTTTCTAAATCTGCACAATATAGATATAAATTTAGACTAGAATTTTCATTAATTAAATATTCTGAGAGGTTCTCTATATCTTCAATGATAAATTCTAAATAATTACCTTGATTATCTAATAACTCAAATAACATAGCCTTCTCACAAGAAGCATATAAGTTAAAGAGCCTATTTGCATTGACAGCTTCTTCTATAATTTTACCTTTATCATTAGTGTATTTTATATTTAATGAATGACGTTTTATTTTGAAATTATTTTTGCCACATATTGAAATCATATTTTACCTCCAATTTATGCTTTATTTTGAATAAGTTTTTTGGTCCATTCGTTATAAGTATAGTTTTTAATTAATAAATTATTGTCAAATTGTTTATGATTTAGATATTCTAGTAATTCTAAATAATCTAGATTTTGTGTATTATTTTTTAAAGAAAAGTGGTCAATAGTATTTGCCATACTAAAAAAGATATTTGGTATTAGAAAAATATTTTCTATTTGGTTAAAATTTAAATTAATTTGATTAGAACCTAAACAAACATTTCCATCTTTATATACATTTGAAAATGGATAAATAAATAATTGAGTATTTTTGTTTATATTTTTTGTCTTGGATACTGATACATATAGTTTACTAAAGATATTATTAACAGTTTTTATCGCAAACAATAAATTTGGCATACCTATATCACTATAAAAATCTTTACCAAAACTCATAGGAGCAGATAGTTCTTCTCGAAGTATAATATAGATCCTTGTTGTTTTATTTAATTGAATTGTTTGAATAAGTTTCATGTTATCTTTTTCTTGATATATAGGACTGAAGACAGGTATATCTGACAGGGTTTCTAATTTAGAAGATGAGAGTATACTACTTATAAAATCTGAAACAAGCAATGTTTTAACTCTTTTTCTTCCATCATTATTTTCTATAAGGTTAACTGTGTTACTATTCTCTATTAATTCAAATAATATAGTTTTCATTATATTTTTCCTCCAAGATACTTAATAAAATCAATATAAAAACATCAGTTCTAATTCCTGATTTAATCAGAGTATTTGTAGAAATACATAAAAAAGTATATCCACTTGAACAATAGCAATCATCACCATAATCATCTATAAAAAGGTTTTTTATTAGTGATATTATATTATTTTTTATAGAAATATTAATAGCTATAACCATGATATCATTATTAAAATAAGAATAAAATTCATCATGAAACATATAAGTATCTTCGATTTTTTTTGAATTAATTTTTAAACAATCTCCTATATACAAAATAATATCTTCAAATATTTTATACATATTAGTATCATTGTACATAAGAGTCTCTTCATGACGAGAAGTGATTAGATCATAATAACTAGTAAAAATATGATTAATATTACAGAAGCTTTCAAGTGTATTAAACAATTCTTCAACTAACTCAAATGCATCTTCATCTTGAGTAACTTCTGAAATCATATCACTAGTGTTTTTAAGAATAATGTTGATAATATTTGTATTTATCATATTAAAGTTTTTTAGATACTGTAAGATGACTTTATTTCTATTTACACAACAATAACAATTATTAGATTTTAATAAATTAATATAAAAATCTAAGGCATTATTAAATGACAATTTCATATTAATAAATTGTTCTGTATTGATATAATTTTCTTTGAAAGAGTTCTTTATCTTTGAAAGTTCTTTTAGATTATACATCAATATATTTTTCTCAGATTGGCCAATATGTTTAAACATTAGTATATTTCCTCCTCTTCATCAATAGATTGAGGAATTGATGATAAGTTTTCTTTTAAATATTCAAATTCAATCATGTCATTTATAATATGGTTCTCTTCAACATTATCTATAGATAGCATAGAAGATACTTTAACAAAAATTCTTGATGGTATCTTTTTTAATACTTTCTCATTAATTTTTGGAAGGGATGAGCACATTTCTAATAAATTTCTTATTAATATATCATCTCCTGATAATTCTATTTGGGAGTCCAAATTTTTTTGTAGTTCATCAAAATTAATCATATAAATCACTCCTAATTTTTATAATTTGATTTTTTTAGTTTATTTTCATAATAATAATTACATTTATGAAAATTCATACAATTATTAATTGTTTTATTAATAAAATCACAGCAAGGCATATTGAATCCTAATAGCTCATACAGTGAATCATCATAATGACCACAATTTATACATTTTACAAGATGGATTTCTTCGTCCAAAAGTCCTAAAGCATTTTCTTTAGAAATTATGATATTTCCATTTGTTCTACTAGATTTTAAATAAAGTAGTACAGCTGATTTTTTTTCAGCATTTTTTTTAAATATAGTTTTTCTAAATTTAATGTCTGTATTATTAGAGTGATTTACTTTAAATCCTAAATAGAATAGAACTTTTTTTACCCCAAAGATATTACCATCTTCCATAAGTATTTTTATGGTATTTTCTTTAGTAATGGTAATAATATCATTTGAATTGTCTGGTTTTGAATAAAATAAAGCAATTTCTTTTTCTATATTATTCTCTTTAATTTTTAATTTTTTTAATATAGTGTTTGCTTTAGCTGGATATCTTACTGGGAATCCTAAATTGAATAAAATTTTTTTTGTCTTAAAAATATTTTGTCTGTTAATCTCATTAAAGTTTTTAAATATCTCACCTAAATCTTTTCGATAGAGTGAAGATAATAATAAAGATTTTGATCTCATTAAAAAAACCTCCTTTTTATTTGTTATGCTGATAGTGACAGCTTATTTTTTTAGTGCTAGAAGATAGCTTTGATTTAATTCATATATAATATGGGGCATTTAGAAGTCTTTTTTGAAAATTTTTATAAGAAATAAAAAAACTGTTATTAAAATGATTTATAATCACTTAATAACAGTTTTAATTTTGAAAATTATTTTTTAATATCATAATTTAAATTCTTTTAATATAGAATGAACATCTAGTCTATATTCTTGAATAACTATTTCCTCTCTTGAAGTATATTTATAAAGTTAATACCATCAAAATTTATTGACTTTACATTACTTTATCTAAATAGATTTAAATTGATGTAAGATCTGAAAAAGAACTGCATTCTTGTAGCTTATAATAAAGCGTTTCAAGTGTTATTTTATCATTAAAATATATGTCTATGTTATTATCAAATACACATATTTTTGCTATAGTTCCATTATCATAATAAAATAATTTTACAGTAGTTATATCTATAACCATTTCCTCAAGATAGATTTTCCAATGCACTTTAAAATTATGTAATATACAATGTTCTTTTTTATCAATTATCTGATTGATGAATAAGGTATCTTTAAATTTAGATTCATGAGATTCATTGGTAGTTTCAACATTATTGAATGGTTCAGTATCAACTTCAATAGATTTATAAGGCTTGTTTTCATATAATTTGCTAATTGAATAAAATAATAAAGTTAATATAGAAATGTAAATTAGTTGTTTTGGTAAAACTAATAAAAAAAATAATAATGGTATTAATAGGTAAGTGCTTATACGTAATTTTTTAAGAATATTTACAATGTAAAGTATATTATATTTATTTAATTTTTTTGCTTTAATCAAGAAAATTCCCCCTTTATCGCTAACATGTATAGCTTATTTTTTATATGCATTAACTATGCTTAAATTTTTTATTACATATAATATGGTATAAAATTTAACTATTTTTGAAATAAATTTAAATTCTCTAATAAAAAATATGTTCCCTTAATGATAGTAGTTTTGTTTAAGCTATCTACCATAAAAGGAACATATTATCTGACTAATTATTTATTTTTATATATTAAGATAAAATTGTAATGAATTAAACACCTTTAGTATAAGAAGTATATGTTTCTCCTGATCTTACTAAATCATATGGAAATACAGCTCCTCCTCCATAATTTAAATTAACACCTGTTGTTGATTTATATGCTTTATAAACTAATTGAGAACAATAAAACGCATTTGTAAGTTCTGGTTGCTCAAATATCCAGTTATATGGAGAATTTCTCTTATTATATGCCCATGTTGCAGCAGTCTTATCTTGATTTGCTGTAGTACTTCCTACTCCTAAACCATAAATAGTATTATATCTATCACGCCAATTATTATTATATACTTTTACTCCACCATCAGAGAAAGATTCAACTGTAGTTTTAGCTGTATGAACTATTCCTGCATGACCTATAAGTTTTCCTGATGATCCATCTTTAGTAACAAGTATAGCACCTATTCTTGTTGGATATGTACCTGATGTTGCTTTAGTAAGATTTGGATCTTTATCTGTACTTTGTATTCCATTTTTATGCAATTCTTGGTCTATTTCTTTAAATCCATCTAATTGTTTCTGAATTATAGCTTCATCACTTTGACTTTCATTATGTTGGACTTCATTTGCGAATAATAACATGCTAGAATTGATAAGAATTAAGCCTAATACTAAAACACCTGAAACGTAATTTTTAATTTTCATAGTTCACATCTCCTTGTATTTATATATTTTAACCATTCAAAAGAACAGTTAATTATTAATAAAAAAAGATACAAAAGTCTTATTCTCATATTTTTTTAATTTAATAGATTTCTTCAATTTAAAATCACCTAAATTATAAATATAGATTTCTTCTCCATTAGAAGATAAAAATTCATCTTTATTTATACAGCTTGAAATATGCTCATTTTCAGTATCATATTGATTTATTTCTAAACTATCTATATTTAACCTAGCTACTCTATGTTGAGTTGTTTCACCTAAAGAACTGCTTTCAGTTATGTAAAGATAATTTTCATCAGCCAGTATCTGAGATAAGTTATCAAAGGGTAATTCAATGATTTTAGATGAATAGTCATCTAGATTAACTCTTATAATTTTATTTGAAAGCATATCATTACCATCTCTATTTTTTAATATATATAGGTTGTTATTTATAATTTTTGCACTTGTTGCATAACTTCCATCTGATATATCAATAGTTTTCTCGATACTTAAATTTTCTTTATTTATAACTGATAAAATTAATTTATAGGTGCTGGAAACTTCTTTAAAAGATATTAAATATACTTTTTCATTTTTTTCAACTAATACTATTCCTACACCTAGATTTTTAAATATTGTTGATTTTAATATTTCATTGGACTTTAAATTTGTTTTAGAAAGAAAAACTTCGTCTGGACTAGATGATCCTGAGTAGATATTTTTTTGATCAGATACAAAAAAAGTTGGATTATTACCTTTGGATGAGATTATAGTTTTAGGTTTTAATGTATCTTTGTTTATTTGGAGAACAAAGTCATTTGATTTATTGTTAGTTGCAGGTGCTGTATAGTAAATGTTTTCTTTGGTATCATCACCTGTTGTTTTGAATCCTGTTAATATTATTCCTCCATATTTTATTTTTTTATTACCTTTATAATTGCCTTCTGAATCATATAAAGAAATTACAGAGCTATTTTCCATAGAGGTATTAATAGTAGCATACTTATATTCCTCATCATCAGATTTTGAACAAGCAGTGATTATTATAATTAATAAAAATAGTAATATTAATTTTTTCATATATCCTCCTAACATTTGTATATATAAAAATAATTGTACTTAGATGTTAACAATAATTTTCTGAAAAGTCAATATTTTCGCATAACTGGTCGTTTAAAAGGTTAAAATGGGAGAATATGCAAGATAATATACTAAATTATTAATATAAAACATAAAAGGAACATATCAATTAATTTATTTTCAAAAAAATCTTTAAAATGAACCATATTTGTTAAGAGATAAAAAAATAGCTATTTATTAGTAAAAAAACACAAGTTGTAATTGTCAATAAAGAGAAAGGAGAAAAAGTATGGTTGAACAGTTAGAGATTTAGTAAAAATAATATAAAGGGTGATATTATGAAAAATAACAAAGAGAGCTTAAAGTTATTAAAAGAAAGCATAGAAAATGAAACAGGTGTTAAGTTGGATACTTTAGAAATAGGGGATATGCTTTTATCTGTAGATAAGGAAGAATGTGGACTATATGAGCTTTTTAAGATAGTACAAGTTGGTAAATTTTTATTTTTAATTGATTGTGATGGAAATGGAAATCTAATTAAATCTAGAAATGAAAAAAAATACCTTGAATATAGACATAGAATCAGATAAAGAGTTTATTTTAAATAACCCTGACTATATGCAACTAAATATACTTAGAAAAAAGGCCTTTAGAGATTTAGCAAATGATTATTCATTTACTAAGTTTAGTAAAAAATAAGGAAGAAAAAATATATTTCCAAGAAGGTATGAGAGGAATGGATAGTATGATAACAAGAAAAATAGCACCAGCAGAACTAAAAGTAATGAAGTTTATCTGGGATTCAAATACTAAAATAGCATCAATTAATGCTACTAATGCTATGTATGAAAAATATGGATGGAAACAAACTACAACATTAACACTACTATCAAGATTAATTAAAAAAGGTTTTTTAAGCTCAGAAAAAATTGAAAGGTATACATATTATAAACCTACAGTTATAAAGAGTGAATATGCAAAATTTGAAACTAAAGAATTCATTGATAATGTCCATAATGGTTCTTTGGAAAGTCTATTAGATTCATTAATGACCTGTGAGCAATTAACAGATGAGGAAAGAAAGTACCTGAAAATTTGTATGGACAATTTAAAATAAAAAATCAAAAAAGCTATATTACTAGAAAATATTACTCTCATAGAATATAGCTTTTTTATTTAAAGTTTATAATATCAATTTTATAAAATAATTAATTTAGTATAAGGAAACTTCAGTAACTTCTATTAAAGATTCTGAAGGAAAATCAGGATGTATTATCTTTGGAATAAAACTGATCTGTAGATTTTCTTGGTTATTATAAAGATCACGAGTACAAAAACCATTTTCTAATTCAGATAAGATTAAATTAGGAGTCTCTTCTGACCATTCAAAAATCCCAATACAAAAATCAATAGTTTCTCTTACCTCCTCAATAAATATATCATATGTATATATCTTACCAACCATATGTTTTAAGTTAGATATTATACTTGATATATTATCTTGTCTTGTATTATAGTAATAAAGTAATGAATGAAGACTCTTTTTAATAGCATTTTTTAGTTCACATAATGATATTTGATGAGTTTTATACTTATTAAATAAATTGTTAAATCTATTAAAGTTTTAGAAAAAGGAGGAGAAGAATTTTTATATACAATAACTGAAGTAGATGTTATTTATCGCAAAAATTTTTTTAAAATTATAGAAGAGGTAAAAGAACAAAAGTGATATACTTTATGTGTTGTTAATATAAACATTCCTAGTAGATATAGTATTAATTACAATAAATCTTAAAAAACTTAATTATAGTTTTTGAACACTAAATTATAAAGACAAGATAATAAATTATAATATCTTGTCTTTATTTATATCTTTAATATAAATTCTTACTGCAAAATTAATCATAGCTTAATATGTGTGGCTTCTAATTATCTCTATTTTGCCATTTTCGTCTATCATTTCTGTCATTGTATCTAAGTCGCAAGCTTCATTTGGGTCGTTGCAAGATACAGCCCAACTTTTTACTACTTGCTTTTTTCCTGTTCTTTTTGCTTTCTATCTTCTTTTTGTTTCTCAATTTTTTCTTGCTTTTCAGCTAAAATTTGTTTTGCTTTTTCTGCTGCTTTCAATAAAGTTTTTTTAGTAATTTGGCAAGTATCTGCAAACTCGAAAGTTTTCCTTTTTTTAAATATTCCTCCTACCTCATATGCAACTTTATCTATTTCACCCATTATTTCTTTTAAATTAGTGCTTTGATTTATTTTTTTGTCGTTAATGTAAAAACGAGATGTTCCAATTACTAATTCAACAGTTTCATCTTCGCCTAAATTTTCCCAAACATTATTATAATAGTCTCTTTCTATTTTATAAGCTTCTTTTAAAAATGCTTCTCTCATTTTTTCAAGTTCAGGTGGAGCTTTAATATAAAATTTCTTTTTTTCATATTAAATAATTTTCCTGCTTGTCTAGCAACTTCATGCCCAAGTTCAATTACAAATTCCATGCAGTAATAAGTAAGCTTAGCCCACCTTTCTCCTCTATCTTTTAATAAATTACCATCTATCACCAATGTTTCGATTTCAAATTTTTTTCCTTTAAGTTTTTTGATATTACAAGTTTGCAAATCCCTTTCGATGTTTCAAATTCGTATCTCATTTCTTCATTCATTTTTTTCACCTCATACAATTATTTTTTATTTTTACGAATTAGATTATTTTTATATAATTTTAAGTTTAGGTTTAGGTTCTTCTTAAACTTAATTCCTTTTCTATTTTACTCATATAAATATACCACCTTTATTCAAGTTTAACATTTCTTGGTGAACTATTATTTTATGGAGTAAAATATAACTGTGAAACTATTACATTTAGATTTAAAGAAATAAAACATTAACTATTTAGTTAATGTTTTATTTTTATTAGTTTTGATTATATACTTTTTCGACCTCTGATTTATTTAAATCATCTATAATGTCACATATTTCATTTAAATTATAACCTTTATTTTTTAACTTTATGATAAAATTAAATTTCTCTTCTCTTTTCCCTTTTTCAATGCCTTCTTTAAAAATTTCTTCTTTGAAGCTTCTACTTTTATTCATAATATATGCACCTCGCTTTAAATTTAATAAATAGTCTTCATTGCTTCCTAGCTCTTTTAGCCTATCTAAAGCTTTCTTAACAACAGAATCATTCTTAGCTATAAATCTAACATCTAAATTAGAAGGATTACTAATTAATTTTCCCCACAACATAATTCTATTTACTATATTGTTATATCTGTTAATTTTAGGAAGCTCTACAAAGTACAATGCCGTTTTTTCTGAATAAATATTTGGATGACCATCCATAGTTAATCTCATACAATTTATATAATCATCTATTTGATTATATTTTACATGATTTAATATGTGTATTCCAATAGTTTTTCCAATTTCTTTGTATTCTTTACCTTCTTCTAATTTTCTACCATGTACACGACTAAGATAATATTCAGCTCTTTCTAAATAATCATCCTCGAAAGCTCTTTGCATCTCAATATTAATGTGATTATTTTCTTCATCTTCAGCTAAAATATCAAGTCTAGGTCTTTTCTCTCCAATATAATTAATAGTTGGGTCAGTTTCAACTCTAATTACTTTCTTGATTTTCGTAAATGGTCTAATATTCCTATTAGCATGTGGAGCATCATTTAGAATATCATTTATAAAACTTACAAGTAAATCATAATCATTGTTTAAAGTAAATAATGATTTAAATACTTCGTCATATTCAGGCTTAGCGTAACCATCTTCTGTCACAACTTCGCCAACATTTTCACTAGTCAATATCTCTTCTGGAATTAAGTTTTTAATTTTATGTAATTCCTCATTAGAAAAATCACCCTTACTGAGTATATCATTTAGTTTTTGAGTCCATTCTCTGTTTTTCTCTTCAATTCTAGTTCGCTTATATTCCTTTGATATTTTAGTAATTTTAGATTTTTCTTCTAATATCTGTTTCATTTTAACACCTCTTTTTTTTATTATACCAATTTTTTCTTAATTAATCTCTTTTTAATATAATTACCCCCCTCATTATTTAATTGACTAATGCAATTTAGTTCTTTGTTTGCTTAAAATAGCTTATTTTTTATTTACATAAATAATATGGGGCAGATTTATTTTTTTTTGAAAAATCTTTTAATATATTAGTACCTATTGCACTTTAATATAAATGTTTTTGAGGTATAAAAGTAATTGAATCTAGAGAGAAATTGAATTATTTAAAATTAAAAAATGCAGGAAAGCAATTAGCCAGCATATATGACTAAACACTTTAAATAATAAGATCTTATATTACTAATAGATTAAAAGACGAGTAATTGGGAATATATTTATCAATATATTGGAGTTTAAAAGGTTAAGTAACGAAAAAGAAGGGGTAAAAGTAAGAAAAGCTGAATAAAGAAATGAATTCTTAAAGCAGGACTCATTTCCTTATATTGATAAACTATCATTTGTTTTAAGTATATTATTTTGTAGGCTCAAATCTCTTAATCCATCTATTTGACAAAGAATCTATATCAAATATAGGAGTTATATTTATCATAGCTAATGGAATGATTGTAAAAAAAACATTTCTCACTAAAAAAACTGTGTCATTTAAATCTTTTTTATAAAAAAAGCCATTAATATTTAAATAGATAAAGAGTATTACAAAAATTAAAATTAAATGGTATCTTAAAATATTGAAATTATATTCAATATTTTTTAATGCATAAAATTTTCTACTAAAAAAGATAAGCATTATTTTATTAATAAAGACACCAAAATATAAGTATGCAATTAATGAAAATGTAGGTATAAAGTATACTAATATTGATGATTTCATAAATTTATAATTTATTAAAATGAATAAACTTATAAATGAAATTAAAAATGTGCAAAAAGTTAATGTGATTAGTGTACACAGAAAAGTAAATTTGTTTTTTTAAAAAAAACATAAAATAAAAAATACTATGCAGATAAAAATTATATTTAATAATAGCATAAAATTCTCCTTTATCAATTTCTTATTAAATTATACATTAAAAAACCTAATTCGAATCAGATTTATTAAAAAACTTTAAAAATAAAAAAGCAAAAAAATCAGCAATTTTTTTTTCATATTTTCTTGATATATATAGCAATGTAAATTTCTGTGATTATTTCGATTAATTATTACGAATTTATGTTGACTATAAGCAACGGAGGAAAAAAATATGAAAAAAAGAAAGATTAAAACTAATGGGATGGGTAAACGTAAATTAAAATTAGTTTTAAAATATCGCGATGGAAAACAAAATTATATTAACTTTAATTTAAAAGTAAACAAAATATTAATAATGAATCATAAAATACCTTATAAATTTCCGAGGTTTATAAATATTTTCTTAGGTAAAGTGATTGAAATTCTTATCTCCCATATATTAATGAATTTAGGAATTGAGCCTGAATTTAAATGGATTGTAGCAAAACTATTAGCATATATTATAATTAAATTTATAAATTAGATAAATATAACAAAGCTAAAACTAATCAAGTAAATAATAACTTAAAAAGCTACAGATTTTCTTATTCTGTAGCTTTTATTTTAATTTTAATCAAGTAACTCTCTATACAATACTAAATTAAGATATTTTATTTCTCTTTATATGTACAAATCATATATCTAACTTTATAATATTATCAGTGTCAATGTATTTTTTAAAGCTACATTGCCATTTATCTTCACATCTTCTTTGAATAAAACATAATTAATTTTTTTTGCAATGATTTATTAATACTTATACTATGATTACTGTTTTCTTTCAAACTTAGAATATGCTCCTGCTAATTTTTTTATTTCTCTTGAGTTGTATTTTCTTTGTATTTCCTTGATCTTTCTCACATGTTCATCCTTATTAAAATCATGTGATAATTGTTCCATTGCACATTTTTTTAAATATCTAGATGTATTTACATTAAGACCAACACGTCTGAAACCTTTTACAATATTATTATTAGCTTCTACTAACATTAGATCCATTGCATATCCTTCATTTTCTTCAAGTTCTTGAAATTCTTTACATTTAGATAAATGAATTGTAAATGGTATATCTGCATCTCCTATACCCATTGTATTTGTAAATACAAAGAAAATAATTTTGTCTAAAAAAGATACATCTATTCTTAAATTACCTTTTCGAAATTCCATTATTTCTTTTTCTGATAAATTGTCTAATTTAAATATAGCTCTAAATCCAGTTTCACTAAAAGTAATACTTAAACCATCTGGTACTTCTGCTTCTAATTTTTTACCAACTTCTATTTGAAACATATTGGTCTATCCCTCAAATTATTTATATTCTACATTATAAGTATAGCTTACTTAATGTCATTTTTCATTACTTTAGACAAATTTATTGAATATATGTTAAAGCTGCCAACTCTATCTATTAATGAACTTTAATGCCTTGTAAAGTGTATCAAATTTATCTTCGCCTTTTATCATAGTATATTTTTCTTTAGTTATAGAATTTATCTTCTCACATGCTCTTCCACCTACAACATATAAATTTTGTGTCATGCCTGGTTTGTAATCTCTTATATCACATACTAAATATTCTTCTTCTTTATAATTCCAACTAATGACTTCAGCTGATATTTTATCCACTTCTCCATCATAAACAATTGTGTATCTTATTATTTTATCATCCTTTTTACTATTTTTTATTTGATTTTTAAAATCTATCCATAGAGAAGGATTATCAAGTATATTACGAGGACAATATTTTTTCTTAACATCATAATGCCTAATCACTTTGTCTGAACTTATATTTAAATCTTTCATTAACTTTTTAGTTAAATCTATTGCATTTTGTCTTGCTTTTGTATAATTTCCATCTTTATTTACACATATTTCTATGTTTATACTATTGTAGTTTGTTACTCCTGCGATTAGTGCAGTCCCATAGCTTTTGCCAACTGCCCATGCTCCGTTTTTGTGGTCTAATGTTTGATATATCACCTTATCATCTACATAGTAATGGACACTTGCTTCTAAGTTGCCTGCATTTAATGCTTGTGCATGTCTTTTAGCATTTGCTCCCTTGCTCTCGTTGTCAGTTTCATGAATTACTATAAACTTTGCATTGTTTTTGTTTGGATAGCACTTTTTATTTGTTAACATCTTTATTATATCTACCATTGCTTACTTCCCATCCTTAACATTCAATTCATCTGTTATTGTATCTAGTAAAATTACTATTTTTTCATTTAATCTCTTAGGTACTGGTAATCCACATAAATACATATTTTTTAATATACTTACACTTTCATATAAAATGAATAAAATAGAGAAAAATTCAGATATTCCAAGGCGATTTAATTTTAGAAAATTAATCCAGTCCTGTGGTAGCATGAATAAGAAGTTGAAATTTGTAAGAACATCAAGCACTGATAAAAAAAATACACATGCTATCATTGCTACTTTTCTAATCCCTCCATCTATTCCAAGACTTGAATTAAACTTATGATTTTTTATTGCATTTAAGCATCCCAATAACGTATCAAATGAAATGGTTAAAATAACTAATTTTATAAATATATTATCTACCAAAGAAAATACTGTCATGTTAATGATTCCTCCTGCTTTTATAGTAAGATAAATTTTTCCTACTATTATAGATATAAAAGGTGAACTACTATATATTAACTATAGTTCACCTTTTTATTCTCAAATCTCTATTTTAGATAGAAAATTTTATTTGATTAATCATTTTTCTATATTCAAGTATAAAATCATATAGTTGATTTATTCACTAACTACTAATTCAGCTGTGTCAGGATCAAAGTAATACTCCTCATCATCAATTGTAACTGAACCAGTTGCTGCAATATATTCCTCTGTGAAATAGTATTTTTTACCATCTAGATCTAACCAACCAGTATAGTTTATTGATTCTCCCTCAAAATTCTCATCTAAAGTATTTTGATGCGCAAAATATTTAAATCCATCCGGTGTATTAAATACTCCTATCTGCATAACACCATCTTCATTAAAGTAGAACATCTTATCTTCTATATTTAGATAACCATATTGCATAACACCATCTTCATTAAAATAGTAATGATTATCTTCAAATGTTATAAGACCTGTTCTCATTATGCCATTCTCATCAAAATAGTATTTTATATCATCAATTGTATTAATACCTTTATATGCTTTTTTAGTTTCTGGATCGAAATAATATTTATCACTTTCGTTTTCTGAATCATATATCCATCCAGTTTCAATTGTATATGATTCTCCAAAACTATACACATCTTCATTAACTTTAACTAAACCACTATATTCAACTGCTTGTCCATAAATATTATCATTTACAGTATTAGCTGGAGCAAAGTATTTATATCCATCTGAAGTGTCAAACACTCCTATTTGAACTAGACCATTTTCACTTATATAGAAATAATTATCATCTATATTTTGCATTCCAGATTCTACTATTCCAGAATCAGAGAAATAAAATACTTTATCATTGATAGTGACAAATCCAATTTGCATAATTCCAGAATCATTAAAATAATATTTACCATCATTGATTATTGATATACCTATAGATGCCTCTGCTGTATTTTCATCAAAGTAATATTTTGAACCATCTTCTAAATCTTTCCATCCAACTATTGCTGTAAATGAATCATCAAAATAATAAATCTTATTGTTGAAATTAAGTATACCAGAATATGAAAGTGCTTCACCTTCTTCATTTCCTAAATCTTCATCCTGATGAGCAAAATATTTAAATCCATCTGTTGTATTAAATACTCCTATTTGCATTTCTCCATTCTCAGCAAAGTAGAAATATTTCCCATATATTTCAAGATATCCTGACTTCATCACACCAGAATCATCAAAATAGAATGTCTTATCATTTATATTAACAAATCCTTTTTGCATAATACCATCAGAGTTGAAATAGAATTTATCATCACCTATTTGATTTAGCCCTTTAAAAGCTTTACCTGTATCTGTGCTAAAATAGTACACTTCATCATCTAATGTTTGCCATTCTTCAGCTGCTCTATAATTATCTCCAAAATAATAAATATTTTCATCAATAATTAGTTTGCCAGTAAAATTAATTGCTTCACCTTCTAGATTTTCATCAAGTGTATCTGCTGGAGCAAAATATTTAAATCCATCTTCTGTACTAAATACACCTGTTTGTAACACTCCATTTTGGCTGAAATAGTAGTTTTTGCCATCAATTATTGTTTCTCCAACTGAAGCAGCTCCTCCATTATCTGGATTAAAGTAGTATTTATCATCACCTATAGTTGTAAATCCAGTTATCAAGTTCTTTATTGGTGGCTTGAAATAATATAATGAATCATTAATATATACTAATCCAGATACCATCATTCCAAAATTATTAATATAAAATTTCTCATTGTATAAAGAAATCAGACCTAAATCATAATTAAGTAATTGTTCCACATAATATGAAGGTGTAAATGTTGAAATAATTTTATTTATAGATACATCTTGCTTATCACTAAAATTAAAAGATATCTTATCTGCAATAGTATTACCTTTAAAAACATTAGTAAATCTTATTTTAACTTGTGATATCTTGTTCTCTTCATCAGTTGACATAAGAATAAAATCACTTCCATCATTACTCCATACATATCGTATAGATAAATCATTGATATTAATATTTATTTTTTCACTTATATAATTTGTATCTAATACAATTACTTCTGGATAAGTATTATTTGCTTCATATACAGGTGTTATGTTTATTTCATCTGTATATATATTTGGTGAAATTATAACTTTATTAACACAACTGTCTATTCCATAAAGGTATTTCTGAGAAAAATTAATGACAGTTGAAGATATATCTCCAGAATCATCTAAATTATAATTTGGTTCTACTATCATATTTTGTCTATTACCGACATATAGAGTATATTTAGTTTCTAGTGTATTAAACTTAATGAAATATGGTTGTATATTATTATCTTTATCACAAATAAACTCAAATTGACCAATAGAAGTAGCACCACTTATTATAAAATTAGTATCTAATATAAGCTTAGTATTAGATTGTAAGGAATTTATGAAAATACTTTTTATATTCATACTTTCTAAAAAGCTCATTAAAGAATCTGAAGTATTTGTACTACCTTTTTTATTCATAAATTTCAATATTTCAGCTACTCCATTTTCATCTAAATATACTCCATTTAATTTTATAGTATTTTCATCTTGTATAGTAAAAGAAAGAGAGATTTTTATATCATCTTTTAAATAATATCCTGTTAATATAATAACGTCATCTTTAGTTATAACTTTAACATCCTTCAAATCATAACTATAATATCCAGATGAAGGTTTACTATCATCCATATAAACTTTACTTATAAGAACTACATCAGATAATTCAGATACAAATAAACCTTCTTTTGTAGAACAATTAATAAATCCATTTTCTTTTCCTTTATCATCTGTAAAACTATAAGGTATATTTTTTTGTACTTCACTATTCAATCCTATATAATCCATTTTCTGTTGAACAGAATTTGAATTTTCCATCAATGTCTTTAGTTCACCAGAAATAAGAACTTTATATGATTTAGATAATAAATCAACCTCTATAACTGCATTTATTCCTTCTAAAATTGAGAATGTTAAAGATACGAATCCATTACCTCCATTTAGTGTTCCAGAGAAATTAATTTCATGATTATCTAAAATAATTTTATTTTCTTCAATACTTAATTTAGATAAAATATTTTCTATTAAATCTCCTTTTTTAATTTTATCAGATTCTATAGTGACATCTCTTACAACATTATCAATATCTATAACCCAAGTATCACTTTCATTTAATTCTATGTTTATATTCATATTATATTGAGAAAGAGATAATGCATAAGTTCCTCCTGAACCATAAAAAGAATATGATAATTTTTCTCTTATATATTCTGTAGTTATCACTGGAACTATAAAGCTTCTAGTATTACTGTCTAGACTTATTCTTATATTAGTATCTTCATATCTTGGTTTTAATTTTGTTATTACAGAATCAGCTATAAAAGCGAAAAATCTCCAATAAAACTGCCCTTCATAATGATCTCTTATACGGTCTAATAGTTTTGTACCATCATTTTCTAAGCCTCTTAAACCTGGCGTCCATCCTCTTTCCCAGCCAAAAATTCTATCTGGGGCATTAGGCAATACCATTAAATCTTTTGATAAATCAAGTTCTTCCTTTTTTACATCTAATACATCATATATAGATAAATATGGTTCTCTATATGTTGTTGATGGTGCTGAGAAGAAGTGATCTATATCATTGGTTACAGTATGACCTGAACCACCTTCCATTCTCCATATTTCACATTTACCTAAAGTTATTGAATTGCTATTAAAGTCTATTTCAGATATTACTAAATCATCTTGTGGCATCATTATTTTATCATCTAACAAAGTAAATGCTCCTTCAGATTCAGCTAATGAAATATGACTAAAATAATCTACGACATTTTTTGCCTCAGCGCGTAATATAAGTTCATTATTTACTAAACTTGGGATTCCTGCTGAAATACCCGCTAGAGGAACTAAAAGTATACTAAATCCACTTGCGATTCCTAAAGATGAAGTAATAATTGCAGTTGTAGCTGCTGTTAAATTTACTGCCATTATACCTATTTTTGCTTCTATCTCTTGTCTTAATAATGGGTCACTTGTTTCACTTAACTCTTTAATTGATGCACCTAGACTTACACCATCTATAATAGTAGCAATTATAGGTAATCCTTCAGATAATGTAGGAAGTAAATCTATAGTTTCGTCTAGTGCAGTTGATACTAATTCAACAACTTTAGCCGCATCTGTAATAGTATTTAAACCAGTACTAAATAATTGAGCATAAACTTGAACTTTCATTGCTACACTTAAATTACTAAGAGATTCTTTAGAACTATTATATCCGATTAATGATTGTATAAAAAATGCAGCATTTAAAGTATTTACTTCATGTGTAGCATCTAAATTTACTTTTTTTACTAACTTCCCATTTACAGTATCAAATATAGTATCTTTTACCTTAGAAATTTCTTCAGTTATATGATTAGCATACTCAGAGAATATTGTCTTTTCAGTTTCTACAAATATAGATTCTCCAGTTTCTTTATCAATAAATCTTATACTAAATCCTTCATCTGTCTCTGATATGTCCTCAAAAGATATAAAATGAGAATCTTCTAATTCATTCTGTTGTTTTAAGTCATATAGTGCATCAGAAATAGATTCTATTAGTTTAAATTCATTCTTTATATAATTAATAGAGTCGGAAGTTAAATTTTTAGCTTCTTCAATTCTTTCTTCCACCACCTGTGTATCTATATCTGAGACAACGCTTATTTCACATTCTGCTAACATTACTTTCTCTTCTAGTTCAATATCACTTAAATTAGAATTATTTCTAATTTCTTGTAATAATGTAGATAACTCAGGTAAATTTTTAGATTTTACTATAATTTTATTTTCTTTAGAATTAAATGATATATATTCTTTTGATGAAATATCCTTTATAATACTTTCTTCTTTATTTATCCATTCGCCAGAATGATCTAATAATTCTCTTCTTCCTTCACTATTTATTCTAACTTCATATTGATTTGCACTTACTATAATAGAGTCCTGACTTATAGATGGCATTAATTCTGATACTTTATCTTTAACTTTAAGTAATAACTTTCCAGGATAAGTTTCTTCTACATTCACAGAATAGCTAAACATGTTACATCCCAGTAAATTTATTTCTATCGCTTTAGGAGAAATATCTGTCTTAGCTAAATCTATTGCTGTTTCTATTTCTGAAGATAATGAATCTACGTTAAGGTTTGCAAATATATCAGTATTAAACTCAGATTTACCATGGCCAATAAATGTTAATTTAATCTTAGGTCTATCAGAGATTCTATCTGGAATTCTATACTTATCAATTTCTTGTATCTCACCATCTGCAGGATTATAGTAATATGCTATAGTTGAATCTTCTATATTCTTTTGAAATAGTATACTATCATAAGGATTTTTTGCAAATAAGTTACATGCTGCTTCATAGCTAATATTATCACCTTGTAATTGAATAATATAATGAACATATCCTCTCTCTGAATTTTTGGCTGAAGAAGAAATCTTTTCTATAAGATACTCTTTGTCAGTTATTGTATTTTGGGAAAAATCAAGATTATCATCTTCTCCAAGTGCCCCTTCAAAATAATTTCTTTTGTATTCTTGAAATTGAGCTTTAGCTCTTGCATCATCAAATGACCATAGGCTAGCCATTTCTTGTTCAGTTGATTGAGAAATATTAGTTTTAGAAATTTCAAAGTTTCTTAAGTCAGATTCTAGTAAATGGATATTTATACTATATTCTTTAAACATTAATAAATCTTGATAAGCTGCCGCATATGCTTCAGGACCACTCAAGTTAATAGTGGTTTTGACATCTGGGAAAAAACCAACTCTTAAATACTTTCCTAGTTCCATCATAAATCTACCATTATCTGCATTAGCTTCAGCCATTATACTGTCAATAAAAGTATTCGTTGTAGTATTGAAATCGTTATCCTCGCTAATAGCTGGATTTAAACTATCATTCAATATTTTATATCTGTTCTCGATTTGTTTTACTATTAAATTACTACAATATGAGTCTTTAACAGAAATTAGTCCTTGATTTATAATACCTTTACTATTAAATGCAATTTTAACTTCTAGTGGTGATGCTTCAATATCGCCAAGTGATGAGAATATTTCTGACTTATCTGACTTAGAAGCTAGAACAGATTCAAAGCTACTTTGAACTTCTTCATCCAATATATCAAAATGCTCTGAAGTATATCCTGGTATGTATTCTTTGTATTTCATTATAGCTTCTAATTTTACCATTTCCCAAAAATCCACTGTTACTGAACTAGGTTTTTCTATAGACTCAAATAGGTCTGGTTGTATTCCTGGTAACATATCAACATCTAAATATACACCACCAACTTCTTTTAAGGCAGATATTCTTAATATGTCAGAAGCAGCTGCCAAATTCCATCTTTCTACCAACTCTTGTTCATATAAGTTAAATGAATTTCCACCTTTAAATTCTTCAAAATCTCTAATATCATTCCCACTATTTTCTTTAACTTTATTTAATGACTCTTCAATATAAGCATTAAGTTCATCTATATCCTTTGAATATTCGTTTGAAAGATATGACTTTACAATATCATCAATTATAAAGTCAGGATTTTCTTCTCTTTGGGCTTTATAGTAATTTATGAAATTTTTCTGCTTATCATAGATTATCTCCATACGTTTTCTGTAAAATTTATTATAGTCAAATCTAGGATCATCTAAGTTTTCTCTAAATGATTCAAGTGTTTCATTTGTTGCTGAATCCACTATAGTCTTCTTTAATGTGTTTATCAAAAATGCATTGCTATCATAGAAGACATTAACATTATAATCGCTATTTACATCTTTCCATTGATTTATATAATTAATAGCAGTATCATTTATTTTTCCTCCAATCCACACAAAGTGTAAATTTTTCTCAACTGGAACTACATTACTACTTTTTAGTTCTAATACCTCTGTAACTAAATACTCTTTAAATTTTTTTAAGGCTTTATTTCGTCCAGATTTTTTATATGTATCTATATAAGTGTCTGTTAAACTGTTTATATCTTTTAATTTTAGATACTTTTCAACTACAGTATTTTCTGACATATTATGATATTCTTCTAATGCATCTAATATTGCTACATATTCATCTTCCTGAACACGAAATCTCACATTTGCCATCTTTTCTAATTGCTTTCTGTTAACTAAGCTCATAAAAACTTCTCCTTTGCTATTTATTTTTATTGGATTATTCTACCTATAAACTATAAAATTTTATTATATATCCTCCTTTCTAATTGCAGAATAGATTAATCTTAATTTAAGTTTTCATATATATTCACTTCCTAACATTTTAAATTGAAGATATTAAATTGATTAATTTGATCTTCTATTGAATAAGGATATTATTTTAGACAAATGTGTAAACATTTTTGTAAGTATAATATAAAAAATTAAGATATTCTTGAATTAAATTATCGGTTTTAAATTAATTTTAATTTTAAAATCTTATTTCAATGAGAACGCATTATTTTAAATGCATTAGTTATAAATTAAAATAATCTTCATAGTCCTTTTTTATTTTTTTAAAGGCTCTATTTTTAGCTTTATTGACAGCTTGCCTTGATATTTTTAATTTTATTGATATTTCTATGTCAGAATGCCCTTCTAAATATTTATAAAAAATAACTTTTCTCTGAATACCAGATAGTTCGTTAAAAATATATTCATGAAAACAAATATCTTCTTCAAATATATATTCATTTGGATAATTATTTCTTAAATTTAGCATATTTTCATTAAGTTCTAAGAACTGAAGTTTTGATCTAGATTGTTTTTTAGACAACTGAAACATCTTATTTAATAAAGATTTATGAATATATTTAACTATAGTAGCATCATTTTGTTTTGTGAAGTTATTTAAATTAATACTTTTTATTAACTCAATAAAAAATATTATTAAGTCTGTTTCTCCCTCTTCATAATATAAAAATTTACTAAGTTTTTTTATTAATGGTTTAAATGTAATTAGAAGTTCTTGTAAACTTTCTACTGAATTACTTCTTGATAAAATAATTAATTCATAAAAAGACTTTTGCATAAAATCATCCCCTTTTATATGTATAATGATATTTTTTTTTGGGATTTGACAACATTTATGCATAAATAAATTATATAGTTGCAATAGTTTCTAGAATATATATAATTTAAAAATTGACTTAATTAACAAATTTAGAAATGTATTTTAATAAATTAAGTGAATAAAGAAAAAAAATATTTTATTTGTAAACTACAAAAATAAAATATTTTATTGATGTAGTTTACAAAACGTTATATTATATATATATATTTATATATTTTTCTTTTTTTTGAATATTCTAAAATTTTATTGTAATAGGAGGAATATGAATGGATATATTATTGTTTGATAACGATGTAAATTTTGGAAGAAAGTTAAAAGACTGTATAAATAACATACTAATTAAAGAGGGATTTGATAATGATATTGTAAAACTATATCATAATGTAGATTTATTGTTAAAGGATATTGATGCAAAAAATAAAGTAAGGATATTTTTTATTGGAGTTGATTTTGAATATAACTTAAATAAATATATGTGTGATGGGCTATGGTTGGCCCAAGAAATTAGAAGAAATGACTATTTAAGTCCTATTATATTTATTTCAAATTATGTTGAAATAAGTATGAGTATTTTTTATTATAGGCTTGAAGCTATGGATTTTATATCTAAATACGATATGGATATTGCTGAAGGCAGAATAAGAGCTTGTATTAAAACCTCTCATGAAAGATATTTAAAGGAAATAAATTATCCAGAAAATTTTTTTGTTATTTATAGAAAATTTGAGCTTTGGAGAATCCCATTTAGCGATATAATTTATTTTGAAACATGCACTGCCCCTCATAAAATAAAATTAGTAACTGAAGAACAAGAAATCGAATTATACAGAAGTTTAAAATCTATAGTAGATTTAGATGAATGCCTATTTCGTATACATAAATCATTTATAGTTAATAGAGAGCATATAATTTCTCTAAATGTAAAAGGAAAATTTGTAAAAATGAGTAATGGAGATAAATGTCCTATATCTGATAGATCTCTACAATCTGTAAAAAAACAACTTAGAATGAAAGAAGTATCAGTTTAAGATATAAAAAGGTGTAAAATAATACGTTATTTTATACCTTTTTTAATATGCTATTTTACATAAATTATTATATTATTTCCTAAAAACCCGTTTTCAAAGCAGAAAAATTATTTTTTTATATTTTAAACAATTTCTTTGTGTCGAATAAACTATTTAATGACCACTAAAATATTGATTTTGAAATCTAACTAATATTTTTATATTTAGATTATATAATTAAATTAATAAATATTTAAAATAATGTGAGGAGGTATTTTAAATGAAAAAGATTAGAAGTTATATTTCTAAAATATTAGTACTAAGTCTTATTTTAACAAGTCTCTTATTCAGTGGAGGAACTTATGCTGAAAATTTAGTAGAATATTCACCTCAAAAAATAACTACCACTGCTTATAAGGCAGGAATAGAAAGACCAGAAGATTTTTTTAAAGATAAGGAAAAAGCTAAAGAATGGGAAAGAAAAGAAGCTGAAAGGGTTGAAAAGGGTCTTGAAAAAGTAGAGAAAGAAGCTTTAGCAGAATATAAGAAAAATGCATCAGAAATAAGTAAGTATTCTAGAGAAAGAAATTATTTTTATGACTATGAAATAAAAGAGAATCCTTTTGAAAAAGATTATAAGGATCTTAAAAGTGCGATATCAAAAAACAAGCTAGATAAACCTATGTATGTTTACTATTTTGAATCTGCTGATAGATTTGCTTTTAAGGGCGAAATTAGAGGAAATACAGAAAATGAAATCAGTTTAGAGAAATTTAATGAATTTAAAGATACTGTTCAAGACAGATTATTTAAACAAGACGGATTTAAAGATATATCTTTATATGAACCAGGCAATCAAGACAGTAAACCTACACCATTACTTGTACATTTAAAATTACCTAAAGGAACTGGGATGTTACCATATCAACAAAGTAATGAATCTGTAAGTACACTAATAGAACAAGGATATAGTGTTAAAGTTGATAAAACAGTTCGTATAGTTATAGGCGGAAAACAATATATAAAAGTTGAGGCATCTTTAGTAAGTAGTCTTGATTTTAAAGAAGATGTAGCCAAAGGAGATTCTTGGGGAAAAGAAAATTATAATGACTGGAGTAATAAATTGACTCCTGAACAACTTGCTGATATAAATGGTTATATGCGTGGAGACTATGTCGCTATCAATAAATATCTGTTAGAAAATGGACCAACAAATAATCCTGACCCAAAATTAGATTCTCAAATAAATAATATAGAAAATGCATTAAAAAGTAAGCCTATTCCATCAAATTTAACTGTATATAGAAGAGCTGGAGCTCCTGAATTCGGCTTAGAAATTTCTTCACCAGGATACAATTTTAATCTAGAAGCAAATGTAAATTCATTTAAGGAAAAATGGGAAGGACAAACATTAACATATCAAAATTTTGTAAGTACTAGTATAGGCAGTGCAAATATGAGTGCATTCGCTCCTAGAAAAATAGTACTACGTATAAGTATACCTAAAGGCTCTCCTGGTGCTTACTTATCAGCTATACCTGGCTATGGTGGGGAATATGAGGTTTTATTAAACCATGGTAGTAAGTTTAAGATTAATAAAGTTGATACTTATAAAGATAAAACTACAACAAAATTAATTGTTGATGCAACATTATTAAATTAACAATTGATTTAAATATATTTCTAATATAAGGGGGAGAAAAAATGAAGGTACAAATGAAAAACAAAAAATTACTGAGTTTTTTAACACTTACAGCTATCGTTAGTCAAGCTCTAGCATATCCTGTATATGCACAAACTACTAATAATTATCACTCTACTAAGAAAAGAGAAGTTGCAAGTGAAGATACACTCCCAAGTAATGGATTGATGGGATATTATTTCACAGATGAACATTTTAAAGATCTAGAATTAATGGCTCCAATAAAAGATGGTAATTTGAAATTTGAAGAAAAGAAGGTAGATAAGCTTTTAGATAAGAATATATCAGATGTAAAATCTATACGCTGGACAGGAAGAATAATTCCATCAACAGATGGCGAATATACACTGTCTACTGATAGAGAAGATATCTTGATGCAGATAGATGCTAAAGGTGATGTTGCAAACACAATTAAAGTTAAAATGGAAAAGGGTAAGGAATATAAAATTAGAATAGAACTGCAAGACAATAATCTAGGAACTATAGATAATCTATCATCACCTAAACTTTATTGGGAATCAAATGGTAACAAGACAATTATACCAGAAGAAAATTTATTTTTAAGAGATTACTCAAAAATAGAGAAAAATGATCCATTTATTCCAAATAATAACTTCTTTGATCCAAATTTGATGTCTGATTGGGAAGATGAAGATTTAGATACAGATAATGATAATATACCAGATGCATATGAAAGAAATGGATATACTATAAAAGACTTAATTGCAGTAAAATGGGAAGATAGCTTTGCAGAACAAGGATATAAGAAATATGTATCAAACTACTTAGAGCCAAATACTGCTGGAGATCCATATACAGATTATGAAAAGGCATCTGGCACATTTGATAAAGCGATAAGTAAAGAAGCAAGAGATCCACTAGTTGCAGCTTATCCAATAGTTGGAGTTGGTATGGAAAAATTAATATTGTCTACAAATGAGCATGCCTCTTCTGATGTTGGTAAAACAGTTTCTAGAGCTACTACAAACAGTAAAACTGATGCAAATACAGTAGGTGTATCTGTTACTGCTGGATATCAAAATGGTTTCACAGGAAGTGTAACAGCAAACTATTCTCATACAACAGATAATTCAACAGCTGTACAAGATAGTAATGGTGAATCTTGGAATACAGGTTTACAAATAAGTAAAAGTGAATCAGCATATATAAATGCTAATGTTAGATACTATAATACAGGTACTGCACCTATGTATAAAGTAACACCAACAACAAACTTAGTGTTAGATGGAGACACACTATCAACTATTAAAGCACAAGAAAATCAAATTGGTAACAATTTATCTCCTAATGACACATATCCTAAAAAAGGGGTATCTCCTTTAGCACTTAATACAATGGACCAGTTCAGTTCTAGATTAATACCATTAAATTATGAGCAAATGAAAAAATTAGATTCTGGGAAACAAATTAAATTAGAAACAACACAAGTAAGCGGAAACTTTGGTACAAAAAATAGTCAAGGACAAATAGTAACAGAAGGAAATAGTTGGTCAGATTATATAAGTCAAGTTGACAGTATATCTGCATCTTTTATACTAGATACAGGAAATGAAACTTATGAGAGACGTGTTGCTGCTAAAGATTCATATGATCCAGAAGATAAAACTCCAGAACTTACAATTGGTCAAGCAATCGAAAAAGCATTTGGTGCTACTCAAAAAGATGGTTTATTATATTTTAATGGGACACCAATAGATGAGAGTTGTGTTGAACTTGTATTTGATAATTACACAGCTGATACAATTAAAGAGAGATTAAAATCTTTAGATGATAAAAAAATATATAATGTTAAACTTGAGAGAGGTATGAATATCCTTATAAAAACACCAACATATTTTACTAACTTTGATGGTTACAATAATTATCCTAGTGAATGGAGCAACGTTAATACTACAAATAAAGAAGGTTTACAAGGAGCAGCAAATAAACTAAATGGACAGACTAAGATTACAATACCAATGTCTAAATTAAAACCTTATAAGCGTTATGTCTTTAGTGGATATTCAAAAGATCCTTCAGCATCTAATTCAATATCTGTAAATATAAAAGCAAAGGAAGATAAAACAGATTATTTAGTACCAGAAAAGAATTATACAAAGTTTAGTTATGAGTTTGAAACAACTGGAAAAGATTCTTCTGATATAGAAATAACTTTAAATGGTAGTGGAGTAACATTTTTAGATAATTTATCTATTACAGAATTAAATAGTACACCTGAAGTACTTAAAGAGCCAGAGATTAAAGTCCCAACTGATCAAGAAATAATAGATGCACATAAAACATACTATGCAGACTTTGAATGGAACATGAGTACAGGTCAATCTTATTTTAAAGGATATTACTTTAAGCCTACTGATACTAATAAAGATGTACTTAATTATATTAATAAATACCATGTATATGCGACTCTTGAAGATTCTACAGGAAATGGAGTGTACAAAGACATAGGAACTAGAGACAAAGAAATACGTAATTATGGAGGAGATGAAAATCAACCTAAAACTAATTATATAAACTTTAAAACTTATGATACAGATTTAGCAAATGTATTAACATATAAGCCAATGAAAATATATGCTGTTACACCTGATAATAGAGAAGTACTTGTTTATGAATATCATAAATAAATATAATTCTCAACCTATTAAACTAATTTAAATAAGGTTATAACATATAAAAAACTTAGAATATAGGAGGTTACTTTAGATAATATAGAGATACTAGTACTTAGTATTAACTAGTATAAAATAAAGCACTTCAAACTCCCTAAAATACAATATATAAGTTACACCATAAGAAAATTGTATTTTTCAACGATTTTCTTATGGTATTTTTTTATTAATTTTAAATATTAGTAAATTTTAAAATTAATTTCATGAAAATGACACTCTATCTTCCATTTATAGCTCTTTGTAAATTCTTCCCTTAGGATTCATCCTTATATAATTTACCTGCAATTTTATCTGAAGCTTCTCTATCCATTTCATCAAGTACATGAGAATATATATTCAGAGTTAACTTTTTCTGAAATAACTTTCATAGAGATACAAAAGTTCCATAAGTAATGTGACATGTGAATCTTTAAAATAATCTAATATTTATACTAAGTTTTAGTATTGATTTGTATCTATAAAAAGGAAATATTTAATTAATAAAATACATTGTTTTATCATAATAAATAAAAATTTAAATTTAATTTACATTATATTGATAAAATGATACTATATAAGCATAAATGATTGCTTTAAATATTACATTTTTTATTTAATATATCCAATATTTGTAATATTGAAGCTCTTTTATTTTTAATGACATCTATTGCCAATCTAATAAATAATCAATTATCCTATAAAATAATAAAAATAAGTATATTGTAGTTTATAGTAATTATTTGATATAAATACATTTCTTGAAGAATGGATTTATAAGAGCTAGTAAATAACATAAATTTATTAATTTAATGTTGACTTTATACTCTAAAGCAAAAATATCAATTAATTTTAGTTATTCTAATACTTATTAAAAAATACAAAATTTTTTTTATTACACATAATTAGAAGAAAATAAAGTTAGGAGAGTACAATATGGACTATATCGAAGATGATGAGTTATGTAATAGTATACTTATTGAAGTAGAAAAATATATTAAAGATTTTATTTTAAAATATGAATGTAATAATTTCAATAAGAACGAGTATAATGATATTTTATTGTTTTGTTCTCAATTAATAGATCAAAGATATGAAGAATTTTATAAAGATGATTTAATAGAAATAATAGTATCTATATTAGATGATATTAGAGAAAATACAGAAAATTTTACTTCTCTCTACTATAAAAAAATGTTTGGTGGAATAGGGCAATTTGCATATAGTATAAATATTATTTTCAAAAAAACTGGTAAATTGAAAAACCTTTCTCATTCTTTAAATCAATATTTATTAAATTACTCATATGATGTTATAACTTATACAAATGATGAACCTACTATTTTTGGACTTTATGATATTATATCTGGAATATCAGGCAATTTGTACTATATATTAGATTGCTTAGATTTAGTAAGTGATAAGGAAAATATCAGAAAAATACATAGTTTAATATCTTTCTTGATAGGTCTATCTAAAGACTATAAATATAAAGGAAGCAATGTTATTAAATTTCACATAATGAGAGAACAACAATATTTAGAAGAAGATAAAAAATTAATGATTGATGGACATATTAACTTTGGATTGGCACATGGAATAATAGGGGCATTAGTTACTTTGGCAAAATCAAAATATTTAAATTACAATGTTGAAGGTTTAGATGAGTCTATAATGAAGATATTTGATTTATATGAAATGTTCTGTGTTAGAGAAAATAGTATATTGAAGTATCCAACAAAATTACCATTGGAATACTATACTAGTGGAAATATATTTAATCTTTCTATTAATAGTGGCTGGTGCTACGGTAACATAAGCATTGTAAGGAGTCTTATGAAAGTATGCAAATATATGGGATTTGATAATCAATATAAATTTTATAAAAAAGAATTATTAAATATAATTAATCAACCAATAGAATTATATAACTTATCAAGCCCTATAGTATGTCATGGATATTCTAGTGTTGTAGTAATCCAAGTTAGTGCTTATAAAGAAACTAAAGATATAGATTTTCTGAAAACATTAAAAAGAAATTTATCAGAACTGCTAAAAGAACATAAAAAAATAACTGCTACTTGTTTAAATAAAAATGAAAAAGAATTATTGTATAGAGATTTATACAAAGAAGATATTTCACTATTAGAAGGTAGCGGTGGTGTCATATTAGCTTTAATAAATAGCCTAACATTTGATTTAACATTCGATAAAATTTTACTTATGGATTGAGGTTTATATGGAAAATAAAACAAATATTTTTAAAAATTTGATTTGGGTCGCTAAGCAAACTATATCAGTAGATAAAAAATATATATTTATTTTAATTACATCTATGATTATTTCGGGTATTATTCCTCCAATATCATTAATAATGATGCAGAAGATATTAAATGAATTACAGATTAAATCTAGCCTAAGAACACTGTTTTTACTTATATTTATTTATGTATTAATAGATTTATTTCAATCAATATATAATAATATTTTAGAATATTATAAAACTAAATTTTCTTTGAAATTTGATTTGAAGTTTAATGAATTAATATTGAAAAAGGCATCAAGATTAAAATTAAAAAGTTATGAGAATAGCGAAGTATATGACATGATAAACAGAGCCCAATATGAAAGTAATGGAAAATTAATATCATATCTTCAGACATTTACAGGAGTTTTATCAAAAATATTAACTATGATATCATACTTAATTATATTGCTATCATTTAAACCTTGGATTGTTATGTGTATAATAATTATTCCAATTATTAAATTTCTAGTAAGTAGAAAAATTAATATAATGAGTTTTAATTTAATAAAAAATAGAACCAATGATGCAAGAAAAAGCTGGTATATGCAATACTTGCTAACATATGGAGACTTTTATAAAGAATTAAAAACATATAATATTTTTAACTATTTCATAGATAGATATAAAAAATATATAAAAGAATTTAATAAGCAAGATATAAATCTAGTAAAAAAAAGTACAATACTTATGAGTATTATAACTGTATTTGAATTAATAATTGATGGGATATTATTTTCATACATTATCTTTAATGGTTTTAAAGGTAAAATACTTATCGGAAACGTTATGACATATATGAAAACTATAACTCAAATTAAAGAGCAAATGATAAGTATCCTACAATCTTTTTCTGGTATGAATAAGGAAAGTTTATTTATAGATCAATTAATAAAATATTTTGATTTACAAGAAATTAATGATAGCGGAACAATAAAAATAAGCGAGATAAAAAATATTAAAATAGAAAATTTGTACTATAAATATAGAGAAGAACAAGATTATGTATTAAAAAATATAAATTTAGAAATTAAGGAAAATGAGACAATTGCTATAATAGGTCAAAATGGTAGTGGAAAAACAACATTAATAAAAATATTAATGGGTTTTTATGATGATTATGAAGGAGAAATTTATATAAATGGGGTTAATATGAAGGAGATTGATAAAAAATCTATTCTTGCAAGAATAGCTACTTTGTTTCAAGATTTTGTAAAATATGAAGCTACCTTTAGAGAAAATATTTCTTATGGAAATTTAGAAGTTCTAAAGGATGATGAAAAATTGTATTCAATTACTAACAAGTTTGGCATTAATGAATTAATAAAGAACTCTGAAAAAGCTTTAGATACTCAAGTAGGACATTGGTTTGACAATGGAAAACAGATATCATTAGGTCAATGGCAAAAAGTAGCATTATCAAGGGCATTTTCTAAAAATGCAAATTTATATATTTTAGATGAACCAAATTCAGCATTAGATGCTATATCCGAATATAATTTATCTGTATCATATTCAAAATTATTAGAAAATAGTATGGGAATAATTGTTGCACATAAATTTAATAATTTCATTAAAGATGTAGACAACATTATAATTTTATCTGATGGAGTAATATCAGGAGAAGGAACTCACCAGGATCTAATAAGTACAAATAAAATTTATCAAAAATTATATAATATACAAATTGGTACTTTGAAAGAGTAACAAAAACATATAAAGAAAGAAGGAGAAAAAATGAAATTTGAATGTCATGATTATTTTATGGTCAGAACACCAAGTTTATCAATAAAATATTTGCAAGAATATGAGAATCAAGATAAAGATATATATGAATTTATACATTCTAATGAGATATTAGATGATTTTTTTAAAAAAGCATTACTTATTTCTAGTAAATCTCTTTATTTTAGTTATATAAATAAGCCAAATGATATAAAGAAATATAATAACTTAAAAGAATCTCTGTTGAAATATTTTGTGAGAAGTACAACGAGAACTACTCCTTATGGATATTTTTCTTCTGTATCTATTGGAGAATTTTCAAATGAGACTAATTTAGTGAAAAATAAAAGGTTAGTAGATTTAAAAGCTGATAACAAATGGATAAATTACATAGTTTATATTTTAGAAAGAGAAGAAATTATTTTTAGAAAATTAAAGTTTAAATTTAATAAAATATGTTATAAAAGTGGAGATAGATTCAAAAATCCTTACTTCACTAATTATGGCAAGGCAGATCTAAAAGAAAAAATTGTAAAAGAAAATAGCATTAAATATACACATCTTGTTGAATTGATAAAAAATGAAACTAAGAAATTTACATCTTATGATGACTTAGAAAAGATACTGTTAAAGGAGTATGAAAATGTACCAAAGGAATTGGTGGAAAAAACAATAAAGATGTTATTAGAAAATGAATATTTATTTTCTAATTTAAGAATTCCATCATATTGTGTAAACAGTTTAAATCATATAATAGAAGTATTAGAAGATATTAATTATAAAGGTGAATATCTAGAACAATTAAAATTAATTGATAATTTAATTTTAGAGTACAAAAGAAAAGAAAGCATAAAATGTTTAGAAGATATATATAGTTCAATGTCTAAAATATATAAAAATAAAAATTATTTAATTTTAAACTTAGGGAATGAATTTAAGTATAAAAATCTTAATAAAGATATAAAAATAAAAATAGAAAAAATGGCTAATTTACTATATGATATACCTGTAAGATCAAGTTCTATAAATAAATTTAAGGGGAAATTTATAGAAGAATATGGTATGAACATTGAAGTTCCATTAACTAAAATAATAGATACAAATGATTTTAATGGCTTATCTCTTTTAAATGCAGATTCAAATATTATTATGGAAGATGAAAAGAAAATAAGTGATAAAATTAACGCTAAGATTTTTCAATCAATTTTAAATAGAGAAGATGAAGTGTTTTTTTCAAAACAAGATTTTGAAGGTATATATAAAAATAAACAAGAATACTTAAAATCATTTGATATTAATATTCTAATTACAGAATATGATGATGAATATAATTTATATTTAGGCCCCAATATGGGCTCAAACAAAGCGGGGGCTATGTTTCAGAGATTTTCAGACTGTTTTAGTAAGCAGGATTTCAAGAAATATAACGAAATATATAAAAAAGAAGAAGATATGTATAAAAATGAATATTTGCTTGTAGAAGCTAGAGAGATGTCCATTTCTGGTAAAAGCAATAATGTAATTAATAACATTAAAAATTATAAGTATTTCTTATCATTTGGAAATTGCTATAAAGAATCTGATGAAGAAATTGCTATAGATGATATGTACATAGGAGTATCAAGTTCAGGAAATATATATGTTAAGTCTAAAAAACATAATAAAAAAATAAAAATAATTACAGATAATATGCTAAACTCAGATTTAAATAATAATATATTAAAATTACTAAAATATATATGTGAAACATATGAAGATTTTCCTGAAGGAAGATTATCTTCTTTTATGTCTAATTACTATTATAAATATACACCAAGAATAAATCTTGAAGGAATAATAGTATCTCCGAGAAAATGGATTTTAAATGATACAGATATTAAAGCTAACAATTATGAAGAGTTTAAAAAACAGTTAAATCTAAATATAAAACGCTATAAAATAGATAGTGTTTTATATCAATGTGTTTTTGACAATAGGATTATTGTAAATTTAGATAAAGACGAATATGTAAAGATACTATATGCAGAATACAAAAAATCGAAAAAATTGGAATTTAATGAAATAGAGAAGGATTTGCTAAAGTGCTCATTTGTGGAAGATTCAAATCATGATATATATACAAGTGAATTTGTATTCAGTTTGATTACAAATAATAATAAAGGTAATAAAGAAAATTTTAGCTTAGTTAATAATATTACATTAAGTAATGAAAGCAAAAAGCTTTTACTCTGTGAAGAAGGATGGGTATATTTCAAATTATATGGGATATCAGATAGAGATAATGAATTGCTGAGTATTTTTCTAGGACAATTATTAAAAGATTTAAACAATGAAGAACATTTTTTCTTAAGGTATAAGGATAATATAGGATATCATTTAAGAATAAGAATAAAATTTGAAAATGAAAAAATAGCAAATGATAAACTAGTAATAATTAATCAGTGGATTAGAAGTATGATAGATAAAAAGGTAGTTAGTAATGTTCTTTTTGATACATATCAAAAAGAAATAAATAGATATGGTGGGAAAGAAATAATAGAATTATGTGAAAAAATATTCTTTAAAAATTCTATTGTAGTAGAAAACATTCTAAGAAAAAATGATTTGACAGTAAATAATAATTTAGAAAAAGTGTATATATCTGGGATAGTTAATATACTTAGAAATTTGACAGAAGACATAAATGAAATGTTTTTAGTTTTAAATAGCCAGCAATTTAAAGATACATACAGAGATGAGTATAGAAAAAAAAGAAAAGAATACATTGATTTAATTCAAGGATTGTTACATGAAAAGGAAGATAAATGTATAGGTATATATTCTGAGTTCATTGAAGAAAAAGATGCATTAAATGAATTTAGGAAAGCATTAGATAAACAAGTTTTAAATAATAAGAATACAAACAGTAAAGAGTCTATATTACTTTCTATTATTCATATGTACTGTAATAGGCTTACTGGAGATAAAAAATATGAAGAAAAGTATTTAGAAATTGTAAGAAATACTTTATATAATATCATAAAAATGGAGATGGTTAGAAATAAAATATAGATATTAATTGGATTTTATAGAACGGAAAATTAATCTTAAGAGAGGTTAAAATGAAAATAAATTTAAGTGAAAATACTCAAAAACAAGTAATTAATGAAATTAAAAAAAGTATGAATTTACTTATTTATAAGTATGAAAAAAGGCTATTAAGAAAAGAAGAATATGATCAAATCTTATTTTTTTGTTCTGAGATATTAAATCAAAACCTTGTAGAAGAATATAATGTAGAGATAGAAAAGAATTTACTATATGTATTAGAAGCATTTAAAAATAATATATATTCAGGAAATGATGATTATTTTAAATTTATGGGCATGTTTAGAGGGATAGGAAATATAACAATTAGTTTAAATAATATAAATAAAAAATATAATAATCTAAGACAATTCTCTGATTTTTTTAATGACATTTTTATTAAATATTCAGAGACTTACTTAGGAATCATAAAAAATAAACCATTGGCACCTGCACATTACGATTCTATATATGGTGTTTCTGGCATATTATATTATTTATTAGATTGTGAAAATATGAGAAATGATATAATAGTAAAAAACTTTACAAGGTACTTAATAGATCTTTCTAAGAATAAATTATATAAAGGATTTAAGACAATAAATTTTCATATAGAAAAAGAGCAACAATCATTAGAAAAAGAAAAAATAACACAGCCTGATGGACATATAAATTTTGGAGTTGCACATGGAATGATTGGACCACTAATAACTTTAGCAAAAGTAAAATATCTAAAATATGATATCAAAGGTCTAGATGAAGCTATCGAAATACTTTTTGAATTATATGAAAAATTTTCTATTGTAGATGATGGTGTTTTAAAGTATCCAACACAATTGCCATTTCAAAATTATATTGAAAATAAAGAATTGAATTATTCATTTAATACAGGTTGGTGTTATGGGAATATAAGTATAGTTAGAGGACTTATGAAAGTATCTAAATATATGTCATTTAAAGATAAATATCAATATTACAAAGAAGAATTATTAAAAATAATTAATCAGCCTATAGAACAGTATAACTTAGAATTACCTATATTATGTCATGGATATGCTAGTGTTGTTGAAATACAAATTAGTGCGTATAAAGAAACTCATGATAGAAGGTTTCTAAATACACTAGAAAGAAATGTATTAAGATTAATAAATGAGCATAAGAAAATAAGTACTTTAACTAAAGATAATGATGAGTTTGTAGAAGAGTTATATAATAGTAATTATAATTATGACTTTTCATTACTCCAAGGAATAGGAGGTGTAACTTTAACTTTAATAGATTCTATGACATTTAACTTAACCTTTGATAAACTTTTAATGATAGATTAGCTCAAATATTATATATCGAGAGGAGAAAAGTGGATTATCATGGTACAAGATTATATAGATGAAGAAAAAAATAATAAGAAAAATATTGTAGAAGTTGCAATATTTTTTATAATTACTTATGGAATATCATTATTATTTGGAATACCTCTTTACTTTAAAGAATATATGAATCCAGAAATAATGGTAGTATTTATGACTATATTACCTGCAGCAGGAGTCTCATTAGCAAAAACTTATAAATATAAAAAAAACGATACCCATTATATACTTCATTATATTATAATAGCTAACTTTTTACTCTCTTTATGTTTAGTAAGTTTAAGAGCGTTTGGAGTAATAGATGATGAAACTATAAATTTAGGAATAGGTATTTTAACTTTACTTACGAGTATTTTAATTATATGTTATTCATGTATAGAAGGTAAAGAAGTCTATCCATTTAAAAATGAAAAAAAATCTATTATTTGTATTCTTATTTTTATACTAATAATTAACTTAAGTAAATGTATAATGTTAGAGTGGGAAAATTTTGATTTTATAAATTTAATCATGTCTATATTTTTAGTTTTTCCGAATTTAGCAACTCAAAGTATCCTTTTTTTTGGAGAGGAATATGGTTGGAGAGGGTTCCTGCAGGAAAAAATGCAACGAAAGTTTGGTAAACGAATTGGAGTTATTTTGTTAGGGTTCATATGGGAACTGTGGCATATACCTTTATGGTTAACAAGTTATCATGTAGATGCTCTAGGTATATTACTTAGATTATGTTTTGTAATTGGTATTTCTATATTTTTAGGATATGTTTATATGAAAACTAAAAATATCTGGGCATGTGTCATAATTCATTTAATTAATAATATGGTTCTTTTAGATATTAATTTAAATAAGGTATTTTTAAATTTTAATTCTTCAAACCTTAATTCAAGTGTTATATCAGGTTGTTTAATTTTTTCTATAATCCTTTCATTATTTATCTTTGCTAAGGAATATAAAAGAAATAATCAGTAAAATAAGTTAGCTCTAAAGTATTTTTATAAAAATGAATATATAAATAAATTTAACTTTTATTTTACTAATTAAAAAGCTGTAAATAAATATACTTAAAAATATATTTATTTACAGCTCAATTTTTATTTATGTATGATTAAAAATTATTGACAACGTGGTGCAACATCATTCTCAATATTCTGTCCGTCTTTTTGACAACAAGGTCTAGTGATAGTAAGTGTAGGGTTAGGCATAGTGTCACAAGCTCCAATTACTGATATAGTAGTTATGATAGTTCTAGTTTGAGGCTCATCATCATTACTACTTGAAACTTTTCTTAAATCTAAATCAAAATCTTTGAAATTACTCATAACAAAACCTCCTATATATTTAATTAATTTCATTATAGCATATAAAAATACTTAGAACAACAATTTTATTCTATTTTCATAGAATTTCATTAAAAAAAATTTTTAAAATAGTTATTATTTCATTAAAAAAAATTTCTTGTTTACCTAAAGCTACTTCTTTCATGTTGAATTTGATTATTCGAGAATATAAAAATATATAATGCTTTAAATTTATATTAACAACTTTATTTCATAAAAATGACTCTCTATTTTCCATTTATAGCTCTTTGTAAGAATAATTTACCTGCAATTTTATCTGAAGCTTCTCTATCCATTTCATCAAGTACATGAGAATATATATTCAGAGTGGTATTAACATTTGAATGACCAACTCTTTCTGAAATAACTTTTATAGGTATATGTGAGTTCATAAGTAATGTAACATGTGAATGTCTTAAATCATGAAACCTAATATGAGGAAGTTGCTCATATTCCAGGAATCTTCTAAATCTATGACTTATAACACTTTCATCTATAGGATTCCCCTTCTTATTAATAAACAATAGATTATGTTTATTTTCTATACCAATATTTAGTATCTCTCTTTCTTGCTCCAATTTATGTTTTAAGATGAGATTCATTATTTCATCTGGAGCTGATATCTTTCTGATTGAACTCTCAGTTTTAGTATCCTTCAGTATGACTTCTCCATTAACTTTTGCAGTGATTTTCTCTATTGAAATTATTTTTCTCTCAAAGTCTATATTTTCCCATGAAAGACCTAATATCTCAGATATCCTCATACCAAGACCAACACCTAAATTTATATGAAGCTCTAAAGATGTATTTTTGCAGGCTTCTAATAATCTTATTATTTGTTCTTCATCATAAATTTCATTTTTAAACTTCTTTGATTTAACTATATCTATTCCTTTAGTTGGATTTTTATCGAGTATTCTTAAATCAAAAGCACTTTCAAATGCCAGTTTCATTATATTGAGGTGGATTTTTAATGTTCTAGAGCTTAGTGTATCTGATAAAGTATTTATATAACTTTGTATATGTATTGTATCAATATCTTGAACTCTCATTTTACCAAGATATTTTATTATATATTTATTACATATATTAATATATTTACTATAGGTAGTTATGGACCATCTAGATTTATATTCTTCGATAAATGTTTTTAAAAAATTTTCAAATAAAATATTATTGGGGATTAGTATGTTATTTTTATACATGCTATCTTTTACTTCAGCCAATCTTTTATTAGCTTCTCTTTTTTTAGTAAAAGAACCCATGTTCTTTTGTTTTTTCTTACCAGTAAGTTCATCTTTATATTCTAAGTAGACTATGTACTTTTTATTTACAATTCTTATGAACCCAGTCATAGAAAACCACCTTTCTTAAAAAACTTTATATGTTAATTATACCATTAAAAAATAAATAAAAGTGCGATTTTGCTGAATTATAACTGAAAATTATAAGAATATTAATTATGTATCCCTGTAATATAAATAGTTATAAAAAAATATCATAGAATAAACAATTCTATGATATTAGTTATTATTTAATAATTAAATATAAATTTCGATTTTAAGGCGTTGTAAGCTACTATAGGATAAATTATAAAGCGATAAAAAATGATTATCTCTAAAGGGCTATTAAAGGGTCGGTATTTTTTGTAGTGAACTAATATTAAATTTTGTATAGAATATTCTTAATTATTCGTGTACTATTATCTTAATAGATAAGATTTTTATTAATATAATTATTTTTACTTTACAGTATTAAAGTGCAATATATTTTAGGGGGATTTATTATGCAGAAGATACCAGAGGCAGAATTAAAAGTAATGAAATTTATTTGGGGGAGAAATGATGATGTAACTTCTAAAGATGTTATTGAAGCAATGCAAAATGAATATGATTGGAAACAGACAACTACGCTAACACTTCTATCAAGGCTTGTTAAAAGAAAATTTTTATCAGCTGAAAAAATTGATAGATACACACATTATAAAATTATAATCGAATATAGAGAATACTTAAACTATGTAACAAAAGATTTTGTAAGTAACATGCATAATAATTCAGTAGAAAGTGTATTTCTTTCATTATATGAAGATAATATCTTAAAAAAAGAAGAATTTGAGCATCTTATAGAAATAGCGAATGATTTGGAGAAATAAATGAATGTTTTATTTGAAAATTTACTAAAGACAACATTAATAAGTAGTTTAGGTATTTGTATATTGATAATTCTAAAGACATGTATATTTAAAATATTTAGTAGAAAGTTTAATTATTATATTTGGCTAATTATTCTTTTTAGAATGTTACTTTTTCCTGTTTCTTGTTCAATTGAATTTAAAACAAAAACAAAAGAAAGTTATACTCTAATTGAGAATATAACTAATTTTAATAATAATCATCCAAACAAAGACCTTACACTTTTATTTATATGTATATGGATAATTGGAGTCATATTTTATTTAGCTCGTATATTAATTAAATATGTAAGATTTAAGAATCTTATTGTTGATACTTCTTTTGAGGTTGAAGATGAAAATATAAATAGTACTTACAGAGAATTACTATCTGAATTAAATATAAAAAACAATATTCCTCTAAGATATACAGATGAATTAGCCAGTCCGGCAGGTGTGGGATTATTTAAACCATATATATTTTTATTGGACCTTCCATATGATAAAGAAAATATTTATTGGATTTTAAAACATGAGTTAACACATTTCAAACATAAAGATATATTGATAAAATTCATGGTAGTATTTGTAAAAGCTATTTATTGGTTTAATCCTTTTGTTTATATTATGAGTGAGAAAATTAATTCTGATTGTGAACTATGTTGTGATGAAAGTGTTATTAATGAATGTTCATCTAAACAGAAAAAAGAATATGCACTAACTATTTTACGTGCAATTGAGTTAAATAATCTCAATAAAATGGGTATGTTGGCAACAGAGTTTACAAAAACAAATCTAGAGATAAGAATAAAAAGTATTGGAAAAAGAAGAGGTAAACGTGGAATGATCCTTGCTATTCTAATATTTATAGGTTCATGTTTTTCTTTTATTGATGTGAATGCACAAGCACCACTAAAAAATAAAAGCTTATCTGAAAATGAAACTGTTACACCAAGTACTGGATTTAGTTTTGAAACTACAGATTATACATATGCGACAGCACCAGAAGATGTAAGAAAACTTTATGAAGAAAAATGTAGAAAGATAGGTAAGGTTCCTAAAGATTCTGATAAAATAGATATCTATAATACAGATAATATAATAGAATAAGATTAGATTAAAAATACTAAAGGAGGTATCTCAAGAGGACTTTTAAAATCATTTCTGAAACTACCACCTTTAGTTTTTTATATTTGGTTGAATCTAATGCATATTTCTTATAATATCTTTGAGATAAAAAATGTCTGTCTTTGTATAATATAATATGTAGAAAAAGTGGATGTAAAGGTATGAAATACATTAAAAGAATTAAGAGAGGAGAAATCTTTTTAGATATAGTATTATATCCTGAAAGAATATATATTAATTAAAATGATAACTTATATGAAAGTTAATAGTAATAAAATCGAAGAAATTATAAATAGTGAAACTATAAAAAAATTTAAGGACTATGTTATAAGACATCTAGGAATAAAGAACTATAATATTGTTTATAATAGCTTTTCACAGGATCATTCTGGATATATTAATCAAAATATTAATGCTTCATTTCCCCTAGGAGAAAATGAAATTATATTTTATACAGAATCTATAGCAAGTAATATATCTAATGCTTTTAAAGTATTTGAAAATAATGAAAATAAAATTTTATATGAAAATGTTGTATTAATATATATAAAACTAGCTTTAGTTCATGAATTAGTACATGCAAAACAGTTTGAGGATAAAAGGATAACAAAAGGGATTTCTAATGAAATGAAAAACATAGAATATGAAAAGCGATGGTTTGAAATAGAAGCTAATGATACTGCTATAAATTTTATGTTAAATCATACTGATGAATTTGGCAAAAAAATTATAAAGTATTTAAATGATAGAAGTTCATTTACTAATTTTAAAAGAACAAATATCATGGAGGAAAAAGAGTTTTCAGATTTAGCAACTTATTTTTTATGATAGTGAAATAGATTTAGTTTAGAAAATAGAATGAATATACAATATGAGAAAGATGAAATTAAAAGACTTGCTTTTAACTAAGGCAAGTCTGAAAAAAAGTCCCCATACTCTGCACTGAATATATATTTAAGTGCAATTAACACACTTAGCCGAATGCCATATGTACCTGTCTCCATTTGAGCATATGCTGCTCTAGAAACATTGCACCCCATTATTTGTAACTTTGAAGATACTTGCTCTTGTGACAAGCCTGTTTTTTTACGTAACCTTTTTAATGCATTTCCTATAGTATAATTATTTTCTTGATAAAGCCACTGTGACATGGTCTATCCTCCTTAAGTATTTGTAACTGTAGAATTACATATTTTACTTGATATTAGCATAAATATTAGCTATAATTGTAATTGTAGAATTACAATGGGAGGTGTATATACTTGAATAAAAAAAATATAGAGTTATCACAATGGTCAATAGAATATCCATATGAATGGGAAATTGTATGTGGCACTAGAGAAACAGGACTTCAAAATAATTACAAAATTATGTTACTACTTGAAAAAGCTGGTTTTCAAGAGTTAAGTTACATGATTTCGTGTAGACTAAATTGCCTTCTTAATGATGAGAATAAAATAAATATAGAATAAATATTACTTAAAAATGGGCTTGCTTAACTTAAGGCAGGTCTGAAAAAAAATCCCCATATTCTGCATCAAATATCTGTTTAAGTGCAACTAACACACTTATCCTAATACCATATGTACCTTTTTCCATCTGAGCATATGCTGCTCTAGAAACATTGTACCCCATTGTTTGTAATTTTGAGGACACCTGTTCTTGCGATAAACCCATTCTCTTACGCAATCCTTTTAATGCACTTCCTATATTATAATTATCGTCTTGATAAAACCATTGATGCATAGTCAATCCTCCTTTTAAATTTTGTAATTGTAGAGTTACTCTTTTTGAGTTTAACAGAAAAACAGATTATAATTGTAATTGCAGAATTACAATTATATATATATATAAATAATTTTTTAAGATATGTTTTATTTAAGAATTTGTTGATTTATCTATAATGATAAGAATCTAATTTAAATATATTTTGACCTATATAGAAAAATTTATGTTATTAATATAAAATATAAATTAAGAGGAAAGTTACATGCATTTAGATGAGTTGATCATCTATAGATCCAATGCGGAAAAACTGATATTGTTACTTATAGAAGAGTCTTTATAACATGCAGAATATAAAGTACTTATAAGCTTTATCCTTATATCTATTATTTATATTTATAAGAAAAAGTATTGTAATAGATATAATTAATTTAAAATGAGCTGGAGGACAAAGAATGTCTTACATATATGAACCAAGAAATGATTATGAAAAGAAAATACTAAAAGAATATGATAAATTAAATAAGAGAAAATATGAGGATAAATACAGAGATTTTGATACTTCTCAATTATATAGAGATATAACAAGTGAAGATGTATTTATACGAATTTGTATGAGGGAAAGAAACTTAAAGCGAAAAATAGTTTTTATAATTATAACAATTATAAGTATTCTGATGTATTTATTTTTAAGTATTAATGTCTATCATGCTTCTAATTCACCATTACAATATTTATTTGTTTTTGGTATAGTACTATTTACTTGTTTACTATACTTAAAGATAAGGGAAATAAATATAAAATATAAACATTATGATTTAATTGATTTTAGTGCGTTGAATGTATTAGAGGATATGAAAAATGCCAGGTGTCCAGAAATAAAAAAAGAGTTATTTGAAGAGCTTTAAAACTCAATAATACATAATAAAGGAAGGCTATATATATGTCATATATTTATAAATTTAGTAATGCTGAAGAGCAAATGATGAATGATTTCTATAAAAATTATAGAGAGGATTATAAATCTGATTATTGTAATTTAGAACTACATGAATCTATAGAAAAAATGGAAGAAGATAAACTAAACATAGGTATGTTACTTGAATATAATAAGAATATTGAGTTTGGTTCCTATATTAAAATTACTGTTATAGCGATTATCTTTATTAGTATTTCAAGCTTTTTAGCATATAATACTTTTAATTCATTAATAAGGATTTTATTCATCATAAGTATAATCACTTGTATATATATATCGTATTTAAGATTAAAGATAATAAAGTCAAAATATAGAAAATATGAATTAATGGCATTTGGCAAATTAAAAATATTAGATGAAATCCATCTAGAAAATCTTGAAAAAGTAAAATTAGAACGTTATTAATAGTAGGCTATTTGAAGGGTAATATAAATTTACTGCCTTTCAAATAGTCTACTTAATTTTTAGATATTTTTTCAATTCATCATTATCTATTTTTTAAAATTTGAATTGCTCTTGGTTTGTTTGATTCTCTTTTAATATATCCTTTAGCTTCTAGCTTATTTAAGTTCTCATATACAGATGAAGTTGAACTAAGACCAACAGCATGGCAAATATCTCTGATAGAAGGAGGATATCCTTTTATTGATATTTCTTTTTTTATCACATCTAAAATTAGAAGCTGATTGTCTGATAAATCTTTACTCATATATACACATCCCTTTATTGTTGCAAAACGTACGTTCGATTACAAGATAAAAATAAGTGTTATGCTAATTTTATATATTCCTCATAATCTATCTCACATCCAGAATAACCTTCAGAATATGGATCTTGATAGCATAATATTTCTTCATTACATATAGCATTATTTAAAATCTTTTTATTAAGTAGTTTAATATAGCAATCATTTTCATACTCCCAAGCTTGAAGAATTTCAATATGTATCCCATCATCAGTTATATAATCAGTTATATAATATTTTGTCATAAAGTTCACCTCTCATTAATAAAATAATATATTTTACTATATTATAACATATAATGGTCCTGTTATTGTGTATTTTAAGAAGATTATAAGTTGCCTTAATAATAATATATTGCTATAAAAATATTTTATTTCAATATACAAAATAAGAGTGTGAACCTATTCTAAGACAAAATACTAAAACAAACTTAGATTAAATGCTATAATAAAGCTAAATAAATTAATGTTGAAAGGAGTAATATTATGAAAGAGCATGAATTAGAGCTGGATGTAAGTATCTCCATACCAATTTTAACAGTTATCTTTTATATGACTATAATTTCAAGTTTATCTGCTCTGAATAGCTTTAACAACATAAAATATATACCAATAAATGAATTAGGTTTGACCATTGGATTTGTTATATTTAACCTTATGATGAGCCTATTTAAAAGTAAATAATATAAGGAGATTAAATTTTTATGGAATCAATAAAATCTAAATCACCAGTATTAATAGAGGTTAAGTCAGATATAACTAATAAAATAGATTTATTAATAGAACATAAAATGTTAAACAACAGTTCTCATCATTTAAACTATGTACTAACAGATCGAAATGGTAAATTTTATTTTGTAGATGCAAATTCTGATTTAGTCACTACACTTGATAGTTTAATTTGTCCATATTGTTTACAACAACTTACAATAAATCGCACATATGAAAAGCAAAATAGTACTGTTGTTAGGTTTTTTGTAAAGCATAAATCCAACAATAAAATTAATGAAAAATGTATATTTAAGCAAAAAGTCATTAATGGTTTTAGTAAGAATGTAAATGACTTTTATAGTAGCAAAGAATTTATTAAAAGAAACATTATTTTTATGCTTAAAAATGAAATACAAAGAGGATTTAAAATATCAATACCAGATAGTTATACAATATCAATTGAAGATACAGTACCAATTAAATTTAAATATAAACAGCATAAAATAGAGGGAGTATATAGAAGTAATAGAGAAGAATTCATATGTAGGTTAAAAACTGATAAAAATGAGACTCTATTTTGTATGCTTGGTGAAAATGAAATAAATATAAGAAATGACAATAGTGATATATGGAATAAAGCAGATATAACAGTTATTATTTTTAATGAAAATCAACCTTGTCTAAACTCTAGTATCGAGCCAAAAGTTAATAGACATAGTAATTTTTATACAAGATGTTTATATTCTAGAACTCAAAAAGAAGCTTATAAAGCTTATGAAATAGAATGTAGAAGTAAAGAGATTAAAAGTATAGATACATATGATTATGATGAGGAAAAACATAGATTTCTTAGAAAAAGGACATTGCAAAATGTAGTTAAACATGAATTAAATAGAGTAAAAGCTAAGCTATCAAAGAAGATGGGCTTAAGGGAGATATCTAATGGTATATGGATAACTAATGATGGAAAGGCTCATGAAGTAAAAGGTATTAAAATTATAAAAGATGACGTATATTTCTGGGAGACATGCCCTGAAATATGTATAAATTATATAGAACCAATTGGATATAAAGTGGAAAGAGCATTAGATTAAATAACTTAATTTATATTTAGAGTCACTTATAAAATGTACACTCTAAAATATTAAAGCAATAATAAATAATAATTATTATTTATTATTGCTTTAGATAATTATTTCCATAACATTTTATATACTTCTCTAAAGTCTTCTAAACTTTCTAAGTAAAAAATTAAATGAGTATAATCTCCAATACTACATAAACTTAAGGAATTTCTATATAAATCTTCATTATCCCAAGATACAATTTTTACAGGAAGATTGTTTTCTAACATTTGTTTTAACATAAGAAATCTACCAATGCGACCATTTCCATCCTGAAATGGATGTATTAGTTCAAATCTATAATGAAATTCAGCTATAGAACTCATTGTTATCTCTTTCTGATTATAATACCATTCAATTAATTCATCAAGTTTCGGTTCTACCTCAAAGGGTTGTTCTATATCTGCATTAGTTCCTAGTATCATGTTTGGTATAGTTTTATATATACCAGCCATACCTCTAGAATGTAAAGTTGTATTGAACATTAAACTTGAATGTAATTTTTTTAAGAAACTATGTGTTGTTTTTTCTCCTAATGAATCAATTATCATATCAAAAATATAACTGGAATTAACTGTTTCCTGCACATCATCTAAAGTATGCCTTCCTGTAACAACATTCTTATCAAGTAGTAAAGCTAATGCTTCAGTAGTAAAAGTACTACCTTCTATCTTATTTGAATGGTACAGAAAGTTATGTTTTAATACACCATATAGCGAATTTTTAATTTCTCTAGTTTCAAGTAATTTATCTAAAAATTGATTGCCCATATTACCACCTCAATCTATATCTTTATTATTATTTTTAAATATTAATTACGATCTCTTGTAATCTCTATATTCTATATTTTCATTCTATCATATTCTCCAATATTATATATCTAGATGATAATACATATTTTACTTAGATGAATTGAAACACTTATATAAAATCGTTGCTTCTAGCTATATTTATAGCAGCATTATAACCACATTTTGAACATTTCTGACTTGTGAAAAATCTATTAATATATCTTACTATAATTCCCTCTTTAGCTGCTTCACGTTCAATACTTTGTTGAAAGTTAGCATATGTCCATCCATCGAATAGATTTTTACCAAATTCATTAACAGTTAATTTTTGCTTTAAAATATCACAAGCTTCATTTTTTCTTTTTCATTTACTGAACCTAATATTTGTATTAAGTTTAAATTTTTTCTCTTTTTATCCTTCTTAACATCTTTATATCTACTTTCTCTCATAACAAAATATAATCTTTTGTCATATGTGTTATATATTACTATTTGATTCCAATACCCTCTTTTTACTACTAGTATTTTATAAATATCTTCTTTGAAATTATTTTCTATATTTGTATTTATAAAATCCCCTCTTATTCCTTGGTCACCATTTCTAGTTGATAAGTTATAATGTTTATGAAAATCTATCATATCCTTGTGACACACTTTATTTACATAGGTCAATCATCTTTACAAACAAAAACTGCTAAACATGCTGAATATATAAATGCTAATAGTATTATTAATAACTCAGCTACCAAACTCATAGTGTATGAATTAATTATAAATAAAGGTATTATACTAAACTTAATTATGTCTATAATTATCTGCTTTACTATTTTCTACAACCCTAATTATTACTTATATAAGTACAAATAAAACCCAATATATATATAATCTTTTATTATAGTTGATTTTAAATAGCCTAGTTTATATAGTAAAAAACCAAATGCTACTAAGTATATAATCATAACTATTTCTGGAATTGTTATAAGAATTTTTTTATTGATTTTATCAAATCCTTTATACTACTTCTTATTTTCTTATCTTTTATACAAAATACACCAATAATAACATACTATATTATTATTGCTTGTTCTCTAGTAGTAAATATATTTATTATTATTACATTTATAAAAATCACTTCCTTATTTTTAATAAGGTATTAGAAAAAGAGAGTAATTTACTTACCCCCCTTTTAAAACTATAATTCTCCATTAAAAGCTCTTTGCATAAGTGAATTAAAGTTATTCTTTAATTCTTCTAAACTATTTTCCATTTTAAATTTCAATTTGTCGACTTGTTTGACAAAATCAGCAAATCGCTCTTGAATTTCTCTTGGTGGAACTGGAATCTCTATATTCTTGAACTTATCCATCGAAACATTATACATAGAGCCACTTGTACCTGTTGAATTAGCCGAAAATTTCGCTCTTATTGATGATTCACTCAATATATATTTCATATAAAATACATTTACTCTATCAACAAATAATACCTTCCATAATTTATCTGGAAGTAATAAGTCAGGATAATCCTTATGAATAATGCATGTAGCTCCAACCATTTCTCTTGTGTTTGCTCTACTAAATAATAAATCTCCTTGCTCCGGAAAAACGTACTTTTTAATCTCTACATCCTTATCTATTACCTTATATTCATCTGATTTAAAATATCCTTGTGTTACAGCACTAACTTTTAAAACAGCTTTTTCATCTTCCATTTTCACTCTAGCTTCCCCATTGGCACTCCATCCCGCAGTTATACTTTTTACAACACTTCCAATAGTTTCTATATCCCAATTATTCAGATTAGTTACTGGATCACCAAACATATCAATAAATCTTGATTTAACTAATTCATCAAGTAATCTATTACTTTCTTCTCTCTTACAAATAGCGCCCTCTGCTCTTTCTAAAATAGAGACTATTCTTTCTTGCGCTTCCAAAGATGGTACTGGTATTTTTGCGTCAGTTAAATCTCCAAGCTTAATATATTTTATAACTCCACCTATTGATTTAGCTCTCAGCACATCAATGTACTTACTCATAAAATAGTATAAATATTTAACCTCTAATTTATTTTTATCTATACTTTCGATTATATATGTTCTTTGATATGCATCAAATTTTCCATTATAGTATTTTACATTTAAATCTCCATTTCCTGCAACCAATACACATTCAAAATCATAGCTATATGATGATATTTTTAATGGTTGCACTGAACAAGTGAAAAATGGATATTCTCCATCTAGTGAACTTTCATTAGCATCAAGTCTTCCAGTTTTTATATTAACTAAAGTTCCTAACTTAACTTTTTTCCATCCCTCAGGTAACTTCTTACTCATGTCCATTCACCATCTTCTTTAAAGCCTTAATATCCTCAAGAATACCCATCTCAAGAGCTTCAATCTTCTCCATAATCACCTCTGGAGCTTCATACACAACTTCCTCATACTCAATCGCTTTATACTTATTAATACTTAAATCATAACCATTATCAACAATCTCACTCTTATCAACAAAGAACCACTTATCTTCTTTACTTGGCTCAAGTGTCTTATCATCCATACACTTTCTAAAACTCTCTATAATATCTGGAATATCATTAGCTTCAACTTCATTTCTCTTATCATCTAAACTATATCCATCAGCTTGCATATCATAAAACCATACATTATCAGTCTCTCCACCCTTAGTAAATATAAGTATACCAGTAGAAACTCCAGCATAAGGCTTAAACACACCACTAGGCATAGAAATAACTGCTCTTAACTCACACTCATCAACTATCTTTTTTCTAATATCCTTATGAGCCTTAGATGAACCAAATAGCACACCATCTGGAACTATAACAGCACCCCTACCACCCATATCAAGTATCCTATCTATAAGTGCTAAGAATAATAACTCTGTTTTCTTAGTTTTTACAACATTTCTTAAACTCTTATTTATATCACCTTCATCTATACTTCCCTTAAATGGAGGGTTAGCTAGTACTAAAGAGTATTTATCTTCTTCATCATATTGGCTAGATAAAGCGTCAACTTGAGTTATCTGTGGATTTACTATACCATGAAGCATTAAGTTCATAGCTGCTATTCTAAACATAGACGGGTCAAACTCTGTTGCATTAAACATCTTATTTTTATAATGCTCCCATCCATTGCTATCTATTTTGTCCCCTATCTTATCATGAAGTATCCCTTCTTCGTCAGTAAATACACTGTCTTTGCCTGTATACTTTCTTAATATATACTCACTAGCACTTACTAAAAATCCTGCAGTACCACAGGATGGGTCTGTTATTACATCTTCTATTGTTGGGTCCATTAATTCTACCATCATATTTATTATATGTCTTGGAGTTCTAAACTGACCATTTACACCTGCTGTTGCAAGTTTTGATAATAGATATTCATATAAATCACCGTTTGTATCATTATCATCTAACTTTATGGAGCTTATCAATTGAACTGCTTCGTATAACAAACTTGGTTTTTGTATTAAAAACACTGAATCTTTCATTTGATCTGCAAAGATGCTATCTTCATCTGAATATGTTTTTAAAAATGGAAACACTTTATCTTGCATATTTTTAAAACTTGCTTCACTATCATAGTGAACAAACTCTGACCATCTTAAATTATCAGAATTTAAGTTAACTCTATTTATTTCACTCTCATCCATACTTTGTACATATTTTTCAAATACAGTAGTATATGGTCTTCTCATTCTCTTAGCTTTCTTTTCTTTTGCGATTTCTGTGTCATCTAATTTTTTTATAAATAATAGATATGATATTTGTTCTATGACAGTTAGGGGATTTGATATTCCACCTGACCAAAAGCTATCCCATAGCCTATCTATTTTACTTTTTATTTCTGAATTAAGCATGTTGTTCTCCTCTTTCTATTTATGCATATATGTTATCTTCTTCTTCAGCCCTATATGGTTCTATTAAATCAAATACCTCATCACTAAGTTTTTCATTAAATATACCATCTATACCATCTTTACTTAGTGTTGTATATTTTCCTTCGTAAAGTGTGGCAAATGATATTCCTCGATTTTTTAGTATATCATCTTTTATCATTTTAATTATATTGATTTGCTTTACATTCATTTTAGAATGATTTATATTTATGAATTCATCAAATTTAGTATTTAATTCTTCTTCATCTACTCCAACAAACTTCCTTATTACACCTATAACGTCTTCTTTACTTACATGAGCTTTCTCTGATAATTCATCTAAGCTAAACTCTATTTTTCCAGAATTAAATATATCATAAATATTATCTAACTCTTCTTTAGTTAATTCTTTTCCTTTTCTTATCTTTTGTATAACAAGATTCATGCTCATTTCTTTTTCAAAGGTATTTTTTACTCTTTCTATGTAAGCATCTACATTAACTTGTCCATAATTATCACTTGTGTATATCTCTTTTATTAAAATATCACTATCTTTTATATCTACCTCTACAAATGTTTTTGTATTTTTAGACTTATACTTCATTAAATCTCTTAGAAGTATTCTTATTTCTTCTAACTCTTTATAATTTAAACTTCCCCACTTTTCTATTTTAAGTAGTTCTTTTACATAATTACGAACTCCTTTAAATTGATTCATAGTTGTGTTAAGCTTAGATAAATCTCCTACTACCTTAGATACATGAGTAATTATTTTGGGGTCATCATTAAGCTTTAATATTTGCATTTTATACATTGAGTTATCAAATAATATTGCATCCCTATGATCACTTATATCTACCCAACCCATTAGTGGTGATATATTTTTCATTAATTTATCTAATAAGTTTTTATCTATACTATCCCATACTTTATCTGGTTTTAATGAATCTATAAGTTTTTTATTTTTTCTTATTTCTACTGATTTTTCTGGTAAACGATCTAAATCTTTTCTTATGAGTTTTATAATATTTTTTTCTTCTTCACCTAATCCTTTAGCTTTTAATATTTCTAAAAGCTTTACTCTACTTTCAAATCTAGTTTGAAGTGATGATTTAGCTTCTATTGGAATTATTCCCTCTGGTTTTTCCCCAAAAAATTCAAAATTTTTCCAATGGTCAAATATATAAAATTCTTCTTTATCTTCTCCATCTCCAAACAGATTAGGGCAAAGTCTTGTACCTCTACCTATCATTTGTAAAAACTTTACTTTTGAATATATAGGTTTTGCAAATACTAGGTTTACTACTTCTGGAACGTCAACTCCTGTATCTAGCATGTCTACTGATATTGCTATTTTAGGTCTATCTTTTTCTTTAAACCTCTTTAACACATCATCTTTATTTTTTATATCTGAATGTATTATAGCTGCTAAATTACCATTGTATTGAGGATACATTTCATCAAATAACTTTAAAAGTAATGTAGCATGATTTTTATTCTTAGCAAATATTATACTCTTACCTATTTCATCTTTTATTTTGATTCCATTTTCCATAAGATTTTGTAGTATTTTTCTATTCGTATCTTTATTACTTACAAATTCCTCTAAATCATTTTTATCAAAATCGATTTGTTCTTCATCTAATCCATCTTCTTCTAAATCTCTTTTTTGTTCTTCACTTAAGTTCTTCCATTTTATACCTTTTCTTAAAAACTCTGTTGAAGCATCTTTTGCTCTATACTTAAGTAGGTATTGTGGTCTATGATTTATTGCTTCTTCATATGAGTATGAGAATGTAGGATCTTTGTCACCACAATCAAATAATGAGAATGTATTTCTATTTATAAATCCTACTGGTGTAGCTGTAAGTCCTACTATATATGAATCAAAGTAGTTTACTATATCTTTGTATACCTTGTATATACTTCTATGAGCTTCATCACATATTATAAGATCAAAGAAACCTACACTAAATTCATGATAGTAATTTATCATTGTTTGATAAGTTGAAAAATACAGTACTGATTCTCTATCCTGTGATGTTTTTGATGTTATTCTCATTTGTGGTGTACTTGGCATAAAAGTCTTAAAACTACTTTTATCTCTACTTGCTTGCTTTACAAGTTCATCCCTATCAGCTAAAAATAATACTCTTTTTACATGGTTAGATTCTATCATCCCTTTTACTAAGGATATGGCAGTTCTTGTCTTTCCACATCCAGTTGCCATTACTATTAAAGACTTTCTATGTCCTTTTTCAAACTTTTCATATACACTTTTGATGCCTTCTATTTGATAGCTTCTACCACTTATACTTGTATCTATTTCCACACTACTAAGAGATCTTTTATTTTTATGCTTAAACATTTCATATTCTAAATCTTCTAAGCTATAAAATCCCCATACAAGTCTTGGAGTGCTATATTTATCATCCCACATATGAGTTTCATATCCATTAGTGAAATATATTATAGGTCTTATACCAGTTTGTTCTTCTATACCATCAGCATAAGATTTAGCTTGTTCCTGACCTACATATGGATCTAGCATAGTTTTTTTAGCTTCTACTACTGCTATAGGATTGTCTTTTTTATCAAGTAATACATAATCAGCATACCCTACTTTTCCAGTTTTACCTTTGTAGTTTTCTATTTTATATTCTTTAACTACTTTACTACCACAAACATCCCATCCTGCTTGCTCTAATAATACATCTATTAATTTCTTTCTAGTTTGTGCTTCATTTAAATCTAACATATCCTCTACTTTTTTAAGCTCTGTATAACTGTCTATTATGGAAGTTTGCTTTAATTCCTCTTTTACCTCTTCTAATTCTTTTTTATTGTTTACTTCTATGCTCTCAATTTCTTTTTTATAATTATCTATTTTATATACTTTCTTAGAAATTGATTTTGGTATTTTAAATTTAAGTGGAAGTATAGACTTATCTTTAGTTACATTTATGTAAAACCAAGCACTTATTTTTATCATTGCCATTAGGGCTTCTTTTGCTTTATCTTTGTCATCCATAGCTTCATGCATTGCTTTATTACCATGAAGTCTAACTATATTGAACCAATCTGGTATAGATTGATTTAAATTTAGAGTCCTTAACTTTTTTATCTTATCATCTTGAGTTGCAAATCTATCTATTTCTACTTTTAATGTTATTAATACTAAATCTATTAACTGTTCACCTAATATTCTAGTTTTTAGCATCGAAGCATTTGGATCTATAATTATATAATTTTCTGCCTGCATTCCTAGCTTTTTTAGATTAGGCCATCTATCTAAAAAATAAAAGTTTGACATTGTTTATTTTCTCCCCTTTTAGCTTTATACTATTCCAATTTATTATATTTCCATAAGTATTATTATACCATTTATATATATTACATAGCCAAAATATATTATTGTATACTAAAAGCAAATAAAGTCCATCATAAGATAGTGAAGCAATGGTTTTCTCCTAAATAAATAACATTTGAGTATATTTTAATTTAATAATTTCATCCTTTTGGTTTTTCACATATTTTGATTTGAGTTCATCCTTTTTTTCATAATTTACACAGGTAACTTATTGTGTTAGTTTATGTGTTGAGTTTTTTGATGATTCAGTGTGAGATTATACCCATATCATTACAACAACAAGCAAATATCCACAAAATAGAATACATAATACTTTTGCTTTAAGTGATTTTATCATTTTTTCTTCCTATTTTTATCTCTATCTTTGCTCTTAGTAACAAAGAATATTTATTATTTACATTTGAAATATTAAAAATATTTATATTACAAACAAAACAACACAGCAATAAATAGATATTGCTGTTTACTGAAAAAATTAGACTTTATTATAATATGACTTACTGCATATTTTTTAATGAGATAGATGATATTGAAATATATGTGCGTTACAATAATAGTTTTTATAATATAAAATAGTATCAGCTAACTTTAGTTTATATACTTTTGTATTTAATTCTGTATACTATTTCAGATTACTAAATGTCATCTTCATAGAATCAAAATCCATTGTCCATTTGTAATTCTTAAAATAATTATGACCTATCAAACCATCTTCAAAGAAACCAACTTCCTCATAATATATTGATTCCTCACCTGTTGTATAGTTCCCAACTACATTTTTTAGTTGCAAGCTAGCTAGACCATATGATGAGATTTCAAAAGTACCTTCTTTATAATTACTTCCTCCCATTCCACTACTTTGTCCTTTATTTAACTTAGGCATTGGAATCCCAGCTAAGTTCATTGTTTCTTTAGGTAGTTGCATTCCAGTACCTTCTCCATTAGCAAACCCTGAATCCATAAAGAAGTTCATTCCACTTTTCTGATTTATTGAACCTTTAGCATACATGGTAATGAGTAGAAGCAAGCGTGAATGGAATCTCTTCTAATACTTTATTGTTGGCAAGCACTTTATTGACACTAGCCATACCTACTTCATTTCTAGGTCTTAATACCAACTGGCCACTAGGATAATCCATTGTAGGTATAAATTCCTTAAGTACACTTGTACCAATAAATACCATGAACATTTGATGCCTGACCTTTAAATACTTCTTCAAATCCCTCAAATGAACCCATCATTATAGGGACATTCTTCATGCTTATATCTCCTATAGTAAGTGAGTCAACTTGACCAAAACCAACTTCAGCGGTATTACCTCCTTGGAATGTACCTTCCATCTGTGAAGCTGTTTTAATACCAAGCTCTTTTGCAAGTTTACTATCAGCAACAAACATTGCACCACTTTATGTATAAGGAAGTTTTGTAAATATAAAAGCTTTAGGCAATAAGCTTCAAGAAACTGAAATTGAACGAGAAAAGCTGGAAATTGAAAAACTGATTGGCTTGCTGGTGTATTACATGATTTGAAAACGCCACTATCATATATCAATGGATACTCTTCTCTAATACTCAACAAAAACCACAATTTTAGTGAAGAAGAGAGAATGACATTTCTGAATAATATATATAAAAAGGGAGTGTATATAGAAAAGTTAATAGATGATTTAAGTCTGTCGTTTTTTATAGATTCCTCTGGAAAAGTGCCGCTTAAATATACACAGGTTGAAATGGTCGCCTTTCTTCAAAACCTCATTGCTGATATAGCAAACAATCTAAAATCAGAAAATCAGATATTTGAATTTCATACAGATTTAAAAAAGTTACATTTAGTTATTGATGAGATGCTAATGTATAGAGCTATTTATAACCTTTGATATTTTTGATAAATACTATAGTAGCAAAAAACATCATACACAAGGTAAAGGATTAGGTTTATTTATCTCTATGCAGATTATTGATGCACATGAAGGTAGTATTTCAGTTTCTAGCACTATTGGAAAAGGTACATCATTTCAAATCACATTGGAACAACATGAAGTCTAGTCTGATAATAGATAACTCCCAAGTTCGAATAAGCTTGGGAGTTTAATATAATACATACATATACTTCCAAATCAAGCAACTTTGTACTCTAGTAATGTTTTAAACTTATACCCAAAGGCTTCATTAATTTCTCAATTCCAAAACTAATTTACAATTTTAAATCCTATTATTTATTTTTCAATCTTATAGATACTTTATTTGCTTTCCTCTAATTTTATTCCATGCACTATACTTAGATATTACAATTTTCCCTAAGACATAATTTTAAGCTACTTTATTAAATAATAAAATTTATATAAAATACTTATTATTACAAAGATGCAACTCAAAGTTGACAAAAAACATAGTAAGATTGAGGAGGAAAATAAAATGGATATATCTGAAAAAATTTTAAAACTAAGAAAAGCAAATAATCTATCTCAAGAGAATTTAGCAGAACAACTTAATGTATCAAGACAAAGTATATCAAAATGGGAAACTGGCCAATCTATTCCAGAAACAGAAAAATTAATTACTTTAAGCGAAATATTTGATGTTACAATAGATTATCTTTTGAAACCATCCGAAATAGATGAGATATCAATTAGAACAGAAATTTTAGAGAAGCAACAACAGTTAGTCGAAAAGGAAAGAAAAAATGATAGGGTTAGATTTATTGTATTAAGTTGTCTCGCAATATATTTAATTGCATTCGCTATCTATATTATTGGCCACTTCTACTTTGAAATATGGAATCCAAGTATAATATTAAGTGAATTTTCAATAGCAACTGCAATAGCAATTGCTATTAATTTAAAACATAAGTATAGAACTAATAAAAATTCATCAAATGGCTAGATATATTGATTATTATTTATAATAGAATTAAAGTCCTTACAATCCATTTATTTAGATTATGAGGGCTTTTTTACTAGATATATTTAAATTGGTGTTTAGAGAATAGTATAGGTGAAATTTTTAGTCATCTTCTTCCCAATTTTTTACCCACTCTTCTAATGAGGTTAACTTTTCATCTGTTAATTCTTCTTGAAATAATGACACTAAAAGGCTTTTTATAGAGTTGCACCCTAAGAGCTTATGTATTTTTTGCGATATAAATTCAGAATACTTATCTTCTTTAATTGAAATTGTATAGTATGTACATTGACTTGTTTCTTGAATATATAAGAATCTTTTATTTGATAACTTAGACAAAGTCTTTAGTGTTGTTTTTTCTGACCAGCTATATTTTTCTTTCATATAATTAACAACATCATATGATTTTACCCCTGTATCTAAACTCCAAATAAATTTCATTATAATTAATTCTGATTTTGATAATCTTTTCAAATACATAATTATCGCCCCAATCATTTGTTTATTTAATTAAATGTTACAGCAATAATTTTATATAATCAAATCCAATTATTACCATATATTTACTGTGCATTGAATGGCTATATCTTCTGAGTCTTTATTCTTAATGTCAACTAAATCAATAACTTCATGCATATTATTAACTTGTTCTATAGCATAAATGTCATATTTTAAAATGTTTTAGAAAAACTAAAGATTTTTTATGTAATATAGATTGTCAAAATAATGAAGTTAATAAAATTATTAATAAAATGTAATAAGATACATATATTAATTGAACAAGTCCTATGGTATAAATAGCCTAGAAAGACACCTATTATCATTGCATTGATGCCTTGTAATAGATTTAAATGATATATACTAAATAAAAAAGAAGATAATATTATAGACTTGAAAGCATTACAATTATCAAGTAGATTATTTAATATAAATTTCCTATAAATTAATTCTTCTGCTATAGGAGCAATTAAACAAGTCTGAATAAATAAAGATAATAAATAAATGATAAGTTTAGATGAAGTATCAAGTATTAAGTTTAATTTCGGGAGTACAGAATATAGATTTAAATTTAAAAAAGTATTTTCAAGTTTACTTAGTAGTATTGAATTTGTAACCATTATAAAAAGTAGTATTGTTATGTAGGGTGTAATTTTCTTTTTATTATTTTTATATTTAATCTTATCTACTGGGAATTTATATATTAAAACATACATATTGTAATATATTATTACTAATAGTACTATATTTAAAACCGAATACACATACACATTAGTAACTCTATTTGTTATTATAGTTACTAATGATGTAGATGTCAAAATTAATATTGTATGTATGATTGTCACAAAAAAAATATCCCTATACTTTCTCATAAATTCTCCTATTCATATTTATTGGCCAATAAAATCTATTGACCAATAAATTTTATCATCTATGATAATTATTATATTTTTGTATTATGTCAGACAGGGTATCACTTAACAGCAATCTTCTATCTTTTACTAAGACAAATACAATCCTTTTATTTTTAAATAATTTAAATTCTCGATAACTTGTAAGATTATTTTCATTTAAAACTACCAATATATTTTTTATATCTTCTTCTGTCTGAACTAATATTTCTACTAAGCTTTGATCTGAAGGATTGCAATAAATAATATCAAATCTTTTCAAGTCTTCTTCATCATTATTTTCATAGATTTGGTAAAAATATATTCTTGGAATAACACCATTATCTTTATTGAAGTAACATATATTCATCATATCTTTAAACTCTATATATACATTTGTTAATATTAGTTCATCCTGGTTAATTTTGTCTTGGTCAGCTAATACATCTATGAAAATATCGTTCTCATTATCATAGTAAAAACTATAGCCTGGTTTTACAATTCTTTGTCCTTTTTTTAATGCAAATTTTTTTATATTATTAATCTTTTTGATTTTACTTTTGGGAGTTACATTTTCTATATCTTTTGGATCTAGTCTTATTAGCTGCTCTGATGTGCAAAATCTAAGTATTTTAATATATTCATTAATTGAATAACTTTTTAGCATTTGTTATCTCCTCACTTTCTATATAAATTTAGTTAAAAATAAATTGTTTCAAAATCAATCTTTTTCAATCAAATTTTAGTTCAGCCCCCTTTTGGATTTCTATATGTTATTTCTTATTACCTCTTTGTTAATATTAATATCTTAAGTTTTAATATTAAGGAGATTTAAGTATAAGAATAAAACATATTTATTAAAAAAGTGATAAAATATGTATATAAACAGTAAAATATTAGATGAAATTTTTAATATAATGGAGGACATGATGGGTGTTATAAATAATAAGTATAATATTATAAAAAGTTTGAATGATGGAAATATGACAACTGTATGCCTATGTCAAGATCTGAGTAAAAAAATTGATGAAAATTCAATATGTATTGTAAAGTTATTTGATAAGGTCTCTTATGATGATACATTAAACTTGAAAATCTTTAATAGAGAAGTTGAGAGTTTACAAATTTTAGAACATAAAAATATAATAAAAATATAATAAAAATATTAGATAGAGGGTTTGACAATATTAACAAAATGTATTTTATAGTTTTGGAGTATTTTGAAGGCACAAATTTAAAAGAATATATAAACGATAGTATTTTAAACGATTCTGATAAAATAATTGTAATAAAGCAAATACTAGATGCTCTTAGGTATTCACATAGTAAAAATATAATACATAGAGATTTGAAACCATCAAATATATTAATTGATAAACAACTTAACATAAAAGTAATTGATTATGGTGTAAGTAAATTGAAAGATACATTTTATAGTGATTACACATTAAAGAATTATATAAGTCACAAGTATGCATCTCCTGAGCAGAAGTTAGGTATAGACATAACTCATAAATCAGATATATATTCACTAGGGATAATAATTTATGAAATACTATCAAATATCATTATAAACCCAGAAATTGATATATATACAAAGATAAAAGAAGATACATCTATAAAGTTTGAATACAAAGAGATTATAAATAAGATGATAGAACCTAAAGCTAGTGAGCGTATTTCAAATATTAATGATATAATGAACTTTTTCAATAATGAGTATAAAACAAACAATGAAGAATTTTACTATATAGGTTTAACTAATAGTGTTGTTACTAAACTATATCAATTAAATTATATAAACTCTACTGATAGAAATGAAGCTATAAAGATAGTACAGGAAGATTTAGACTCAGAAAGTTTTATTAACATTAATAAAACAGAATCTAATACTGGAGAAATTTCACTAAATCTATATGGTAAACAATTTACATTTAAATGTGTCATAAATAATAAAACTAAAAATAGTTTAACAGCAATTTATTTAAATACAAGATACTCAGAAACACATGAGAATAATAAGGATTTATCTATGCCTGTTGATTTTAAATGGTATGTGTCAGATAGAGTACCTACAATTATAAATTATAATATAAATGAATTAGTTGAGCGTATAATCATATATAATAAACATCTAGACATAATTAAGCAAGATAATTTATCAAGTAAAGGGCTAGTTGATAAATGGAACAAAGTAATAAGACTCCAAAGGGATAATATAGAAAAAGCTAAATTTACGCTTAGATATGAGACTTTTGATGTAAATAAATATAGTTCTCAAATAAGAGTTGAGTTGCTGGATTCTATAGAGGAGGTTCCCTATATAGAAGATCAACCATTAACCATGACTTGTAAGGATAATATCCAAAAGCAACATAATGTAGGTTACTTCTCAGATTTTAAGGATGGAGAAGTTATTATAACCCTTAATAAGGATATAGATTTATCTCTTCTATCTACAAGTGGTGAACTATCTGTTGATAAAGCTTTGATGGAATATGCACTTAAAAGGCAAGAGAAAGCTATGTCAGTAGTTAGGTATAATGAAAGTATTAATCAAAATTTAAGTAAAATATTAATTGACCCTCAAAAAGCGAGAAATAGTAGTAACTTATTACATTCAGATATAGTATTTAAATCATCTAAAATAGATGATTTAAAAAAAGAAAGTGTTTTAAAAGCTCTTCAGAGTGAAGACATATTTTTATTACAGGGACCACCTGGAACTGGGAAAACAACGTTTATAACTGAAATAGTTACTCAAATACTAAAGAAAAATAAAGATAGTAGAATACTAATTTCTTCACAGTCAAATGTAGCAGTTGATCATGCTTTAATAAAAATAAAAGATGAAGTACCTGATATATCTATGATAAGAATAGGTAGAAGGGAGAAATTATCAGAAAATGTACATGACTACATGATAGAAGAGTTTTTGGAAGAATGGACTAATACAGTAATTGAGAAGAGCAAATTATACCTAGAAAAATTTAAAGATAAAATCCAAATAGATCCATTAATTGTTAATAACTATAAACTTATAAATAAAATAGATTCTCTAGAAGCTGAAATAAATACTGTAGATGATAAAATTTTAAATAACAAAACTAAATTGGATGAAATAAATAAAAAATTTATATTAGTAAATAAAGCATTCTCAGAGATAAAGAAATTTTCTTTGAAAATAAAGTCAAAAGAAAACGATATTATAGATAGTAGTCTTGAAATAATTATTAATGATTTTATGATAGATTATCTAAATTTAGGTAATGAATTTTTAAGAAATATAGATGAAGCAAACGATATAAGTAATTTAAGAGCTGAATTAGAAGAAGAAATATCTAAAATAACAAAAAACAAAGAATCAATATTAAATGAAATTCAAAATAGTAAAGATATGTTAGGTATAAATAATGATAAAGAATATTATTCTATAAAAAATGATATAGAATTCAAAATAAAAGAAAAAGAATATGATTATAAAAAATTATCTACTATAGAACCAATTATAAAGGAATGGTCTGATAGAATAGTCAAATGTGAAGAATTCTTAAATGAAGCAGTAAATAGTGCAACAATTATAGGAGCTACTTGTTTAGGTGTTGCTAATATTGCATCTAGTGCAAGCTTAGTATTTGACTGGGTAATAATTGATGAAGCTGGTAGAGCAACACCTCCAGAGATATTAGTTCCAATGGTATTAGGAAAAAGAATAATATTAGTTGGAGATCATAAGCAGCTTCCACCAATTATAGATAGAGACTTAGAAGAAGAGGAGCTTAAGAAGCTTAATATAAATAAAGCTGAATTAGAAGAAAGCTTATTTGAATATATTGCTAATAATATAAATAGTTCATGCAAGATTATGTTAGACAAACAATATAGAATGAGTCCTGGAATAGGTAATTTGATAAGTAATGTTTTCTACAATGGAGAATTAAAATCTGGAACTACATTTGAAGATAGAGATCATGGATTGAATATGTGGAGGGGAAAAAGTGTAGTTTGGCTATCTACATCCAGAAAACAAAATAGATTAGAAGAAAAGATAAAAGATACATACATAAATAAATGTGAAATAGACATTATTTTTGATACTCTAGAAAAAATAGATGAAGATTGTCTTAAAAATAATATTGATAAAGAAGTTGGAATTATAGCTGGCTATCAAGCTCAAAAAAGTATGATAAGAAAACAATATGAATCTAAATATAAATCGATATTTAAGAGAATCAAAGTAGACATAAATACTGTGGATGCATTTCAAGGTAGAGAGACAGATATAATATTATATAGCATTGTTAGAAGTAATAAAGATAGTAAAATTGGTTTCTTAAAGGACATGAGAAGGCTAAATGTCGCTTTATCTAGATCAAAAGAACTACTAATATTAGTAGGAGATCATGCTTGTGTAGCTAAAAATAAGTTTTTATGGAATCAGAAAGAGAATCCATTTTATAAAGTATTAGAATATATTAATAAAGATAAAACTTCATGTGAACTAAAGGAGGTATAGTAATGAGGATAGAAGAAATAGCTAAAAAATATGCAAAAAGTATGCCAGGGTATGAATTAGTGAAATACTGTGAATGTGCATGTCCAGTATATAAAATGGATTTAAATATTACTATGCAAAAAAAGAAGGAATTAGGTATAGTTCAGGAGTTTTGTTTGAAATTTCTTAGTAATGAAATAAAGGAAATAGAGGAAATCAGTAAGTTTCTAGGATTAGATAAAAACATAATATATGATAATATAGTAGAGTTGAATAGACTAGATTTGGTTAAAGTTAATTCAGAGAATGATGTATTAATAACACCAAAAGGAAGGAATGTTTTAGCAGAATTAAATTTACTTGTTCCTGAAGAACTAAATATACAGATTTATGCTGATGGACTAACAAAAAATATTTTTATGAGTAATGTGAAATTTTATAATGTTAAAGAAGCAAAAAAATTTAATTTAAGAATACTAAAACCTTATAAAACTAGAGATGAATTGAAAGATATAAAGAAAAATGCTGTCTCTAGGATTATAAAAAAATATAACAAAGAACATGCTAAGGATGATAAGTATGATGGAAATATTTTATCAATTAACTCCATAAATAAATCTTACCTTGAATATAAAAAGTTAAACATATTAGTTTTTTGTAGTATTGATAGAGAAGAAATGGATATAAAGGTATTCGAAAAAGGCGATAGAGTCCCTGAATATGAAGAGATAATTCTAAAAATGCAAAATAATAGTATAAAACAAATTGATTTAGATGAAAATATTATTTTTGAAGATGTCAATGAACAAAATAGTTTTACACAAAAACTTCCTAAAGATATTATAGATAATGCATTGGAACATGAAAAAAATAGGGAAAAAGTAGAAGAAGAAGTAGGAAAGATAGAAGCTGAAATAAAAGAAAGTGAAAATATTTTATCAGAAGATTTTATTGATTCAGAAGAGAAGTATAGATTGGTTGAACGTATTAGAGCCCTTGAAAAAGAAATTTCTACGCTAAAGAATAAATTAAATAGCGAACAGAGAGTAGTTCACACATATGAACATAGAGAATTATTAGTTAAAACGCTAAAGAACGCTAAAGAATTTGTAATAGTAGTATCACCTTGGATAAAAAAGTCAGGACTGGATTCTGAGATAGAGAATCTAATAAAGCAAGCTATTGGAAGAAAGGTAAGTGTATACATTGGGTATGGAATATCAGATAAAGAAGATTCAGATAAGGAAATAATATATAGACTAAATAAAATAAAAGAAAAAAATAGTAGATTAAAAATTACTAGACTTGCAAATACACATGAAAAAGTACTAGTTTGTGACAGAGACTTTATGGTTGTAACCAGTTTTAACTGGCTATCATTTAAAGGAAATCCAAAGTGGGGATTCAGACAAGAGCTTGGTATATATACAGAACATCAAGAGGTAATTAAAAGTATAATTTTAAATTTGGAAGAAAGAATGGACATGTCTATATCTTAAATATAATCGATTTACTTATAATATGGTAATTAACTTTAGACAAAGATTTTAAACAAAAGCAAGGTGTTAGTGGTAAGTTAGATTTTTTTATATGATTAACATCTGAAATCTAAAAAAGGAGTTGCTTTAAAATTGATTTTTTCTAATCAAATGTTAAGTTTAACTCCAATTTTAGATTTTTATTACTTATTTTTTAGGGATAATTCAAATTTTTCTTTTGAAAAATCGTTTTTTATACTAAAATATACGACCAGATAATTGTTTCTTTTCTTTGTCTATCTTTCTTAATAATACAGTTATTTCTTTTCCTATTTCTAAATTAACATTCCTTTTCACAGGATAATTACATGCTATAGTTAATCCTCTTCTAAGTTCAAGATATATTAGTTTTTCTGAAAGCTCCTTTATCTTTGCTATATATACACCTCTTTCTGAATAATATTTTTTAGCAATAATATATTTATCAAATATGTCTTCTTCAAGTTCTTTTCTACTTAAAAAGCATCCTTCTTCATCTAATTTTAATATCTTTAAATTTACTTCATCACCTATTTTAAAGTAATCTTGTATTCTATAAACTCTAGAGTTAGATATATCTCTTTTCCCAATAGTGCCTATTTGGCCATCAAATTCTGTCACAGCATAATAATCATTTACATCTATAACTTTAGCTACTACAATATCATTTACATTATGAGGTCTAGCTTTTCTTAATATTTCTAATGCTCTTTTTCTAGAAGCATAAACAACCTCATTTTCTTCATCTATAGATATTACCAAATATGATACAGTAGAACCAACCATTCTTCTTAAACCTCTTACTTTAGCAGCTATAAGTTGACTTCCTTCCAATTTTCTAACAGATAAAGGTAAATATAAATCTATTTCTTCTACATGTATCTTTATCTTTAATTCATCTTTGTAAGCACAAGCATATATATCACCATTTTTGTTTTCTCTTTCTACAGATTGTATTACACAAGTATCAATATATCTTTGATACATTAAATCTCTATATTCAGATATTTTTTGTCTTTCTCCAGTATAATTATTTCTTCTTTTAGGTTGTTCAATTAATGTATTTTCTTCATTAGTAGTTACATTTGTACTATCAACATTTACTTCTTCAATTTCATTTATTTTGTCTTTCTCCATAAATTGTATCAACTCTGAATCTGGAAGCTCGATATTTCTAACTTCATTACTTTCCTCTATTTTTACTGTTTCCTCATTTATTCTTATTTCTTCCATTTTTTTATCCTCCAAGTTTTTTATTTGTTGAACATAGATAAAGACATCAATTCTTTTTTATTTTCTATATCTATATCATCATTTTCATCTTCTTCATTGTTTAGAGCTATATTTATATGTATATCTCCTCCAACATCTTCTACAACTAAATCTCTTTCATTAGAAATCCCTTTATCTTCATGTATTTCTAATTCATTATAATATTCTTCTTCTAATATTATTTGTTGTGCTTCATACTCATAAAATTCTAAATTATACTCATCCTGTATGAGATCACTTTTTTCTAAGTTTATTTTTATATCTTTTTCAGGATTAGTTTCATTACTAATAGATTTTATATTAAATATCTGATTACTTAATTCATTGGTATTAAAATTACTCTGTTCAAAAGATTTATTTTCACATTCTGCTATCAACATATCTAACTCTTGAAGAGCTTTTATATTTCTTTCTTTCATATCTTCTTCCATATGTTCATCAATTGTTATTTCATCTCTAAAAGAATATAGGCAATCTTTATGGAATTCTTTGGACCATTCTTTGAGCATATAATATATTGGTATTTCTTCCATTTCATCACTAAGTTCATGGTTCGTGTAATCCATCTTACTCATTTTTATAGGATTTTGCCCTTTTAGCATTAATATAGAATGAAACGGATTTATCCTTCTAACCTCATCCATATTTAAAATATTTCTTTTTACATATTTTTCGGATATTTTCTTTTCTAATGGATTAAAACTATATTTATCTTTACTTTCTGAAAAATCTTTAATAGTCATAGAACCTAAAGTGTCTGAGATAAATTTAGCAGTTGTATTTTCATTACATCCCAAAAATATATGATTGTCACAGTTCCCTAAAATATCTTCCCATTTTCCTTCTGGATATCTATTTTGAAGTTGTGTTATATTTTGAAATATTACAAACGCATTTATACCCCTTGAACGTATTGTAGCCATTTTCTTTTCAAAGTCAGGAATCTGAGCTATATTAGGAAACTCATCTAATATGAAATTTACTTGTTTATCTAATTTTCCTGTTGGTTTTCTATCTGCTATTGATATCAATTTTATAAAAGCCATAGAAAAAAATAAACAGGCCATAAAATCAAATGAAGCATGTGAATCTGGTAAAACAGCAAAATAAGCACATTTTTTTCTTCCTGGAATCCCTAAGTCTATCTCATTTTCTGATGTAAGCATTTTAAATTTTTTAGACTGGAATAATTGTAATCTAGTTGCTAATCCAGAGATCATTCCAGATCTTATTTTAGTATTCTCAGAGCTTTCTAAAAATATATTATATGGCTGAATCGCAATATGGTCTTCTCTAAGAAATTTAAATCTCATTTCTAGTTTTTTAGCTGCATCTTTTGCAGTTAGAAAACTATATAGTGAAGTCATATTTCTTTCATTTTCTGGAAGTTCTTTTATTATGTATAAAACTAATGCCTTTAATAAGTTTTCTTGTCCTTTTTCCCAAAAATCACCTCCAGCTTTTTTATTTTCTTTTGTATTAAGCATAATTGATTGTGCAAATGTTATAGCACTCATATCATCTTCTACAGTTGATAATATGTTCCATTGATTTGAGCATTCAATATTGTTTAAATTTAATGCCTTTACTATGTAACCAAACTTTTCTAATATACTAGAACATTTTCTAAGAAGCTCTCCTTTTGGATCTGTTATAAACATACTTTCTTCTGAGCGAATGAGATTTAAAATGTTTGGAATAACAAAACTACGAGACTTCATTGAACCTGAACTTCCAAATACAGCTACATTTCGATTATTGAATGTATTTTTAGGCAAAGTGATTATATCCTTTGTACCCCTAAAATATCCAAATATTATACCTTCATTTGTATTAATTGAAATATAATCCTGTAATTTATTAATTTCGCTTCTTCCCATCCATTCAGCAGTTCCATATGTTCCTAAATTTTTTGCACAATCTATTTTTTTCTCTTTCTCCTCAAAATTAAAAGAACCTGATTTATTTACAATGAATATGGCCCTTATTATGAATCCAAATATTAAGAAAGTTATATTAAGATTTATAAGTGTAAATATTATTTGGAAATTAAATAACTTAAACAAGACTTTAATAGGAGAAAAATATAGCTCTAATAAATTTACATTAAAGAATCCTTCTCTAATCATAATTACAATAGGAGCTTCCATGTATATTATTGTAGCTATAAGTGCTAAATACTTTTTCTGACTACTTCTTTGTATCTTTTTTAATATGTTACTTAAAATTAGATAAATCTTTGATAATTTAATCACCTCCTAAAAAAAATACAATATTCAGCTATAGAAACTAAATATTGTATTATAATAGGTCTTATTCAATTTTTAGCTTGTTATCATATAAAAACACCATAAATAATTATAAAACATCTCTACATAGTTATATTTCATGTTATTTATACATAGAATTGATACTTAGACTAACTAGCTTTGCATTCTTAAATTTATTTCTAATTTTATCTTTTTGATGTTCAAAACATAATATATAATAATTATCAATTCTTTTTTCTTTTATAAAATAATCTGTCAATTCTTCATTTACAAAATCATCTTCAAGAAAATTAAATGTTATTACATTGTTTATATATAAATAATTTTTTATGTACTTAATATCAATATTATTTTTTAATTGTCTATATACATTTTCATTATTAAGCTTATTATCAGAAATTAAATTTAAGACCTTAAAAGATTCTTCTTCATACATAACTAATATTTCTTTTTTTATTGTCCTCTTATGTCCATCAATTTCTTTATAATAATTTAATTGCCTTTCTGTCTCAAATATTATTATAATATTTGTTGCCATAAAATCATTAAATTCATTAATTACTCTTTTTATATAAGCATTAGTAGACTCTTTTTTTATCTTATATACAAGATATTCTTTATCATCATTTGAAATAACTTTACCATAAAAAAGCTTTATGAATTCTATTCCATCTTGATTTAATTGTATTTTGGTTCTGCCTAATGTAATTTTAAAATTATTAAACTTACATAACAGCTCATGTACTTCTGATAAAAATTTTCTCTTACTCATTTTAAGGTGATTTCTATAATGTAATTCATCTCCAATTAGATTTAAATATTTTTTACCTTCTGTTCCTAATATGAATATTTTGTCAGTTTCTTCTATGTATTGTTCTTGTTTTAATTTATTTATTCGTGCATATTTATATTGATTACACCTCTTTGAATTTACATCATCTAATTGATAAATTATATGTAGATATTTTCTTTTCACAGCACCATATTCATTTAATAATCTGAGACATTTCAAATCTCGTTCTTTAATCATTAAATTACTCACTCTTTTAAAAACTCCCTTCTTTTCATTATTATTTTTATTGTAAATAGAGCTTTTTTTAGTAGAGTTATCTTGCAAAATTTTTGAGCTTTAAATAATCTCTTATCAGTACACTAATTTTAGCTATTTTTGACAGCTAACATAAACCTGTGTTTTTTGTTTAATGCTATCGAACTCTGTACACATTGTAAATACTAGATTCTTTCTTTTTTTTCAATATTGAAATTCAATACTCTCTATTTTTCATTTTTCAATATTGAAAAACGTATAAAATTCAATATTGAAAAATAAAAAAATTCAATATTGAATTTTATATTACAGAATTAAAATCTCATTTGCATATTCATCAGAGAAACTTTGATTATAAATGATTATTTCTAAGCCTAATCTTTCATCACATCCTCCTTCAATTAATATCTTTACTTTAGAATAATCATCATCTTTAATTAAGTCTGATTTCCTGATTGCATCAGTATAATTCTTAAAGAAATAATTATCAACATCATATCTTAAGTAATCTAAATATAATTTGTACTTTATAATAACCTTGTCAAAATGTTCATCAATGTCACTAAGCTTATAAATTATTAATTGTTGAGTTAGCTCTTTATAATCAGCATAATATCTTGATGATTCAATTGAAAACAAATTTGGTGGCAACATACTTGTCCAAAATTTTATTTTTTTGTTTTTAACATATTCTTTTACTTCAATTAGTTTTTCTGAATAATTTTCTATATTATCTAAGTTCATTCTATCTATTATTTGCTCATTTTTCATAATTTGTTGTATAAGATGATACTGAGTATTTTCTAATAACTCTAAAGCCTTAAAAATATTTCTATTATTAAGCTTCATTTTTTCTCTTATATCTTTTAATGAATACTCTATAATATAATTTTTCTCACTCAAATACATCACCTCTTCAATAAATTATATTTATCTAATAAGTCTTGATTATCATCTTTATTACCTATAATTGTTATCTCATTTGACTCATTAAATAATAAATAGTAGCTATCACCATCATAAATTTTCCAACTTCCATCATGAAATTTTATTATCCATATTATTGACTTTTTATCAAAATACAAGTCTTTCATATCATTTTTAGCTATATATACTATTGAATAAACTATATCATCAGAATATATATTAGTTCCATCAGAATCCTTTTTAAATGTAATTTCTCCTAGCGTATTTCTTTTTATTGGTATATGATGATCTATTAAATCTGGTTTTCCTGTGTTATATACTATCTTATGTATTTTAGTATCATTAACTCCTGTTGAATAATAATGTCCATATATCCAGTGATTATTTTTTATAGATTTTCCTCTAAATGTTTTTATTTTCATCTGATCACCTTTAAAGTTCTGTAATTTTATAAGTAATATTATTTAATTCAAAATAATCTGAATCACTATATTTCTTCTTAAGAGTATTAAAAACAAAACTTATATCCTCATTTATAATTTCAAATTCTTCATTTCCTAGAACTGATTTATACAACTCGCTTTCATTTAAACTTGTTATATAATCTTCAGCTATTGTATTTTTCTTTATTAATTTTTTAATCTCATACTTATGTCTAAAACTATTCTGTATAACTATAGTTCCTAACATATTACTGCTTATATAAATACCATCTGACAAAAGCTTTATTTCACTATAATTTCCTAGCTGAAAAAGTGATATCTCTGATACTTCTTCTATCACAAGTTTTTTATAAATTGTTATATGAATAAATATATCCTCAATATTAGCTACAAATTCTATTTTGTATTTTCCAAATTTATTTAACATATTTCCTCCACAATATTATTCATTATTTGATGTTGTTAATATAGATGATTTATTATCTATATCATTTCTGTATTCCTTAGGATATAGCTCGCCATTAGTTAATATCTCTTTTGCCTTTTCTATAGATAGAAATTCACTTATTATAACTGTATCAATTAATAGCTCTTTTGATTCTTCTTCATATTTACACAACCTTCCCCAATAATATAATTTTTTATTTAAATATTCATTTGATTTTTCATCAACATATACAACTCCCCAATTTGTTTGTCTATTACATTTAAATAAAATAGAAGGATACTCTATCCCTTCTATTCTACAATTAGCTAAAATCACATCATAATTTAGTTTACTTTCTAATTGTTTTTTAAAATTTTTTCTTTCATTTTTATCAAAAAACATTTTTATCACCTCTTAAAAATATTCATAAAAAAAGTTATATTATAGGTACTATAAAGCAGCTATAATATAACTTATGAACATAAAAAAGAGTTATCTTATTAAAATAACTCTTTTTTAATCTTTATTTTCTAAATATTTTAGATTTTTAATTAATACAGTTAAAACTTCCTCTACAGTTCTCAATTGATCAGGATTCAAATCTTCCAATTTATTTGTTATTTCATTTAAAACATTTGGTTTAACATGCTCAACTGAATCTTTAAGAATTATGTCTGCTGATATATCTAAAGCATTTATAAGTTCTAAAAATGTACTTAAACTTGGTATTTTTCTACCTCTTTCAATATTACTGAGGTGGTTATACCCTATATCAATTTTTTCAGATAGTTGTTCTATTGTAAGCCCTAATTCTTTTCTTCGTTCTCTTATTCTAGTACCTAAAAATTCCATGATGATCTCTCTCTTTACATAATTTTATTCATAGTATATATTTTTGAATTTTATTTTGTAACACCCTAGAGGAACGCATTACATTCTTCTAGAGTTAATTACTATTAAATATCTTATGCTTTTTTCTAAAAATTATGCTTTATACAGAATAAACACTATAACTTCACAACCATCTTATGTGTTAAAATAATTAATTAAAGATATAACTCTTCTAAATACTATTATGATATAAAAAAGTTTAATTATTTTTTTCTTCTATTAAAAATTAAACATATTGTAGATAATATTCCTAGACTTTCTAAATTAACATTCCTTTTTACAGGATAATTACCTCTTGTTTCCACAACAAATATTACCTTCAACTGAAATCATCATTCCTGCATTCTTAGTTTCCATATTGTCCTCCATAAAATATTTATTATCAAAATACAAATCATAAATCGTACAATTTAATTTTTTGTTTCTTACTTTGATAATATATAAATTAAATTAAGTACTTCTATATTATACTTTTCTAATACCTCCATATATTGTGCTTTAAATTCCTCATTATTAGCTAGTAAATCGCCTAGCCCATTATGAAATATTCCATGTGGAAGCTTTCTATATAATTTCTCTAATACTAATATCTCATTTTCTTCTATGCCAAGCTTCATTATAATACCTTTCATAGCATACCAATATTTGTTTGCACTATTTGGTAAATCAGTTTTACTATATGTTTTCTCTTCAAACATTATACTTCTCATTGACTTAAAATAATCATAATTATACATAAATTCAACCATGTTATAAGGAACAAAACCATAAAAATAGCTGTCTGACGTCATCCATATCAAATGTAAAAATTCTTCAACTTCTTTTTGAGGTATTATATTTTCTTCAAGCAACTTCTTAACACATATCCAGACACTATATTCACCTCCTTCTTCTAAAAATACGTCTTCATTTACCAATGGAGAATCACTAAACATGTCCGTTATGCATTCTGTCCAAATCTTTCTAGCAAGAGCTTTATCTGATAAATAAATTGATACTTGTTCAGGATGATAGCCTATAAATTCAATAAATAAATCTTTGTCTTTTTTTACAAAATTTATCATAGCATCTCTCAAAATTTCGCTTTCTGAACGAATAATACAGTCCCAAAAATCATGCTTAGGATTTTTAGGGTTAAATACCCAGTCTTTGTTATTTTCTTTAAACATGTTATATATATCATTTAATAGTATTTGAAGTTCTCCTGTTTTAACTGAAGATAGTATACTGTCAACTATATAATTTAAATCCTTGCCTGGTTCAGTATACCTTATATCATAATGATTTCTTATTTTATCTAATAGTCCTGCTTTTCCTCCATTAATAACAAACTTATTATAATTTGATTCTATAAATAGCCAAAATGACTCTATATGAGGATTGCTTATAATTTCTCCCTTTGCATGAGCACAATCATTTCTTATACTTCTCCAGTAATCATATTTTTTTCTAATATCATCATCTATTAAAAATATGTTATCAGGTTTTGTTCTATTAACTGTATTAAATACTTCTGTATCCCAACTATTATCATCTTGAACTCTTTCTATTATTTGCTTCCAATAACTATCTTTTATATTATCTGGTTTATTATGAGATGTAACAATTCTATTTCTTAACTCATGTTGAAAGCCTAGATAGGTCATTATAAATGAAGCTCTATATGCTCCAATCTTATAACATATAACTCCTTCATTAAATAACTTCAAAGTCTCCCCTTTAACATTATTTGCTTCACACCATCTTTCAAACTGAAGTTTCAATTAATTCATCCCTTTCTTAGTAAAACATAATATCTGCTTAATATTATCATAAATTAGATTGGATAAAATAACTCTTATACTCCATAAGTGTTTCTTTTATGTAGTCCCATACAACAACTTCTCCATCTACAACTTCAAATACTTTTCCATGAGATTTTGGTGCATCTGTTTTCATCTGATTGAAATTTCCTTTAAAATCTCTTACATAAGTTGAATGATATTTTTCATTGTCACTACATCTTTTTTCTAATTCATCTAATGGTACATATCCTAATTCATTCTCCACTTGAAAAAATGCTCTTACAATCTTATGATTATTTTGTTGAGATCTATTAGCCCATTTAGGAATTCTATTATTTGCTTTACCAGTCTCAACATTCACAGTATTATTTTCAAAAGTCATGTTAGGTTTATACACTTGTGAAGCCTTAGAAAAGCTAGTTGATATATATTGCATCATAAGCCTTTCAATTATTTCATCTTTTTCATCATTATTTAATGTTAAAGCTAACTTAAACTTATCAATAACATCCTTATCAATATTACATTCAAAAACCATACTCATACTAATTCCTCCTCTAATTCGTTATTACAATTATGATATCATATACTAATTAGTATGTAAACACTAATTAGTATTTATATACTAATTAGTGTTTTAAGTATTTATATATTTCATAAAATTTATTTATCTTCATTAATCTTTAAGTGGTCCTATATGCCAATCTTGAAATAGATTTCCTTTTATTGTCATGGCATTATTAACATTTATTCTTAACTCACCAACAGGTGTCCACACATCCATCACTTGCCCATAAACATTGTATGCTCCATCTTTATACCAAATAGGTGTAAAATGAGCTTTTTGATTATATGTAGAGTACTTATTATTTTTTAGTTCAAATTTAGAACTTAAACTATTTTGAATCCTTTGTAAAACTCTGTTATATGTTTCATATTTAAATTCAGGATATAAAGTATTTACGTTCTGAGCACCAGTAAAACTTGTTTCAGGAGCATCATAATTCATTTTTGAATCTACATTTACATTAAACCCATATCCTGATTTCATTTCTTTTCTATCAGATTTAGATGTAGGTACTTTTGAATCAGCTTTAACTTGCATATTAGCTGTCAAAGAAACATTGTAACTTAACCATTTCCATTCATACCAACCCTCATCAACCCATTCTCCTCCACCATCACCATCTGAATAATATACCCAATGTGGAACCCAATAACAATCCCATTCCCCATAGGTAGCATTAGTTTTCACATATGGGTTAGGCAAATTTGGAGTTTTAAAATTATCATTCCTGTCTTTTGCTTTAGGATCTGGTGGAACTTTTTCTTTTAAATCAACTACATTTGCAATTATGGTTGCTTTATCTGTAGTAGCATTTGAACTTACTTTAATAGTTATTTTCTCAGGAGTTTTTGGAGTATGCCATTTAACCCAAGCATATTGTTCACCGCCTCCTTTTGGGAGATATATGTTATTCATAGAATAATCTTTCCCCTTAATATTAAAAATCACTTTAACTGGATTTTTAGGTGTTCGATTAGATCCTTTTATCTTTATTGAAGTTATAACATCTGTATCTGTCCTATACTCATAATCACTTTGACCACCTTCATCTGGTTTAGATGGTTCTTCTGGATTAGGTGGTTTTACTGGAGGAATTACAACTTCATCATCTTCTTTTGGTTCATTATTAAAGTATACTATACCTAAACCTAGCATTTTAATTATTGTATCATCATCTTTTGCTTTTGCTCTATCTGTATCCGAAATACCTTTCCAAGCTTTGAAACCTAAATCATCTTTTTCTAAAAACATAGAGAGAGGTAAGTTTTTATGTGATATACTTGCTAATTTATTTCTTAGTTTATTACCACCGAGTTTTTTATTATACAATGCAGCCTCAGTTGCTGTCATAGCCATCTTATTTCCAGCAAATGTGAAATAGGCTATAGGCTCTAAAAGAACTTTATATTCCCCACCAGTCATTTCCTCATAGTCAATTCCAATCTGTTTCGCTATTAGTTGTTGAGTCCAATCATTACAAAAATATTTTTTTATTTTATTTATATCACTTTTTCCATATGTATTACTTGAAATAATAACAGGTAATTTTCGAGCAGGATTTGTGTATTCATAACTTTGTGATGAAAGACTTAATTGAGTTCCATTACGATATTCTATTTTATTTTTTTTCCCAAAATGAAACTTTATATTTGGCTTTCTATTGGTTAAATCAATAGATTTTCCAACTCTATCTTGAGTCTTTGCATCAACTATACTAACTCTTACACCTTCATCACCTGCTGTCCACTTATTATTTTTATTTCCACCACTTCCACTTCCTCCGCCACTTCCTCCATCTATATTTCCATCACCATCACCAAATGAACTTATTACTGAAATAAATATCATAAGAATACAAATAATCATTGAAATTATTTTTTTTTTCATCATAGTTCTCCTTAGATTTTATTTTTAAATAAAAAAATTATGAGATATAATATCTCATAATTTTTCATAGTTATATTGAATTTTGTGCTTTACATATCTCCAATAACCTTATCTGCATCTCCATTAGAATTACCTTCTTCGCCCTTGCTATCAGTAGGATTTTGTGGTCCAAAACCTGGGACATCAACCACTTCTTTATTTGAATCAGGTTTATTTGCTTTACCATTCACAGCATTTATAGCTTCTTCTATATCCTTATCATATACTTTCCCTAATGCAGTTACCTTAGCCGCTCCCTTTAATATTGCTTTATCACTACCTTTACCAACTAAAACAATTGGATTACTCTTAGCTATTGTTGATCCAACAAGTGAATATATTAAATGAGCTCCACTTGCTATATAAAATTCTTTAGGATCTTTATAAAAATATTTTATTACCTTTGTATTAGTTTCATATCTATCTATTCCACCTAATCTAGTTGAGTTAGTTTTCTCTACTAATTTATTACTCATACTTGTGTACCCACCAATAACAAAGCTTTTTATACCTTTAATATCAAAAGGAATAGTTTTTCCATCTGTAAGTATTATAGGAGATTTCTCCCTAACAGCTACTTGTGAAATACTCATAGCATCTGCTTCACCTTTAAAAGCATTTGTTAACATGACTTTTTCTATTTTAGTCTTACTGTTTACTACTCTAGCTACATTATAACTAGTATCTATTCTATCATTACCACTTATTCTATGTATCTCTATGTTTTTATCAACTAATATTTTTTCAACTGACTCATTAACTGAATTCTTCCCTCCAACTATATATACTTTTTTAACTTTATCTAACCTTTTTAATGTATATGAAGGTATATTATCTTTTTTAACTAGTAATATTGGTGCATTTTCTACACCTGCTAAACCACTTGCACTTAATCCATCAGCTAATGTTCTATCTGTGTTTATAATTATTGCTGTACTGTAATTTTGTTTATCTGCTATAAGAGCAGCTGTTTCATATTCATCTTGTCCCTGAATTTTATCTATAGATGATAAAGCAAATGCATTAGATGAACTAACTGTGAATATCATTACTGACATTCCTAATGCCAATAGTTTTTTATTAATCTTCATAAAATTATCCCCCTTAATATGAATTACATATCCCCTACAACCTTATCAAAATCTCCACCAGAATCTACATCCTTACCATCAGTTTTAGTTGGTTTGCTAGGCCCAAAACCTGGTACATCAACTAAATCCGATTTATTATTATCAGATGGTTTATCATGGTTATTTGAATTATCTTCAGGTTTATTATCCTCAGAATCTTTAACAACTTCTGGATTAACTAACTTATTATTATTTGAAACTTTTGGTTTTGGTTCACTTTTTTTCTGAACTTCTTCTTTGGTAGGTCTATTGTTTTTAATTGTATTATTGTTAGTTATATTATCTATATTCTGAACTTTATTCTTTTTCTCAGAATCCTTTCTATCTTTTTCTTCTTGTATAGTATTTACATTATCCCTTAAATCAATAGTTGGAACGTTTACACTTCTATTTTCTAAGTTATCATTATTAGAATTTTCATTATTTTCTATCTTATTAGAACTTAATTGTGAGACCTTAGATACCTTCTTGCCTAGTGTACTTATACTAAAAATTCCAGCACATCCAATTACGATACAAGCTACAACTAAAATAGATAGTTTATTTTTTTTTATTATCTTTAAAAATTTCATATTATTTCACTCCTTTTGATTTAGTTCATAGGAGTGATTACTTATTATATCTAGATGATAATCCATTTTTTACCATAAGTCAATAATTCCTAATATAAAAATTCACTCCTAACGTTAATAATTCACTCCTAGCGTTATTTTTTAACTCCTAGCGTTAATAATTCACTCCTATTGATATTTTTCTTTAGAATAAGTATAATTAATTTATTATTAATTATTGGGGGGGATTTTAAATGATCAGAATAAAAATATCAGAATTGCTTGGTAAATGTAAAATGTCTAGAATAGAACTAAGTGAAAAAACTGGTATTAGACCTAGCACAATTACTGCTCTCTACAATGAAACGATTAAAAGAATTGATATTGATATGTTAGATAAACTTTGTGATGTATTTGATTGCAATATAGAAGACATAATTGAACATGTAAAAGATGTCGATTAATGTTATAATAATAATTAAGAAACTATATTCAAATATACATATTATAATGGTTTTGGCATCTTTCTTAAATCGAAAGGTGCATTTTTTTATTTAAATTTATAACAATACTTTTTTCTAATTTCAATATATAGTAAATCTAAATTCTATTTGCTTATGTAATGAATATATAAATATTACATTTAAAAATTAAAAAGCTATAAAATTTTCATTCATAGCTTTTTGATATGGACTTGACTACTTTTAACTTTAGAGTATTTTGCTCATCCATTATTTCTTATACTCTTTATTTATAATCTTAAAAATAATTTCATAGTTGTACATGACAAAATTGTGTTACTCCTCTATAAACAGTTAATTCAACATTATAGTACACAATACTTTACTTTTTATTTTCCATATTAACAACCTTCTTTAATTCTAACTCTTGATGCCCAAGCTTCAAGTTCTTCATACTTAACAACATAATATGGAGAAGAATCTTGACGATTAAATTCATCTACTTCAACTACAGATGGCATACTATCAATAATATTAGCCCTACGATTCTTAGTTAATCTTCCTATATTGTCTTTAAAATACTGATCAATCCATATATCATGTAAACTTCCATTAATCTCAACTTTTAAAATTAATTTAGAAGCTTTTAAATTCTTAGCCCATCCATTTCCTTGAGGAATTTGTATATAATCTCCTTTTATTTTTACCTTACTACCATCTGATACCCTCTTACTAGTGTAATAATCTCCCTTTTCATAAAGAATTCCAATACAATTTGCCTTCATATAAATTATCTCCTTTTAATTTAAATTTAAGAAACAAGATTGTTTCCTGTTCCTTAGTTAAATTTTAAAGGATATTTAATTCACAGTCTGGGAAGAATAGAATTATTTTTTAATCATTTTAAAATTTATTAAATTTATAATTCTTTCATTTAAATTAATTTTATAATAAATAACAAATTCTTTTTTATCTTCTTTATGAGAATTTAAAACCAAATTAAATTTAAATAATTTTTCAAAACTGGGGTTTATATATACTGGAATTTTCTTTTTTATTTCTATTTCTAATTGAAATATTTTAATATTATCCAATATATCCTCTGTCAGAAACTTGCCTAATCCATATTCTTTTACTTTTTCAAAGCAATTAAATAGAACATTAGTATTAATTGCTGATATTTTATAACCACTAATACAAAATACTTTCTTCCTAATGTCATTTAAATACTTCATACTAAAATTATTACTAAAAATATTGCTTAGTAACTTTTCTAAAATAATTAAATTATTATCTACCATACTATTTATACTATTAGACTTCATTATATATTCAATTATAATTCTTGAATTTATGTGAATAGAACTGATTAAGTAAAAGTCCTCTTCCTTATCTAGATTAATAAATATTCTATAATCAACCTTATTTATCCATAATAGTTTATACTGACTTGGGGCCTTCACACCCTTTTTCAAATTTGACATTAGATTTTTTTCAAAATTATTTTTACAGCTTTTTTTAGGTATCTTACTGTATTTTATTTCTTGTAAAGCACTTATTATATTCAATAAAGGAATTGTATCTTCTTTATTTAAGTCTTGTCTTGTATTACATTTCCAAATATCAATAAAATTATTAATATATTTTATGGTTGTATCACTTGTGAGATATTTTTTTTCCTCTTTGCTAACATTAGATTTCATATAAAAAAGTTCTGATACTCTATCTATATTTTCCTTAATAAAATAACTTACATTATCTATTTTTACTTTTTCATGCAAAATTTTTTTATATTTATATACATATATTTCACTTGCTTTTTCTTTCTTTTGATGGTTGAATTTAGCTATACTTATAGAATCTTTTATTTCACCAATAATTTCATATTGCAGTAATTTAAGATAAAAAGTCTCAAAAACAGAATGTTCATAACAGCTATGTAAATCTTCATTAGGTAATTCATCAATAATAGATTTTAAAACATTATTTATATATTGTAACTTATATTCATAAACTTCACCTTCTAAACAATCTTCTAAAAACTCATTTATTATTTTTCCAAATTCATTATAAATAGAAAAAATTGTTAACTCAGCCTTTTTAATAAAATTTATGTCATCAATCTCTTTCATAGATTCATTCTTTAGAAAAGCTATTATTTCACCATATTCAGTTTTTTGATTATGAAATTTATTATGCCCCCATTCTAGTGATGGATTTTTTAACATATAGTATAACCTTTTTTTATTCTTAGAATTTATATTATAAATTAACTTTATAAGCTTTAGTATTTGATACTTTTCATTTTTAAATTTTTTTATATCATAATCAAGATATTTTCTTAGATTTTTTATAAGTATATCCATTTTCTTTTTAATATTTTCAAAGTTTTCCTCTTCAGAAGTAATCTTTTCATTAGAAAGTTCCCTATTTAATTCACTAAAACTTAGTTTAATTTCTTTATCTGAATTTATATCAAATTTACCCTTCCTAATATTATTTATTTGTTCTTTAGATAAAAGGTATTTTTCTATATAATAATCTACAGATACAGGAATTTTAACAGGAGATACTACATATATATACCTTAGTTTTTTATATTTTTCACTTTGAAAAATATTCTCATCTTCTATGTCTAATCCCATCTTTAATAAATCTTCCTTAGATATTTTCTCAAGAATCCTTTGGTTAAAATAATTATCCATGATTTTACCTCTTTTTTATTTTATTATAGCTATTCTAATTATCAGTCACAACTAATAAATAACTATAAAAAATTATATTTAAGCAAAAAAATAAACACTATATAGTTTTTAAAGGTTTTAATTTATCAAATATATTTAACTATAAATCTTACATGATACCAACCATCTTTTACAGAAAACATATATATCATCTCTGATATTAAATAAAAATATATGATGTAAAATCGTATCAAATTTAATTTTTTGTGATATAATAAAAGCAAGAAGAATTACAATCTATTTTGCTTTAGAGTGGAGTTCTTTAAAAATGATTATTTTTTGAGTTTAAACATAAATTTAAACTCAACTCTCAGGTCACTCTTTCGCACAGAGTGGCCTTTTACTTTTGTAAATATTTTGCCAATCAAGCAAAATATTAAACTGGCAATAACACCAGCGAAAATATTAAGTAAAAATTCGTTCATACCTACACCTCCTTTCTTTCGGAGGTTATTTCTTTTGTTTGTATGAACTCCACTCTAATAGATTATATATTTTTCTTCTTGCTAAAAATATTATACCACTCTTTACCATAAATATCTAATTACTAAATTATTTTATATTTTTAAATAATTTAACCTTAAAATAAAGGAGTATATCCTGACACAGAATCTAAATTTATCTTTGTAGTCTCTGCTCTTGTAAATCCAAATGAAGGAGGTATTTTTAAAATAACTGAACCTCTTACTTCATACTTTTTAACTTTACTGCTATTATTTGGAGCTAGTTGTCTATTTGTTACTTCTACTTTTAAGTCTGAAAGTGTATACTCAACATTTGAATCATTATATTTTATGTAATGTCCTTCTTCTTCAGTTAATTTTAATGCTTCTTTCAGTTTATTCTCAACCTCTCCTCTATCAACATTCTCTTTCCATTCATCAGTTTTATTTAATTGATATGCAGCACCATATCCTTCTCTTAGACATGGATATGTTTCATCATAATTTTCTGTAGCTACAGCAATAAGAGACTTTTCAAAAGCATCTCTAATACCTTTAGTTATTAGTGCTAATCTTAAATATTCAGCACAAATACAAAAGAATATCATAATAACCACAACAATTATACATATTACTATAGAAGTCGCATTACCATCTTCTTTTTTTAAGATGTTCTTTATTTCCAATATGCCTCACTCCTTCCAGTCGCATTTGAAACCAAGGGTACTGGGAAAGAAGCGAAATCAAAGAAACTTAAATCCATTGTTTTTTTTACAGTCACCTTTATTTCTTCATTGAGCTGGACTTTGTTTGTTCCATTTATATACTTTATTGACCATTCAATTCTATCTGGCTCAACTATACTCTTATTTAATTTTTCTATTTCATTATCAACATCCTGACCAACCTCCCCACTTATTTCTGCAATTCTAACAATCTCATTTGCATAGTGGTTTAATTGACTCTTTGCAATGATAACTGGTAACACATTAATTACAAGTCCAACTAAAAGTGCTACAATAAATATTATTATTATAATCCAAATAGATTCGTCTATAGCTCCTTTTTCATTTCTTATAGGCTGATATAAATCTTTTTTGCTTTTTAATATTTTTTTCATCCCAATCCTCCTTAAAAGAAATTGTTTAAGGATTTATAAACTTCAATGCCTAAAGCAACAAACATATTCATTATTAGACAACCAAGCATAAGCATTGTGTACTTTCCAATTTTACCTGGTCTTTTACTCGCAATAGCTTCCACTCTTTGTAATTTTAAATCATTTAACTTAGCAGCCAATTTTTGAAAATACATAATCTCATCATTACCATTTAATACACCCACTAGCCCTACTATTATTTCTGATAAATTTGAACTATTAACTCTACTTTCAGATCTAATTAAAGCTTCTTTCTGAGAGCTAGATTTCATATCAGCTAACGTAAATTTAAGTTCTTCAGCTAATGTTTCATTTGCTGTTTTTATATACTCAGAAATTATATATAAAAGATCTCTAGTTCCACTTAATTCTATTGCTAATGTTGATGCGAATTCTGCAAGTTCATAATCAATTCTTTTTATTTTATCTGCAACAATTCTATCTGCTCTTTTCAGCTCTTGAAAAATAGAATAAATAGAAAGAGCTATCCAAATAATACATCCTTTTGGATAAATTATATAAGTTGGAACTATAAGAGAAAGAACAACACAAGAACTTACAAAAGCATTTGCAATATAAGTTTCTGGAGTTAAGTTTATATTAGCTGATTTCAAGGTCAATAATAGTTTTTTTCTTTTATACTCATTAACCTTTACAAATTTTGATACTCTCATTGCTACTTTCGTAGTTAAATCATCTAATGTTTTCTTTTTTTTGTTTGAATTTATAACTGATGATACAGTTTTTGAATATCTTGCTCCTGGCATATTTAGTATTCCAGCTAAAATCATATAAATACTAAATACAAATAAAGAGAAACAAATTAATAGTATCAATTAATCACCCCCCTTATTCATTTATTGATTTATAATCAATTGGTTTTATCAGTTTACTAATTTGTATAATGGAGAAAAATGTTAATGAAACAGTAATACAAATAGAAATTTGTCCTGGTAATGTGTACATTAAATTTTTAAACCAATTTATATTTAAAAATTTCAACATAAAAATTGAGCCATATAATATAAATGTCATAGTTAAAAAACTTTTTGCTGGCCCCATTAATTTACTATTTACTTTTTCATTTAGTATCTTTACATTTGAAAACTTACTTACAGTTGCTCTAAGTGGAGACTTTAGTGTTCTATTAGTTTGACATTGTATAACTCTATTTACCCATTCTACAAATATGTCATTATCAATACTATCTCTTAATTCTTCTAATGCTTCTTTTATATCAGGAGATAGTTTAATTTTATATAAACATTTTCTAAATATATTTTCTAAAAGAGGATTAAAACAGTCAATATTCTCCTCTATAGCTAGTATTATATCCTCATTTCTTAAATAAGAATTTGTAATCATAGATAAACCACTTTCTAACTCATCATTTAATTGCCTCTCATATGAATTAGCAGTTATCTTTATATATAAAAATGGCAACATACCAAATCCAAATGCTAATATTGGTATTAAAAATATATTGCCTATGCTAAGTGCTAGAAATATCCCTACTATCATTAATATAATAGCAATGATACATATATTTGAGAATTTTCCCTTACTTTGAGTCCGTTCTAAGATATTACTAGTATCTTTTATTAAGCGTTTTATTCCCTTCTCTTTCTTTTTGCCTGTTAGAATTTCTACTTTATCACTAATAGAAGGTGCTTTTTGCTTTCTTTCAAATATGGATACTATTTCTCTTAAAAATTCAATAGGAGATATATTCAATAATGTAAATATCCCTCCTGTAATCACTAAAAACAAAAATATATTTGAGAATCCCATTAAAAAACCTCCTTTCAATTACATAAATCAGATACTTCATAATAATTTAACATTTTATTTAATTCTTTTTCTGTAATCCCATTTTCAAGTAAACGTTTTTGAATATTCTCAGAAATATTATTTACCTTTTCAAAATATCCTGTGATTACTTTCTTGTTTCCTTCAAGTTTTATACCAGTTCTAACAAAATGAAATAATGTTTTAAACTCACGTTTTCCATCTTCATGAACAATGCACTCTGTTATTTCCATTATTTTTCTTGATTTATCTTTCAATTGTTTTACAAAACATGCAATAGGAAAAGCTTTAGTTACATTTTTCATTAGAGTATCATCGTCCATATTTGACTTTGTCTTACACAAATCTAACATTCTTGAATAAACATCAATACAAGAGTTTGCATGTATAGATGTAATAAAAGGATTACCTGTATTAGCAGCTTTTTGTACTTCAAATGCTTCTCTACCTTTCATCTCAGAAATCACTAAGTAATCTGGGTTCATTGTAAGAGAAAACTCCAATAATTTTTCTTGGTCTATATCCTGCTTAGGGTCATCACTATGTCTTGTCCTTAGGTGTATTACTTCATTTATTACCTTACCATTTTCACCTCTCTTAACCATATCAAACTCTCTAACATCTTCTTCTATTGTTATTACTCTATCATCATTATCTACAGATTCTTTGACTAATGAATCTAGAAGAGTTGTTTTTCCAGAATTAGTTGGTCCTACTATACACATACTTGCTCCATATTTAAAGAGTCTCTGCATGATATAAAATATTTCTGCTGTTCCTGTACCAAACTTTATAAAATCATCTATTTTTAGCTTCTGAGGGTTTATAATACGAATAGATACAGCTAGACCCTTACTCTCATCAATTAAACCGTACCCTAGAGCTGTTATCCTTATTCTCTCTGATAAATGTCCTCTTACACCAGGTTGAGCATTGTCAAATACCATATGAGACATTTGTAACATTCTTTTAATAACATCTATTGCATGTTTTGGATTATTAAATGATTCTTTTGTAAATTCCTTATGCCCATCTTTAAACGTAATTCTAGTTGAATCCCATTCATTTATATTTATTTCTTCAACATCATTTCTATAAAGATAGTTATCTAAAAAATCGAATCCTAACATTCCAGATAATAATTTATCAATTAATTCTTTCTCAGATAATCCTTTTACTTTATAAGAATAATCAACAATAAATTTTTCAACAAATGGTCTTACTGATTCTCTTTGCTCCAATATATTTTTTCCTGCCATAATTGAAAAGCATTTATCTAAAATATAACTTTGAGTTTCCTTTAATACATCTGAAAATTCTTTTTCTTCCTTATCTTCATTCAAGAAATTTTTAAGAATTTGTCTATCACCAAAAGCCATTATTTATTTCTCCATAATTTACATTTTTTTATATCATCCTCATTTTTTAATGTACTGGCTAATTCATCAACAGTTTTGTTGTATTGACTCTTTTTCTTACTAAGTTCCTGAAATAAATCTCCAGATAGAGTTTGCTCTCTTATTTCTTCAAGATAAGGTAATTCGTATTTTATTCTATATATTTCTTTTACTTCCCTTACTGATTCATCTTCCCTGAAATTTGATAACACATTTATATGTTTATTTATTTTAAATTTCTGTAACATCAATAATTGTAAATTAGAATCAAAATAAGATATAGCTTTTAAACTAGGTTCTACAAGCCTAAAAATAGTATCAGAGTATTCTAGAACTGTAGATGTCAATAAGTCTGTAAAAAAATAACTTGTACAATCCACAATAATATAATAAGTCATGTTTTCCAATGTTCTAAACAGTTCTAATACCCTTTCTATATTATATTGTGCATAGGTTGATACATTTTCTCTCTGTTTGTATCCCAATATATTTATATATTTGTTTTTCCCATTTATTAAATTTGTTAAAATTACTTCTTCTGATAAAATTGGAGCTGACAACACATTTCCTAATGACTTGTCTTTAATTTTTTCATTCGGTAAAATAGTATTTATTGAAGGACAGATTAAATCAGAAAAAACTAAAATTACATCTCTCTTTTCCTCTGCTAGTTTTTTTGCTAACTTTATACTAAAAGTAGTTTTACCTGAACTTGGGCTTCCCCAAATAGCAATTGTTTTACCTTTCATTTCTATTCCCCTATTCTTTTATTGGTGTAGTCATGTTTCTTGATGCCAATAAATTTATTGTTTCTTCTTGTTTTTTTATAAATTTTTCAGCATTATTAGTTGTACCACGATACACTAGTGTTACATGCATTTTGCTATTTTCTTCTAGCGTAGCTAGTAACTTAGCTTGGATATCATTTACTTGCACTGTAATAGTTGTCGGAAGCTCATTTTCTTCTTCATTTCCTTTTTGTACTTTTTCATCATTCTTATCAGAACCTTTTGCATTAGTAACAGCTAATACTCTTACATATTGCAACTCAGCAGGTTTTAGAGTTTCTTTATCTTCTCCATAATCAGCAGCTAAAATTGATATAATATCTCCTGTTTCTAGCTTTCCTGATAGTCCAGCCGCAAAATTTTTTATTGTAAAAGATATTGCTTGATTCTTACCATCTAATCCATATAAATATTCATTTTCAGCCACACGATTTTTTGAAATCTTTGTAGTCAACACATTATCATCTTTGTTAATATCTGTTATTGCATACTTCCCAACAACACTATCTTTTGTTTTAATACTTGTCTGAGGTAAACCCTCAGAATCTGTTGTTTTAATTTCCCTAACTTTTGTGGAGCTTATTTTTTCTCCTTTTTTTATTTCTTGTGTTGCTCTAACAAAGGTTGTTTGTGATTTCATTTTCTGTAAATATGGAGAAACAAAACAAATGTATACACCTATCAGTAATGCAGAACAACCAATTATTATTCTTTTTGTCGCTAATTTCATATTTTTCCTCCTATAATAAATATGATAAAAAACACCCTACAGAAATGTAAGGTGCTAAAGCAATACCATTTTTATATGTATCACGATTGATTGCAAATGCCAAGATTAAGCTAATTAGAATAAAAATTAAAACTTCTATACCTTTAAACCCAATTAAAAATCCACTACTTCCCATAAGCTTTATATCCCCTCCTCCAATACTTCCATTTTTCAATATTGCTGATAAATAAAGAGGTAACGCAAATAAAAATAAATTTATTATAGATAAATATAAATTCATTTTTATAAAGGATACAAATAATATCAATACCTGTATTTTATTAGGTATTAATTTTGTTCTATAATCTACATAACTAGCATAGATTAATATTTGAGCATATAAAAAACCTTTTATTATTAATGCTATATTATTAATATGTTTAAATAGGCTTATGATTAATAAATATTCTATTAAAAGCAATATCATTTTTTGCTCTTTGCTTAACACAATTTTTTCACCTGTTGGCAGAAATTTTAAATCATAGAAATAACTGAATATGCTATTAGAACTAATATTATTGAAAGACATAATATAAAATCCTATCCAAACATATTTACAATTGTAGATTGTGCTTTTGGTAAAATAACATCTTGTAACGCTCCAGTTGCCCAAGCTAACATCAGTCCACCTAAAAATACTGCAATAACTACCCAAATAGCCTTAGATACATTTTCATCCATACCAGATTCATTATTTAATACTTCTCTTAGATGTCTTGCTATACACATTATTTTTTGTCCTATATAGGATTCTAAAAAAGTATTTCTTTGTTTTCTTTTTTCTTTTTGAAATAATAAATTCTCCATGTCTATCCTCCTTAAGTTTTAAAATATATATAAAAAAGCATCTCTAGAAAATGCTTTTATTAACACATATACTTGTTGTAAAGAAATTTATTTCATACAAATCATGAATTAGCTAAGTATTCTTAAGATTTTTCAAACATTTCTATTATTTTTTCTTGTATAATGGGAGATGTGTATTCTATTGCTTTTCTTCCCAGTAAAGGTCCTAGTAAAATTAAAAATAAAATTAGTATACATCCAATAATTGCTCTCTGACGTTCTGACAAACACCTCTTCTTTTTGTCCTTACTCAAATCAATATTTTTCTTTTTATCTTTCATATAAATCTCACCTTTTTCAATCTAAAATTTTCTTAACTATACACAAAATTAATGTTATAAATGTAAGCACAGCTGCCAAACATAATAAAAACCCTAATATTCCCTCAAAAAACGAACAAGCAGTATGTGCTAAGTTTACTACCATATTGTTTATGATGTCTCTATCATCCCTAAGAAAAGTCGCTCGTTTATCCATAATTTTATTTATGCAAAGAAGTACTAAACATAGGAACACAGCCAATGCTGAAAAAAAAACAGGTTTAATAAAATCCAAAAAATCTATCCAAAAATATTCTATACGTTCCTTGATCTTTGTACCTATACTACTCAGTATTTGAAATATACTCTTTTGTTCACAAACAACTTTTTCTTTAATAGTTTTATAATCAGACTCGTCTTTTTTTATTTCCACCATGATCCCCCCTACATACTAATATCTTGTATATACAAATTCTTATCTATAAAGTAAAAAGGAAGATAGGTATTCTATCTTCCTTAATATTTAGCTAAGTTTTTTTATTCAAATAAAAAAGCTCTTAATATAGATACTTTTTCATCATATCATCATGTGTAAAATATAGGGGTGAGATGGCTTTAAGCCACCTCAATTTGTTATGAAAAAACCAAAAATGAACCTGTATATGACATCTATTACTAGATGTCATATATAGTCTCACTTTCATATTCATGTATATTTACATATTTGTTTTTATAACTTATATTTTATCTACCATTCTTCATCACTATATTTTATTTTTAATTTAAATTCTTTATTTGAATATGTAAAAGAATAATTATCATAAAAGGCATTACTATTCTTTTTATATCTATTCCAGATATAGCTACAACTAATAAATCTCTTGCTTCATGAAATGTTTTTGGATCTATCAAATATAAGGAGGTAATACCAAATATAATTGAAGTAACTACTATAATACAATCTTTCATATTAGACTCCTTATAAATAAATATTTCGTACTTTAGAAAATTCTTCTGATAATATTTTTTCTATTATCTTAAAATACAATGCATTCATAGTTTCTGCACAATACAATTTAGAAATAATAATTTTTATATTTTTATTATCTATCAATAGAGTAATCAAATCCTCTTTATCAAGTAAGTCATTTTCATTTAAGATAGTGCTGTTTCCAAAGCTTTTAGAATCCTTCAATAATAAAATTGTCTCATTATATATATTTAGTAATGCCTCATAAGCCCCCTCTTCATCACAAAAAAATTCAATACTATTTTCGTAAATTTCTTCAAGTGAGTATTCACATAATCTTTTATAGTCTAATTCTACAACATTGTGTTTAAAATGATATTCAATTTTTTCTAATATATAATTTACTTCTTTTTCTATATCTATATTTGAAAATAATTTAACTTTCTGCAAGTAATTTAATTTTAAAAATATATAGTTTGAGTCCACATATTTTATATTATATGTATAGATATCATCTGTCATTTTTAAGCCTTTTTTGTGCAATACAATATTTACTTTCCATTTTATTTGTTCTATAGCTTTTATCTTTTTTTCATCTATTTTGACCAGTAATAATCCTAATAAAATTGAAGCTAAAGAGCAAAAAATCAGTAAAGCTCCTATTATTAAATACATTATTTTTAATTTTTCTGGAGTAAATGTAAATTTTGTAGCAAAAATTAGAGTACAACCCATAATAAAACTAAGCAAAGTATATTTGCTATATTCTGGTTCAAGCAAAATAACATCCCCTTTCAAATGCTTACTTATAATACTTGTTTAGCTTTGCTCTAAAAAATCTTCTATATTTTGTGTCCTAATAAGGGAAAATTTATTTTTAAAGTTAAAAAAAGCCGACATCTTAGTCTTTATAAATAAAAAACTTATGAAATTTGGATCAGCTGTATTTAAGATTTCTCCAACATAAGAGGTTATTATATCTCCTATACTTGTTTTTATAAAAGAAAATATTTCATTTGAATTATCAAAGACAATTAAGTATTCAGCATTTTTTTCTCCAAACAAATAATTTTCATTAATAAAAGTAAGAATATTTAGTAATAGAACACCTAATATTTTTTCATCATCAACTAAATTTAATTTATTAAAAGCAATAAATTCATTATTGTGTACATGATTTATATTAGAATGTATATTTAGTAAATGTCCATAATTATCTATTATTTTATTAAGTTTCGAAATAATTGTATCTATAACATTTATTCTTATGTTTAATATGTCTTTAATACTATTTAACTCTTTAAATACTTCAAATACCTTTTCTTTATTTGGAGATTGCATACAGTTTATCATTCTATGTGTTCCTTCTATATATTTTAAATAATTTAGAAAATCAGATAAAATAGGGTATTCATTTTCTTTATATTTTGTACACTTTTTTATATCTATTCCAAAATATTCATAAAATTTAGTTAGTAATATATCTAAACTAGTTAATTCTTCTTCTGTGTATTCACTTACTAAAATACAATACATTCTTTGTATCTTTTTTAAATGAGTGCCAAATGAAAATATATCAAAATCTTTTATTGTTGAATAAATTTGCAATGGATTTATTATTTCTTTATTCTTATCAACTTGTACTACTCTAACATCTTTTATATCATTAAATTTCGCAGATTCTGTATTTACTAGTATTATTTTTTTGCCTAATTTTATTTGTTCATAAATAATATCTTTTCCAGATATTTTGTTTTCATTTTTTATTTCACTATTCATTTTATATGCTAAATTCATTAAAATCCCCCCAAAATTATAATTAATTTTACTCACTTTACTTATATATCTCCTTCTTCCAATTCATCAAGAATCAAAGATACTTCAGTACTTAAAACAGAAGCATAAATAAGCACTCCTAAAAAAGCTATAGCTATTGTTAAAGCAACAAACATAAATTAATCACCTCAGTTTTTTATAATAAAAAAAAGGTATCCCATAATTGGAATACCTTTTAATCAACAATTTATTTTAAACCAGGAAATCTACCATAACTCACAGGCCCTTTTCTCATGTCTGTTATTCTAACATCTTTTCCTGATTCTGGAGCTTCTATAACTTTTCCTCCTCCAATATACATTTGAACATGATGCACATTCCAAGGATTTGTTAAAGATTGGCCTTTTTCATGTACAAATACAAAGTCACCTGGTTGTAGTTGTTCAAATGATATAGGTGTTGATGCTGCACATTGTGCTTTAGAAGTTCTAGGCAATCCTTTAACTCCTGCTTGATTGAAACAATATAGCATAAGACCACTACAGTCAAAAGAATTAGGTCCTTCTGCTGCCCACAAATACGGTTTACCAAGTTGCTTTCTCATAATTGAAATAATCCTATTAACCTTTTCTGAACTAGAACCACCTGATATACTTGTATTTCTAAATTCTATAGCATAATGATAAACTTTATTTGGATAGTCATGAGGAGCTTTATCTAAATTTACAGACATACCCCTTCCTTGTCCAACATTATATAATACAAATGCTCTTCTCAAAAGGTCTTTAAATTTAGGATCATTTTCATCACTATCCCACTTTATTTGATTGACATATTTGTTGGTATTATAATTCTTTTTATTTGGACAAGCTATTCCTGTCATACTTTCTAATCTAAATAAAGCATAGTTAAAATAGAATCTTGCCTCAAATGCACCTGCAATTATCTGAGCTCTTGCATCTTTTAAAAAAATACCCCACATTTGCTCTGAACTAGAAAAAGAATATCCTGCTTGTTTAAATAAATCACCCATGCCTTTTCTCATATGTTCAGCCCATATATCACTTCCATCAGTATCATACTTTTGAAATTGCATTATTCCATATGCTCCTCCATACTGACAATTAGGGTTAAAATTACTTTCTTGTTTTGCAAATCCAGCTAATACCCAATTTGGAAGACCTGTTAGCTGAGATGCCTCATCAAAGAATGATGCTAATTCTCCTGGAACCCCTACAAGTTCTCCCCATTGGCCACCACCTGGATAATATGGTGCAAGAGTATTTCCAAATAGCCAATTCCATTTTTTATCTGAACCAGAATTTATAATCATTCCAATAACCATATCAACATCATTTTCACCAACATGATTTTCTTTAATTAATATTTCTCTAAAGTGGTCATATGGTTCTCCTTCATTTTCTTGAGTAGATAAAACTGGTTTTGTTATCTCAATTCTTTCATCAGAATCTATTGTTGTAGTTTCTGTTTTTATTTCATATATATATTTATTAGTATTATAAATTGAATTTGCATAATCTAATAGATATATTGTATCAACCGTTTCATCAACCTTTTCTACATATCTAGCATCATCACCTTCTCCTACTTTTTCCTTATAAAATCGCCTTGTTATTATCTGAGCTTCTGAATATTTCAAATCAGGTTTTAAGGTCTTATCAACTATCTCATCAACTTTTTTCTTCAATTGCTTAACACTACTTTTTGCAGATACTTGGCTATTGCTTACTAAAAATCTCAAATACTTTTCTACATGTTCAGCTCTTAATAAATGTTGATTGTCTAAAAAATAATAATCTTTAGATGTATATTGTGCTACTTTCTCATCTATGTAAGCTTGAACTTCTTTAGTCTCTTCAGAAGATAAATTAGGAGTTATTTTATCGCCTGTAAATAGTTCAAAAGTTGCAGATAATAATATTAATATTAATACAACAAAAGCACCATAAGGAACCATTATTTTAAACATTAGCTTTTTAAATTTATTTTTAGCAATACCTTTTACTAACTCTAATCCCTTTTCAAACAATGCTTTCATCCTCCCTTTAAATAAAAAAGTTAACTATGTTAACTCTATAAGTTATCCTTAAGTAAAGAATCTAGGCTATTGTCTTTCTTGCTACTTGCTAAAAATTTAGATGCACTATCTATGTCACCTTTTGAAATATTTTCATAAAAATGTTCTTTGTCAGGTTCAGTTACACTGCTGTTAAACATAGCTGTATCAAAAATTTGTTCAGCTTTTCCAGTTGCTTGTGTTATATCTAAATTATTACCTGGTTTCTCCATTATATTTCCAGCTATTGAATTTATTGTATCAATTCTAGCTGACTCTACTTGCCCCATATTTCTTTTATCATTTATTGCAGAGAATATAAATCCATCATCTTTATTACCGTAACTGTCTTTCTTAGATAAGTTATTGAAGAACATACCTTGAATAGCTCTTTCAGCGTTACTAGGGTTTTTGAACGCAATATCTGGTTCTTTTTCTGGAATAGTTTCTATATTCTTCTTCAATTCATCTCCATTTTTTGAGCTATCTAGTTTATCCATTCCAAAGTTATACTCATCATCACTAGTACCACTATTTTTTTCTAATGAATCATCATCTTTTGGTATTTCATTTTCCATATTATCTAAAGGTTTTATATTATTATCATCAAGAGAGTTTATATTATCATCTAAGCCTATATCACCATAGCTTGATTCCATATCTGCATCATATCTATTTTGCTCTTCCGCAGGATCATTTCCTCTATTAAATTTATTTCCTATTCCACCATCTACTGCTCTATCAGCCATCTTTGCCATTTTATTAAAATTACCTTCTTTATCACCATGTCCCATAAGACCTTCTAAAGCTTCCAATGTTCCTGCTGTTCCTGCTGTAGAAGCTTTGAATGCTGTTACCATACCTGATATTGCTCCTAGAGTCCCTTTTGTAAATCGCCTAGCTTCTCCATATTCATCTATTCCAGATAACTTAGCAAAATATCCCTGTACAGAATTTCTTAAGACATCAGATAATTTTATAGTTAAAGTAAGACCTATTAAAATAAATAGTAGTGATGAAGTTGCTGAGAAAAACAATGAAAATACTACAAATACTATAGAGTAACATAGTCCTGTTATTGCATTACTTAATATCTCTCCAAACCAGATTTCAAATGCATTTATGTTCTTGTTAATTCCCCATAAGGCAGAAGCAACAGGTGTAAAAACAAACATAATACCTAAAACCCATGTTCTAACCATAAAAACAATATTTACTCTCAATGTTAAATAAGCGAAATAAACTTTTATTATCGCTGTAGTTAAAACATTTCCAGTTTTAAGTTCATCTAATATAGAATTAGACATTGTTACATGGCTAAAAGACTCATTTAAAATTGATGTTAAAAAATTTGAAAAGACTATTATCCCATTAACTAAAACTGGACCTCCTGCTATTATTAGGCAAACAAAAACCCATCTTTGTAAACTTTCCTTTGTGTCTATCTCTTGTCTTTCATCAACTGAACCTTTTATAACTCTTACAGCTGTAAAGAATACCATTAATATAAGTAAGACATAAGCTACTTTTTGAACTATTCCGTATCCAAAAACTAGATGTGACCATTGTTCTTTTGTAAATATATTTAAATCTTTTGCAAATATTAATTCTTCTAATGTCTTTGTCCCTAGTAATTTTTCTTGTATAAATCCATCACCAGAAAAAATAAATTTAGTTATAGAATCTAATAAGAAAGCTATTCCATTTGCAAGGAAACTATCTTCATCTTCTAGATCTTTAATAAAATTAAGCTCTGATGATTTGAATTCAGAGCCTCCTGTTGTACCCATATTTACAATTATATCTTGTAAGAAACCTGCTAAACTTAGCATAAGACCTAGCATTAAAGCCCCTAATACCAGTTTTGTTGTTCCTTGCATTAAGATAGTCCTTTTATCATAGTCATTTTTATATATTATTAGCTTATATATGAGTATAGCTAAACTAATTGTAATCAGTATCACTCCTGCATATTGCAGTATATCAACTAAAGCTTGAATTTGTTCACTCATTTTAATAACCCTCCATTTTCATATTTTAAGTCTCTGCAAACTCTTTTTCAAAGTTGAATAAATCAATCTGAGCTAAGATGTTTCCAACTTCTGTAACAAGTATACATTGCCCTTTTGAAAATGAAGGTATTCTTTTCCGAGCTTGTTCTGGAAGTCCAAAAAACTTGGTTATTTCTTTTGCTAATGACGCATCTTGTTTGAATATTATTTTTGTAGAACAAAGATTTATTATTGCCTTACCAGCCTCTTTAGTTAAGAACTCTCCAATTGCCTGTGTACTTATAATTAGGCTTATCCAGTATTTTCTTCCTCTTCTTGAGAAATCTTCAAGTAAAGCCAAACTAGCTTCATGTTGAGCGAATTTCCAACCTTCATCTATCCATACATTCTTTTGTATTCCTTTATATTTCCAGTCTGAAAATAAGCCCCATAACCAACTTAAAATTGTAGTCATAGCGAAAAATTTACTGAACTCATCAAGCTGTTTCAAACAAAAAACAATAAGTTTCTTTCGTTTGAATCTAGATATTTCTTCACTTGTCTCACAGTCGAACATAGCCATTACACCATCACCAGTTATTAGTTGCATAATATCAGATACTTCATCAAGATTTTTATTTTTTTCCATAGTAGCTTTTAAATCACTAAGTATTGGTAATCTTTTCTTTTTATTGTTTTCCATCAATGAATCTGGCTCTATACCTATTCCTCTATCAGAGTACACTTTTTTAATAGCATCTTGTACTCCTGTTATTTCTGTACCAACTAATCCCTTTCCATTTCTATACTGTTTTATAAAGTTATTTATAAGATTAGTTATCTCAACCATTTTCTCATAGATTGGTACTGTTCTTCTTCCATTTTCATCTTCTTCTACAGATAGTTCTAAAGGATTTATTCCGATTTTTCTACCTGCTTTTATATGAAGATAATTGCCACCAAACTTTTTATTTATCTTCTCATATTCATTCTCCATATCAAACACTGCATTCCATTCACCTAGTAACGCCCCTCTACCCATAAAGACCTTCATAAATGTTGATTTACCTGAGCCAGGCTTACCACAAATATATAGATTCGGATTTGAGTATAGTTCACTTTCTTTTATGTGCTTTTTTTGACATAAGAAATTATCTAGAATTAAAGTAGAATTTGTTTGCTCATTTCTTCCAATGTATTTCCCTTCTGTATGATTTAAATGTGTGCATCCACTTGGGACTAGACAAGCCGTTCCACCAGTAGTCATATTCCTTTTATCTTGCATATAGTTAAAAGAATTAAATGGAAGAGTTGTTAAAAATGCATCTCTTTGATCATAAAATAAGACCTTTACAATTATTCCAGTTTTTTCACATGCCTCTATTATCATACTTGTCTTATTCTCTAAATCAGCTAGATCATTTGACCACAACTTCATTAGATTTTGAGTATGATATAATTTATCCGAATTGGTTTCTATTAACATTCTTAAATTATCTATGTTTTTAGCAGCTTCTCTCTTATCATAATCAACTGTTCCAGTACTTTTATACTCCAGTTTTATATTTGACATTATTTTTGAATATTGATTTTTCAAGGATTTACTAAGAGTAGTTTCATCAAGCTTTTTAACTATTGATAATAACTCCATATTTTCTATACAACACAAATTATTCAATGTACTTATATTCATATTCTTAGGAAATGCTTGAATAGACAACATTCTTATATAATTGTTTCTATCAAGCTTTATGTAGTCTTCCTTTTCTTCAAAAATATTAGGTTTTATAATATCATATATAGTCAATCTGCCTATCTCTAGAAATTGCTCATCTTTTTTATTCTGTTTCTTTTTTTTGTCTTTTTTCCTATTTTTCACGAGCTTTTTTTCTTCTTCTGGTGTTAAATTTTCAGTTGACTCTACTTTTATTAAATCTTCTTCTGATAAGATACTAATATCAGCATCATTATAATCTTCATGTTCTTTTCTTAAAATTCCTAATCCTTCTACATATTCTGAAAATATACCTTTCTCTATCAGATCTTCTACAATAAAATCTTTACCTTTATTAAATTGGTTGTGAAAAAATTCTATAATATCAATACCTTTAACTGTAGATACTCTGAAGTTAGTATCATTTAAAGCTCTCACCACATAATTTATTTTTCCTTGTAATTCCTTTAAAGCTCTTTCTTGAATGGGATGATTTGGAGTTACAATATATATATAATTATATTTTGTATCACTATAAATTCCATTTTCCAAAGCAGAAAATTCATTGTACAATTCCTCTTTGTATTTTTTAAGGAAATCACTTGATTCATTATTATCCATTTTTTTGTCTATAAATTCTTTGTAATGTTTGAAATCTTGCTTTTTATTACTACGAGCATATTTAATAGGAAAATTCAGACCAAAGCTATATGATATTAGTACATTTTCAAATTGTTTTATATCATCTTCAGACAATAATGCTACATCAGTCGTTGAAATTTTTAATATCACAGAATAACCATATTTACTTTTTATTATTGTATTGTTCAAAACTTCCTGAATTCCTATAATTTCATCCATGAGCTTTATCTTTTTATCTTGTTTCATTTTCTTAACAGTCTTTTGATCTATCAAATCATATGTTGTTGTCTTTTGTTTAAAATCCATAGAAACCTCCTATTCATTAGATTATTCATAATGTTTTATTACTTTTTTTCTAAATAAATACTTAACTCTAAGTAGTACATATGAATCTAAATACAATCCATTTATTCTTACAAAGCTGAATGTACCAGATATCGCCAACATAAAAGCTTCAAATAAAAATACCATTAAAATATTTAGAAAATTTATTGTTGTTACTCCATTTTCTAAGTAATTAACGAATAGTTGTGGTCTTTGTATTATTATCATAAAAAAACCAACTGGAACAGCGAACCAGATGGCTTGACGTAAAGATAACTTTCCACCAATTATTTTATCTTCAAAGCTTAAATCGAAAGGTATTTGAAAATTAGTCATATAAACCTCCTTTACAAAAAATAAAAGGCTTAAAGCATGAGCTTTAAACCTTTTACTAATTTACTTCATAAATGAACCAGTTAAGAATCCTACAGCTGATGCTGCAAATCCTATTACAGCTATACCACCAGCTATATTCATTATCTTAGACATAGATTCTTGTCTTTGTTCTTGACGCTTAGATACCATTAATGAAATTCCTGCTATACATAAACTTACAAGTGCAGTAACAGCACCACCTACTTGTGCTATTTTTTGAATTGTAGGAATAATTTGATCTCCTATTGATTCTGCTGAAGATGATGGAATCCCAGATAGACCTGGAACTAAGAATAGATTTACAATTCTATTGCTACTAACTAAATATAACCCAGTTAACATTGTGATAACTCCACCAAACTGAATAAATTTATGTTTAAATAATATATTTTTATTTTCAGTTAACTCTGTTGAATCTAGTAAGACATCTTGTTTTAAAATTAATTCTTTTATTCTATTTATTGTCATTTTATTACTTCCTTTCTAACCCTTCAAAATTAGCGTCGCCAAGTATCCAATCATTGGAAAATATACACCTGTTAAAATAACACCTATTATTGTGAACTTAATATTTTGTAATACTTCTACTCTTTCATCTGATCTATTCAAAGTCATTAATTTAATTCCTGCATAACATAAACCAGTTACAGCTAAGACTAAAGCAATAACAGTAACTGGACTTTTAGCAACTGATAAAAATAAATTTGTAAATTTTAAAGCATCAGCTCTTACTTCTAACAATTAAATCACCACCCTACATGTTTTCAATCAAATCATCTACAGAACATTTATAAATTGATATAACTTTTTCTTTAGTAAACATTTCATTTGGCTTAGTATCAAGAAAAACAACCTCATTTGGTTTTGCATTAACTAATTGTGCTACAGTATAACCTAAGAATTTTATATTTTTAGCAATAATGAAAATAGTTTTTATTTTAACATCACCATTTTCATCTTTAACTAGTTTTTTAGCTTCTTTGACCATTAACATCTATGTAAATATACCTCTTTTTCTAGTTTTTTCAGTTATAATCCACCTTTCCCAATATGAGAGAACCATCCTATTATTTGGAATCTCATAGAAAATAAAACTATCGCTAAAAATATACATCCCATACTTGCTGCCGCCTTAACAGCAAACTTTGATTTAAGCACTGTTGCACATAAAATAAATATAACAAGAACTATAAGAAAAGCAATTACAGCTATATTGTAAAAACTGCCTGATACAAGTGCATCAACTTCCCCCACAGCACCATTTATTTTATTTGTCATTTCCTCTGTAGATACATCAGGAATATTGCTAAGTCCAGTTGTTAGAAAAAGGATTATATTGTGCATTAAACCACCTCCTTTTGTTTTAACTTCTCTTTTAACTTGGCCAATGCTTTCTTTCTTACATAACTTATTTTATTTAAATTTATTTTTAGTTTCTGCTCTATTTCTTTATAATTCTTTTTTTCAATATAAAGATAAAATATTACTTCTTTTTCAAGCTCATCTAACTCTGACATGGCCCATTTAAGTTCCAAATGAGTTATTCTCATATCAAATTCATTAGTATTTATTAAATTTGAACAAATTGATTTGTTCATTAAACTATATGACTTTTTTAAACAATTATCTTTTTCTAGAACTCCTCGTGAATTTTTTCTAACAATTTTTTTATATTTTTTTTTAGGAATGTAACAATCTACTGTTAAAACCCTAAATTGTTCAAATATCTCACTTTCAATATATTTTCTCGCATATGTTAAGATATTTGCTTCTTTTTTAATATCATATCTATTTATAGCAGTTATGAACCCTATTATTGCTGAATTAAATATGTCCTCTACATAAGAATCCTTAATTGTATATTTAGATATCATTTTATAAATATATTTTTGATTATTACTTATCAGTTTTTCAAGACAGCTTTTATCTCCAGCTTTATATCCCATAATAAGTTCTCTATTTTTATCTATCATAAATAAAATCTATATTTAATTTTTTATTCTTGGAGATAAACTTATTTTTAGATTTTTTGCTGTCTATATCTTTATAACATGTCTTTTTTTTCATCACATCTTTCACCTCCATTCTTAAATAAAAATAGACACCTTAATAGGTGTCTATTTTTATTTCTATCATTCAGTTAAGATTATACTAGGTAATTAATCCGCAAAATTTTTTTCGTAAGTTTTATATTCCATCATGTCTGTATTCAATTTTACCCGAATTGGCAAATCTTTTGTAGCCATTTCTTTTGTTTCTTTATTAAGAACTAAAAATATATCTTTATTTTTATTTTCCTTTACTTCATAATGATTTATGTTCATCATCACTATAGAGTTATTTGTAGTCCTTTGTTTTACTGACATATTGATAGCATTAATTTTTTGATCTCTTTCTAATTTAGCCATTATAGCTATTTCTTCACCTCTTTTTTCATTATAATATTCAGCTGATTTCTTATAAATTTTATTTCTCTCTTTTTTTCTATTCTGACTTTCTTCTCTCCTTCTTTGTATTTCAGAACTATATTTTTCTTCATTTTTGTATAATATCTTTTTTATTGTATCAAAATCTAAATTTAACATACCTTGGATATCTGATATACTCATTTTGTATTCAAAAAAGAACATATTAACTTTATCATATAATTCGCTTTTTATTTTAGGTTCATAATCCTTAATATAATTACTTATTGTTTTCTCACTTACATTAAACTTTTTTGCCATCTCACTAATTCTTACTTTCCCATATTCAGATTTTTTGATGTAGTAATTAATTATTTCCGACTTTCTAACCTTAATATCTTTAATATAATTATTTATAGTTTTTTCACTCATATTGAATTTATTCGCCATTTCACTGACTTTTACCCTTCTATGATGTGACTCTTCTATATAATAATCAATTATTTCTTCTTTACTCACTTTATAGTTTCTAATATAATTATTTATAGTTTTTTCACTTATATTAAACTTATTTGCCATTTCACTAATTTTTACTTTTCTTTTTTTAGATTCTGACAAATAATATGCAATTACTTCTGTTTTTTCCGTTTTTTCTACTTTTCCCAAAAATATACTCCCCAATTTTTTGACATAGCTTTTCCCTTATGTATAAAATATCACATATTAAAACTAAAAAAAACAATCAAAATTTTATAAAAGTGAAAAATATATCTTTTACTAGCAATAAATAGAGTAAACAATCTTTTTTTCATGAAATTTCCAAATAAATTTTATAAATTTCATCAATCTGTTCAAAGATTTCTGTTAATAATGACTTTAATCTATGTCTACTTATATCCATTTCATAACAAATATATTTTGCTGGTGGTTCTTCTTTTATTCCTTCCATATATGTAAGTAATTCTTTTAATCTTGGTGATAATGATAATTTTAATTTTATGTATCTTTCTTGAATATTAAATACAGATACTATTTTTTTTTGTTCTTCTATTATATTATTTTCTGAATTTAATAAATCAACCTGTTCAATGCCTATTAATTTACTGATATTTTTATAATGACCTATACGATCAACTCTTATTTTAACAAAATATGATATATCATTTTGAAATGAACAAATGGTAAATGTCTCTTTTATCATTTCAGCTATACCATCATTTTTATCTTTACAATCTTCTTCATCTTCATATTTCCTTTGATTTGACTTCAAATTTATATTGTCTAATTTTTTCTTTTCCCTCTCATTTAAATCCCTCTTAAAGTTGCCATTTTCTATAGTGCTTTTTTGAATGTCAGCTGTTTTCATCATGATACTCTCTCCCCCCAATTTCAATTAATTCATTTAACAATAGCCTCAATTATGTACATAAATATCTTCTTATCAAGTAGCCATTTCATAATTTTGGGTGACTTGATTTTATTGTAATTTAGGATAAAAATTTATTTAGACAGTATTTTTATAGTTAAATTATTAATTTGCATTTTAATTGTAATTGAAATTATTATATTTAAAACTATTATTGATTTTATATTATATTTTTTGTTTGTTTTTTAAGGAAAAAGTTCAAATTTTTTTGATGTGAGCTATATTTTTATCATAAAGTAGCCCTTTATTATGAAATGGCTACTTTTAAGTTTCCAGAAAATGCAATTTTTAATGCATCTTATGAGCATATTCTATAACATTAATAAGAGTTTTTCAAACAATATTTTCATAAAACTAAAGAAAAGACTATATTAACTATAGTCTTTTCTTTGTTTTATGAAAATATTTTTATCTTCTATATGCTTTTAATACTTCTTCTGAAAGGACTTCTGTTATTTCATCCTTTTTCTCATGTTCAGGCTCTTTCCCTAATTCTTCTACACTATCACTAGAAGATTCAATACTCTTTTTATCATATTCATTTGATAATACCTCTCTTGGAATATCTTCTGTTGTTTCATTCTTTTTCTCACACTCAGGTTCTTTTTCTAATTTATCTATATTCCCACTAGAAGATTCAATACCTTTTTTAGCATCTTCACTTGATACTTTATTTTGTTTAGAAGGGGTACCATCAACTATCAACCTAGCCATGTCACTAACTGAATTTCTTACAATATTTTCAAGCGTTTCCTTTATACTAGCATTATTTATCATTGCTTCTGCTTTAAGTAAAGAATGTGTCTGAGGATCTATATAAACTAGTTTTGTTTTTTTTACTTCCGAATTATTTTTTGACATTTTTATCTCCTAAAAAATTATTTGTTTAAAGAAGCCAATCTATCATTCTTTAAAACTTGCCATAAGGCTGAATTTACAAGATTATACAATCCCTTAGACTCTAAAGTAACTGCATACTTCTCATCAATATACAATAATTTTATACCAGCTCTTTCACATAATCTTTTTAATCTTCTTTCTAGTATATTTTTCATTAATATACTTCCGCCACCATAGACAACAATTATATCAATTTCATTATTTACTCTTTCTAATTCTGTTTTTGCTTTATTGTAAATTGCGTCTGTTTGTGGATCTAAGTGAAATTCAAGAATTTCTAAAGCATCTTCATAATATCTGTGCTTTTTATCTCTAATTATTTCACTAAACTTTTGTCTAGAGCAATTAGTCATGCCTTTTAACTCTATAAATTCATCCAAAGAATTGTCAATAGCTATTCCTAGACCATTATTAGAACCTCTTATATAATTAGGCTCATATGCGATACCTTTAGTAATTGGATATTCTGTAGTTCCTTCGCCTATTGAAATATGTAACACTCTATGAGTTTTGAAATATTCTTTATTTAATTTTTCTTCATTTACATCATTATATGATTTAAATATACTATCATCCATTTCACTAAGAGCAAATGATGCTGTCACACCTTCTGGTATAGCATGTACAAAATCAAAATTTAATTTAACTTCAATGGATTTTTTAGGTGTAACTACCTTGACAATACTTTTATCATTCATAAATCTGTTTTCAAATAAAGCTGCTACTTTATTATTATACTGACCTATTGGCAAAGAGCATCCCATTTCTATATTAACATTAATTTCATCATCCAAAATTCCTTCTTTATAGGCCTTTTTTACTGCAAATCCTGCAATATGAGCTAAAGTACTTATAAATACAACATCATTATTTGCTTTATCATTATCTAATCCAATTTCAATACTTTTTATTCTTTCTCCACTTTTAAGAGCATAATTTCCAACAAAAAAAATACCTGGACTTACTTCATCAGAAAGCACTTCAACAATTAAATTATCACTTATATTTTCTATCATATATTTTTCATCGATAGATTCTAAATTTGGTTTTTTTCTTACCTTTGATATTACACTAGGTTGGCATATTTGTTCAATATCACTTCCACTTGAATCTGATATCACTATATCATGTTCACTGTTACCAGTATCATTTCCAACTTTTAAATTTATTGTTTTTACCATTGTCTTTGCTTTAGTATCTAGAACATCAACTTTATCCATCTTTAAGTCTCCTTTTAAATAAATATTATTTATATAGTAATTATATTATAGAAAATCTATGAATTCAATGTAAATTATGTAAATATATAAATCACATAATATTATATATTTACATAATACTATATAATTACATATAATTCTCTAATTTCTTTCATCTTTCATGTGATTTTCTGTTTAAAGTACATGACTGTAAGTCAAATTTCAATATGTAAACTATATATTAACATAAAATTAATTAAAATATATATTAAATTAATTTTATGTTAATTATATGAATTATGTAAATTATATGTTTTATGTTTTTTATGTAAATTATATGTTTTATGTTTTTTATGTTAATTATATAAATTATACTTTTTATGCAAATTATATTTTTGTAAATATAAAAACAGAGTATAGATTGAATATTAACATTCAACCTATACTCTGTTTTTATACTCATGGTATAGCAAATTATCTATGCCCTTTAGATTTTTATTTTTTTTATATTCTTCTCTCCAAGACTTATATACAAAAGATATATTATTTTCATTAAATTTTTTACATAATTCAATCATGCTTTTTTTAACATTAATATTGTCATATAAATCCATGTCAAAACAAATTATAGCTAAGGGATAGCCCAAACTTTTAATCATCCTTACAACTTCACTATGTCCTATGGACACACCTGGAATTGCTATAATAGACTTATTACTAAAGAAATTAGTTATATCAGCTTTAAGTGGTCCTTCTGTAATGATTATTGAGTTGTCATTATTACTTCCTTTTATATAATGGATTGCTGCAATAGCTTTTGTTCCATCTTGATATTTATATGATGAGAAATATTTATATCTTGATTTTGGATTTTTATTTGATATAAGTTCTTCATCATCCATTCTTATTTGTAGGGATATAATTCTTCCATCAAGATTTTTAATTGGAATTAAATATCCTTTTTTGGATACAAAATTCCATTTGCCAAATTTATCATTATAAAAACCTGGAACACCTTTTAAATCAAATCCTAAATTGATTAAGTTTTTGCAAATTCTTATTCTTTCTTTATATTTAATATCTATTGTTCTATACAAGTTCTTTTTTATAATAAAATCATTTAACCCTCTATTTTTTAGATTGTTAAAATGTTTATCCTCTAGTATAAGTGAATCTAAAAATACTCTATATATAGAATCTAGATAATTTACATCTTTAATATCACAAGAATTACCTTTTTTTTGTACCTTTTCAATTATTTTTTTGCTGACATTTAGTCTCTCTCTTGAAATATCATTAATTAATTCTATATATGCTTCCTTAGTAGTTATACCCTTTGATTTAGCATATAAAGAAACTGAACTGCCATAACTCCCACATTTATAACATTTATAAAAATTTCTAAATTCCTTATTTTCTATAGTCAAGTACATATGTCCACTTCTATCATCACAAAATGGACAATGTGCCAATACTCTAGAGCTATCAATTGTTTTAATTAATTCAATATCACATTTTAATGCAACATTAATAATATTTAATTTTTCTTCATTATCAAAATAATCCATATTAAATTAATCCTCCAATCTGAAGAAGGGATATTATAAATATCCCTTTTAATATTTTATTTAGCAACAGGAAGTATAATAGCTTTATTGCTATCATCCTCTATTAATATCGGAAATGTACTGTTATCACTGTATTTTACAGTAATATATTCAGAGTTCATATTTTCAAGAGCATCTGAAAGATAATTTAATGATAGATTAACCTCTAAGCATTCATCAACTCCTACTATTTCAATCTCATCAGTTATATAAATTGAAGTTTCATTTGAATCCATTTCTATACCTAAACTACTTTTTCCAATAGATAATTTAATTGAATTTTTATCACCTATTTTACATTTTTTTATTGATTTAGTAAAAGCTTCTCGCTTTATTTTAAATTGAAAACTAAATTTCATACTTGCCAACATACGTTCAATATCAATATAGTTTTCTGCTAAAGTATCAATACCTATAACAATACCATTTTCAAATGCAAATATAATTTTATTATCACATACACCTAGTACTGCACAATCATCATCTTTACTTATTACATCACCTAGAACTTTTTTATCTAATAGAAATGAGCCTTTCTTTATTTTCTCATTACATACATAATTAATTTCATCAATAGCTATTCTATAAGAGTCTGTAGCTATTATTCTTATTTTCCCTATATCTGGATTTACTTCAAAATAAACACATTCTAGTGCTGGCCTAGTATCTTTAGATGCCGCTGCATATCTAACATTTTTTACTTTATTTAAGTTTTTTACAGTTAAACAATAATTGATTTCTGGTTCGTCAATGTCTATGATACTTTGCTTTGTCTCAGCTAGACTCACTTTAAATTCTCCAGATTTTATATTAATTTTATTTTTCTTGGTTTTTTCAATAGTTACATCTTTAGGGCATTTTTGCAAAATATCTAGGGCTTGTTTATCAAAAATATAAAATTCTCCTTCTATAGGATTTTCAATTTCTTTAATCTCTGCTTCAAAATATATATTTTTTTTCCCTACACTCTTTACTATTGCTTTATAATCTTCAATTTGTAGTTGAACATATTCTCCAAATTTACTAGCTTGTACAAGTATTTGCTTTATATCTTCTCTTTTTATTATCATTTTTTATCTCCTTTGGTTTTATTTAATTCATTAGAACATTTATAGCACAAGGTTCTACCATATTTTGAATTTGTTATTTTTTCTGTTTTTTCATCAACATGTACATTACATGCTGAACAGAACTCGCTATTTTTAGTATCATTTACATTATTTTTTATATAATCACCTGAATCTTTATTAGGCGAATTATTCCATCTACCAATAGTTCCATAATCAGAATTATTTTCAATTAACCTTTTGCTAAATGCCTTTCTATTTTCAAGAAAAATTGGGAACATACTATTTTCCCATAAAGGTATATATTTATTTACCATTTCAATCATTTCATTAATTTCTTCAGTCTGTAAAACAAAGTAGTTTTGTTTTAATTCAGAATAAGTTTCTTTAATTATGCCTTTGTAACTGTTCTTAGGGTCTTTTAACTTTCCTTTTCCAATAGATATACTAATTGTCCAATAATATTTACCTTCTTTCTGATTGTCTTTGTTACAAGATACACTAAAATTTCTTATTTCTTTATATCCATCTTCAAAGCTTGTATATTTATTTATCTTCGTCTTTTTATATTTAGGTTTAGTATTTGTATTTACACAATTCTTCCCAAAACCTTCTGGACCATCTTTTAATAAATCGCTGAATTCTTTCCATTCATTAACATTAAAACAGAACTTTAGTTTTGTATTACTATTGTTTTTTGAATCATTTATTATCATTGTTATTCTAGATACCTTTGAATGTAATATAGCTTTTAAAATACCTATTTCATTATAAAAATCATTTACACTTAAATCATCTTCTACAGCAAATACCTTTGTATCACGACCAGATTTAAATATTTGTTTTATGTTGCTTGACATAACATATGTCCCCCTTTTTTTAACTGATTAAAACAGTTTATTTTTTATTTACTAAAAATTAGCTTAAATTTTTCTTATCTTTAATATGGGTCAAAACTTTTATTTTTTTGAAAAATTCCAAAAAATAAAAACATCACTATGAACCAATTAGTTTTAGTGATGTTTTTAATTAAGTAATACGTTTATTGAAAATAATACTAAAGTAATACTTTAGTGTTGCTCTTAATAAATATCATTAATTTATTTCTAAAGACTTATAGCTACATGATTCTCATTAATACTATAGCTTCTAATATCTTTACTTTCCAAAAATTCTTTTAAAACAATATTTATTATTTTCTTGTCTTCATCAGTTATATAAAAAATAGGACTATTTTGTATATAAGGTAATATTACTTTATTTATGTTGTTTTTATTTATATTGTTCAAAATTGAAAAAAGCTCTATTCTTATATTACTAAACTTCATAATATCTCACTCCTCTAGTTAGTTATTTCTTTTATTAAAATACTTGGTTCTCTATTTTTTATCTTTTTCCCATATTCTTCAGAGTTTTTAGGAATATACAATATTACTTTTTCTTTAGCTCTAGTTAATGCTACATAAAAAAGCCTTCTTGCTGATTCCAAACTTTCATTTTTTCTAGGAAAATTTTCTTCATATAAGTTTGGAATTATCACTACATCAAATTCTAATCCCTTTGAAGAATGAATAGTTAATAAGTTTACATTATTATTGTTTTCTTTTAAACACTCTTGTCCTCCCTTTGTATTTTCATAACAAAGATATTCAATAAATCCAATATTTTTTTGTTTAATAACAGTACTATTTGAGATCCATTTTTTTATTTTATTTTTTAAAACAATATCTTCTATTTTGAATAACTTCTTAGCTAATTCGTATGCTCTTATTGCTGTGGATGTTTTTATACAATTATTTAGTTTTTCAAAGTTTAAAATTTCTTCCGATTTATTATCAAATTTAATACTTTCAAATATGCTTATACTTTCCTTCAATGCTCTTATTTTTTGTTCTTCTGAAGGTTTCAATATACTTTCAGCTAACAAATCATTTTGTGGATTTGATGCTAAAGTTAAGATATTAAGAAGCCTACTATTACTATTTTCTTTAATCGAGCTATTAAATTCTATACCATAATTAATAAAGACCTTGGATAATTTTTTTATTTCCATATTAGTTCTACATAATATTGCTATGTTTTTATCATCAATACCATAAACATGCTTACAAATTTGAGAAGTTATCTTTATATTTTGTATTTCTTGATTATCAGTAGTAACAATCTCAATATCTTCGCCATTTTTAAACCCTACCATTTCTTTTTTTATTTGATTTAAATTAAGTGATATTATTTTATTTGCTGAATTTATTATTTGATTTGTATTTCTGTAGTTCTTTACTAATCTTATAACCTCTGCACCATATTTTTTTCAAAATTTAATATATATTCTACCTTTGAATTATTCCATTCATAAATTGCTTGTGAATCATCTCCAACAACATATAAATTATTTGGTGATATTTTATCTATGATTTCTATTTGTATATCATTTGAATCTTGATATTCATCTACAAGAATATACTTCATTTCATCTCTAACTTCTGATGCAATATTTTCATCATTTAGAAGTTCAGAGCATAATGGAAGTATTAAGTCTATATCAAGTAATTTATATCTTTTTAGGGTAAATAAATATTCTTTTAATGCTAAAGATATACTTCTATTTTTATTTTGAATATCATAATTTTTTATTGCATTAATCAAAATATCACTTTTATTTATTTGAAATCTCTTAGTTATATTTTGGATTAAATTCTTTTTTTCAATGTCTGAAATCATAGTATATCCTTTAAAATTACCATATTTTTTTAGAATATAAATTGAAAACATGTGAAATGTATTTACAAATACCTTTTCTCCATTTTCTGATTCATTTATAATTCTTTTTTTCATTTCATTAGAAGCATACCTTGTAAATGTTATACAAAATATATTTCTATAGCTAATCCTTTTTTTCATTAAATAAGAAACTCTTTTACTGATAGTTTTTGTTTTACCAGCCCCTGCCCCTGCTATTACAAGTACATGAGTGCTATTTGTTTTTATAGCTTTAAGTTGTTCCTCATTAACACCTAATAAGTTCATATAAAACCTCCATTTAATTTTACTGATATACAGCTATTTTTATTTTCAATAAATATGGGGCAATTTAGCATTTTATTTGAAAAAATAATTAAATATTTTCAAATAAAATGCTAAATTGCCCCATATTAAGTATTATTAAATTTTAGATAAATTGGAGGAATAGAAATGAATTTAAGAAAAATAAAAGACAAGAAACTAGTATTAATTATATTTTTATCATCCTTTGTTGTACTTATATTATTAGTTTTTTATTTTATGATTTTCAATAACCCTAAAAAAGCTGAGTATAATATATCTGAGAATATAAAAAACTCAACAAAGAGAAATGAAAATTATGGCAAAGAAAACAAAGAACTAGATGAACCCCAAAATGAAAATGAATTAGATGAAATTTTTTACACTAGGTTCCCAAGGATTGAAATTCCTAAAATAATTAACGATAAAACTCAAAACCATATATACATATATAGTTTATCTTTATCTTCTAACTTTTATATAACATATAAAAATTTTAAAGATATACAGAGTACAAAGGAATCAATTGATAGTTATAGAATTTTACTTGACACTTGTATTGCATCTTGTAAGTCCAATTTAGATGCTTTAAATGATATAAGAAAACTTGTTGTAAGTGATAATAAAGAACTAGTTAATCAGCTAATCAAAGATTATGAGAGTTATATAAGTTATTTGCAATCTCAAAGAAATTATATTGATAACAATATAATAAAAGGTAAAAATTCGAATCTAGATTTTCTTGGAAAGTTTTATGAGTTTGAAGAATTCAAAGATATAGTATCAAAGGTCCAAAGAGATCTGCCTTTACCAAATAATGATACTGCCAAAGCATTTCAAGAATATGAAGAATATAATCTCTCAAAAAATTAATTTTAATTAAAACAAATCCCTTTTATCTTATAAGAGGGATTTATTTTAATTCATTTATATATTTATTAAAAACTTCATTATAGAAAAGTGTGATTTAAAAAATTATACTTTTCTTCTTAATGTACAAAGCAAATCTATAAAAAATTTTCTTCAAAAACTTTTACTAGATTACTTTTTTTTGATACATTTTCTATATTTTTCTTTACAATTTCATAACTATATTTTGTCTTTTCATAATAATTATTTATTTTTTCATCTGTAAAAAAATTTGAACCATCTTCATTAGACATAAATGTAGCAAAATATTCTACCATTTTAAGATGACCATTTATATCTATTGGAACTTTATCTAAATATATTTCCATAAAGTCTAAAGCTTCTCTTAAATTATTATTTCTAAAATTTACTAATGCAATCCCTTTAATTCCTCTTGGATCACCAAATCTTATTGCTTTTTCAAAGTATTTATATGCTTCATTATTATCTTCTTTTATTATAAATATATCTCCTATATTTAAAAAAACATTTGTATAAAATAAAACATATTCATTATTTTGATATTGCTCTGACATATAATTAATGCTCTTCTTTAAATATTTATATGCTTCATCATAAAGCTTATTTTCCTTGTAACACATTCCTAAATTAGCATATAAATTAAATTTAATATAAGCATCAAAATCATTTATGTTGTTTATTTTTGCGCCTTCTGACTTCTCTATTTTAATTGAGGCATCATTTAATTTATCTGCAGTATTAAATTTATTTATATAATCTTCAATCCTGTCTTCTGATATTATCTTGTTGTAATATTTTATAGCTTCACAATAATTCCCCTTATCCATATGTTTACCTGCTTCTGACATTAAATACTCTGTGCTAAAAAAAGCATCACCAAAATCAGTATAGTCACTTTCAGTCTCACTCTCATAGATACCCAATTCCTTTAACATACTAGATGCATTAAGAGACTCTAAATATTCATATTTTAATAATATTTTACTCTTACCTTTATTAGAATTAAATGTATCCACTCTGATTAAATTTACTACATCACCATTTGATAATAGTATTCTTTTAGGTGAATTTAAATAATAAAATGTCATATATATAGTAACTTTATTCTTTTTTGCATTCTTTAATTCTTTTATACAATCTATGTATCGAATACTTACCTGTTTAATTATGTTAGCTTCATCCAAATCCTTTAGTTTTGAGACTATAGTACCTCTATTTTTATCTTGAAATACTAAATCTACATTCCCTTTAGAATAAACATAATGCTTGTTAAAAATTTTCTGTATTGAAAAATATATATCATTATATGTAAGTACCCCTGAATTTTTTTCTATTCTAATCGCAGTTTCATTCACATTTCCGAAAATTTGATTTATATGGTCATCTTTTATTTTTCTCATAAAGATCTTACATCTGTTCATTCCTTCTCTAGAATTAGCCTTCTTATAAGCATAATATGCTTTTCCATAATCTAAAGAATCTTCTAATTTCTTTGCTTCATTTAGCCAACCTTCAGCATCAGTAATACTACTCATCTCTAATAAGTTTAAATCTATTTCTTTCATGTTATACAAAAAATCTTGTCCTAAAATTTTTTTTGCTAAATTTACATCTTCTTCTATAAATGCTACTACATTTATACCTCTAGTTATAGCTACATATAGAATATTAAAAAAATGTCTTAAGTATGGTTTATCATTTTTCTTATTTATCATTTTCCAATAATCTTTATATGCAGAAATAAAATTTATGCAAAATATATTTCTATATTCTAAACCTTTTATGTCATTTATAGTAAATATCCTATCTTTATTAGCTCCTTCTATTATCAATTTATGTTTTTCTGCATATGATGGAACTACAATAGCACAATAATTTCTCTCATTTAAATTTTCAGACATGCATCTAATATTATTTTCTTTATATGGAATTATATATGGTGGTTTTCCTTCTCTTATGTACTCTTCATATTGATCATATTCTTTTTTAGATTTTCCTATCTTATTTATTCTCAAATTTATTAATTTATTAATAAAATTTACTACTCCTGAAGTATTTCTATAATTTTTATTAATAAATTTTTCTTCATAAATTATATTATTTTCATATAATTGTTTTTTTATAATATTAAATTCAAAGTTACTATTATTTACAATCTGATTTACATCTCCTGAAAATATAATATTTTCTTTGATAGATAAAACACTATATATAAATTTCAAATGTAAGTCTCTCAAATCTTGAATTTCATCAACAAATATAAAATCATATTTAGGTAGTATTATTTTATTACTATTTACTTCAATCATAAACTTTTCTGTCAACCTAATTTCATCAATATAATTATTTACATTTATCCAGTCTTCATATCTACTATAAACTTTTTGGATTAATTTGATTTCATATTTATCAAATCCATCATACTTATATGAGTCTTTATAACTATTCTTTTTATTAATTTCATTATATAAAATTGAGGGATCTATTTTTAAATCTTCTACAGAACTAAAATTTTTAATAAACCATCTTTCAAAATCATTATATTTAATTACACTGCGAAAATCTATGTCTAATTTTTCTGAAAAAAATTCGTTTATACAAATAAAGTCTATAACACTAGTATTTCTTTTATTAAACTTGTTAAATTTGTTTTCAGATTGATTTTTTAATAAATAAGAATATGTTATGTATGCAGATTTTGTATTTATATCATTATTTGAAAGTAACTTATGAATTCCAATCATGGTCTTTCCAGAACCAGCACATCCTGATATAATAATTGGTTTACCTATTACTTTTAAGCATTCAAATTGATTCTGATTTAAATAATATAAGTATTCATCACTATTTTCTTCTAACGATATTGCTATATATTCATCTTCTAAAACTATTGAACTTAAACTTTCTAATCCAGCTGACATATATATTTTTGTATAATAATCTATTTCTTCTTTAAGATTTCCTATTTCTTCTTCTTCATATTCATTTAAATTAATTTCTAGGCTTTTATCTACATGTAACTTTATATTTTTATTTATTGATTTTCCATCTAATATTTGTTTGTCATGATTACAATACTTTAAGAACACTAATTCATTATTATTATTTTTGTCAAATGTAAATAAAACTCTATCACCATTATTAATTCTAATTTTATAAATATCAGTATTTATTATTCTTCTTATCCAAAATCCTTTTGATATAACATTTATACAATTCGAATTTTCTATTTGATATTGAAAAGTACTCAATTTTTTTAATATTAATTTTTTATTATATGATTTTATATCATCTAAAAATTCTTTTAAAATCCTCATAATAGTTCTCCTTATTTATATAGATTTGCCTATATTATTATAATTTGTATCTACACATTTCTTTTACCCTTACAATAAACACTTTTTTCAGTTATTCTAATGATTTTATTATACTGCACTTGTTTTATGATGTTTATATAATATATTTTAACAAAAGGTCTTAATAGTAATTACTATAATCTTATAAATATAAAGATAGGGTCTACTTTTTATAGATTAATGGTGATAAAATATATATAAATTACTAATATGTTACAATTGTAAAATATATAAAATATTACAAAAGTATTGTTTTTGTAATATTTTATTAAAACATAGATATATACTGATTTTATAATAATATAATAGGATATATCCATTGAACAGTAAAGAGCTTAATAAATTAAAATCAGATAAACAAACAAATATATAAAATATTACAAAAGTATTGTTTTTGTAATATTTTATTAAAATTTATATATATGCTATACTTTACAATAATATAGGGGGAAATATCCATTGAATAGAAAAGAATTTGATAAATTAACAATTGATGAACAAATAAATTACTTCAATCAAAAAATGTCTTTAGAATTATAATATATTAAAAAATTAATTTACATTAAAATAAATCCCTCTTATGAAAATAAAAGGGATTTATTTTAATGCATTTATATACTCTGGTAAAGATCCTATTATGCTATTTAACAAACATCTTTGTTTTTCTGTATTTTCATAAAAAGATACATCAAAATAGTCCTTCCCCATAACATAATCTTTTATTATAAATTGATTCATTTTTATTTCATTAAATGCTAGTTCCAAGTACATCATATTGGTTTTAAGAGTTTTCTTGCTATCAATATGAACTTCATATTTTAGATTATCAATAAAGAATCTATATGTTTTATTTTGTAAATCTTCTCCGCATCTAATTAAATAATTTCTTCTGCCTTCAAGAAAATATGCTAAATTTATAGATTGCTCTAATTTTAATTTCTTTAATTCATTTTCATACATCAAGTCAGTTGAAACTCTATCAAATTCTGGAGGAACTGCCCTTATTACCTTAACAATTTCTCTATTACTTTCAGTTGTTATAATATCTACTGATGTAAAGAAATTAAAGGTTCCTTTTCTTTTAATTTTACCACCTTTTTCAACACTCTTATCAACTGTATAATATGGAAGTTTCAGTAGACGTTCTCTAATATCATCATAGTTCTTCTTAGCCCTTGCTAATCCTAAGTGCTTTAATAAATCAACCAAATAGAATGTTGCTGTATCTAAATTAAAAATTCGTTCAATATAAATAATAATTGCTAGGTCTTTTTTATCTAGTGATATTTTAGGCATAGCTTTTTTCTCAGTTTCACTATTAGATAATTCTGTTCTAAAATTTTCTATATCTGATCCATTTTTATCTTTAAAATCAAATGAGAACTTGTACAATAAATTTAACTGAACACCTTTATGATCTTTAGCATTATATTCATTTGATACATATGAATTATCATCAGTCTTAACTATTTCAAGATTTTTAATTTTTCTTGGCCTAATAGTTGGTAAAAATATACCTGGTGCTATATATGCAGGTGTAGTAAGAACAATTTTATTAATGTCATATTCGTATTGTGCTTTAAGTATCTCTGTTATACATAAAAGTAAATCATGTGAAAAAGCAGATTTTATTTTAGAATCTGACATTTCAAATAAATATGGAAAATCTGATATGTTATAAAAACTATCAAATGCCCAATTTCTTAGTGTTGTTTCTCTCATTTCTATTAATTGTTCTGGAGAGTCTAAATCAATACTTTTTATTTTCCCTTGATTTTTAAGATATTCATCCCTAATAGACAGATATTCTCTTTTCAGTAATTTAGGTTCACCTTTATTACTATTCATGGAATCCAATGCCATTTTTACCCAATTATTCTTTATTCTCCAACTAGATGTTATCTCTTGAGACCTTAATTTTTTTGTTTTTCTAGGAGTTGTTAAATAATTTAATTTAGATAAAATAGTTGATGATAAAAAATCTTCAAAAATAGGTCTCACATTTTCTATAGTATCATGCTCTTTTATCATATATACTTCAAAAAACCTTTGTGTGATAAATTTAAATTTTTCTTGTTCATAAATAGCATGTATTATTAAATTCAAAAAATTTTGTTGTTCTTTTTCGCTAAATTCAAGTTTTTCATCTAACTTTTCATACAACATTTTATCACCCCCTTCAGATATTATAATACATTAATTTATTGTTTAATAAAATATATATTTAATACATTATGTACATTATTTAAAAATTATATAGTAATATTAAACATTTTACATTGTATAAAAATCATATTATTAATTTTACTTTTGATAATTAGTTAAGAGAACAATATAACCTATTAATCTCTCTTTATATATATTTTTACATTTAAAAAGACAATGAAATCTGCGAACCTTTCTTATATACTTAACATTAGTCTATATATAGTTGCTACTTTTTTTATATTCAAAAAGACAATGAAATCTGCGAACCTTTCTTATATACTTAACATTAGTCTATATATAGTTGCTACTTTTTTATATTCAAAAAGACAATGAAACCTGCGAACCTTTCTTACATACTTAACATTAGTCTATATATAGTTGCTACTTTTTTATATTCAAAAAGACAATGGAATCTGCAAACCTTTCTTATACATTTAACATTAGTCTATATATAGTTGCTACTTTTTTATATACAAAAAGACAATAGAATCTGCGAACCTTTCTTATATGTACAATATCAGTATAAATATAATCACTACTTTTATATTCAAAAAAGACAATGAAATCTGCGAACCTTTCTTACACATTTTAAATTAGTACCTATATAATTATTGCTTTTCATATAAAAAAGACAATGAAATCTGTGAACCTTTCTTATATCTCTAATATAAAAATATCTTTATCCATCAATTTATAAACATAAAAATCGACAAAACTTAGAAATATTATTATTTTGATATGTATTTACATATAAAAAGACAATAGAATCTGCGAACCTTTCCATTTTAATAGAATCTTATTTATTGAAAAGACAATAGAATCTGCGAACCTTTCTATTTTTCAAGGTTTTCAGGTAGTAAAAAATGTCGAAAAATTTTTTTACCTTAATCATATCTTTGCAAATTTATAATCAAACAGTTGAAAATACTGCTTTACACCAAAAAGACAATGAAATCTGCGAACCTTTTTTTATATTAGTAATTTCAATACTTCTAATAGAAAGACAATAGAATCTGCGAACCTTTCTTATGTAGACTTTTATTTATATTTTATGTAATATATGCTTATATTTTATTATGTATGTAAAATAAAACATGAAAGGAGGTAAAAAATGACTAATAAGCTATTATTTGAAGATTTAAAACCAAATACTAGAATCTCTAAATTAAAAATAAAAAAAGTAATATCTATTTTTAAAAATAAAATAGATATAGTTAAAATAAATGATGGATATTATGAACTTGAAAAAGAAAATGGTCTATTGAAAAATGATTCCATACAAATTATATCTGTTACTAAATCTTTAATAAAACAATATTTACTCTATCATTTTTTGCCTTATAATAAATGTTTTGTTAGAAAACATGTAAGCTATAAAGATATAGCTACATTATGTGGAATATCGGTTCCAACAGCTAGAAGAAATCAAAATTTACTTTCTATTTTAGGACTAGTATACTTTACCCCTTCTTCTAATGGTTATGGAAAATTTGATATAGTAATATGTGATGAATATAAAAATCATTTTAAAAAGAAAAATGGTGGTGGTGGGTATATAACATTAACTACTGATGATCTAGCTAATTTCTTGGATATAAATTGTATTAATGAGTTAAAGGTTGAGCTAAAAAAATTACTATGGATTGATGCAGCTAAAAAAAGTAGAGGTAAAAAAATTGTGTTTAATAAAGAAAATTTAGTAAATACTTTACCTGAGTATATAAAAAAATCAAGCAAGTTAATTAACAATATTATATATAGTAAAAATTCTAGATTTAAACCTTTAGGAAATCGATTAGATATTACTAGTTATAAATCCAAATCTGAATTTAATAAAAATTTCAGAGATTCAACTCAAAAAAGAATATTAGATTTATTTAATAATGGAAATTTCTCATTTAGTTCTAATTACTCTAATACATTATTAAGATATAAGTTTAAAAAACCTTTATTAGAAACAAATATAAAACTTGAATCTGAGAAAACTCTTATTGTGAACGAATTAGTTGATCTTTCTATAGAATTTGGATTTAAAAAAGTGTTAATTGCTTTAAATTACATGTTTAATAACACTTATTATGAAGATGACATAAATATTAATAATATACATAATCCAGGTGGATTTGTAAGGTTTTTTATAACAAAATCAATTTTGAATATTGGTAGTTTATACTAAAATAAAATATATTAATTAGGGGTAATAAAATTCGATTACTCTTAATTTACCATGCAAAAAAAAGATACATTTAATGAGATAATGAATTTATCTCATTAAATGTATCTTTTTTTTTACATATTTTATCCACATTTTATTATAAAAGAAAGTTTTTTATTAATAGTTTAATATTTTTTTTTAACAATAACAAAAAATATTATTAACATAATTATAATTTTTTCATTAATGAATTTATGTATACGTTGATAATACTATAATACATGTATATTACGTTTTTGCTAATTAATGTTTTAATTAAATGTCTTAACTAAATGTTTTAATAAAGCTTTTTAATATAGATTACTATAATTTTTTCTAATATAAATATAAAGTCTACTTTTTATATGTTAATGATGCTAAAATATATATAAATTACTAATACGTTACAACTGTAAAATATATTGGATATTACAAAAGTATTATTTTTATAATATCTTATTAAAATATAGGTATATACTAACTTTATAATAATATAGGGGGAAATATTCATTGAATAGAAAAGAATTTGATAAATTAACAATTGATGAACAAATAAATTACTTCAATCAAAAAATGTCTTTAGGATTATCTAAAGCAGAGGTATGTAGAAATTTAAGTTTACCATCATCAACTTGGCGAGATCGTATAAAAAAAGCTGGATATGAATTAGATCAAGTAAATAAATGTTACAATAAAATTAATTCTAGTAACAAAGAAAATCCTTCTTACTACAGTAATACTTCAGTAATACCACATGATTCTATAAATATTAATTCTAGTAAATCTATAATTTCAATGTACGAAATAAAAAAATTAGAAAAAGATCTAATAGAACTTGTTGAAAATAAAGAAGATATTTTTAAAGCTATTGAATTCTTTAAAAAAGCTGAAGAAGAGAAAAATATAGTAGATGTCATACAATTTAAAATAAATACAGAAAATTTAACTGGTGATGTATTAGTTAAATCTTTTAAAATATATTCAGATGTATATAATAAATTTCTAGATTTCGCTGAAAAAAATAAAAGTTTTAAAAAACAGGACATACTTGCACAATTCATCTTGGATGGAATCCAACGATATAGCCGATAAAATTTCTATTGACTTAATTATTCTCATTTTGTAGTATTAAGTTAAAACATATCCTGATGGGAAGGAAGTCGACCTATGATGCATAAAACGATACAAAAAATACCGCAAGCAGAATTAAAAGTAATGAAATTCATTTGGGGAAAAAATGATGTTGTGATTTCTAAAGAGGTTATTGAAGCAATGCAAAATGAATATGATTGGAAGCAGACAACTACGCTAACACTTCTATCAAGACTTGTTAAAAGAAAATTTTTATCAGCTAAAAAAATTGGTAGATACACACATTATAAAATTATAATCCAATATAGAGAATACTTAAATTATGTAACAAAAGATTTTGTAAGTAACATGCATAATAATTCAGTAGAAAGTGTATTTCTTTCATTATATGAAGATAAGATTTTAAGTAAAGAGGAATTTGAATATCTTATAGAAATAGCAAATGCTTTTGATAAATGAACTTGGAGATAAGATTATTCAGTTCAAGGTCTAATTTTAATAATATAGACTATACATATGTAACAGCACTAAAAAATATAATAAAAACTTTATAAAGAAAAATGTAAAAAATAGGTGAAATTCCTAAAAATTCTGATAAAATAGAGATATCTAATTCATATTCTACAGATATGTAATAGAATAACAATATTTTTAGGAGGACATTATGTTAAAAAAGTTAACAAAAACACTAGCAGTAATTTGCTGTTCAATGCTTGTATTTACAAATACAGCTTTTGCAGACACAGAAACACAAGGAGGTGAAAATACATCTGAAAACAAAATAATTAAATTTGAAGTAGATGCATACAAATATATATATAAAGATGCTCCACAAGACATAAAAGATAATTATGATGAGAAATGCAAGGAATTAAATATAACACCTGAACCTGATGCAGAAATTCTTGTACCAATAAATTCAAATTTACTTAAATCAGATGATTATGATATAGGAGTTTATTCTCACTTTAATGGTGCTTATGATGCTGATAAAGCAACTATTACAATCTCAGGAGATAGCAATTATACTATAAGTACAAGAGTTCTTGTTGGATATGGACATACAACAAGGGGTAATAATGTACATTGTGTCCAACTTATGTTATGTGGTGTTAAATATACAGTACAAATAGATTCAGTATTTGGGGATGATACATATAATGCAGTGAAAAAATTTCAAAGAGCATATTCACTAACTTCTGATGGAATTGTTGGATATAATACATATGATAGATTGGCGAATCTTTTACGCATGTAATTTTTTTATATTTAAAGATAAAATGTTTTTTTAAGGGCTTTAAAGCCACTCACAAGAGTGGCTTTTTTTTATTGCATAAATATCCATTGCTTTAAATAAAAATGGTATAAAGTGTATTTAAATGGATAATCATGGCATCTATACTATACATATAATCCACTGAAATCTTTGGAATCTATTTCGGTAGAATCCTTATTACTTTTTGATTCATCATAATCTGTCCAATTGTAAGGATCTAACTGATTATTATTTTGATTATAACTATTACCTTGGTTATAAGAATTACTATTTTGACTATAATGATTACCTTGATTATTGTTATTTTGATTATAACTATTACCTTGGTTATAAGAATTATTATTTTGACTATAA
>NZ_JRHN01000023.1 GCF_001299635.1 Clostridioides difficile | reverse complement strand
TTTTATAACTAAGGGTTACTTTCATTTTATTTTAACATTCTTTTTTCTTCATTTCAATGTTTTGCTATTTATTTCCAAAATATTATAAAGTGTTTATTTATACTTCTCGACTTTATAATTTTTATTTTATATACTTAGACTAACAAATCTACTTCACCTTTTTTTCATTTATAAATATAAAATAATAAAAAATAAGACTAAAAATAAATAATTTTTTATTTTCAGTCTTATGTTATCTTTTTTAATCATATAAATTTATATAATCATTTGATTAATCTGATATTCTAAGCTCTAGAAACTTTATAAACAACATCTCTAGCTTTTGGTAGATTTCCATCTGGGACACCTATAGCAATACCAAAAGGTACAGAATACCCTTTTGGTATATTCAACAATTCTCTATATTTTTTATTTGTATCAAACATCATCTTTATTGAATCTGATTCTTTTACATCATTCTCATCTAATACACTCACAAGACCTGCTATATCCCCTTGTTCAACAGGTGTAAATAAGCCCCTAACCATTCCTATTATGCAACTTCCTAATCCTAATGCTTGTGCAGCTGTAGTTACATTTCCTGTAAGTATTCCTACATCATATGGAGCCCATGAATTTTCTTCATCATAAGAAATAAATAAAACAGTTGGTGCACCATAAAATAATTTAAAATTCTTATTTATCTCAACATTACTAACTTCATGGATTCTGGATAAGGTATCATCACTAATCTCTTTTAAAAGTTTCTGGTCTTGCACAACACTTATATGCCAAGGTTGTTTATTACATCCCGAAGGAGCTGCAAATGCACAGTGTAACAATGTATCCAGTTGCTCGTTTGTAATTTGCTCCGTTGTAAATTTTCGTATACTTCTACGACTTTGTATTAAGTTTATTGTTTGATTATCTTGTAAATTACTCATATATCTATTCCCCTTTTATGTATTACTTAGTATTTAACTAATATTCTTTATATTCTTATTATAGTTATTTTTAGTTTATATGTGAAGACTTTAAAATAGTAAATATTCAATAATCATACTGCACCAATAAAATATTCAAAATAAAATCTGGTATTAATTAACTATAGAGAATATTATTCTATAGTCTAATCAATACCAGTAATATATATCATATTAATTTAAAGGACCCCAACCAGATTTAGTATGGATTTCTTCTTTTAAAACTTCCCATGTTTTATTTGCTACAGAAATACCACTTTTACCTTTATACCATTTAGCTTCATCGTAATCATAAATTAAAGAAGCATACCAATTACCTTTAGTTGAAGTGTTTGCAAATACAACTACATTAGCTTCATTTGTATTAGGCTTATTTGCATATGGTTGTATATACAATGTCTCTTTTCCTAAATCGTACTTTTTCTTAAATTCCTCTGGAATTTTAGGCCAACCATTTTTATACTTATTATCCAACAAATAATTTCTAAAATCATCATTATTTTTTGAATTTCCTGGTATTATAGAAGGGTCTTGTGCAAATGATGCAATTAAATCTGTCATACTTTGATATACATCTCTAGCCATCTCAACACCATCTGGATGCTCTGTACAAGTAACATACACTTTTGCTATACTTTCTTCTCCAGTTATTCCATCATAACCATTATCAAATTCTGCTGAATATGTTCCACCTGATTTACACTTTGGCTCTGTTTCAAAGTATTTTCCATCTTTATTTTTTAATACATCTTTTATAAGTTCCTTCTTGTCTTTACTTGTTTCCTCAGCCATTGCAATAACAATTTGAGTCTTTATATTCTCCCTATTTGAAAGACATGTAACTGCTTTACTTTTTTCTATATTTCTAAATAGTGCTGGAACTGCGACTATAACTAAAATTCCTATTATAGATATAACTACCAATAATTCAATTAGTGTAAAACCCTTTTTATTCATAATAATCATTCCCATTAAATAAAATTATAGTACTTACTTTAAAATACTACATATTAACAAATTGTCTACATAGAGTTCTTCCAATAAAAACTCCTAAAATACTTAACGTTAAATTTAAGAATATATTTAACCCAAATAACATATAATTGCCACTATCAAAAAACTTTACATTCTCAAAACTAAATGTGGAAAATGTAGTAAGACCTCCCATTAGACCAGTTACCAAAAATAATTTCAAATTATCAGAAATATAATTTGTTCTTGTACTCATTTCCATGATAAAACCAATCAAAACTCCACCCATAACATTGACAATTAGAGTTCCAAATGGAAACTTAGCTTCTGCAAATCTTAAAGATATTAAATATCTTAATATAGCACCAGAAAATCCTCCAATACCAACACACAATATATGAATCACATATAACACCTCCCCCGAGAGGCTAAAATCACTTGTATATTAGAATTCTATATCTTCAACCTCTATTCTATCAATTGCATCTTGTACTAATCCATCAATATCAAGTGCTGTTTCAGATTTTTCTATCTTTTCTAACCTAGGTTTAGTAACAGGCTTTCTAGGAGAAAATACGCTACAACAATCTTCTTCAGGAATTATAGATGTTTCAAAAGTTCCTATTTTTTTGGCTATATCAACTATATCTGATTTATCCATTGCTATAAGTGGTCTAAATACTGGTAAATCTACAACAGCATTAGTACAAGTAAGACCTTGTATTGTTTGAGATGCAACCTGGCCGATACTTTCACCTGTAATTAAAGCATCACAATGTCTTTTTTCAGAAAGTTTCTGTGCTATTCTCATCATGAATCTTCTTGAAAGAATAGTAGCTTCTTCTTCATTACAATTCTCGCCAATTGCTTTTTGTATTTCTAATATGTTAACTTTATGAAGTCTTACTCTTCCACAATACTTTGCCAATATCTTAGCTAAGTCTTTAACTTTTTCTTGTGACCTTTCGCTTGTAAACGGATAACTATGGAAGTGTACTGCCTCTACTTCCATACCTCTTTTTGCAACCATCCATGTTGCTACTGGACTATCTATACCTCCTGATAAAAGAGACATAGCTCTACCATTTGTTCCAAGTGGTAATCCACCATATCCAGGTATAGTATCACTATAGACCATAGTATGGAATTCTCTGTATTCACATTTTATTTTAATTTCTGGATTTCTTACATCAACATCAATCTTATCTCCTACCTTTGATAATAAGTATCCACCTATATCCATACTCATTTCCTGAGAAGTCAATCTAAAAGATTTATCTCCTCTTCTTGACTCTACTTTGAACGTTTTATAACCAGCTTCTATTTTTTCCTCTAACATTTTTAAAGCTATTTCTTTTAATGTATCATAATCTTTTTTAGCTCTTACTCCAGGGCATACACCCACTATTCCAAATACTTTTCTAACTTCTTCAATTACTTCTTCATAATCATAATCTTCTAAATCAACATATATTCTTCCATATTCTTTATATACATTAAATTTACCAATTGGTTTTAACATATTTCTTATATTTCTTATAAGTCTATTTTCAAATATATATCTATTTTTCCCTTTTACTCCAATTTCTCCATACTTTACTATTAATATATTATACACCATTTCACCTCTTAAACTAATTTATTCTCATTATTTATACTGTATTCTTTATTTCCTTCTCATTATTGACCTTAAGTCGCAAATTGATTCTTTCAAAACTTCTACAACTTCTGATATTTCTTCTTCTGTATTCATATCAGATAAACTAAATCTTATTGTTCCATTTATTTCTTCATTTGTAAGACCTATAGCATTTAAAACATGGCTACCCTTCTTCTTAGAAGAACATGCAGAGCCAGTTGATACATAAATACCTTTTTGTTCTAAGTAATGAAGTAATACCTCTCCTTTTGTACCTCTAAATGATATATTTAATATATGACATACACCATCTTCTGGAGAATTAACTTTTATATCTTCTATATTATCAATTATTTTATTTTTAAATGTATCTTTTAAATTATTTACTTTTGAAATAACTGCATCTAAATCTTTATTTAGTATTCTGACAGCTTCTCCAAGCCCATATATACCAGGTACATTTTCTGTTCCAGACCTAATTCCTATTTCCTGTCCTCCACCTGTTAACATAGGCTTAAGACGATTATTTTCTTTTATATACATAAATCCAATTCCTTTTGGTCCATGAAATTTATGTGCACTCACGCTCATAAAATCTATATTGTATTTAGATGGTCTAAAATTAATTTTTCCATATGATTGAATAGCATCCACATGAAAATATATCTTTTCTTTTAAAGACTTCAAATACTTTCCGACTTCGTCGATTGGCTGTATAGTTCCTATTTCGTTATTAACATGCATCATACTTACTAAACATGTAGTTGACTTTATTGCATTCTTTAAATCTTCTATATTTATCTTTCCATCTTTTCCGACCTCTAAGTAAGTTACTTCAAAACCATCTTCTTCTAAATCCTTCAATGTATTTAAAACAGAAGGATGTTCTATGTTAGTAGATATTATATGATTTTTTCGCTTTTTATTTAAGTTTGCAACTCCTCTTATTATAGTATTATTACATTCTGTACCACCTGATGTAAAATAAATCTCCTTTTCTTTCGCTCCTAGAGATTTAGCTATAACCTGTCTTGCTTCTTTTATTCCTTTTTCAACTTCTACACCTTTTCTGTGAACAGAAGAAGGATTTCCATAATCCGTACTAAGTGCATATACCATTTTATCTATAACTTCTTGATAAGGTTTTGTAGTTGCGCTATTGTCTAAGTATATTTCCAACTTAATTACACCTACCTTTATTTAAAATTTCAGCTCTAACTATTATACCACTAATTATAGTATTTTTTTTGTTAATCTTTATTAAAAAGACAATCTTAAATTTACAAAATATTCTTTCATAAAAAATTAGTTTTTTCACTTTATTATAAAGTTTTATAGTAAAATATAATATGCTTATATTATATCCTACAAAAATACGTTATAAAATACAATATATGATAAAATAATATATTATATAAAATAAATATATTATATTATACATATGCTTATTTTTACTATAAAAGTTATTTTTATAAGCTTACTTGTTATAAAAATAACTTTTATAATTTATATCAAAAAAAATATTGATTTTTGTGTCGCATTTTGTTATAATAAATTAAGGTTATCCCCCTGGTAACCCTAGTTAGTTAATATATCTATTCCCAATACCCTTTCATAAGGATATATTTTATATTTATTAAAAATCGGATTGATAACGGAAATTGATTCGGTGGAAAAAAAGAGCTTACCCCGAGCTCTTTTTTTCTGCAAAAATTTAGCAAAATAAGATTAATATAATTTTAAATTATATTAATCATCATAAAAAAAGGATGTATTGAATTTCTAATATCAATAACATCCTTTTTACATATTATAATACTTTTGCTAAGAATGATTTAGTTCTTTCATGTTTTGGGTTTCCAAAAACTTCTTCTGGAGTATTGTCTTCTAGTACACTTCCTCCATCTATAAAAATAACTCTATCTGCTACTTCTTTCGCAAATCCCATCTCATGAGTTACAATTGCCATTGTCATCCCTTCTTTTGCAAGTTCCTTTATAACATCAAGAACCTCGTTTACCATTTCTGGGTCAAGAGCGGATGTTGGCTCATCGAACAACATCATATCGGGTTCCATAGCAAGTGCTCTAGCTATTGCTATTCTCTGCTTCTGACCTCCAGATAATTGTGATGGATAAGAATCTTTTTTATCTAAAAGACCAACTCTACTTAACAAAACTTCTGCTTTTTTTTCTGCTTCTTCTTTAGTCATCTTTTTTAATTTAATTGGTGCTAATGTTATATTATCTAAAATAGTCTTATGTGGGAATAAATTAAAGTTTTGAAACACCATACCTATATTTTGTCTAATTTCATCAATATTAGTTTTTTTATCAACCAAATTTTTTCCTTCAAATATTATATCTCCACCTGTAGGTATTTCTAGTAAATTCATACATCTAAGAAGTGTACTTTTACCAGAACCACTAGGACCTACTATAACCATTATTTCGCCTTTAGCGATTTCTAAGTCTATATTTTTTAATACATTTAAATCTCCAAAAGATTTACTTAAATTTTTTATTGTAATCATATTATCACTTTCCTTTTTACTATTCTATGTTTTCCCTAAATGCTAAACACGCTCTCATCTAGTTAGACACAGACAGTTTCTTTTCTAATAATCCAACTAATCTTGATAGAGTAAATGTTATAACAAAGTAAATTGCTGCTGCTACTATTAATGGCTCTAATGCTTTGAATGCTGCATTTTTTACTATATCAGCAGTACGCATTATTTCAACAACTCCTATTACAGAGATTATTGAAGATTCTTTTACAAGTGTAATAAACTCATTTGCTAATGAAGGTAGTATATTTTTTATAGCCTGAGGTATTATTATATATCTCATAGTTGACCAGTAATTTAATCCTAGTGATCTACTTGCTTCCATTTGTCCATTATCAACTGATTGTATACCTGATCTAAGTATCTCTGCCACATATGCTCCAGAGTTTACTGATAATGCAAATGCACTAGCTATAAATTCACTTGGTATACCAAATAACATAGGGAATCTTATTCCTAATTGAGGTAATCCAAACCATACTATATATATCTGTACTAATAATGGTGTTCCTCTTAAAATCTCAATATAGATTGATGATATTGCTCTTAATACTTTACTCTTGGATATTCTTGCCATACAGATGATTATACCTATTATAAATCCAAAGCATAATGCCACAAGAGAAATTCCTACTGTCACACCTGTTCCTTCCAGAAAAGAAGTTCCAAATCTACTTAAAAAACTAAAATCTAAACTCATAATTTCATCTCCCACATAACTTTCTTACTAATTTGAAGCAGCTTCAGTAGATGCTTCATTTAAAAATTCTTCTATTTTTTTACCATCTTGTAATTCTTTTATCTTTTTATTCAATAATTCTATAAAGTCTTTGTTGTTATCAGCTTTTTTGATTGCTGCTGCCATACCTTCTGTTACATCTTTACCAACTTCAGTATTTGCCATTTTGATTCCATCATATTTTTTAACATTTATTAAAGAAACTGCTTCATTAGTAACAACAGCATCTATGTTTCCATTTTTTAATTCTGTAATTAAATCAGGTATTGCTTTTAAAGATTTAGTAGTTGTCATTTTTAGAGTATTAACTACATATTCTTCTTGGATACTTCCTGCTTGTACTCCAACTTTAAGTTTCTTTAAATCATCTTCAGTCTTTACTTTATCTATATCTGCATCTTTAACTATAACTGCATTTCTACTTAAATAATATAACTCTGAGAAATCAACACTCTTTTCTCTTTCTGGTGTTGGTGACATACCTGCAAGAACTATGTCAACTTGGTCTGCATTTAAAGCTCCTATTAATCCATCAAATGACATATCTTTAATTTCAACTTTTACACCAAGCTCCTTTGCAAATTCTTCAGCTAACATTACATCGAATCCTTTTATTGAATCTTTACCATCTACTACTTTATGGAATTCAAATGGTGGGAATTCTGCACTAGTACCTACAACTAATTTTCCATTTTCTTTTATTTGCTCTAATTTTGTTTTTTCTTCTCCACCACTACATCCTACTAGTGATAAAGTTAATCCTAATACTAATCCTAAACTTAATAATTTTTTAAATACTTTCATTTTTATTACCCCTCTCTTTTAATTATAATTTCCCTCAAATTTTAATACTTTCATGTTTCAAGTTACAAAAAAAGTCTCTCAGTCTTTAATGACTAAGAGACGACTTTACCGCGTTACCACTCTTATTGATAAATACTCTTACAACTTTCAAAATTTGTGAATTTTAGCTTTTAAGCTATGTGGATATCTTAATTTTAAAATCAAAAAAGTCCCTTAGCTTTACAGCTAAGAGACGAATTATATCCGCGTTACCACTCTTTTTGATAAGTAAGTACTTATCCTCTCAATCCCTTAAGGCGGGCAGACCAATTATCATACTAAAAAACTTCTGATAATCTCCTCCAGAGCTCTCTTCACATAGACTTCATTGCTAGGCTTACACCAAACCCTAACTCGCTGTAAATCCATATATGCTACTTTCTCTATCACTGGATTTGTTTCCTTAAATTGTTAATACAATTGTACTTCCTTATAATATTTTTGTCAATAAGTTTTTTATTTTTTTAATAATTTTATTTGTAAATTATTTAAACACTATGATGTATATTTGGCTCTACTCTTTAGATAATCATACATAGAATCTTTTAGATTTATTTATATTCTTTGGATATTAATAAATAACATTTTTCATATTTTGAGCTATTTTTTTAATAATATATTTTATATCTATATCTTTGCCTTAAATATCATACATAAATAATATAATTCTTTCTTACCTATAAAATAATACATTTTATATCTAAGTTTGGTTTTTAAATTAAATAATATAAATTATATTCTTCAATAAGCAAGTTTTCAGGTCTAAAATTCGCTCCCTATCTTTAAACTTTATTGTAAACATAATTCCATCTTTTTTAATTATTTCTCCTTCATGAAATTTTTTATGGTATACCTTATCACCTACACCAATACTATCAATTTCTTTTTTGGTTGGAGATTTTATGTCATTAATAAACAGTGATTTATCAACTTTTTTACCATATTTATTTAACGTAGAACTTATACACAACTTTTCTTCAGCTCTTGTAATAGCAACATACATAAGTCGTCTTTCTTCTTCTAATTGTTCTTCTTTTTTCTCTTCCTTACAAATATCATATGACTTTTCATGAGGTATTGTTCCTTCATTTACGCCTATAATATAAACATTTCTAAATTCTAATCCTTTTGCACTATGCATAGTTGTAAATATGACACCATCAGTCTGTTTATTCTTATTGTTTTCCATTAACTCAGTCTTTACTCTCTCAATATGCTCTAAAAACTCTGTCACAGTATTAAAGTTTGTCGCTGAACTCTCAAGCTCATTTAATATCTCTACAAGACCATTAGTCTTTATTTTTCTGTTACTACAATAATCTAAGACATATCTATCATAATCAAGACTAGTTCTAATATAAGATATTGCATTTTTAGGATTTAAAGTGTTTAAATAACTTAAATCTATTTCCAAATCAGTTATTGTTTTGATTTGTTTAGGATGAAGATTACATTTGTTTATTAATGCTGTTATAAAATCATTTTCATCTTTAGCCATACTTACACTATCCTTAGATATATATCTAAATGGCTTATTTATGATTCTTAACCAATCTTTATTTGACTTTGGATTAATGCCTATTCTTAAATACGATAATATATCTTGACTCGCCCAATGGTCATATATTGTGATTACTGAATCTTTTACCACAAATGGAATTCTCATATCCATAAATACATCCACCAATGCTCTTGACTGTATATTGGTTCTATAAATCACTGCAAAGTCTGAATACTCTACATAATCTTTTTTTATTTCGTCAATTATTTCCTTGGCAATATGTAAAGCTTCCTCCTCTGAATCATGTGGACAAATATAACTCACACTTCCTCCAGTACCTTGACTACATTTAATGATTTTTTCATATCTATTTTTATTTTTTTCTATAAGCCTGTTTGCAATATGTACTATCTCACTTTTAGACCTATAATTTACATCTAATATTATTTTTTTAGTATTATTGAAATACTTTTCAAATTCAAGCAAAAAGTCTGGTCTTGCTCCTCTAAAACCATATATACTTTGGTCTTCATCTCCAACAGCAAATATGTTATTTAAAGGATTTGAGATTAATTTTAAAACTTCAAATTGTACTTTATTTATATCCTGAAATTCATCTATCAATATATATTTATATACATTTCTAACCATTTCTAATGCAGACTTATTGTTCAAAAGTAAATAATAAGTTTTTATAAGCATATCATCAAAGTCAATTTTATTAACTTTAGATTTTTGTTCTTCATATAAATTATATACCTTCAAAAACTCATCTTTTGTCAATACCTCTGAATTAAAGTCGTTCTTATCCATAAGTTCATTTTTTACATAAGAAATTTCATTTATAACTTGTCCTACATTCTCATCATCATCAGCATTTTCTATATTTAAGCTCTTTAGTATTGCCTTGATTGTTATTCGCTTTGATTTCTCATCAAATATACTATCTAGATTATACCTTTCAAAGTATCTTAGGATTTTAAAAAATACAGAGTGAAAAGTACCATAAGTTACCTTATTGAGTCTTATATCATCACTTAAACTTAAAGCTCTATTTTTCATTTCTATTGAAGATGCCTTTGTAAAGCTTATTGCTAAGATTCTTGTTGGCGCTATATTTTTATTTACTACCATATTAGCTATTCTATATGTAATTACTCTTGTCTTACCTGAACCAGGCCCTGCAAGTATCATGCAAGGCCCATCTATATGTTCAACTGCTTCTAATTGATTTTCATTTAACTTTCTTATATCTATATTTGTTGTGATTATTAGCTCCACCACCCTAATTTATAATTATATTATTTTCTTTTTAATTATAAACCAAAAGTTCATAAAAATACATGTAATTTTTCCTCTATTAAATCACATCATTCCTATTTTCATGACACATCTTGAGCTCTTTCTTAATTTTATCACTTACATCTTCAGGGATAAATGATGGTTTACTAATATAATACCCCTGCATATAATCTATTCCAAGATTAATTAATGTTTCCATCTCACTTTTAGTCTCTACACCTTCTGCTATTACTTTAATATCTCTTTCATTAGAATATGAAATAAGGTTTTTTAATATTTTCTGTCTGTCTTCATCTTTATCAATACCTCTTACAATGGACATATCAATCTTTACGTAATTTGGCATTATATATAACAGTACAGCATCTCCATTGTAACCTGTTCCAAAATCATCCAAAGCAATCTCTATATTCCAATGGCTTATATAAGATTTCTTTTTCTCAATAAAATCTTCATTAATTTTATCATTTTCTGTTATTTCTAATACAACTCTATTTAAATATCTACCATATAAATCTTCAATTTCTTCAAAATCAACTCTTGATAAGTTATTATTTGGAATAGAATTTAAAAACAATTTACAATCTCCAAACTTATCTCTGTATTTTTTAAATGATTTAAGTGCTTTGAACCATGTAATACGCTCAATTTGATAGAGTTTAGATTGTGAACGAGCCAATCTAATAACATCTACTGGAGAACTGAAAGTCTTTATTTTAGGTCTCATAAGCGCCTCATATGCAAAAACTTCTCCTTTACAATCTACAATAGCTTGAAATGCATATTCAACAAGTTGTCCATCAATCAATTTATTTAACTCTTCTCTATTACTCAGTAAGAATGAATCTTTATTATATACATTAATATCAAACTCACTCACTTCGCCCTTGATTGTATTTTTAATTTGATACATAGCAAAATCTGCATATCTCATTAATTCATCATAATTACATGAGTCATAAGGATACCAAGAAACCCCAGCTGATGCCCTTATTTTAAATTCTGTTCCATCATGAAGTTTTAGTAATGTATTGCTCATCTGTATCTTAACAGAATTGATAATATCTCTTATACTCTCTTTACTCTCATATCCATATATAAATACATAAAACTCATCACCTGAAAGCCTAGAAACTATACCATTCCATGATATAAACTTTTTAAGTATACCTGCTGCACATCTAATGTATTCATCACCAGCATCATGTCCATATGTATCATTGATATATTTTAAATTATCTAAGTCCCACATAATAAAGGCTGCTACCTTAAGTTCATCTTTATTTTTAAATTTCTCTTGAATCTGTGAGTAAAATGCTCTTCTATTTAAAAGATTAGTTAAAATATCAAAATCTCTTTCATATTCTATCTTCCTTTTCTCAATGAACTCTTTGGTTACATCTACAACAACACCAAGAACCTTTAGCTCATCTTCAACAATATTTAGTCTTACCCACTTAGACCTTTTATCTTCAGATTCAAATTTATATATGTATGTATTTTCTGTTTCATAATTTTCTTGTAAATATTCATCTAGCTCTTTTAGTTTTTTAAGAAACTTATCTTTTCTCACATAACCATATTCTTGAAATTCTTTTTCTGTAATAAATACATTAAAAAATTCTTTTGTACAAAAAACGCTCTCTGTATTTTTATACAATTCAAAAGCCCCAATAGGCATATCTACCATCTCAATAATCTGTGATAATTTTGAAGAAGAGTCTGCAACATTTGCACTAAGTATCTCTATAGCCGAAGATAATTCATCTATTTCAGATATATTTATCTTATCAAGATTTACTGGTTTTGATGGGTTACTATTTCTAACTTTTTTAGCTAGAAGAACAATTGGTTTTGTAAATAATCTTGATGCTATATAAATACCTACAAGTCCTATTGCTAAAGAAATTGCAATAGAAATTATAACTAACCTCTCAACTCTTTTTGAAAAAGACAAAAGACTTTTTTCCTCAATAATACCCAAAAGTGCCCAACGTTCATTTTCAAATGGAGTATTAGAGTTGTATAAATCTATATATTGTACACTAGCATAAATATTACCACAACTATAATCATCCTCTTCATTTTTAATCTTATATACATTCTTATAAGATTCTTTCTGTTCTAAATTAGAATGTAAACCATCCCAAAATTTTTCTTTTAGTGAATATCCATTTGAAACTACATTTTCAAATGCCATATCATCATTCCTGTCTACACCTAAAATGTAATTACCTTTTTTATTACTATGTATTTCTGTATATGGCAGTAATTCACTTAAATAATTTATACTTAAATCTATTCCAAGCACTCCATATACAGTTCCATCTTCATAAATAAGAGGAACTGAATATGTCATTACCTTATCTCCTGCATTTGTCAATAGAAACTGGCTTCCCCAGTAACCTAAATTAGAACTTGATACATTTGGGTTATCAATAGCTGCTCTAAATGGCTTGTAAAAAAAATTATCTCCCTTTCGTGTATTTTCACCTTTAAATGAAAATTTTGGAGCCCAATAACTATCCATAGATATTCCAAAGTTTCTTGCTATATCTGATGAGCCTCTCTCAATTAACAAATCAGAATTGTCATTTGGGTTAAATTTAGGGTCTAAATCTCTTATGTACAATCCATTCTTGCTTACTTCACCTTTATTATTCATAGAATCATTTTCAATATTTTTATTACTTAAGATTATAAAAGAACCTGTCACAGAATTTTTTCTCAAAAGATATATCAAATTGCTTGATATATTATTTATAATCTCTTTGTTAATTTCTTCATTGTCACCTACATCCTTGATTGAAGCATTATTTTCATCCAAGATCTTCTTTACAGATGAATTAATTGCGGATTCTGTTTCACTTGTTTTTGACCATCTTTGCAACATCTCATTTTGTATATAGTTTTTGCGATTAATTACTCTTTCATTTAAAATATCAAATGAGTTGTCATTTAACTTCTGAATAGTTCCTCCCCATAAAATTGTGGCACAAAATAAACTTGTTTGAATTAGCATAACAATAATTAGGGGAAATATCATCTTTTTCATTATTGAATTATTTTTTCTTAGATTGTTTTCCATACTTATTCCACCTATACCTTTGTGCATGTCGACACATTAACCGCCAATTCACCTACTCTTTTGTAGCATTTTCAAGCTCAGCCTTAAAATTTTTGAACCAAGTTTCAAAATTCTTGTCATTATTAAATTGTGTTACTGCATCCTTTTTAGAAGTTCCATTTTTTATTAATTCATTTATTTTATTTAAATCTTCTTTAGCTTTATCAAGCATTGAATATTCAAGAACTTGTCTAGCTTTAGTTCCACCATCAAAGGCTTTATTCGTATATAAATTACAACTATTAATTTGTTCAATAGATGAGACTAATGAACCTTCAACTTTATCTGATACCTTTAAATCATCTTTTTTCATAACTTCTTTTATAACATCTAAATCATTTGTTTTTTTCTTTACTGGCAAATATCCAGAAGAAATGGAGAATTTTATATTAGGTTCTTTATCTGTAAACCATTTTAAGAATTCTACTGATGCAAATTCTTCTTCTTTAGTGGATTTTGTTACAGCCATTCCTGCACCTTGTTGTACCGCATATTTTTCTTTTCCTTTAAAACGTGGAGCTTGAAAAACAGATGTTTCAATCTTATAACTCTCATTGTCATTTAACATTACTCTATCTGGGAAGTATGCTGCTCCTGAGCTAGAACCCACAAGAGCTAATATATCTCCTGTTTTTGCATCATCAGAACGAAACTTACCATAAGATGCGAAATACCCATTTATATATGGGACATAAAAATTATCCCATAATTTTCTCATAACTTTTTCATCAATATTTAATGTAACTTTTCCATCTTTAACAGAAAAAAGTTCTACTCCTAATTGTTTACTTCCTATAATAATATAATTTGCTAAAGCATCTCTTCCAAAAAATGCTTTACCATCATTAGGTTCTTTTGTTAAACTATCTGTCCATTCATAATATTTTTTTGATATTTCTGTTAATCCCTCTATTGTTTTTATATCATCTATATTTGAATTTGTAGCTTTGGCAAATTTGTCCCAATCAGTCTTATTTATCATCAAAACCTCAGTCGATTTTGCAATTGGAAAAAGTTTGAATTCATCATTAGAATTTATTCTACCCTCTTCTACATATTCTTCTATATATTCATTTAATTCCTCTTTACTTATATACTTGTCCATGTCCACTAGTAATCCTAATTTGTCCATTTCATAGGCAGTATCTGAGTATGCTGCAAATATATTTGGTACATCTTCAGAACCAACTTTTTTATTTGCAGAATCTAAAACCTTTTCTGATAAATCAACTACATTACCTTGACTAAACGCTTCAATAATAATTCCTTTTTCAGCACCTACAGTATCATTAAATTCCTTAACAAGCTTATCAAAAGCCATTTTTTGCTGTCCATTATAATAATGCCAAATTTCTATCGATGTCGGATTCTCTGGATCTAGCTTATAATTATCTTCCTTTTTCAAACTACACCCTGTAAGTAATAAAACAATCATTGATGTGATAATTAATTTCGCAAACTTACGCCTATTCATAAAATCTACTCCTTCAAATTTATAAAATTTATAATAGCATTAAAACTGCAACTTCACTATTTATATTAATTATAGAACGTTTACTGATATATTTAAACAGGATTAACAACATATTTAAAAGCAATTAAGAAACATATAATTACAAATATTGAAAATAAAGCTTTTACATAATTTTTATTTCTAAATGCCCCAAACGATACTAAACCTTGTTGAATAGCTACTGTAATCACTAAAAGTATCATTATTACATTAAGTTGAACTAACTTAAACAAATAAAGTAAAGAAAATATTACTAAAAGGACACATAACACAATACTAGACTTATTGATAATATCATCAATTTTATCTACCTTTTTAGCATTTTTATTAGTTTCCTTTAATTTTTCTTTATTTAAAGTCTCAACTTTTTTATTATACCTTTGTCTCGTTTTATCTTTATACTTTGTGTTTTTATTCTTATTACTCATTTGTTTCCTCACCCTCTATAAAATTTTTTAAATTGAGTTTTTATTGTTTAAACATTATATATTTAAGATACCATATATTCTTCAAAAAAGGTAACTTACTGTTCATCTATTTTTAATTTTAACACAAAAAAACTATCTCTTTTTAGAAATAATTCTATATTGAGATAGTTTGTTTAACTATTTATTTTCACCAACATTTTCTACATTATCATATTTACTATCAACTAAGACTATATCAACTCTCCTATTTTTTGACCTACCATCTTGAGATGAATTTTCTGCTATTGGTCTAAATTCGCCATATCCTACAGCAGACAACTTATCTGGTGCTATACCTGCACTATCAATAAGAAGTTGAACAACATTAGTTGCTCTCATAACTGATAAATCCCAATTCGACTTAAATTCAGAATTTTTTATAGACATATTGTCCGTGTGACCTTCTACTCTTATGTAACTGTTCATTTCATTTAGCATCTTACCTATTTGGATAATCTTATCTCTAGAATTACTCTTTACAATTGCTTTTCCAGTATCAAATAATATAGTATCTTTAAGACTTATTACCAACCCTCTATCTTGAGCTTTTAATGATACTGAATTTGCCATACCATTTTCGTTTAAATACTTTTGAATTTCCTCTCCTACTTTTTTAAACTCAGCATTTTGTAAACTATCTAAATTACTACTCCCTGGTTCAACTACTGGTTCCATTTGGCTTTTACCACCTTCAATAACTCCTGAAGAACCACCAAAAGCAGAATTTAGAGATTCAGATAATTGTTTATATTTCTCTGCATCAACATTACTCATAGAATACATTATGACAAAGAAAATCATAAGTAGTGTTATGAGGTCTGAATAAGTTAAAAGCCATCGCTCATTGTTTTCTTCTTTTTCATCTTCATCATGTAACATAAATATTCCATCCTTATTATATTATTCAGTTCTACCATCAGTTTCTTCAAGTTCAATTAATTCTTTTGAATTTAAAAATATTTTTAATTTTTCTGTCATTAAATTAGAATTATCACCCTCAAGTATAGATAATATTGCTTCTATTACCAAAAGTCTTTCATTTATTTCTTGTTGATTTATAGCCTTAAGTTTTGATGCTACTGGTATCCATATTAAATTGGCAGAACCAACACCATACAATGTAGCTAGAAATGCAACAGATATTTGAGGTCCCAGTGCATCTGGGTTACTCGAAAGATTACCTAAAATATGTACTAATCCCATAACTGTACCTATTATCCCCAGTGTAGGTGCAAATCCCCCTGCTGAATCAAATATTGATATACCTTCTTTATGTCGTTTTGATGTTACTTGTATCTGCGATTCCAAGATATTTCTTATAGTAGCTGAATCGACTCCATCTACCATAAGTTCAAGCCCCTTTCTAATAAAAGGGTCTAAGTCATCATTCTCACTTATTTCTTTATCAATGCTAAGAAGCCCCTCTTTTCTAGCTTTAATTGCAATTTCTTTAAAATAGATTATATTTTCTACATTATTAGGTTTTTTATTTTTAAAAGCTAATAACATTATCTTTATTGACTTTTTAAATACAGGGAATGGTGTTGAGGCTCCAACGGCACCTATAGTTCCACCAAAAACAACAAGTGCTGATGAAAATACAAATAGTGCTCCAACGTGTCCTCCATCAATAACAAAAGCAACCACTAAAGACGCTATTCCCACTATGAAAAAAATTAAAGTTGTCATCTATTTCCTCCTTTCTTTAGTTTTACTTGATAAATTACTTTTATTAATAGACACTACAAAAAGACTACCTTTAACAAGAATAGCCTTTAATAATTGGCGGAGAAGGAGGGATTCGAACCCTCGCACCGGTTACCCAGCCTAATCCCTTAGCAGGGGATCCTCTTGAGCCACTTGAGTACTTCTCCAGATTGTCTGTACTAGTAAATTATATAATAAAATTATATTTTAGTCAATTATTTTGTAAAATTTAAGTTATTTTGAATTATTAAATATCTATTTTTACTTTTTTGCTTAAATGTAAGTTTCAAATATGGTAAAATTATCTTGCATAATACTTATAATATTATTTGATAACTATACATACATTAACAAATATACATAAATCCTGACTTAATCATAAGTTATGCCAAAATCTAAAATAATATTAACCCAAGGAGGATATTCCATGCTACCACAAGAAAGATACGAGAAGATTTTAAGTATTCTCGAATCAGATAATATAATTAAAATAAATGACATCGTTCAAATGTTTGACATATCAATAGAAACTGCACGAAGAGATTTAGCTCATATGGAAAGTATCGGGCTTTTAAAAAGAGTCTATGGTGGTGCTATACCAGTTATAGCAAGTAGTGTAGAACTCAACTATGTTAAAAGAAAAAAAATAAACTCAAATGATAAAAAACAAATTGCCATAAAATGCAGTGAGTTTATAAATACAAATGATACTATTTTTATGGATACTGGAACTACTGTCCTTGAAGTTTCAAAAAATTTAAAAGATAAAAAAAATCTAACTGTAATAACCAACTCAATTTTAGTGGCAAATGAACTTATGAATACTAATATAAAAGTATACGTGCTTGGTGGTTATCTTAGAGAAACTGAAGGTTCTTTTTCTGGTCCACTTACACTGTCAGCTATTGAACAGTTTAATGTTGATAAAGCTATTTTAGGTGCTGGAGGTATCACTCTTGAAAATGGTATTTCTGACTATCATTTAGAAGAGGCACTTGTTAGAAAAAAAATGATTGAAAGGTCTAGAAAATCCATAGTGGTTGTTGAACCTCCTAAGTTTGGTATAAATTCATTTGCATCAGTTGCTCCTATAGAACATATAGATACTATTATTACATCTTCTAGTATAGACCATGATATAATAATAGAATTTTCTCAGAGAGGAATACCTTTAGTCATAGCTGATAATTAGTTCATATGATTGGTTTTTTATTCCTTGATATAATAGATTAAAGTTAAGGAGCCAAATAATTATTTATTTAGCTCCATTTATATCTAAACAATACTTTATGTTTTTTATTATGTTACTATTTTGAGATTAGTTTAATACTTTCAATTACTTCAATGTTTATGCTACTTTATTATTTTGAACTATTTAATTATGTTATTAGTCATTTGATTTTTTAATTTAAAGTGACTTAAATTCTGTTTAAGTACTACTCGTTTCATACAACATCTTTCTTCACTCTAATATTTTGTTCTTCTTCTAAAGTTAAATCTTTTGTCATCACCATAGCAAGTGCAATTGCCAATACTCCACCAATCAACTTTCCAATTACGACAGGTGTAATCATCTCTGGTACTACTCCTGCTGTAAATCCTAAATGGTCTCCTAGAGCTGCTGTAGCACAAACCAACCATGCAGTATTCACTACTTTCCCTTTTGGACTCATATCCTTCATCATTTTATATACTGGAATACTATTAGCTAAAGTAAACACTAATCCTGCTGCACTAGTTGCATCCATGCCTAATTTTTCACCCACCATTGTAAGTGGTTTATTAAGAACTTTAACTAACAAATGCAATATTGGAAAAGTACCTAATAATACTATTGCAATACTTCCAATAACTTGAATCCCTTCTCTTATTGGTGTCATTCCTTTTATGAGTACTATACCTGTTATTTCTTGAAATGCAGCTGCTCCCAATCCTACTGTTATCAATATTGATATAAACTTCCCAAAGACTAATGACCCATTTATCATGAGTGTAGAGTTAAATTTTAATCCTATAGCTAGTATCATTGCCAATATTATCACTGGTATCATATTTATAATTACCATTGATAAATTAAACCCTGCTATTAATCCTCCTACAACACCTCCAAAAGGTATTGTTATTAACCCTATTAGTAATCCTTTTGCAAAAAAGGGTCTATCTTCATATTCTATAAGACCTAATCCTACTGGGATTGAAAATACCAAAGTACATCCAAGCATAGATGACACAACTAATCCTGCAAGCATTCCTGCCTCTTTATTATGTGCAAGTTCCATAGCTAATGGATACCCTCCCATATCATTTGCTAAAATAGTAGCAAACATAGATGGGTCTGCTCCACAAAGGTTGAAGATTGGTATTATCATGGGACCTAACACATCTGAAATGACTGGAGCTAAACAAACTATACCAACCATTCCTAAAGCTAATGGCCCCATTGAATTAAATCCTTCTTCAAATTGCTCCCCAAGCCCAAACTTATTCCCAATTATTCTATCTAACGCTCCTAAAAGCACACCCACAGCCATTATGTATAATATAATTTTATCAAAGGGCATATTTAGTTCCTCCTGTATATGTAAAATTTTCTGTTGCGCCTTAATTAGCACACAATCTTTTGGTATCGTTTTCCCAATTCATAGCTCTTTTTACTGCCTGATTCCAGCCAATTAATATTTCTTCTCTTTTTTGTTCAGTCATATTTGGTATATATTTTTTACTTATTGTAAATTCGCTTCTAATCTCATCAATACTATTCCAAACACCACATGAAAGACCTGCCATATAGCCTACACCAAGTACTGTTGTTTCAGTGTTTTCTGCAATTTCAATTGGTATATCTAATATGTCAGATTGAAATTGCATGGTAAAATTATTCTTAGTAATTCCACCATCTACTCTCAACATTTTTATATTTTTACCTGAAGCTAAATTCATGGAATCAACAACATCCTTAACTTGAAGTGCAACAGATTCAAGAGTTGCCCTTACTATATGCTCTTTTTTAGTACTTCCTGTTATTCCAACCATTGTACCTCTAGCATATTGGTCCCAATAAGGTGCTGCAATACCTGCAAACGCTGGCACAAAATATACACCACCAGTACTTGTGATTGAATTTGCCATATCATCAGTTTCAGAATAATTTTTTATGACTCCAATTCCATCTCTAAGCCATTGTATCGCCGCACCTGCTATATATACACCTCCATCATAAGCATATGTAACTTTATCACCTATCTTCCAAGCAACAGTTGTCAATATACCATTACCTGCTATATTTAACTCCTCACCTATATTCATATATAAGAAACATCCTGTGCCATAAGTATTTTTTACCATACCTGGTTCAAAACATCCATTACCAAATAAAGCTGCTGGTTGGTCAACCATTGATGCAGTGATTTTTATAGAGACACCACAAAATGCCTCCTTATTTGTAGTTCCAAAATCTCCACTGGTAGGCATTATATCTGCTAAAATATTTCTAGGTATCCCTATAATATCAAGTAACTCTCTATCCCAATCCATATCCCTTATATTAAAAAGCATTGTTCTTGCTGCTGTGGATACATCAGTTAAAAAAGATTTTCCTCCTGTCATTTTCCAAATTAGCCAACTATCTAATGTTCCTGCAAGCACTTCTCCATTTTTTATTTTTTCCTTTACACCTTTTACATTGTCTATTACCCATCTAATTTTTGTGCCTGAGAAATATGGGTCTATAATTAGCCCAGTCTTATCTATTATTTTATTTTCTAGACCTGGCACCCTCTTTAAATTTTCCACATAATCATAAGTTCTCCTACACTGCCATACAATAGCATTATAAAGAGGCATACCTGTATTTTTATCCCATAGCATTACTGTTTCACCTTGATTATCTATACCAATTCCTTTTATGTCACTTTCATTGATTCCACTTTTAAAAGCTTGCTGTAATACATTATTACTTACAGTCTTTGTATTATTCCAAATTTCTATAGGGTCATGTTCGACGTATCCAGATTGTGGATATATTTGAGTATGTTCCATATAATCACTAAAAACAAACTCTGATTTTTCATTTATTAATACTGCTCTTGTTCCTGTTGTTCCTTGGTCAATTGCTAATACATATTTCACTTTAAACGTCCCCCTTATTTTTCAGAATTAATAAATTCTTTTTTATTTTTTGAATATAAAATCTATTCAAGTTATTTATATTTTATATCATTCTGTGGATTTATACAATATTTATTACAATATTTTTTGTATTTTTTAATTAAAATGATTTTAAAAGTATTTTAATTAAAATATTATTGCAATATTTACTATTTTATTCTATAATCTAGTTAAATTAACACATAAACTTATAATATATACACACAAACAGTCATAAAGAAATTAAAATTAAACTTTGAGGAGGATTTACAATGAAAAAAACATATCTATTTAGTCCTGGACCAGTAATGGTTACAGATAGGGTTAGAAATTCACTTCTTCACTATGATATATGCCATAGAGGGGATGAGTTTATGGATTTATTCAAGGATACGCAGAAGAAAATCAATAAATTATACAACGCAACTTCTGATTACTACTCATTAGTTGTATCTGGCTCTGGAACATCTGTAAATGAATGTGTATTGTCTTCTATATTCAATAAAGAAGATGCTGTTTTATTAGTTAGCAATGGTGTTTTTGGGGAAAGACTAGAAGAAATATTATCTGCTTATAGTGTAAAAACATATAAGCCAAAATTTGAATGGGCAGAATATCCAGATATAGACATTTTAGAAAAATACATAACTGAGAACCCTGATATAAAAGTAATTGCCATGGTATTTCATGAAACTAGCTCAGGTATGATAAATCCAGTTCCTGAACTAGGAAAACTTGCTAAAAAGTACAATAAAATATTCTTTGTGGATGCAATAAGCGCTTCTGCAGGAGAATATATTGATGTGGATGAGTTCAATATAGATATAATAACTGGTGTTGGTGGTAAAGCCCTTGGTGCATTTCCAGGATCTGCATACATTTGTGCTAAAGAAAACATTTTACAAAATATTAAAGAATATCAATGTAAAAATGTGTACCTTAGTCTTTATAAACACTACAAACTTGCAAAATCATCCTCTCAAACACCAAATACACCTAATGTCACTTTAATATTTGCTCTTAATGAAGCTTTAACTGAGTTTTTAGAAGATGACAATAAAATAGAAAGATATAGAGAATGTTCTGCTATTTTAAGAAATGGAATGGAAGAACTAGGTCTAACATTTTTACTTCCAGATAAGTATATGTCTAATACAGTTACCTCTGTGTTTTTGCCTAAAGAAATAGATATAAATGAGTTTATATTGGATTTAGAAAGGGAAAATGGTTATGTAGTATATCCTGGAAAAGGCAAATTCTTAGATGCTAATATCTTCCAAGTCGCAAACATGGGAGAAATATATCCAGAAGATTGTTACAAATTTTTAGATGTCTTAAAATCAAAACTAGAAATTAAAAAAGCTATGTAAATATTTATAAAATTGACTTATATTACTGTTTAGAATTATTGCAAAATCCTGTTTTATCATAATAGAAAAATTTATTTCAGCATGGAGTAAACATTTAATACCATTTCGTTTTAATGCTCTTTAATCTTTATTGATTAAATTCTATAGGATATCAGTACGAATCAAATAGACTGACTTTTTTAAATTTTCATTTAATAAATTAGATTTTATATTTTCTATAAGGGTGAACTCTAAATATATAAAGTTCACCCTCATATTAAATTTTATATTTTTAATACAATCATTTTTAGATTTAGTTATCTTATGTTTTTAATACAATAGTTTTAGATTTGGTTATCCTATATTTTTGATACAACATTTTTACATTTAACTATTTTATATTTTAATATAATCGTGTTTACATTTAATGTTATTTTTCAAGCTCATCAAAGTAATTATATACAACAACTTTACCTGTTTCTTTATCTGTTGTCTTTATAATTCCTTTCGCTCCATTTACTTCTTCTTTTGTAAATTCATCATCTAACACAACTTTAAATTTATCTTCCTTCCCATATCCTTGTTGGAATTCGTCTCTTAAAATTGCATTTTTTTCTTCTTTTGGCTTCAATTCAAATTCGATTCCAGATTTCATCTCATCGAAATAGTTTAATACTACTACTTCATTATTCACTTTATTAGTAGTCTTTATAATCCCTTTTGCTCCATTCACTTCTTCTTTTGTAAATTCATCATCTAATGTTATATTGAATTTGTCTTCTTTTCCATACTCCTCTTGAAAATCTCTTTTCATCTCATTGTATTTAGTCTCAAATTCCTTATTATCATTTAATTCCATAGCTGATACATTTGTCAATGATACTCCTATCATCATAATTGTTAATGCTGAGACTACACCAGTTTTAAATTTTTTTACTTTCATATCTTACCTCCTAAATTAAATATTCTCAATGCAATTATATAAAGAAAGTCATAAGTTTTACAGTTTCATTCTTGTAACTAAAATTACTATTATGTAACCAAACTTTTCATTTCAACTATTCCTTAAAAATCACTTTTTTGAGGAATAGTTGAAATGAAATAATAAGATTTTTGTGTTTATTAATATCCTTAAAATTAGATTAATCAAATATCTTTTTAATAAAATAAAAAGTTTGTATATACTTCAAGCCAACTTATTTACTTAAAATCTTATAATAATCAACTCTAAAATATCTATCTATTCTAGCAACAATTCATTTATTTTTACTATACAAAATATATCAAACATACTAAGCATAATCTTCTAAATATTCATAAAATACATACCCCATCTTAGTATATATATTTACATTTTCAAAAAAAGTTTTAAATAACGTTATATTTTTTACAACAGTTTTGTAATTAAAAACATATTGAAGCTAAAATTAAATGTACTATATACTATAAATATGTCGACAAAATAAATTAAAAAAGGAGAGATAGAAGTGAAAAAAAATCTATTAATAGTAATATGCTCAGTTGTCTTAGTGTTATCAAGTATAATTACTATATTTGCATATTCCAATATCAAGAATAATAAACTAGTTTATTCTAATATGGTAGATAAGAAAATTCAAAATAATGTAAAAGAAGTTTTAGAAGAAAATAAGGTTAGTAAACAAGACATAGATACATTCATTAAAGCGATTAATAATTATAACAAACATCAAGTTAAAATACTCCAAAATAATATAAACATATCTAAATCAGGATATTCTTCAACTGATGAAAAACAAGTTCCATACAACCTTGAAAAACTACAAGATAATTGGATAAAAAAATACACTGATTATATGGACGTAAATTGTAGAATAACAGCTTTTAGACTTTTCAAAGATTTTATAAATTCAAATAAGAAATTTACTGGAGACTCTATTGATTTAAATATAGACTTAGATACTATAACGAACAATAAAGATGCTAAATTTAGTCCCAAAGATGTAGAAAAATTTATTAACTTTTTTTCTGCAATACCAACTAAAGACACAGATGACATAAGCAAAAATGCAGAACAAATAAAAAGTGAATGGAAAAAGAGAAAAATATCTTTTAGAGATAATAAAAATATGTCTATTATAAGTGGATTTATTCGCTATCCAGAAACTAAAAATGTATTTATAGGTCATACAGGTATATGTATTAAGACTAGTAATGATATTTTATTTATAGAAAAGTATGGAGTTACAGCTCCTTATCAAGTTACTAAATTTAAAAGTAAAAAAGATGTAAAGAATTATATGTTCAATAGATTGAAAATGTCAGAAGGAGGAGGAGAATTACTTGACCCAATAATAATGGAAAATGATAAACTTATGAAGTAATTGCTTTAAACACAAAATAATATTTCTAATTACTAAATTAACATAAGAACATACAAATAAAATATATTAGTTTTAATTTCCATTATTATTTTAAATTAGTCAAACTTACAAAAGACTGTAGATAAATTTATTTTATACAAACTTATCTACAGTCTTTTATGTGAATATCGCTAAAAAATATTATAGTTATTTATTTCCTCTGCACAATGAGAATCTGACCCTAGAACTAGCGGAATATCATATTCTTTTACTAATTTTAATAAGTATCCATCTATATAAGGTTCTTTACAGTACTCTTTTCTATTACCAGAAACATTGTAGTCAAGCTCATATCCTTTTTCTTTGACTAACTTTATTAAATCTTCAAGAATCTTATTTCCTTCATAATCATATGGGAATACTTGATTAAACTTTCTAACTAAATTTAAATGCCCTATTCTTCTTGGCTTATATATTCCTAAATCCGAATTTACAGCTTTTATTAACGTCTCATAATACTTATTATAAACATCTTCAATACTTCCTAGTTTGTCAATCAAATTTTGAAACTCTTCCACACTATAATCCACACAATAATAACCATCATCAATCTTAATTATATGTACTGATAAAAGAGAATCCTCTAATTCTTCTCCATATTTATCTAAGTTTTGTTTTATTCCTTCTTCATACCCTTCTATAAAATCTACTTCCGAGCCTACATTTATCTTAATTTCATCCTTATATTTTTCCTTCAATTTCTTAACATCATTGAGATACTTTGGTAAGTCTTCAATACTCATACAACTATCATTTTCAGGAGCAGGGTCTTTAAATCCATCTGCATATGGAAAATGCTCTGTAAATGTCATTTCTGTTATGCCAACAGCAATTGCTCTTTGTATATATTTTTTAAAATCATCCTTACTTCCATGAGGACAATAAGGCGAATGTATATGACCGTCTTTCATAAATAACTCATCTCCTTTTTAAATAAAAACTTCTTATAAACATATAAATTCTTTAAACTCTAAAATAAAATCTTTTAATCATACTAATCTTTATTATATCTAATATCGAAGTAATTTTAAACAGTCTTAAGAGTATCTTAACATTAATATTCGTTTTAAATAGTAATACACAGTATATTAACATTGAACACCCCAATTTTACAGTAAAATTTACTCATTAAGATATATTACAAATTTAACAGAAATTTCAATAATTAAATATCAAAAACGTAAAAATCGCCTATATCAAATATATAAGCGATTAATCATATTTACATATGTTTTTTGGCCTCTAGCAACATCTTATTAGCTTCTTCCATACACTCTATAGCTTTTTCAATACTCTTTGCTGTCTCTTCTTTTCCAATTGCTCTAGCCTTTTCAACCCACTCTCTAAATCCTTCTTCATGAGTTTCATTGTGATTTATCCAATGTACTAAAAGTATTTTTAAAGTTTTTTCATCCTTAGACTCTGATGATTCCTCATGACTATGTTCGTGGTCGTGGTCATGAGCATGGTCATGTGGATGTTCATGACATATATCTCCATGAATATGTTCGTGGCAGTGGTCATGGTCATGATTGCCATGATGATATCTTACAATCTCTCTATCAAAAATCATTAGTTATTCCCCCTGTTATTTTATATTAAATTCTTTCTTTATAAGACTTACAGAATCTTTTACAAGTAGTGCTAATGGTTTACCTTCTAATCCAACTAACTCTATATTTTCAGGCATAATAGGTAACAGTATCTTTAGTGCCTCACTATCTGCAATAGCTTCACTTATATTACAAGTAACTTCTCCCATCATAGAATTCGGTATTATTACAGAAATAGGTGCAACTACTATATTTGCTTTTTTGGCTGACACTACTATAGCATTTTCCCCTGTAGCTCCTTTATTAGCATGAGCTTTCATCATAGAACTAGTTGCTATAGAATTAGTCCCTAGTGCATAAATTTCTACATATGTAGGTAATTCTTCTCTCAGAGAAGAAACTATCTGGGCTCCAATACCTCCACCCATTCCATCTATCACTGCTATTATCATATGAAATTCCCCTATTAATTAATTTTCTTGTATTATTATCTTATGGTCCATCAATCTTATTTCTTTAATTATCCCATCTATTATCTTTTGCTCTCCTAATAAATCAGTTAAATAAATCTTTCCATCACAAGGGTCTATATTAACCACATTTTCCATAACCTTTTCTAACTCATTATTACTTTTACAAATGAAAGCTGATGATTCACACATATAAATCTCCTCCTAATATGATTTTTATTAAAAATCAAAAAAAGATTTCCTTAGGTATTTCAATACACCAAAGAAATCTTCATGATTTCAATTTTCGTATATTATTATTATACCTTAAGTATAGCACTTTAATTTATATAAAGTCAATTAAAGTTAACGCTTTTTATTGTACTCTTCATTCTTATATTTTTCATATAATTCTTTAGCTAATTGCTTCTCATAATCAGTCAAATCTTCCTCTACAAATTCAACATTAAATTGGTCAGCTAATCCTTTTACTATGTTTTCTTGCAGAGTATCTATGTCTATTTTTTTGCCAAGTTCATTTTCTATTCCACTAGCCTTCTTAGCTGTAAACTTCATAGCCCTTTCCTTGAGTTCTGGTGTTTTAGTTTTTATTAATTTGAATAATTTTTCTACATCGAAATTCAATATTATTGAACCATGTTGCAATAAAACTCCATCTTTTCTGCTTTGAGCACTTCCAATAACCTTCTTATTATTAATGGTAACTTCATATGATGCATGTGCATTAAAACATGCAGCTGATATATTTTCCCTACTTATTCTCTCGCCTTTATTTAAATTATCAGTTTCTATACCACCCAAATTCAAGCCTTTAACTAGACCTTCACTTATATATCTATAAGATAGATTAATACTCTTATCTATTAAAGGGTTCTCTTCTCCTATAATTATACTATAAGTTAGCTCATTATCATGTAATACAGCCCTTCCCCCTGTAATTCTTCTGGTGTAATCTATATTCATACATCTACACTTATCCAAATCTATCTCATCTTCCAATTTCTGAAAATATCCTATACTTAAACAAGCTGGCTTCCATGTATAAAATCTAAGTGTCGGCTTATTATGTCCTTTCTTATATGCAGTAAATATAGCTTCATCAATTGCCATATTCATTGCACCATCATATGATTTATTATGTATAACTCTCCACTGATTCATGATTATTACGCCTCCATCTTTAGTACAAATATATCCTAGAAATCATTTATAAATTTATTTCTTTTATAGCTAAATCTATCTCACTTTGATTTAAAGGTCTTGAATAGTTGTATATAGTACTTCCTGGTCTTTCATTATAATATGGTCTATTGCAATCCTTACATCCTCTTATTTCAAAAGGATAACCTTTGTTTATGTCTTTTATAATATCATTATCAAGTTTGATATTATCTAAATATCCATTTTTAAATTCAAAACATTCTTTTGAGTAGCCTTTATTTATCATATAAGACATTAATTGTACTCTTCTATAACTTTCTATATTTGGTTGGCTTATTTTTTCCATTTTAGTTCCTCTAACTGGAGTAAATGCAAATAAGCTAATCGTTATGTTATTTTCCTTTAAATAATTATATAGATTATATATATCCTCATGACTTTCACCCATACCAACTATTATATGAGTACTTATTTTATTAGGATATGATTTTGACATCTCAGTTATAAACTTTAACTTCTCATCATAATTATTTCCTTTTATTTTTTCATACAATTCTTTATTTGCTGCATCTATTGCTACTCCTATTTTATCTACTCCTGCTGAAAAAAACTTATTTATTTCTTCATCACTCTCTAACTTTGCAGACAATGAAATCGGCATATCTATTTTTTCATTTATATAATTTATAAAATCTAAAACAGACTTATGAGCTTCTTCACTTGCCATTGATTGAATACATATTCTCTTTATATTTTTCTTTTTATAAATTCTTAAAGCATCCAATATTTCTTCTTTAGGAAACTCTGGCCAAACTACTCTTGATAACTTATCTTTTCTAGTGCTACTTTCTATTGATTGAGAGCAAAAACTGCATTTGTTTATACATTTTTCTCCAATCATTATATATGCTGTAGTAGGAGGTATATCGCTTTTTTTGTTTAATATCCCAAGTTCTATCGCTGTCCCAGATGATAGTCTAATCATAAAACGCAACACTCCTTACATTCAGTTATTATCATATTCATTTCTATAGCCTTATTCTTAGCAGATTTTGATGGTAATACTATTCTATTAACTCCACACATTATAGATAACTGGTCTAACTCTTTTCTATATGTTCCTCTTGGTCTCATACAACCTAGATTAATTTCAGTATATGGCAAATTAATTCTAGCTTCACATAAGATATCTGCTACTTCTTCTAGCTCAGGAGGCTCTACATTCTCATACTCAGTCCCTTTTGTTGGAATAAGTACTATAAATGTAAGTTTATTAGGAGGATTTTTTTGTAGGTATTCTATAATTTCATATTCACCCTTTATTTGCCCTCCTTTTAAACCAATACATATATGTGGTGCTACTTCTGTATTTTCTCTTATTGTATTGTAAGCTTCAATGTAGTCTTCTTTACTCTTTTCAATCTTATAAACTTCTCTTATTGTTTCTCTATCAAATACTAAATCAAAAGAAACTACATCTAAATACTTACACAACTCTATAATTCTATCTTTGTCCATAAGCCCTAAATGAGCATTCAATCTATATCCCTGCTCTTTTAAATCTTTAATCGCCTTGATATGAGTATTTATTGGCACATCTCCTTCATAGCTACAACCACCACTTAATAAAAAACTAGTTATATTTCTTGATTGTACTTTTTCTTTATAATCTTCTATTGGCACCATATTGTTTAAGTAGTGACCATTACAATGAGCACACTTTAAGCTACATTTATTACTTGTAGTACTAAGTGCTAATGTCTGATTAGGATAAGCAAAATCTATTTTATTACCAAAATTATTTAGTCTAATATCAAAAGCGATTTTCATTTTTTCAGATAAATTTTTATTCATAATTTATTCCTTTTAAGTTATGTTTTACTCTTCAAGTAATCTTTTTGCTGTTGGAAACTGCTCTATATTTGTATGTGGTAAGAAGCATGCAGATATAAATTCATCCATATAGCTTGGATATACACTAAGTTCAACATAAGTCATCTGATTACCTATTTCTTCAAGCTTATTTTTTGCATCTTTGCTTATAAGAGCTAAGTAGGAACCAACAAGCGAACTATTTCCAATATAAGTGAATTTTTCTCTGTCAATATCAGGAAGTAATCCTATAATTATTGAGTTTTCTATGTCTAAGTTATTTCCTATACCACCTGCTATATAAACTCTATCTAATATGCTAAAATCCATACCTAAGCTATCTACAAGAGTATATGCACCTGAATATATAGCTCCTTTAGCTCTTATAAAGTTATCTATATCAACTTCATTTACTACTATATCATTTTCTAAGTCAAATTCTTCTTTAAATGCTAATACATATTCTCCTATCTCATGCTCATTAAATCTAACTCTCTTATTATCTAAATCTCTGTATATCTTACCTCTTCTATCTATTACACCTTTAGTAATCATTTGGCAAATTAAATCGATTATACCAGAACCACATATACCAACTGGAGCACATTCATCAATAATCTTTAGTGTTGGCTCTAGAGTTTCTTTATCAATAGCTACTTTTTCTATTGCTCCTGCTGATGCTCTCATTCCACAGCTTATACCTCCACCCTCAAAGGCAGGTCCTGCTGAACATGCACAACTCATCATATAGTCTTGATTACCAAATACTATCTCTCCATTAGTTCCTAAATCTATAAATAAAACATTTTCTTCACTTGACCATATACCTGCTGATAATACACCTGCTGTTATATCTCCTCCTACATAACTTGCAACAGATGGAGCTAAGTACACATATGCACTATCATTTACGAAAAGACCCACATTTTCACCCATAAGTTTTGGAGATTTTAAAAATGGAGGTATGTAAGGCTCTTGTCTTAAGAAGTCTGTATACACACCTAAGAATAAGCTTGTCATGGTTGTATTTCCAGCAGCTACTAATGTAACTACATCCTCTTTATTTATGCCATTTCTTTCATATATTGTTTTCAATAGAGGATTTATAGTTTCTTCAACTATAGCCTTATTAAGTGTCTCTAACCCATTTTTCTTAGTTGAATATATAATTCTATTTATAACATCTGCCCCATATTTTATCTGTGCATTTCCAGAAGAAGCTTTATCTACTACTTCTTTTGAATATAAGTCAACTAGGCATACAACTACTGAAGTTGTACCAATATCTATTGCAACTCCATACAATGAATTTTCTTTGTTGCCTTCTTCTATATTTATAATTGTAAGCTTCTTTTGTTTTTGGACATAAGTTATTGTAACTTTAAAATCACTCTTTCTAAATATTGTTGGCATCTTTCTAAGTATATCTAGTCTAAAATCGATTTCATTATATCCTAGATTATTTCTAACATATCTCTCTAATCTATCTACATCACTTATATTATCGTCTAAGTTCGGCTCTTCCATTTCTATGTATTTCTTTTTTATATTTGTTTTAAATTGAAGATTATGCTCTTCAATTATCTTTTTAGCTCTTTCAAAAATTTCTCTATCTTCTTTTTTATTACTACCTTCTATCTTCATACCATGCATAGAAGATGATAGTTTAGAAGGAACTTCAATTTCTATATCTGAAACTACTTTTGTACAACAAGCTAATATATAACCTTGCTCCCACTCGTCATCCGTTATATGTCTTGTTTTTTCTGTGTCAACTTTCCCATTCAATAATTTTACCTTACATTTACCACAGGATACATTTCCATTACAAGGAGCATCTATAAATACATCTGCATTTCTTGCAACCTCTAATAACACATCCCCCTCATTGCAATAAACTTCTTTATTGTTTGGTGTAAAAGTTACTTTTATCATACTATCCCTCCCAATTTGTTCTATATATTATAAAAGGAAAGTATAGCTAAATTTGCGTGCACTCAAATTTTACTATACTTTCCCCAATTATAATAATATACTAATCTTTAATTATTCTAATCCAGCCTCGTATTCTTTATCACTTAATAACGTATCAAGTTCAGCAACATCAGCTAGTTTTACTTTTAATATCCAGTTTTCATATGGGTCTTCATTTATACATTCTGGCTCATCTTCTAATTTTTCATTAACTTCTAATACCTCACCATTAACAGGAGATATTAAGTCAGAAGCTACTTTAGAAGATTCAACTACTCCAAAATCTACTCCCTTAGTTACAGTATCTTCTACTTCTGGTGTTTCAACAAATAATATTTCTCCTAATTGATCTTGAGCATAATCTGTTATACCTATATATACAACATCTCCATCAATTACTTTCACCCACTCATGATCTTTAGAGTATTTTAATTCTGGTAATAATTTCATTTCGATAGACCCCCAATATTATATTATTGATTAAATTATTTAAATCATATTAATATTATATCACACTATTTTAAATTTTCCATCAATTACATTACACTTTCCATAGCTAATGCTGGATGACCTTTCTCTTCTAAGAAAGCTAATACGCCTTCAGAATCGTCAGCTATAGTTTCATCACAAACCATATCACAGAAGTTTTCTATTCCAGTCATTTCTTTAACTGTAGCATTTAATTTATCAGCTACATAATCTTTTAATTCTTTTGGCATCCAAACTATTCTTTCTGGTCCACCTTCTGCATAAGCAAACTTTTTAGAAGATATGAAATGTCTTCCATGTCCCATGAATCCTGGAGTTTGAACTCCTCCACCTGTCATAGAAGCAAGTTCTCCGAAAGTCATACCAACTGGAGTAACACTTGGGAACTCTCTATTAACTACAACAAATCCATTTGCTTCTGGCATTATACCACAGATACACTCGAAGCATCCACAAGAAGTCATAGGGTCTTCTAATATAGAGTATAATGTAACAGCTTCAACTGCACCTTGAGATATTTGGTTTACAGTTTCATTTACTGAATTCCATACACCTGTTCTATCGTCTAAGCACTCGCCTTTTTCTATTGGTTGACAAGGACCTGTTGGGTCTAGTTCTTTAGTAGCCTTAGCATCTAACCAGCTAACTGCTCCACAAAGACCAAGTCTTTCAGGAGTAACAACACAAACGTGAGCTGGTGCAAATGATTGACATAAGTTACAAGAATAGAAAGTATCAACACTTTCATCAATTAATGAAGCTAATCTTTCATCTCTAGCATTGTACTTAGCTATTGCTTCACCTTTTAATTCAGAAACTTTTTCAGCATCTGTAATTATAGTTATTTCACACTTATCAACTACTGATTCAAATTCATCTAACATCTTAGCATATAAAACTTCTCCTATATGCTCAAGTCTAAATCCTTTATCAAATGCATCTTTAGAGATTCTTACCCAAGCCATATCTCTTTGTCCAACGTGCATTACACCTTCTATATAGTTTAAGAAGTAGTGGAAACGTCTCTCAAGAACTGGCTCGAAATCTTCTTGCATGTTTTTACCAGCTATCTTAACTATTACAGCAAGTGGTAATCTCAATACACCATCTGCCTCAACTTCATCTATATTTGGTCCTATTATTTCTATCTTATGGTCTTCAACTTCTGCTGCTTCTTTCTTAACAACAAGTTCCCAAGCTTCAGTTCTATTTCCACCAAACTCAGCAAACATATCGCTCTTTCTAATTCTCTCACCTTCAAATGCTGCTGCAAATGAAACTGGTATAGGTATTTCAGTAACTTTTATTTTTATTCCTCTAGCTTCTAATGAAGTAGCTACTATCTTATCGTAATCTTTTTGAGTTAATAAGTTCATTGGAACTTCAAGAACTGTTTGGTCAGTTACAACTGGGAATCCTAAAGCTATTGCTCCAGCACCAGCAGATACAACTAATTCACTTAATGGTCCAAATGCATTAACAAATGCAGGAACTCTATTAGATGTGTACTCTAATAATCCATTTAAATCACCAGGAGTTAATCCACCGAATATTAATGCTGCTCTTACTGCAACAGATACAACGTGTATAACAGAAGTTACATCGTATCCTAGAGGTATAACTCTTAGTTCAAGACCCATTTTTACTCCAGCTTCTATAGCTTGGTCTATAACTTTACCAACTAAGAAAGTTAATAAACCTTTAGATTGGTAATCTTTTATAACTTTTGCTGCTGATTCAGCATCAGGACATTCACCAAGAACAACTGCAACACCAGGTATATCTCCTGTAACTAGTGGTACACCAAGTGATCTGATTATAGGGTCAGTTATATGACCTGCACATGGCTCACTATATGGAGCATCCATAGTTGAGTATTTTAATGCTTCAATTACTTCTGCAGCTAAAGCTGTAGCTAAACCAGCATTAAAAGCATGTTCTAATAAATGAGTTCTGTTTATTAAAGATTTTACTACTTCTAAAGCAGCTTCTAAGTCCCCTAAAGTGTTCATTTTTTGTCCTGTTGCAGCATATATACAAGGTAATGAATATGCTGTATCAGGGAAAGCAACTTTATGTTCTTTTCCGTTTTTTTCTATAGCTTCAGCTAGCATAGCTTGAGCTGCACCTAAAGCTTGTTCTGACCCTGTAAAGATTATATTATATAGATTCATTCTATTTCCCCCTTTAATATTTACACCTATTTTTTATTAACTATACCCTAAAAACCCTAGAAAGCAAATCCACCTTCATTTAACTCTAAGAAAGAGTCTGCATATAAAGATGCCCCATTGATTATGTCACAAGATTTTACAGTTTTCATTAATTCTGGGTCACATGGATTCATTATAGCTGAACTAAATCCATTAGCCATTGCCATTGCTAAGAATGCACTATCTAAAACAGGTCTAACATGTTTAGGACATCCATTAGATACGTTAGATAATCCTCCTGTAGTTAAAAGTCCCATTTCAGTCATCATTTTTATAGCTTCTAAAACTTCTACTTGTTTTTCTTGCATACCTTTTATAACTAAGCATAATGGGTCGAATAATATATCAGTTGGTTCCATTCCTAACATTAAGCCTTTTTCTAATATTTCTTGGCAGTAAGCCATACGCTCATCATTATCTCTTGGGATACCTTCTTTTGCACATAAACCTATAACCATTGATTCATATTCAGCTGCTATATCTATTAAATCAAATCTTGAGCCAGCATCAGCAGAGTTTATTATTGGTTTTGCATTAGTTCTATCATAAACTTTAAGTCCAGCTTCGATAGCTTTTTTATTAGCTGTATCTAGTGCTATAGGAACATTGTTGAACTCAGATTGAAGTAATTTGATTCCCCATGTCATTATTTCTTCGCCATCTCTTTCAGCAGGTCCTATGTTGAAATCTATATAATGTGCTCCTGCTTCTAATTGTTCTTTTGCTCTTTTTAATATTGGAGCTGGATCTCTTTCTGCTAATGCCTTTCTTATTGAAGGTGAGATACAGTGTATTCTTTCACCTATAATCATAAATTTTTCCATTTATAATGTCCCCCTTTAAATTTAATATTAATAGTTAGTTAATATTTTATTAGTTTGTTTGGCATGCTTTTTCTTGGTATCCTTTTAAGAACTTAGGTAATTCCATAGATTCTTCTGGTCCTATAACTACACTCCATCCTGGTAAGTTGTCTTCTATATCACCTTTAAGTACTGCAACTTTTCCTGGAATGATAAGGTCTTTACAATTAGTTACTTCTTCTACTTTACTTTCTTTAATGAAAGCAGAGATTGAATTTCCACCAAATTTACCAGCAGCCCAAGATGTAAGAACTGAATATCCACCTGCATCTGGTATTACTAACCATACTGGAACTTTTGATCTTTCTATGTCTCCAGCAACTATGAAGTAAGTTAATGCAAAGTCAACAGTAACTAATACTGGAGAATTTTCATCTGGGTTATTGATTGGGTAAATCTTTGGTTCAACTCTCATTGGTCTTTGTGGGTCAGTGTATATATTTTGTCTTAGTGCAAATAATGGTAATGCCTTAGCGTAACTGATATCATCTATTACTATTATAGAACCGTATTTTATAGTAAATATTGATGATAAGGCAATTTCCATCATAGGGTTAGAATTAGATAATCTATTTGCAAATACTATTGAAGGATATCCAAATGTTCTATCTTGCTCTTTTAAAGCTATTCTTCTAACTTGTATAGCATTAGTGTAAGTATCTTTTATGTTTTCTCCAGTTACATCTAATACTAATTCTTTATATCCAGCAGCTTGAACTAACTCAACTGTTTCATATAATTCTTCTAGGCTACCAGCTTTTACACCTAATGGTAAACTTGCTCCTTTAACTACTTCTATCATATCTTTGTAGTTCTCTTTAGTTGCTCCATATACCATCGGTCTAGCATCTTTTAATACTTCAGCAGCTTCTTTAACTACTTGCGCATCATCACAAGCTAAAATGTAAGCTACTTCTAATCCACTGCCTTTTATCTTATCTATTAATTTTAAGTATGCATCTTTATCTCCACAGTACTCTAAAACAACCATTTCAACTTTCATTTGTTCACCAATTCTTACATAGTCAACTTTTTTCATGTTAGCTATTTTAGAATCTACTGCCTCATCACTCATACAAGTACAGAATGAAACTGCATATCTATTTCTACTTACTAATGTTTTTTCATGTCTAAATAATACTGTTTCTCCACCTAGTTCATATTCAGATGCACCAGTACCAACTTTTAAAGCTTTCATTAAAGGTGCTGTAGCTTCTGATAATTTCGCTATAGCGTCATCAGACATGTGTGGGCATTTACCTACTTCTACAGCTCCTGAAGCAACCTTCATAGAGAAAGCCATACAAGTTGGGAATCCACAATCCTTACAGTTTTTCTTTGGTGTTAATTTAAATATATCTAAAGCTTTTAATGCCATTATTTTTTCCCCCTAACCTTAACAATTTAATTAAGCTAATGCGTTAACCAATTCTTTTATAGTTTCTATTGATTTTGGATGACGAAGTATAACTGCGTTTGAACCACCTACTAAAACACTTGCTGCAGTTGAAACTTCCATTGCTATAGTTCTTTCTTCTGGACAACCCCAATCTGGCTCATCTTCTATTGGAGCTATAGCTTCTTTAACATGACCTACTTCAAAAGCTACTGGTGTTATGATAGGCATTTGTAATGTCTTATCATTTTGACCAAATGCTGCAAGTCTAATTCTATCCATAGTAGATGCAACATACTCATATCCATAACCAACTGCTGAACATCCAACATTCATAACTATATTTTCACCTTTAACGCCTAATTGAGTTAACAGTACGTTTAATTGTTTAGCTAGGTTTATATCAACAGAAGATTCAGCTCCAACTTTGTGTGCATAAGCCATACCAGCTGATGCTCCTACTCCTTTGTAGTTATCTTCTACTGCTGACATAAATAAGCAGTTATGCCCATCTAATGTTTGAGCTAATTTTTCAAACAATTTACCATCTTTTTCATGATTTCCTGAACCTGCTACAACTAAAGGTAATTCTATTGCTTCAATTACTGCTTTAGCTACATCAGCACATTCATCAACTGACTTATCTAATCCATTTGGGTCAGAACCATCAAATTTTAAGCAAATAAAGTCTGCTTGTGTATTAGCTTCAACATATTTAGCCCATTCTACCGGACACTTAGCTACATCTTTGTATAACTCTTTATATGAATCAGTCCAGCTTTCAGGATAAACGTCTGATATTTCTATACCTATTTTTGGAGAATGCCCTACTTCTCCATCAAAACTATAAAAAGGTAATACATTTTCCCCACCTAATTTAATTGCCTTTTCCCCTATTCCTACTTCAACTTCTGATATTTTTCCAGAATATTTTTGAGTAGACATTTTAAATGCCATATTTTTTTCCCCCTTAAACCTATTTTAATTCTAATTTAGCAAAAATCTCTTTCATAGCCACTTTAGATTTTGAATCTTCAGGTAAATTAACTAAAGGAATACCTGTAGAATCATATTCATATATCAATTCATCCATAGGTACAACACCGATTAACTCTAGGTTATGTTTTTCAATTTCTTCTTTAACACCATCATTCATAACCCCATTTGGAACTTTATTTACAATTAGAAGTATTCTTCCAACATTTAACTTTAGTTCCTCAGCTAAATCTCTTATTCTAGCAACAGCTTGTATGCTACGTCTTGAGCAATCACTAACCAATAAAAGTGTATCAACATGTCTAGTGACTTTTCTACTTAGATGTTCCATACCAGCTTCGTTGTCCATGACTAAGTATTTGTAATGACCAGATATTTTATTTACTTGTTCTCTAAGTATTCCATTTACAAAACAGTAACATCCTTCACCTTCTGATCTACCCATTACTAATAAGTCATATCCTTCGCCTTCTTCAATTATAGAGTTCAATCTAAATTGTAGATATTGTGCTTTTGTCATACCACCAGGGAATGCATTGCCTAACTTTTCTCTTTGATTTACTTCTTCTCTTATTTCTCCTATCGTTGCTTCAACTTCGATACCTAATACTTCATTTATGTTAGCATTAGCATCAGCATCTACAACTAATACTGGTCCCTTATTGTCCTTAACCAAATAATCAATCAAAAGCCCTGTGAGACTTGTTTTACCAGTTCCACCTTTTCCTGCAACAGCTATATTGTATCCCATTTTAAGACTTCCCCCTTAAATCAGCCACAGAGCCTTATGTACTCTGTTTACGTATTATAATTTAGGTACAGAATGAACACATTCACCATGTACATCATGAAGAGCTTCCATTAGTCCTTCTGATAAACTTGGATGTGGATGTATTGCATCCCCTACTTGTTCTACTGTTAATCCTAGATGAACAGCTAGTGACAACTCAGTTAATAAATCTGTAGCATGAGGTCCTACTACTGCTGCACCTATTATTTTATCTGTTTCTTTATCAGCTATAATCTTTACAAATCCTTGGAAATGTCCTATAGCTTGTGCTTTTCCAAGACCTCTAAAGTCAAATTGACCTACATTGTATTCTACACCTTCAGCTTCAAGTTGCTTTTCAGTTTTACCAACACCAGCAACTTCAGGCTCTGTATAAACACATCTTGGAATTGCTCTATAATCTACTACTTTAGTCTTACCTAAGGCATTTTCAACTGCTACGATACCTTCCTTAGAAGCAACATGTGCTAAGAAAGGAGTATCTATTATATCACCTATTGCGTATATACCTTCTACATTAGTTTCAAGATGCTCATTAACTACTACTTTTCCTCTTTCCATTTCAATTCCTATATCTTCTACTCCAGAATTATCAAGGTTAGGTCTTCTACCAACACATACTAGTGCATATTGTGCTTCTATAACCTTTCCATTAGAAAGAGTTGCAACAGCTTTGCCATCAACTACTTCACAAGTTTGTACTCCAATACCTGTGATAACTTTAATTTTATCTTTCTTAAATTGTCTAAGCAGTTGTTTAGCTACATCTTTATCTTCATTTAATAGTATTTGGTCAACCATCTCAACTATAGTTACTTCTGTTCCTAAGGCTCTAAAGAACTGCCCTATTTCACATCCTATAACTCCACCACCTACTATTAACATAGATTCAGGTATCTCTTCAAGTCCAAGAACTTCATCACTAGTTATTACTATTTTTCCATCATATGGGAACATTCTTGGTACAACTGGAACAGAACCATTTGCTAGTATTATCTTGTCAGCTTTTATAGTCTCTACTGTTCCATCTTCTTTTGTTACCTCTATAGTATTCTTATCAATTAATTTTCCAAAACCATTAACTAGTTTTACTCCTCTTTTTTCAAATAGGAATTCTATACCACTTATTAATTGATTTACAACTTTATTTTTTCTTTCCATTATGGCAGTGAAGTTTGGTGTAACTGTTCCATCTATTTCTATACCAAAATCTTTTGCTTCTCTTACAGTGTTTAATACTCCAGAAGAAGCAAGAAGTGCTTTAGTTGGTATACATCCTGCATTTAAACAAGTTCCTCCAACTCTTCTTTTTTCAATAACTGTTACCTCTGCACCAAGCATAGAAGCTTTTATAGCTGCTACATATCCACCTGGTCCACCACCTACTACTACTATCTTCATCCTTAATTCCCCCAAACCTTATATAATCTATAATATTACAATACTATAAACCTGCGGCATCTAGTATAGCAGGTATATTCTCTTCTGCCCCAATTGCCATTATATGAACACCATCACATAAATCTTCTTCTTTTAATTGTTTGATAAGTTCTCCTGCCATTTTTATTCCTTCACTTACCCAGTTTTCTTTTCCAACTGCTCTTAATCTTTCGATTTGTTCATCTGGAACAAATATTCCTGGTACATTTGCAGTCATAAATTTGGCCATTCCTGGTGATTTTAAAGGTACTATCCCTGCTAATACCTTGCAATCCATATCCCTTGTTAATTCTCTAAACTTTCTCATTGTATTTATGTCATAAAGTGCTTGAGTTTGGAAAAATTTAGCTCCTGCTTTTATTTTCTTTTGCATTTTTAATAATTGAACTTCTATTGGAGAATATTCTGGAGTTACTGATGCTCCTAGATAAAAATCTGGAGAACCCTTTAATTTATTACCAGCCATGTCCGTACCTGCCATTAAAGTCTCAGCAGTTTGAAGTATCCCTACAGAGTCTAAATCAAAGACTCCCTTAGCTTGTGGATGGTCTCCTACGCTAGTATGGTCTCCTGTTAGTGCCAACAGATTGTTTATCCCAAATACACCTGCTGACAACATTTCCCCTTGTATAGCTATTCTATTTCTATCTCTCCCTGTTATTTGAATAACTGGCTCTAATCCAGCATCTTTTAGTAATTTACATGTAGCAAGAGAAGTTGCTCTCATAACTGCTGATTGAAAGTCTGTTACATTTGCTGCATGAACCCTTCCAACTAATGGCTTTGCACATTCTATTAAATGTGAAAGGTCAGTCCCTTTTGGAGGAGCCATTTCAGTAGTAACTGCAAATTTTCCACTTTCTAATGTTTCTCTTAATAAGCTCATCTCTAATCCCCCTTTTAACCTTCTAAAAAAAACTTTTATGAATTTGCTGCTGCTTCTTTCTTTTTCTTTGCACTTAAACTTCTTGGATTATTTTGCTTAGAATAGTCTTTTGGTGGTCTTATTTCTGCTAAGTTGCCTAATTGTCCTATAGCTTCTAATCTTTCATATATCTTTATCCAAGCACAATCATTCTCTGCATTTACTTCACACTTACCATTTTTAGCTCCACCACAAGCTCCATTCATAAGACCTTTAGCACACATAGTTACTGGACATATCCCACCTGTCCAACCAAGTTCGCAGTCTCCACAAGCTTTACAAGCTTCTTCATATTCTCCAACCCTTTGTACTTCCCCTATGAACAAAGTATTGTTCGCTGGATAAACTGGTTTATCTTTTAGGTTCTTAACTATTGTCTGTGTACCATCTCCACATGCTAAAGATAAAACTGCATCAGCTTCTTTAGTCTCTTCTTTTAGAGCCTTTAAATCCTTTTTAGACTTTAAAAGGTTACAAGCAGGGTCAAGCATTACATATCCTAAGATTTTTTTGCCTTCACCTTCAAGAGTTTCTTTCATTTTTAGAACTTCTTCTTCTCCACCACTTTTACAAGTCGCTGCACATTGATTACAACCCACTAAAACTAGCTTGTCAAAATTCTTTAAGTACCCTAGTACTTCTTCTAATGGTTTATTTTCAGAAATTATCATATCTACTTCCCCCCTAAACCTTCCACTTATATATATCTATTTATTATTTTGTAATTTACAAGCTTTAACTACATGTTTTGCAAGTATAGATGTTGTAACTGAACCAACCCCCGCTGGAACTGGAGTTATCATTGATACTTTATCTAAAACTGCATTTGTATCAACATCTCCACATAAATTTCCTTCTTCATCAACATTTATACCAACATCTATAACTACTGCCCCATCTTTAACAAAAGTTTCATCAACCATCTTAGCTCTACCAATAGCTGCTATTAATACATCCGCGTCTGCTGCTACACCTGATAAATTTTTAGTCTTTGAGTGGCATATTGTAACAGTTGCATGTTCACTTAATAAAAGCATTGATACTGGCTTCCCAACAACCATTGATCTTCCAAGAACTGTTACCTTACTTCCTTTTAAATCAACATTATAATGTTTTAATATTTCTACTACTGCTGTAGGAGTACATGGTGGGAATCCACTCTTATCACCTTCCATGACTTTAGCAGAGTTTATTGGACTAAAACAGTCTACATCTTTATCTGGTGCAATAACATATTTTATAACTTCTTCATTTAAGTGTTTTGGAAGAGGTCTAAAACATAATATACCATTAACATTTTTGTCATCATTAACTCTCTTTAATACATCAATGTATTCTTCTTGAGTTATATCTTCAGCTAACTCTAACACTTCTGTTGTTATACCAATGTTTTGACATCTTTTTAATGCGCCTCTTTCATATGATAAATCGTCACTTCTTGCTCCAACTCTAACTATTGTTAGTTTAGGATTTATACCTTCTTTAACTAATAACTCAACTTCTTTTATTAACTCTTCACTAATCTTATCAGCTACAGGTTTTCCTTTTATAATTTGTCCTTTAGTTGACATTCCTTCCATATATTCACAACTCCCCTACAAGCAAACTTAAATTAATTTATTCTATATACTACATATTAACAACATAGTATTTACTTTCGTCATTTAAAAATTATTTTCCAAGAGCTTTTTCAACCTTAGCATAAACTTCATCACAAGTTTTTACGCCTTCTTCAACTAATTTATCTACTTCTGTTTTTACTTTATCAACATATTCCTTGTCTTGTATAGAATTTATATTTATAACTACATTTAATTGTCCACCAAGTATAGCAGCTCTTAGACATTGAACTCCTACACCAACATCGCTTATAGCAAGTCTTGAACCTTTATCAACTAAATCTTCATGTAACTTAATAGCTTCATAGCAAACTCTTACTATATTTAATGGTACTTCACAAGCAACTTTAAGCGCTTTTTCCATTGTCTCTGCTTTTATTCTTTTTTCTTCTTCTGTTTCTTTAGGAAGCCCATAAGCTTTTGATAATGGTAAGAAACATTCTGCATCATCATCTATCATTTTTAACAAATCTTTTTCTAGTTTTCCAGCTTTACTTAATATCTCTTTTACGCTTTCTTCATACTCAGCATACTTTTTCTTTCCTATTGTAAGATTACATACCATACTGCCTAGAGCCATACCAATTGCACCAACTAGTGCAGCAGCTCCACCGCCACCTGGTACTGCTTCTTTAGAAGATAGTACCTCTACAAAATCAACACAAGTTTTATCTGCTATTTTCATGATAATCCTCCTTAAAAGGATGTAGGAAAATATCTCAAATTATTCGAGATATTTTACGAACCATTTTAAGATATCTCCTACTCTTTATTTATAAATTAATGTGCTTAGAATAATCCAGCTATTACTCCATTTTCATCAACATCTATTTTTTCTGCTGCTGGAACTTTTGGTAATCCTGGCATCTTCATGATTTCTCCAGTAAGTGCAACTATAAATCCAGCTCCTGCTGAGATTGCTGCTTGTCTTACAGTTATTCTAAATCCTGTTGGTCTACCTAATTTAGTTTGGTCATCAGTTAAAGAATACTGAGTCTTAGCCATACATACTGGGACCTTAGTAAATCCAAGTTTTTCTAAGTTAGCTATTTCTTTATCAGCTTCTGGAGTATAATCTACACCATCTGCTCCATAAATCTTAGTAGCTATAGCATTTATCTTGTCTTTTATAGATAAATCATCTTCATAGCAGAATCTAAAGTTATTTTCTTCTTCATCTAATAATCTTAGAACTTCTTTAGCTACTGCAACTCCACCTTCTCCACCTTTTGCCCATACTTCAGAAAGAGCAACATTTACACCTAACTCTTTACACTTGTCTTCAACAAGTTTAAGTTCAGCTTCAGTATCAAGTGGGAATCTGTTTATTGCAACAACTGCTGGTAATCCATATACTTGAGTTATATTTTCAACATGTTTTAATAAGTTTGGAAGTCCTTTTTCAAGAGCTTCTAGGTTTTCGTTATTTAAGTCTGCTTTAGCAACTCCACCATTGTATTTTAATGCTCTTACAGTAGCAACTATTATAACAGCATCTGGTTTTAAGTTTGCCATTCTACATTTTATATCTAAGAATTTTTCTGCTCCAAGGTCAGCACCGAAACCAGCCTCAGTTATTACATAGTCTGCAAAGTGCATAGCCATTCTTGTAGCTATAACAGAGTTACATCCATGAGCGATATTTGCGAATGGTCCACCATGTACAAATGATGGTGTTCCTTCAAGAGTTTGAACTAAGTTTGGTTTTAAAGCATCTTTTAATAATGCAGCCATAGCACCATTAGCTTTTAATTGTCTAGCTGTTACAGGGTCACCCTCATAGCTATATCCTACTATTATGTTTCCTAATCTTTCTTTTAAGTCAGATATATCACTTGCCAAACAGAATGCTGCCATTATCTCAGAAGCAACAGTTATATCAAATCCGTCTTGTCTAACTGCTCCATCACCTTTTTTACCCATACCATCAACGATATTTCTAAGTTGTCTATCGTTCATGTCTACACATCTTCTCCAAGTTATTTTCTTAGGGTCTATTCTAAGAGCATTTCCTTGGTGAATATGGTTATCAAGCATAGCAGCTAAAAGGTTATTAGCAGCTCCTATAGCATGGAAATCACCTGTAAAGTGTAAGTTTATATCTTCCATAGGAACAACTTGTGCATATCCTCCACCAGCTGCTCCACCTTTAACACCAAATACTGGTCCTAGAGATGGTTCTCTTAAAGCAACTAATACATTTTTATCTAATTTTGCAAATGCATCAGCTACACCTATAGTAGTAGTAGTTTTTCCTTCACCTGCTGGAGTTGGGTTTATAGCTGTAGTTAATATTAACTTAGCTTTTTTACCAGTGTCTCTTTTTAGTAGATTGTAGTCAACTTTGGCTTTGTATTTACCATAAAGTTCTACATCATCTTCACCTAGTCCTAATTTTTTTGCAACCTCTCTAATATCTTGAGGTTTAGCTTCTTGAGCTATTTCAATATCAGATTTAAATCCCATAACTGAATCTCCTCCCACAACCTAAATAGATTTAAAATATAATTTTTGTAAAAATTGTATTAATATGTAAAAATTATATTTTATAAGATAATTATACATGTAAAATTGCTTAAAAACTAGCTACTAAGCTATTAAAATATTCAAACTTAATAGCTAGTTATTTATCTAATTACTTATTTATTACCTATCTATTACCTATGTCTAACCTTTAACCAACCTAAAATCCCAAATCAAAATTCTATTTATCTTTAAGTGACATTAATTTATCTTTTATTGCTTTAATTTGTGCTTTTGTTGTTTCACTAGAATCATATGGAGATTGATTTGCTCTATCAGAATCTATAACATCTTGATTGTAATAAATAAATCCTAAAGATTCTCCATCTTCTAAGTTTTTGATTATAAATTCTTCATCTTCTTTGTTTCTAATTTTATTTCCTACAACAAATACCTTATTTACTCCTATATCATGTCCAAGTTTTTTTACTTTTCTATAAGTCTGTAAACTTCTTTCTCCTGGTTCTACAACTACTATAAAAGCATCTACACCTTGGGCTGTTCCTCTTCCTAAGTGTTCAATTCCCGCTTCCATATCCATAACAACTACATCTTTATTTTGTAGTATTAAATGTGAACATAATCTTTTTAAAAGAACATGCTCTGGACATACACATCCAGTGCCACCAGAATCTACTGTCCCTAATGTAAGTAATCTTACTCCATTATATTCTTTACAGAAATTTTCAGGGATATCGTCAACTTTAGGATTCATCTTAAACATTTTTCCAAATGAACCTACAGAAGCAGCTGTTCTATCTGAAACTAATTTTTTCATTTCTGATATAGGTACTATTGATTCATATACTTCTTTTGGAAAACCTAGTGCTAAAGCTAAATTAGCATCTGGGTCAGCGTCAACAGCAACAACTCTGTATCCGTCTTCAGCAAACATTCTAGAGAGCATTGAAGAAAAAGTCGTTTTACCTACTCCACCTTTACCTGTTATTGCTATCTTCATAATCCCTACCACCTTTATTACTATTTGCTTTTTATGCAGTTAATTTTACAGTTGTTTATTTTTTGTACACTAAAAATAAACTACAGCTAGTCCTTACAGGAACCAATTACATTTACCTTACTAGCTTTTCAAAGCAGCATGTATAGTTTTATTATTCTTCATTATATTGTTTATATTTTATTTATTCAGTATATTCGTTATATTTCGATGTTCTTTGCCTTAACATTTGACTTTATTCATCCATAAAATTTCTTATAAAATCGTTTTTTCTATGGTTTCTATCTCTCTTAAGCTTCAGCCTTTTCTGCCATTTTTTCTTCAACTAATGCTTCAAAGTGAACACGTTTTTTCTCTATATCTTCTATTATTGTAGCTGCTAATTCTTTTGGATTAGTATTTACAGTAAATGTTGCTCCAACTTTATCTTTTAATTCGCTAGTTAATATGTCTACTGTTCTTGAAGAACCAGTTATTGGAGGCATTATTCCTAAATAAGTGTCTATACCAGAAGCTACAACATAACATCCTATAGCAACCGCTTTTTCTGACATCCACTCTGGAGCTATACCTACAACTGGAAGGTCACACATATCCATATCTAAGTAATTAGCTGCTGCTCCAACTAAATCTAATATACGGCTTATATCAACGCAAGAACCCATATGTAGTACTGGTGGGATTCCTACTAGTTTACAGACAGTTGCAAGACCTTTACCTGCATATTTTTCTGCTGCATCAGTTTCCATTAAACCAAATTTAGCTGCTGCTGAAGCACCACATCCTGTAGTAACTACTATTATGTCATTTTTAATTAATTCTTTCATTATTGTTACGTGAGCCTCATTTGAAACTCCTTTAGCATTGTTACATCCAACTACACCAGCTGCTCCTCTTAATACTCCAGATTTTAAACAGTCTGTTAATGGCTTAACTGTTCCTGCTGGGTCTATATGAGAGTTTACAACTCTATCTAATTGGTTTACTACTGCTTCTACACTATACCCAACTGTTGCCCCTGATTTTAATTCAGGTATAAGTACTTTTGATTTATCTCTATTTTTAAAGTTTAAAATAGCTTCTTTAACTATTGCTTTAGCATCATCAAGTGCTTGTTCTTCTCTAAATTCAATATAAGTTGAACCTGTTATTTTAGCTTTTGGAGAAGTTGTTACAAATTTAGTATGGTAACAATCTGCAACTCTAGCTAATGCAGGGAATATACATTGAACGTCAACTATTACAGCTTCTACTGCTCCAGTTATTATTGCAAGTTCTTGTTGATGGAAGTCTCCTGCTATTCTTACACCATGTCTCATTGTAATCTCATTACCTGTACAACACATACCAGCTAAGTTTATTCCATCAGCTCCAACTTCTTTAGCTAAAGCTACTAAGTCTGGTTCTTCTGAAGCTAAAACTATCATTTCAGATAATGCTGGCTCATGTCCATGTAATATTATATTAACTTTATTTTCTTCTAATACGGCTAAGTTAGCCTCTGTTCTTCTTGGCACTGGAGTTCCAAATAAGATATCACTTAGACGAGTACCTATCATAGAACCTCCCCAACCATCAGCCATAGAAGTTCTAAGACTCATGTGTATTAAACTATCTATATCACCAGTACATCCGATATGAGTAGAGTGCATTATTGTTGCAATTTCTCTATCTATAGCTCTTGGTTCTATAGCGTATTCTTTCCATATTTTTTGTCTTGGTTCTGGTGCATTTTTTATAAATCTTAATGTTCCAAAAGGCTTCCCAAACTCCATTAATGCAATTTCTGCCACTTCATGTGCTACATCATAGATATCTCTACCTTCTGTCTCTACATCCCATTCTTTAGCTAAAGTTATTAACTTAGCTTCATCTCTTATTTTATAGTTTCCATTTGGATCAGCTAATGCTAATGTATGTGCAATATCTCTAGCATGGTCTGAATGGGCAGCTGTCCCACCAGCAACCATTCTTGCAAAGTTTCTACCTACTATAGTGTGTTCATCTGCTCCACATAACCCTCTTGGAGTCTTAGGACTTATTCTACATGGTCCCATTCCACATATTCTACAGCAAACACCTTGAAGACCAAAACCACATTGTGCCTTGAAGCCTTCTTTTCTATCATACATTGTTTCTACGCCTTCTTCTCTAGCTTTTGCTATCATCTTCTGGCTGTTTAAATCAATTGTTAACATTTTTTCATCCATATTCCTATCCCCTTTTTTTGATTTTTAAAATCCCCCAGGTGACTGACTTCATGTCATAAAATAATAAAATAAATGCTTTCTAAGTTGATTATATACTAATTTCCAACACTTTGCTTTAGATTTAAATATTTTTTTAACAAAATTAGATAATACATAAAAATTTAATTTTTGGTACCTAATTTAAGTTAATTTTACTTACTGTTTTTGGCTATTTTTTAATACTTAAACCTATTTTTTGATACTTTAGTTTAATTAAATTATGTTTTGATTTTTTTTAAATCAAGTTTGAATTATTTCTAGTCATTTTTTCGTTTTTATATGTTGATTGTGTATTTATTATTTTTCATTACTTTTAGACTTGTTACAGATTTTTACTCCCTAAACTTAATTAGTAAAAACTTCTTAGAATAGCATTTTTTGGACTAATTTTTTTGAATTTTTTTATTTTTCCTACTTTAATATTAATTATAGCTTCAAATTGAACATTTGTATATATTCATTTGAAGCCATAATTATTTTTTATATAAAATTTTTTTAATATTGCATTAATTTAGACATTTTGACTGTTTTTTCTATTTTTATTCATTTATTTCATACTCTTGATTTTATTTCATACTCTTAGCTACAATAGCACCATATGCAATAGAATACAATTTAGATTCATGTGAATCGGCTCTTGATACTAAAACTATAGGAGCTTTTGCACCCATAATTATACCTGCTGATTTAGAGTCTGCCATATATGTAAAGGCTTTCCCTATTCCATTACCAACCTCAATTGTTGGAACCAACATAATATCTACATCACCAGATACTTCACTCTTAAATCCTTTTATTTCACTAGCTTCTTTTGAAACAGCTAAATCAAAAGCTAAAGGTCCTTCTACGATTACATTGTCTCCAAACTCTCCTTCTTTACAAGCTTTTGCTAGCATATCTGCATCTACAGTTGCTTGCATCTTAGGATTTACTTTTTCTTTAGCTGCTAAGCATGCAACTTTTACAGTTTCCATACCTAAAGCTTTTGCGGCCTTTATTGAATTTTTTAATATTTTTGCCTTTTGCTCATAATCAGGAGCTATGTTCATACCTCCATCTGTAGTTATAAGTAATTTATGGTATCTTTCTAACTCATATACCATTACATGACTTAATAAACTATCAGTTCTAAGACCATAGTCTTTATTTAACACTTCTTTTAAGATAACTGATGTATCTAATAATCCTTTCATTACAAAATCAGCTTCTTTACTTGATACTAGTTTAACTGCTATTTCTGCACAATCTTTGATATCATCCTTATCCACTATTTTGATACCATTTAAATCAAATCCTATTTCTTTTGATATATCTCTTATCTTTTCTTCATTTCCAACTAATATAGGAGTAATTATATTTCTTTCTACAGCATCCTTTATTGCCATCAAAACCTCTTTGTCATGAGCTGCTGCTACAGAAAGTACTATTTTCTCTCCTCCCTTAAGTTGCTCTAAAATATCATCTAATTTTTTTATCAAAAGTAACCCCTCCCTTATATATATTTAACTAAATAATACCATATTTGCTATACCTTTTCTCAATTTATTTTTTATGTTATAAAAAATTTGTATAACTAAATAATAGTTTAATATTTTATTCTGGGATTTAATCAATAACCCTTAAAAGCTTTGCAGGAACACCACCTACAATAGTATTTTCTGCAACATTTTTGGTTACAACTGCTCCAGCAGCAATAATTGCATTATCGCCAATAGTAACTCCTGAAACAATAGTTACATTAGCACCAATCCATACATTTTTTCCTATTATGATTGGAGAAGGATAGGTTGTACTGCGTTTATCTGGCATAATACCATGGTTAAGTGTAGCCAATACCACATTATGCCCAATTTGAGTATTATCTCCAATCTCAATACCTCCTTGGTCTTGAAAATGACAACTGCTGTTTATAAAAACATTTTTTCCTATGGTAATATTCTTTCCACAATCTGTATAAAATGGTGGAAACATAAAAAATGATTCATCTACTTTCTTTCCAATCAACTCAGAAAATAAACTACGCACTTCTTCTGGTTCATGATAAGAGGAATTTAGCCTGCTTGTGATTTTCATTGCCTCATTACTTAACTTAACCATAAATTCATGTATTTCTGATTCACTAGAAACAGGTTTTCTTTGATTCACATGCTTTAAAAATTCATTGATATTCATTTTATACATCCTTTCAATATACATTTTAGTTTATTTGTATTTTCTAAATAACATTTTAATAAAAATTAGCTTAATTAATTTTATAAGTAATATGATTACTACTTTTAGTGTAATATACTAATTTTTTTATATCAAATACCTATATTAAATACTTACATATACTTAAAAAGCATAAAAATTGATATAATTATATAATAAATAAGTTAGTAAAGGATGATTAACTATGGAATTAAGAGTATTAAGATATTTTTTAGCAATCGCAAGAGAGGAAAGTATATCTGGTGCAGCAACCTTTTTACATATAACACAACCAACACTTTCTAGACAGATTATAGAACTTGAAGAAGAGTTGGGAGTTAAATTATTGGTTAGAGGAAATAGAAAAGTTTCCTTAACAAACGAAGGTAGACTTTTGCATAAAAGAGCAGAGGAAATTGTATCATTAGTTGATAAGGTAGAATTGGAATTTGATAATCCCAATGAAATTATTAGTGGTGATATATATATAGGTGGTGGAGAAACTGAGGCTATGCGACTTATAGCTAGAACTGCATATCATTTTCATAAAAAATACCCTAATGTAAGATACCACCTTTTTAGTGGAAATGCTGATGATGTAACTGAAAAATTAGACAAAGGACTTCTTGATTTTGGTATTTTAATTGAACCTGCAAATATACAGAAGTATGATTACATACAAATCCCTGCTACTGATGTTTGGGGCTTACTAATGCATAAAGACAGTGTCCTTGCCTCACAAAATGCGATAAATCCAAAAGATTTATGTAATATACCACTTATTATTTCAAGACAAACACTAGTTGATAAGGCAATCTCTAAATGGCTTGAAGATAGTACTGAAAAACTAAATATTGTTGCAACATATAATTTAGTTTATAATGCTTCTCTTATGGTAGAAGAAGGGCTGGGTTATGCTTTATGTTTAGATAGACTTGTTAATACTACAGAAAATAGTAATCTTTGTTTTAGACCTCTATATCCTCCTTTAGAAGCTAAATTAAATATTATATGGAAAAAACATCAAATATTTTCAAAAGCATCAGAAAAATTTTTACTTCAAATACAAAAAGATTTTTCTTCTATCACGTTGAATACATCTGAAGAAAAATAAGTAAAAAATAAAAAAAACGGTATAACATGATAAATGTTATACCGCCTAACCAATAAAATCAAATACAACTTAACAATATTCTTACTTATTTATTCCAAGCTCTTTTAAACAAGCAATTGTAATCTCATCTTGTGGATTCAATTCATAAGCTCTTTCTATATAATAAGTTGCATCATCAATATCACCATTATTTAAATAAGCCATCCCTAAATTACAAAGTATCTCTGGGTCTTCCTTTATCTTAGCAGCTTGTTCAAAATATTCTATTGCTTTATCTAAATTATTTTTATAAGCCTCACAAAGCCCTAATTCCACTATAGCATCCACTTGCTCAGGCTTTATTATCAATATCTTCTCCAAATACATCTCAGCCTGTTCTATCTCGCCCATACCCTTATATCCAAGTGCTATCATGAACAACAAGTTCCACCAATCCATATGTTCTTCTTCTAATGGCAGTAGTTTCTCTAATCCTTCTTTAAATTTACCTTGGAATACAAGCGTATATCCTTCTTCATACTGGACTTTAAAGTCCATCTTTCCTAAGTTATCTTGTATCTCAGCTACCAAATCAGCATCTAGCCCAAGTCTTAATGCATCTTCCCAAGTTAGCTTAGTCTTTAGATATTGACCTTGATTATAGTAATGGTAACCTAAATGGTAATAACCTAATGCAAAACTCTCATCAACATCAATTATCTTTTCAAGCTTGGCCATTGCTTCAAGTAAAAAGGCATTCATTGCCTTCTCATCCATATCTTTTTGATACTGTTTTGCTATCTCTTGGCAAACTATTGCATAATTATACATGGCATCTAAATCATCTGGATACATTGTTATAAATGCTTTTATATATATTAAAGCATCTGTATGTTCCCCAATCTCAAAGTATTTTCTTGACATATATCCCATGTATGCCTTTAAATCCAGATTAATATCTTCAGATAAAGCATTTAAGAACTTTTCATATTCTACATTGTTTTTAAATTTACTATCTATACCAATTATATATATCATAGCATCTGCTATAGACATTGAATTTAACTTATCCTGAGCAGTCTTTTCTTTTATTCCTTTTACCAATACCTCATTTTTTATGGGTACATCTAATCCACCTTTTGGCACATCATAGCTCTTTAATTTAAACTCACCACCATGCTTTATAGTAATAAAAGCTAGTTCCTCTGCCTTTTTCAGCAAATATTTTTCTATTTTAAAATCCATTTTTCCCTCCTAAATATTTAAATCTCTACTTTATGAGTTTTAGATTTCTCAAATACTTTTTTATCATCATATTCAAATAATACTACATTTTTTTCTTCTCTTATTTCTATATTTATATCACTTTTTAAATCAACAACATTGAATTTAAATGGCTCGAAATGAACATATTTTATTATATGTTTAGCTGGCTTATCAACAAAACTAGGTAAATATGTTGATAAATTACCATTATCCTGTAAAAATACATGGCATCTATTCTTAAAATCATCCACATCTAACTTATTAAAAAACTGTGGTATATTCGATGTTTTACCAAGTGATATATAGTCATACTTTAATATATCATTGAATACATCATTATCCATATTTATATTTTTATTATAAAAATCCATCAATATTTTATATAGCTGATTCTTTCCTTGTGCCAAATCAAAATATCCATTTTCATCAAAATACTTAGCAAAAGCCTCAAAGAATTTAAAAGGACTTTGTTTATAAAATCTGCCTATAATATATCTCATGGACAACACAAAGTTTTTAGAATTATAGTACCTCTCCAATATATCTTCTATATCCTTTAGCTTCAATGTTTCCTCATAACTTATATAATTATTATATAAAAATTCATATGGAGCATAATCTTTATATTTAAAACCATGTTCATCTGCAACTTTTCTCATGCCTGTACCTTTAATCATCTTTAAAAAACCTAATTGTAGATGCTCTATACCTAGATTAAATACATCATTAAAGGAATTCTCAAAACTCTTATAATCTTCATAAGGAAGCCCTGCAATTAAGTCTAAGTGCTGATGTATATTTCTATACGATGCTACAGTCTGAACAACATGAGACAATTTTTTAAAATCATCCCTTCTACCTACTGCATCAAGTGTTTTTTCATTTGTCGATTGCACTCCTATTTCAAACTGAAAAAGACCTTCTTTACAATCAGCTAAAAATTCAAGCATCTTATCATCTATCAAATACGCTGTAACTTCAAAATGATAAGTAGTATATCCATTATCATTTTTCATAAGAAAATCCATAATTTCCATAGCCACTTTTTTATTTGCATTAAAAGTTCTATCAATAAACTTTATCTGTGATACCCTTGCATCTATTAAAGCTTTTAAATCACTCTTTATTCTATCTAAGCTAAAATATCTTAGACCTGGAATAGTGGATGATAAGCAGTACTGACAGTTAAAAGGACAACCTCTTGATGATTCATAATACACTATTCTATTTTCATATTCTTTTGGATTTAAATTTTCATAAGGACTAGGAATCTCGTCCAGGTTTTGAAGTAATTCCATTGGCTTATTCACGATTATCTCATTGCCTTGTCTATATACAAGTCCATTTACATCATTTATGTCTTTTTTACCTTGTAAATGAAGTACCAAGTCTTTAAAAATTAATTCTCCTTCTCCATAAAGTATATAATCCACAAAATCGTACTTTTTCATTGCCTCATAACTATCATAACTAACTTCTGGTCCGCCCAAAGCTATTTTAGTATTAGGTCTAATTTTCTTTAGATTATCACAAAGCTTAACTATATCCCCCACATTCCAAATATATGTGGAGAATAATATTATATCATACTCGTTTTTGTATATATCCTTCAAAATATAGTCCAAATCATTATTTATCGTATATTCTTTCATATCAACTTCTATCAAATCTCTTACAAATTCTTTTAGGTATCTTATAGCTAAATTTGTATGAATAAACTTAGAATTTAATGTTGTTAATAAAATTTTCAAATATTTCTCACCTCTTTTTAATATTATACTGTCTTTTTGTACCCCTTATAGGTTAGAATAGTATATGTAAAGTTTTAATAATATCTATATAATTAATTTATTAATTTCAAGTAATGTGAGGAAAGGAAGTTTTTTATGGAATTAATTGAAAAAGTATCTATCAACTCTTTATCAAAAAGAGATCTACTACTTATTATAAAGTCTCTTGAATACACTAATGAAAATACTCAAATTAGTGATTTCATCGACCTTAGAAATAATATTGTAAAGGAATTATGTTTTTTAACTGACACTAAGGAAAAAGATTTTTTGGATTATCTAGAGAAAAATAGCACACTCTGATAGCCTAAACTTTTTTAAATTTCAATATATGAATACCTGATTTAGAATTTATTTTTATGCTTAATATGTTATCATTAAAAGTTTTTGATATAACTGTTATTTGATTAAATATGGGGTCTATTAAAGTATTCCCTTCTTCAAGTCTTATAAAACTTCTTGGGTCTATTTTTTTATTGTATGCCTTGACTCCAATTTTATATTTTCTCAATTTAACAACATATTCTGACATAGAAAAAATAAAATCTATATTATCTTCATTTAATTCACTATCTTCACCCAAAATGGATAATATAGATTTTTTTATGCTCTTAATTCCTTCATTTTCTACAATCCTATCTTCCATATATACATCGTATAAGACGTTTAACACGTTTAATAGAACACTTTCTTCATCATACTCTTCAAACTTTGAATCAATATATTTATCAATTAATTGTATTGCTTTAATCCTTGCCATCTGAAACTTTACAATATCTGATTTGTCTAATTCTATAGAAAATCCTATTATCTTGTCTTTGATACTCTGTAGTAATTCGACATATTCTATTTTGCTATTATTTATAAGATTGTGCATAACAGAATTATACGCTACAGAACCTAATAAATAATCAAATAAAGATTCTTCTTTTTTAAAATAACTCACATATCTTTTTATTAGTCTAACAACCTCGTCTTCACTTTTTTGGATATTAGTATTTGATAAAATTAATGGTAATAAAATATTTAAAAAATTAATATTCCCTATTTTCTCTCCATAAAATCTATAGTAAATAAGTTCATCTCTCAGTCTATTTTCGTCTATATATACACATCTTTGTGTTTTATCATCTATTAAGGATTTCGTATTTATTATAATTAAATCTTTAAGAGCCCTACTTGCACTACTAAAAGAAGATGTATAGACTTTTTTTAGTAATTCATCATTCATAAATATATCCTTTCTAAAAAATTGAATCTAAATATCTTGCTATTAAAAAAAAAGAGACAGCCCGTTTAAGAAGCTGTCATATATAGGGGGATAGTAGTGTACAAAAATCATTGTAATCTACTATCTATATATTATTATACGATACTACTTTTTTATATGTAAAGCATCAGTTTTCGACATCCCTATATTTTACAGTTATACAAATTGCGTACTAAGTTCAATTTTATTCTTTTTATTTCAACATTTTATCGTATTACATTCTTTCTGGAGCGTGCATTCCCAACAGTTTCAGAGAATTTTCCAAAGTTTGTTTTGTAGCTAGAACTAATGCAAGTCTAGCTTTTCTAATTTCCAAATTTTCTACTAAAATTGGATTGTCATGATAAAATTTATTAAACGCTTGAGCCAAATCTAACATAAATCTAGTCACTATATGTGGTTCATTTTTCTTTAGAGCAAGTAAAATATTTTTATTAAATGATTCTATAACTCTAAGAACTTCTGCACTATCTTCATCAGCTAACAGACTATAATCTATATCAGAAGTTATTTCTTCTTCTGCTTTTCTTAAAACTGAACAACATCTAGCATGCGTATATTGAACATATGGTCCAGTCTCACCATCAAAGCTCAATGTTCTTTCCCATGAGAATGTGTAATCTTTAATTCTACTATTAGACAATTCTTGGAATACTACTGCACCAACACCTACTTGTTTAGATATTTCATCTACATTTTTGGCATTTGGATTTTTAGCTAATATAATATCCTTAGTCTTATCTATAGCTTGATTTAAAGCATCTTCTAAAAATACTACTCTTCCTTTTCTAGTTGACATAGTCCCTTCTTCAAGAGCCACCATACCAAACCCAACATGAACTAAATCTTTTGCCCAATCGTATCCCATAAGCTCAATTACTTTAAACCATTGTTGGAAATGTAAGTTTTGTTGAGAACCAACTACATATATACACTTGTCAAAATTATAAGTTTCTTTTCTATATATTGCAGCAGCTAAATCTCTTGTCATATATAATGTTGAACCATCATTCTTAGTAATAAGTGCTGGTGGCATTTTATATTCTTCTAAATCAACAATCTTTGCACCTTTAGACTCTATTAGAAGATTTTTCTCTTCTAACAACTCAATAACTTTACCCATCTTATCAGAATAGAAACTTTCCCCTGCCAAAGAATCAAATTCTATATCTAAAAGTTTATACACTCTGTTAAATTCTTTTAAACTCTCATCTCTAAACCATTGCCATAATTCTTTTGCTTCTTCATCGCCATTTTCTAATTTAGTAAACCACGCTCTTGCTTCATCTTCCATTTCTGGATATTGTTCAGCTTCATCGTGGAATCTTACATATAATTTTAGTAATTCTGGAATTGGATTAGATTCTACTACTTCCTTTTCTCCCCACTTTTTAAAGGCCACTATTAACTTACCAAATTGAGTTCCATAGTCACCTAAATGATTTATTCTTATAGTCTTGTATCCTTGTGAGTCATATATCTTATATAGGGCGTTACCTATCACTGTAGTTCTTATATGTCCTATATGGAAAGGTTTTGCTATATTTGGAGAAGAATACTCAACTATTACAGTTTTATCTTTACCAAAATCACTATGACCATAATTTTCTTTTTCCTCTAATACTTTTTTGATTACAGTTTCTGCCAATTGAGACTTATTTACAAAAAAGTTTACATATCCGCCTAATTGTATCACCTTTGTTATCTCTCCACTTGGCTCTATACTTTCTGCCAATTCATTTGCTATCATGTTTGGAGCTTTTCTAAACACTTTAGCTAATTTAAAGCATGGAAAAGCATAGTCACCCATGTCCTTGTTTGGTGGAACTTCTATAAGTGCCTCTATCTCTTCTTTCGATAAATCTTCTATTTTTTCTTTAAGGCAATTTGATATTGCTACCTTGAAATCTTGCATCTTGTTGCTCCTCTCTACATTGTACCTGGTTTATATTGTGCTTATCTCTTTATGTTAAATCAAATTTCGTGTTTTTTCAAGTATTTCATTATGTGATAAAGTACTTTAGAAATTGTACCTTTTATACAAATTCTGCATACATTAAAAATACTATTTTTACATGCAATTTTTTATTCCTGTATTGGTTTTCTACAAATCTTTTTCACTTTTAACTTTTATGCCTTCTTCCTCAAGTAGTTTTGCTGTGACACCTTTTCCTGAAATTTTTTTACCAGAAAAACTTCCATCATAAATTAAATTACACCCACAAGATGGACTACCTTCTTTTAATATTGCTTCGCTACATACATATAATTTTGCTATTTTTAAGGTCTCTTTAGCACCCTTTACGAAGTTTTCTGTCACATCCTTATTATCTTTGGTAATTACCTTATTATCGACTATTTCAGCAGGTGGTCTTGGTGTAGATAGACCACCTAACTGTTCTGGGCATACAAGTGTAAATTCTTTGTCTTTTAAATATTCCTTAACTTTTTCATTTTCATTATTATCGCCACTATATTTACAATTTATTCCTATTAAACATGCAGATACTAATATCATAAAAATGTGCTCCCATACAAATTATTTTAGTTTAACAATTGTTACTCCTGCTCCACCTTCTCCATATTGACCACCTCTTTGTGATTTTACATGTCTATTCCTTCTTAATACGTCTTGTAGTCCTGCTTTTAGTACTCCTGTACCAATTCCATGTATTACTGTTACAGATTCCAATCCTGCCACATATGCATCGTCAAGATATTTTTCAACTTCCATTATAGCTTCTTCTAGATTTAATCCTCTAAGGTCAACTTCATTTTTTATATTACCAGATTTTGACCTTATTATATTTCTTGTTGATTTAGTTACATTTGTTGAAACATCCTTGCGAGTTTTTTGTAAAGATTTAAAAGGTAGGGTCATCTTCATTATACCAATTTGCACTACTGCTTCTTTTCTCTTTTTATCCACTGACACGACACTACCATTTTGGTTTAGAGTTATTACCTTGACTTCTTCTCCTGGCTTTAGGTCTTTTATCTCTTTATTTGAAACCTTTGGAACTATCATGCTTTTTACTGTTGGTTGAAGACTTCCCATAGAACTAGTCAATTCTTTTCTAAGTTCTTCTATCTTACGATTCTTTTCTTTTGAAGCTCTTTCCTGTTCAAGATTTCTAAGTTCCTTTATTATAATGTCTACTTCTTCTTTAGCTTGTCTTATAATTGAAAATGCTTCTGACTTAGCTTTTTCAACCATCTTATCTCTTTGGCTAATCAATTTTTCAAGCTTTTCATCATATTCTACCTTTAGTCTTTCAATCTCTTCTTTTAATCTTTCCGCTTCTTCTCTGTCTTCTACTGCTTTGATTCTATTCTTTTCAACATTCTGTAATACATCTTCTAAAGCTATGTTATCTGTATTTATATATTCTTTAGCACGTGAAATTACATAGTCACTTAGTCCAAGTTTTCTAGAAATCTCAAAAGCATTTGATTTTCCTGGAACACCTATAAGTAGTTTATATGTTGGACTTAATGTTTCTATATCAAATTCAACTGCTGCATTTTCTACACCAGATTTAGTAAGAGCATAGTTTTTAAGCTCACTATAGTGAGTGGTTGCTATACATTTAGCTCCTACAGAATTTATATCTTCTAATACTGCTATTGCAAGGGCAGCTCCTTCAACAGGGTCTGTCCCTGCTCCTAATTCGTCAAATATAACTAAAGAGTCTGCTGTTACGTTTTGTAGTATTGATACTATATTCGTCATATGAGATGAAAATGTCGATAGACTCTGCTCAATACTTTGTTCATCTCCTATATCTGCAAATACATTATCATATACACACATACTACTTCCATAATCAGCAGGTATATGAAGTCCACTTTGTGTCATAAGTGCAAATAGACCCACAGTTTTTATTGTAACAGTCTTACCACCTGTGTTTGGACCTGTTATTACTAATGTATGGAAGTCTCTTCCTAAATAAATTGTATTTGCTACTACTTTTTTCTTATCTAACAAAGGATGTCTTCCATTTTTTATATTTAAATATTTATCCTCATTTAAAGTTGGTTCTATACCTCTCATTTGTATCGAAAGTTTTCCTTTTGAAAATGCAAAGTCCAATCTTCCTAGTATCTCCTGATTAGAAATTAAGTGTTCACTCACTTCTCCAACCATAGCAGAAAGCTCTGATAAAATTCTTTCTATCTCTTCTTGTTCTCCTAATTTCAACTGTCTCAATTCATTGTTCATTTCTACTATAGTCATTGGCTCTATAAAAAGTGTCGCACCAGAAGATGACTGGTCATGTACTATACCAGCAACTTGCGACCTATATTCAGCTTTTACAGGCACTACAAATCTATCACCTCTTAGAGAAATTATGGCATCTTGTAAGTATTTTTGATAAGTAGTTGAACTTATTATTGAATTTAGTTTCGACCTAATGGATTGATTTTTCTGAGATATTCTTCTTCTGATATCTCTAAGTGTACTTGAGGCATTGTCAGATATCTCTACTTCACTAATTATCGCATTGTATATCTGGTCTTCTATGTCTTTATACACATATAGAGAATTTGATAGAGATTGTATTATTGGATAATTGAAATCTTCTTCATCACTGCTAGATAGACTATTTTTCAATCTCCTAGCTACTCTTAAAGTATCTGCTATCATAATTAGACTTCCTGGGTCAAGAGATGCTCCTATATACGCTCTCTTTACCTTGTCTTCTATATCATGGATACCTTCCAAACCTACTGAACCTCTCTTTATAATAATTGATTGAGCTTCACTAGTTTCTTCTAGCATAGATTTTACTTCTATAAAATCAGTATTTGGGACTAAACTTTCTATATATTTTAGACCTAAAGAAGATGAGGCTTTCTTCTTTAATAAGTCTATTATTTTATTGTATTCTAGAACTCTTAACGATTTCTCATTCATTTTCTATATTCACCATCCTCGATATTTTAACTTTTTTATTTAATTTTAAAAATGTATGTTTTCAAGCATTTCCAATAAAAACTGCAAGTTTTATTTCTTTTTCATTTCTAAAATTATTATATTTTTTCTCTTTTAGATATATTTTACACATATTTTGTATTATACTATGTATGTAGCTATCTATATATTATACATAAACATGCTTTATTTGTAATATAATCTGTTAAAAAATCTTCTTTAATATTTTTAAAGTAGTTTGTTTTAGCATGTTTTTAAAGAATAGCTACTTATATAGATAAACTAAGGAGGAACATAAGTCATGGGAAACGTATTAGAAGGATTAAAACCAGAAAATGTTTTTAAAAACTTTGAGAAAATATCTCAAATTCCTAGAGGTTCTGGAAATGAAAAAGGTATAAGTGATTATTTACTTAACTTTGGTAAAGATTTAGGTCTTGAAACTATTCAAGATGAAAGCTTAAACATAATAATAAGAAAGCCTGCTACAAAAGGATATGAGAATTGTCCAGGCGTAGTTCTTCAAGGACACATGGACATGGTTTGTGAAAAAGAAAAGAATGTTGAACATGATTTTCTTAAAGACCCTATAAAATTAAGAATCGATGGTGACATGATATATGCTACTGGAACTACTTTAGGAGCTGACAATGGTATAGCTGTTGCTATGGGTATGGCTATATTAGAAGACAACACTTTAGAGCATCCAGCATTAGAAGTTTTAGTTACTGTTAATGAAGAAGATGGTATGAATGGTGCTGATGCATTAGAGCCTAGCTTAATTAAAGGTCAATATATCCTAAATATGGACTCCGAGGAGGAAGGATACTTATTAGTTAGTTGTGCTGGTGGTAAAACTTGTGTTGTTAGTTTACCTGTTGAATACAAAGAAGTTGAAGCTGACAAGCAAGGTTTATTAGTTGAAGTTACTGGACTATTAGGTGGACACTCTGGTATGGAAATTGTTTTACAAAGAGCAAATGCTAATAAAGCAATAGCTAGAGTATTAAGCGTATTAGATGTTGACTATGATTTAGCTTCAGTTGATGGTGGAACTAAGCACAATGCTATACCTCGTGAAGCTAAGTGTGTAATAGCTGTTAATAAAGCTGATGTTGAAGTTGCTAAAAAACAAATAAATGAAATTTTAACTGCATTTAAACATGAGTTCACTACTTCTGACCCTGGTATGACTTATTCAGTAGCTGAAACTTCTGTAGAAAAAGTTCTTGCTAAAGATTGTAAAGAAAAAGTTGTTCAAATGTCAAGCTTAACTCCTCATGGTGTTCAATCTGTGAGCCTTGATATAGAAGGATTAGTTGAAAGTTCTACTAACTTCGCTATAATTGAAACTAAAGAATCTACTATTGAATTCTTAACTTCTGTTAGAAGTTCTGTTATGTCTATTAGAGATGAGATAGCTGATAGAATAAGACTTTTAGCTCAAGCTTTAGGTGCTGATTATGGTCTTACTTCTCAATATCCAGCTTGGGAGTTCAAAAAAGGTTCTAAATTAGAAAAAATATGTAGTGAAACTTATGAAAAATTAACTGGTAAAGTTCCTACTGTTATGGCTCTACATGCTGGTCTTGAGTGTGGATTATTACTTGATAAACTTCCTCATGCTGAAGCTATATCTATAGGACCAGATATGTTTGATGTTCATACTCCAAATGAACATGTTAGTATCCCTTCTATAGCTAATGTTTGGGATTATGTTATAGAAATATTAAAATCTATGAACCAATATTAAATCTAAATTTTATTTAGATTGAGTCTTGGATACAATTATAGATTATAAATAAATCTATATTACACTTAGTCTATAAATTAACATTATAAAAGTTTATAGGAATAAAGCCTAATGATGCATTTTTATATTTGTCATTAGGCTTTATTATTTTACTATATATTTTTATTTGATAGATTTTTTATTCTTTAAACTTATGTAATTCTCTACAATCAAGATATTAAATTATACTATGTACAAAATATTAAATTATACTACTTAATATCTTGTACATATGTAGATTAACTCCATTCATTTTCTGGTAAACACATACTTATATGTTCTTTCATTATATAGATTATATAAAATGTATATAAAAAATTTTCCTATTCAGTAATTTTAAATCGATTTCTACCCTGCTTCTTCGAATTATAAAGTGCATCATCTGCCATTTTGTATATCTCATCATATGTCTGTCCTTGCTTTGATATTACACCGCCCATACTTACAGATATACTATTTCCATTTGGTAATTTAATGCCATGGATTTTATCATATAAAATATTACACTTTTCTATAAGACTTTCTGTATCCTTTACATTTTTAACATATATGCTAAATTCGTCACCCCCTAGGCGACCTACTATGTCACATTCATCAAAACATTTAACAAGAATATTTGCAACTGCAATCAGCATCTTATCTCCAACAAGATGACCATAAGTATCATTTATATCTTTAAAATAGTCAATATCTAAGATAAGTAAAGCTCCCCTTTCATTATGAGATAAATCATCTAAACTTTTTGTAGCCATATCCCTTATAGAAGCAGCATTAAAAATATTTGTTAAACTATCTCTTTGCGCTTTATCTAACAACCTCATTTTTTCCTCTTTTTCACAATCAATATTATGTAATTTGCCTATTGAATACACAGGAACATTCTTTTCATTATGAATTATCTTTGATGTAATTCTAACCCAATGAAACTCTCCATCAGGACAAACACAATACATTTCTGTTGAACCATTTTCTTGTTCCCTAATCAACTTAAAAAATTGTTCCCTATACTCTTTTTCAATTTCATTTTCATGTTCATCTTTACTATGACTTAAACCATTAAAGACATTAACTCCATTTTCTTGCATAGCAATCGTAATTTTATCTGCTTGATAATCATATTCAAAGAAATACTCACTTGCCATCTCATATACTTCAGTATGTTTTTTAAGTTCTAAAGAAATTCTCTGATTCATACTTGTACGAGTACGAAGACTCCAAGCCATAATTATAATAATACATAATGATATACTAGAGACTATAAGAATAGTTTGAATTGGATTTTCCTGCATAATATGAATTAGAGAAAAATTTGATATATATGTAGTATTCTTATAAATAATTGATTGCATGTTTTCAGTAGGCATACTATTGATAGCCTTATTTAATATACTATATAATTCCTGTTTGTTCTGTTTAGCTACACCAAAACAAAAACGATGTGGTTCATAGTTTTGTTGAATTAGACGAACATACTTATACTTGGGTTGATTGACATAATACTGTATAGCATATCCTTCACCATATGTATAATCGGCTCTTCCACTATTTACAGCTTCAATACACTCCTCTAATGTATCATACCAAATAATATTATTAGATGAATATTCTTTATAAGAAGTATCTTTTGTAAGAGCTAAACGTTTATTTTCTAGACTATCTTCATTAATCTTATTATTAATCATCATAATATACTGTGTAGAAATAAATGGGCGAGTCATGGCTACATGACGTTCACGTGCCCTTTCATAATCATAAGACATACCAGCTACAATATCAATCTTAGAATCTTTTATCATATTGTCCAATTCTTTCTGAGATTTCACAGGTATCATATCAAACTTTAAGCCAGTTTTATCTGAGATATAATTAAGTAAGTCTATTGAAATTCCCTTTAATTTACCTGTTTTATCATCTGCATATTGAAATGGTGGATTTTTTAGTAAAACTCCTACTTGCAAAGTTTCTATATTTTTTATATATTCAGATTCCTTATTGGATAAAACTAACTCTTTATTTTCTGGTGTAAAATATTTCTCATATAATGTCTGTGAAAAATATGGGTCTGTTTGCTCAATATTAGAGATTGCTGAGTTGAGTTGTTGAGATAATTCTTTATTGCCTTTATATGTAATAAAATAGAATGGTTTAGGAGAAAATTTAGCTATAGTTCGAACACCATCTATATGATTCATACTGACATTAAGCATTGCATCTGCCTTTCCATCCTTTAATGCCTGTAACTGTTCTTCTCCTGTCTTACAAGGCACCAATTCAGGAGATATTTGATTCATTTCACAATATCTATCTAATTCTTTAATCTTATTAATTCCATTCTCTGGCACTGCAATACGCATGGTCTTTGTAACTTGTGAACTCACACTGTCAATATCTACATTGTCTTTAAGCACTTGTAATACTGTATTTACAGTCCCATAACTAGAACCTGCATAATCATATATTTTCTCTAATTGTTCATCGTATAACATTCCACCCATTAAGTCAACTTCGCCTTTTTCTAACATCTCCATAGATTTAAGAAGAGAAGTGTTTGTATCTCCTCCAACCCGAACAAACTCATAATTCCATCCAGTATACTGAGCAATTTCTTGTAAGTATTCATAGTTATATCCAGAGTATCTACCTTGTTCATCTACTTCATTTAGACCTTCTTGAATAGGATAAGCAACACGTATAGTACGATTATCATTATTCATGGCATTAATATCAAAAGGAAATATACAAAAAGTGAATATGGACACAATTATAAAAGTTAAAGAAAATAACTTTTTCAAATTCACTACCGCTTCCTCCATATAATAATATTTACAGTGTATACACTGTATAATTTTCTGGGTTTTAAAATATAAGTTAGTATAAAAAAGGACATAAAATTTCGTAAAAAATTTAATATCCTCATTCATACATAATATAATTTGATTATACTCCATTTAACTTGCCTTTACAATAAATTTGATATATTAGCAAATTATTTATCTTAATTTGATATATAATATTATTTTTAATTTATATTATATCAAGTTTAGCATCATTTCTATTTACAGTTCTTTTATATTTTACATTTGGATAACCTAATATAAATGAAGTTATAACTGCCTCATTATCATTCATTCCTAATAACTCTTTTATCTTTGGCTCTATATTTGATGCCATAACAAAGAATCCATTATAACACATTCCTAATCCTTGCGAATAAGCCATAAGCTCCATATTAGATGCAGCTAATCCTCCATCTACATATACACTTCCACCTAAAGAAATATCACCAACAACTACCATAAGTAATGGTGCATCGTAAAATAAAGAATCAATTCCCTTTTCTTTATATCCTTTATACATTCTCTTAAATGTGTTTTTGTATATAGAACGAACAGGGTCTTCATCATCAGTATTTAGTGCCATATTGTAAAGCCCTTCTATTGCCAATTCTTTTACTTCTTTTAATTTATCTTTTACCAATATGTATCTTAGAGGCTGTCTATTTCCACCTGTTGGCGTATATCTACCAGCTTCTACTATATTTCTTATTTTTTCTTCTTCTACTTCTATGTCTTTGTAGTCTCTTATACTTCTTCTAAATTTTATGAAATTCATTAAGTTTTCAGATTCTAAGTCAAAAGTCTCATGATTGTATTCTAATACTTCACTCTTATCAAATCCCTGCATTTCTATAGAGTCTGTTGGGCAAATTGCCATACAGTGACCACAATTAATGCAAAGGATATTTTTTACCTTTGCTTTATTTTCTCTAACTTTTATTGCATTTACAAGGCAGTCTGATTCACACAAGCCACAACCTACGCATGTTTCTAAATTTATGTCTATCATTCTAGATTTTTCCTCCATTTAAAAATTTTACTTTAGTATAAAGCAAATAGTTGTCTAAGTCAATTTTTATTTTTTAACAATATTAACTCCAAATCAAGTCTAAATTGAAAATATGTATACAAATTAAGTTAAGAAATTTACACTATAATCTTCCAATTTTCCGTTATTGTATATTATCTTTGCACTAAAAACCTTACCAGTCTTAGCCCAATTCAAAAACAATCTGTCACCTTCCCACATATTTAAGTCAAATATTTTATCATTGTCTACCCAAATTAATTTTCCTTCTTTACAATCATCCAAATCTTTTTCGGATAAGTCACCTTCAAAATCATCTGAAAAATATAAGAACATGTACCAGTCCTCATCATTCTTAAACTTTGGAAAAGTTATCAATCCTTTATATGTTAGCGAGTTAAGAGTAAGCCCAGTTTCTTCTTTAACTTCTCTAATTACACAATCTTCAGGAGTCTCTCCTTGCTCAAACTTTCCTCCAACTCCTACATATTTACCTTCATGTATATCATCTTTCTTTTTATTTCTATATAACATTAAAGTCTTTCCATCTTTTTCTATATAACAAATAGTTGTAAGCTTCATACATCCCGCCTTACTTTCTTTTCCTATTTTTTATTCGTATATTATTGGTATTATTCATTTTCATTACTCTCAAGAACATCACTGATATTCTTCATTGCATTAAGAGAAAGCTCTGCAAATTCATCAAATGGAATCCCTATATCTTCTATACTTCTCATTGCATCTCTATTTACATTTGAAGCAAATCTTGTTTCTTTCATTCTTTTAATTACAGACTTTGTTTTTACACTAGTAAGCTTTTTATCTGGATAAACTAACGCTATAGCAGTTATAAAACCAGTTATAGGGTCTGCTGCATATATAGCTTTTTCCATTAGACTAGTTCTTGTAACTCCCATTCCATCATGATGACCAAGTATTGCTCTATACATCTCTTCATCACCAAAGTTTTCTTTTTTAAGCAGTTCCACTGTTGTTGTAGCATGTCCTTCACAGATTTCCCCTGGCTTTCTCCCAACTATATCTGAATCTAAATCATGTAAAAGGCCTGCAACTGCCCACTCTTCTTCTTTTTCTGGCTCTAATCTTTTAGCTAAGTCTCTCATAACTGCTTCAACAGCATAACAATGTTTTCTCATTCTATCAGTCTCTAAATACTTAAATAAAATTTCTAAAGCTTCTTCTCTCATTTTCATTATTCCCCCTATTTTTTCATGTATATGATATTTTTATATTTTAATACACATAAATTTAAGTTTATTTATATATTTATGTATATTTTTCATATTATATCTATTCTACACCTTTATAGTAGTGTCCTGCAACTGTTCCAATTTCATCCAATTTCTTATATAAATTAGTGGCCTTTTCTCCAAGCTTAAAATCATTACTCAAAACCTCAATATGGGCTTCAATAACCTTTTTAACCATATCACTATCTTCTACTGTAAAATCTATTCTAAACACATCTATTCCAATTTCATCTAACTCATATAGATTATCCAACATACAAGTTACCTTTGAATTGTAAATCGTACTTCTACAGAATATATCTTGTGTTATTCTATAACTTGCATCTGTAAAATCTCTTAAGGCATAGCTACTTTCCTTACATTTAGCAACTCTCTTGTCCTTTTTACAATCCCTAACAACAACTCCCATAGGGCAGTATTCCGTAATCATCATAGGAGTATATCCATATATTACTGCTTCAATTTCTACATCTGTATATTTTAAAGTTTGTTTGATTTCATTTAGATTTAATTCTTGTGATAAACAAACTGTACCTGCTCCCTCATCTTTGAAGTGATTTATACTTTCACTATTAAATGCATTTAAATAGCAATCTATATTTAAATCTTTTCCTTTAAAATATTCCATAGAACCCCAGTTACCAATTTGAACCTTATTGATTCCTTTTATATTATCTAATGTTTCAAATTGCTTATATTCCTTATTTCTAATAATTCGTGGTACTGAATATATTAATCTACTTTCAGTATTTTCAACACTAGAACTCTTTTCACCAGAAGTATTTATGTTATTTACATTTGAAACTATTGATTTTTTAGAAATATTTGATACCATTTCTAAGGCTTTTGATAATGTATTTATATCTTCATAATAAATTAAATCCACATTGTACTTTAATACTGCTTCTAATTGCTCTAAATTCTTGACTTTAACTCTAATTTTAGGGACTGTATTAAGTTTTTTCTGTTTATTTACTCTGTCTGGTTGGTATTTTAATCTATTCTCCTTAAACTTTCTACCTTTTATTTTTATTCTTTCTTGGTCTAAAAGCTCAATACAATCTCTTCTCATTTGATTTAGAACACTTATAGGCATACTTACACCTTCATCCAAATCAATTTCTATATCTTTTGATGTATAAGGAGTATTACCAAGCTTTTGGATTTGTGTCTCTATTTTCTCCTTGCTTAAAGCTACTTTTATAGCTTTTTCAACTATCTTTTCTCCCTCTACAATTGATGTATTCCCACAGAAATCACTTATAGAAAGCACAGGCTTTTTACCTAGTTTAATACTTGCTTTTGCTTTTATATTAGTTTTTATTAACTCCTTATCTTGTTGGAATGTAGCTTGTACTCTATCCATCAACTCACTATCTGAAGTCTTAAATATAAGCTGATTTCTCTTTGCTTCTCCAACAAAATCTAATTCTATCAAATCGCCTTTATGTGCTATTGTAGTTATATCTCCATCTTTTATTATCCTTCCAATAGTACCTCCACCTAGATTGATTCCATCACCTTTTTTAAGTGTGTTTTCTAATATGACTCTAAGCCTTTTGCTTCTTCTATTGTAATCTAAAACTTTTCCAACATATAGACCTTGATTATTAGGTCTATTGGAGTTCATTACATCCTTACCAACTTCACCTAGTATATATCCTTTTGTAAACTTTCTATTAAATATAGTATACAAATTATTTATTATTTCATCAGAAATACTTATTTTATTCTTATCTACAAATTCATTAATTGCTTCTCTATATCCTGAAACTACAGTAGCTACATATTCAGGCTTTTTCATTCTTCCTTCTATTTTTAGAGATAATACACCTGCTTCAATTATTTTATCTAATTCCTCTATAGTACTTAAATCTCTAGGACTCAACAAATAATCTCCATCACTCTTTACTACTTCACCTGTATTTATATCTATCAACTCATATTTTTGTCTACATGGTTGTGCACATCTACCCCTATTTCCAGACCTATTCCCTATCATACTACTCATAAGGCACTGACCTGAGTAACATACACATAAAGCCCCATGCACAAAGACCTCTATATCTACAGTCGTATTCTCACAAATCCATTTTATCTCATCCACATTTAATTCTCTTGCTAAAACAACTCTATCAAAGCCAACACTTTGAAGATACTTAACATCTTCTAATGAATGAGCTACCATTTGAGTACTTGCATGTAGTTCAAAATCAGGTAATAGTCTTTTTATAAGCCTTGCCATTCCTATATCTTGCACTATTAAAGCATCAATATCTATATCATATAAAAATTTTACATATTCTACAAAATCCTCTATTTCATACTGTTTTATCAATGTATTCACTGTGACAAAAACTTGTACTCCCCTTATATGAGAGTATTTAACAGCATCAATTAGCTCATTTCTATCAAAGTTGTTTGCAGATGCTCTTGCACTAAAGTCTTTACCACCTAAGTACACAGCATTTGCTCCATTTTGTACTGCTGCTTTTAATGAATCAAAAGAGCCAACTGGTGCAAGTAATTCTATTTTTTTCATATTTTTCTCCTCTATTTATACTTATTAGATTAATATAATTATCTATAACACACACACTTACAATATACTATTTACCATATACAGTATATCAAATAATAACTCATTTTTTATCAATTTACACTAAGTTAGTTTTCGTTAAATGAATCATCCTTATTGATAAACATAACTCCAAAGACTACTGCCAAAATAAAGAAACATACTAGGATTGACTTTTCCACAAAAATCTTTGTAAAAAAAGTTCCTAAAATAGCCCCAGATATAAAGAATACAATAATTGCATAGTACTGCAAACTCTTTTTTATCATAAAAACATTCTTGGTCTGTATATAATGAAATAATGTTTCTGTAGCGCTTCTTAAATTTCCAGTACACATTGTAGTTGCAAAACTGTTTCCATTTACTTTTCTAAAACTCTCTACCTGCATTGAACAAATAAAAGATATAGCAACATTTACAAACATATTGAATCGTCCTCTAGGTACAAAAGAAACTACAAGTATTGTAATCATTTCAATTATAATGATAACTTGACGCCAATGAATCTTAGAGTTATCTTTAAAGTACTTTCTTATCTTCTCTGCTATAAATACACCTAACATAAATGCCAAAATAGGAATCAAGTAATAAAAAGATTTTTTTATATTCCCTTCTGCTATATTAAGCCCTAATAAAACTATGTTTCCAGTCTGTGCATTGGCGAAGACCTTTCCTCTTACTACATAAGTATAAATATCTAAAAATCCTCCTGTTATTGCCAATAAAGAACATAAGAAGAATGATTCAGACATCTGGCTCTGGCTTGTCATATATAAAACATCTCACTTTCTAATGATAGATACCAAATCAAAATTATTTTAGATACTATTTTTTATTAATATTAAAAAAACTTTTATCTGTATAAATATTTGTATTTATACATTAAAAGAAGCTGTCTCAACAAACAATAGAGACAGCAAATCTTTTAATTTTATTTCACATTTTTTTCATCATTATTTAACCCTGTACATTTTAGCTGTAAATCATAAGCTTTGTTTTGAAACTCAGAAGCTAAATTCTCAGCTATTGTAGCTCTCTCATTTGCCTCTTCAAGTTGAGCACTTAGTTCCTCAATCTTGCTTTTATAAGCATCTAACTCGGCTCTAGAACCTTCTGTCGTATTACTAAGTTCGAATATTTCTTGCTTTTTATTTTCTATAATATCAATTAACTCTTTCATCTTAGCCTCAGTTTCACGACTTTCTGCTTCTTTTTCTGCTATTGTAAGCTTTAGAGACTTGATTTCTAATTGAAGTTCTTCATTAGATGCCCCAACTTTTTTACTCAATTCTTCATTAGCTTTAATCAACTTTTCATTCTCATCTGAACATTCAAATAAAAGGTCTGATATATTTAATGCAGTTAATATCGCAGCAACTGATAAGCTTAATTTCGGGTTTTGACGTGTTATTTTATCCATTTCTTTGTCAACAAAATCAGCAATACTAATCATAAACTTCTCTGACTTATCTCCAACCATTGGATATTCAACGCCATGGATTTTAACCATTACTTTGTTCATCCTAACCTCCCCCGACATTAGTTGTTAATTTGATCTTAAGTTAGCATTCAATTTTTCGCTTAATTCACTTAATATCTTATCATGCACCTTAGCTACATCTTCGTCTGTTAGAGTTTTATCCTTACTTCTATAAGTTATTGAATATGCAATTGACTTGTATCCAGCCTCTATTTGAGAACCTTTGTAAACGTCAAATAACTTGTAACTTTCTACTAATCCTTGACCATTTTCCTTTATTATATCTTCTATTTGTTTTACAAATACATCCTCTTTAACAATAAGAGCTATATCTCTTGATGTAGATGGATATTTTGGTAATGGTACATAATTCTTTGTTCTATCAGAATTATCAAATACAAAGTCAATATCTATTTCAGCGACATAAACTCTTTGACCTAGATTGTAATTTTCTATAACATCTGGATGCAATTCACCTAATGTACCTACATATTTATTATTATACACTATTTTAGCACATCTACCAGGGTGGAAGGTAGTATTATTATCTTGAGGTTCAATTTCATATCCTTTAAATCCTACATTTACAAGTATTGTTTCTATAGCACCTTTTAATGCAAAGAAATCAACATCTTTACCATACATACCTACACACATTCTATTTTCTTCTTTAGGTAACTCTGAATCTTGTGGTATGAATATATGTCCACACTCAAATGCATATACTTCTTCTATTTTATGAGATACATTAGTTGATAAAACATCTAACATGTTTGGTATTAGAGTAGTTCTCATTACAGAAGTTTCTTCTCCTAATGGGTTAAGTAATTTAACAAAGTTTCTCTTAGCATTACCTTCTGGTACTCTTATCTTATCTACTCCCTTAGGGCTTACAAATGAATATGTTAATATTTCGTTTAATCCTACAGCAGTTGAATTATCTTTTAAAGAGTCCATGAATTTTTGTTTTGAAGTTTTGATTCCTGCTGTTGTATTTCCTTCTAATTGTACAGAAGGTATGTTTTCAAATCCATAAATTCTAGCTATTTCTTCCCATACATCAGCTTCTTGCTCCATATCTGTTCTAAAACTTGGTACATCTATTTCTAATTTATCATTAGCTATTAAATTACATTTAAATTCTAATGATTCTAAAATTCCCACAAACTGTTCCATTGGTACATCTACACCTAGAAGATGATTAATTCTTTGAGGATTTACTACCAATTTTTTAGGCTCTGGTTTATTTGGATATACATCTACAACACCTTTTAAAACTTTACCTGCTCCTAACATCTCAACAAGTTGTACAGCTCTATTTGCTGCTATCTCTGCAATATTAGGGTCTAAATCTTTTTCATTTCTTGAAGATGCTTCTGATCTAATTCCAACTTTTTTAGCTGTCATTCTTATGTTTTCTGGTTTGAAATTAGCACTCTCGAAAAGTACAGTCTTTGTACTGTTAGTTATTTCTGAGTTAGCACCACCCATTACACCAGCTATACCAAGCGATTTTTCTCCATTTGTTATAACTAGCACATCTTTATCTAATGTTCTTTCAACATCATCTAATGTTACAAGTTTTTCTCCATCTTTAGCAGTTCTTACTACTATTCTTCCAGTCTCTACTTGATTTATATCAAAAGCATGAAGTGGTTGACCAAGCTCTAACATTACGAAGTTTGTTATATCAACTATGTTACTTATAGGTCTTACACCTGCTTCTGTAAGTCTTCTTTGCATCCAATATGGAGAAGGTTCTATTTTTACATCAGTAACCATTCTAGCAAAATATCTTCTACATAAGTCTGGATTGTCTATTTCAACTTTGAAGTCTATCTCTTCATCACTTTCTTTTACTTCAATTTCAGGATATTTTACTTTTGTTCCTATAGTTGCAGCTGCTTCTCTAGCTATACCTATCATACATTTGCAGTCAGGTCTATTTGAAGTTAATTCAAAATCTATTAAAGCATCTTTTAATCCTAAAACATCTTTTATATCTTTTCCCAATTCATATGAATCTTCGTGGTCTAAAATATATATACCACCTCTTTTGTACTCTTCAATGTAATGTTCATCTATGCCTAATTCAGCTGCTGAACACATCATACCATCTGATAATTCACCTCTGAAGTCAGTTTGTTTGATTTCAACTCCTCCAGGTAATTTAGAACCATTTACAGCTACTGGAATATAATCTCCTTCTGATATATTTGTAGCTCCTGTAACTATTTGAACAACTTTATCTCCAATATCTACCTTAGTTATAACTAACTTATCAGCATTTGGATGTTGTTTTATTTCTAAAATCTTTCCAACCAATATATTTTCTATCTCTTCACCATAATAATCTATTGTTTCAACTTTAGTTCCTGTCATTGTCATTTTATCAGCGAACTCTTTTACATCCATGTCTATATCAACATAGTCTCTAAGCCATTTTAAAGATACTAACATCTATATACCCTCCTAATTAAAATTGATTTAAGAATCTCATATCATTTTCGAATAATAATCTAATATCATCTATTTCATATTTAAGCATTGCAAGTCTTTCAACCCCAACTCCAAATGCAAATCCACTGTAAACCTCTGGGTCTATTCCACAATTTCTAAGAACATTTGGATGAACCATACCTGAACCTAATATTTCTATCCAACCTTCATACTTACACATTGGGCAACCTTTACCACCACATTTGAAACAAGTAACATCAACTTCTGCACTTGGCTCTGTAAATGGGAAGTTGTGAGGTCTAAACTTCGTTTTGATATCAGAACCAAACAATTTTTCAACGAAGATATCCATAGTTCCTTTAAATTCTGCCATAGTAACATCTTTCCCAACAACAAGCCCTTCTATCTGATGGAACATTGGTGAATGTGTTGCATCTGGCGAATCTGATCTAAAGCATCTACCTGGTGCAATTACTTTTATTGGTAACTCTTGACTTCTCATAGTTCTTACTTGAACTGGAGATGTTTGAGTTCTAAGTAATACACCATCATTCATATAGAATGTATCACTCATATCTCTTGATGGATGGTCTTTAGGAGCATTTAAAGCATCAAAGTTATTATCAACAGTCTCAACTTCTGGACCTTCTGCTACAGAGAATCCCATTCCAATAAATATGTCTGTTACTTCATCTATGATTTGAGTTATTGGATGTCTCTTTCCAACCTTTAGAATTTTTCCTGGTTGAGTAACATCTATTACTTCTTCTTTTAATTTTCTTTCTTTTTCAATAGCATTTAATTCTTCTTTCTTAGAATTTATGCTAAGTTCAATATTCTCTCTTACATCATTAGCAACCTTACCAACTACTGGTCTTTCCTCAGCAGATAATTTTCCCATCTCTTTAAGTATGGCAGTTATCTCACCTTTTTTTCCTAAATACTTAACTCTTAAACTTTCTACACTTTCTATGCTTTGTGCCTCTTTTATTTCAGCTAAAGCTGCTTCACGTAAAGCAAGTAATTTTTCTTGCACACATATCACCCTTTCGTTTTTTTGTATAAAAAAAGCCCCTCAATCCCTGTCTAGGGACGAAAGGCTATAGTTTCGCGGTACCACCCTAGTAGTTTAACAATTAAAAAATCATCAAACCACCTCTAACAAACTTAACGCGTTTTTCACGTCAAAGCCTACTATCAAGTTTCAGCTCTGTTACTCCAGAGGGAACTTCTCCTGACCTCTTAGAAAACACTCCCAGCCTAGGTGTTTATCTCTTTACTAAGTTTAATCAAAATACTTTCCTCTTTCATTGTATCTACAATATTATATTGTTTATTTTAGTATTATATCATTTCCATTCAAATTATGTGACTATTTTTAATATACATCTAATACATAATTAATTCAATTATTTTTTAAATATATTGACTATTTTTGATATTCTACTATTTAATTCAAGATTATAACATGACATTATATTTATTACAATACATTAAATCAAGTATTTTTTTATTTCATACATCAATATAGCAGAGCTTATTGCTGCATTTAACGACTCAGCTTTACCATATATAGGTATCTTAACCAAAATATCAGACTTTGATACAAGTTCTTCATTTATTCCATTAGCTTCATTTCCTATCACCAAAGCAACTTTTGAACCATAATCTATTTTATCATAAAAATTATCTGTATTTAGATAGCTTGAAACTATATTAAAACCCAATGATTTAAGCATGTCCACAGTATCATCTTGAGAGGCATTAATTATATTCATATCAAAAATAGAGCCCATAGTCGACCTAATTACCTTTGGATTATATATATCAACACATCCCTTTAGTGCTATTATGGCATCCACTCCAGCAGAATCAGCAGTTCTTATTATAGTTCCCATATTTCCTGGGTCCTGTATTCTGTCCAAAATCAACACAAATTTATCTTTGTTATTTATATTTTCTTTTAAATTTTTTTCTTTAAATGAAACCACACCTATTATACCTTGGGTGTTTTCTGTATCTATAAGTTCCTTAAAGTTTTTATTACTAGTCTTATATATCTTTGTGCTTTTTTTATCTAAATCTTCTAATAGTTCCACATGTTCCTTCTTATTTTCAAAGTCATCATTGATAAATACATAATCAAGACTTGCCCCACATTCAAGTGCAAGTACTACTATTCTATATCCTTCTATTATGAACTTTGATTCTTTATTTCTGTTTTTTGACTTCAATAGTGCTTTTGTATACTTTAACTTTTCATTATCCTTACTGCTTATATTCGTAATCATTTTATCTAAATGCTAAACTTATCTTAGCATAACCTCCTTACTTTACTTTTAATTAAAATCATACTCTTCCAAATCCTACTTTTGATTAAATAAAAATAGTATCATATAACTATTCATAATTATATGATACTATCTACTTTTATTGCAATTAAATATATATTAAATAATAAATTATCTTCTTCTAATTATCCCCTTATTTCCAGATGTTATGGCTGTTATACTAGTATTTTGACCAATTATAACTAGAATACTTCCAGCTGTAAGTTCTTCATCTGGAGAAGGTGTAACATTTATATTTTTACCTGTTTTTATAGCAAGTACAGTTATCTCATATCTAGCTCTTAATTCAAGCTCTACTAAAGTCTTACCAACCCAACCATTTGGAGTTACGATTTCAACAATTGAGTACTCTGGGTCAAGCTCTATATGGTCTAATATGTTATCAGAAACTAAATTGTGTGCAACTCTTACTCCCATATCTCTTTCTGGGAATACAACTCTATCTGCACCAATTTTATAAAGTACTTTAGCTTGTAATTCATCCTTTGCCTTACATATTATCAGCTCTACACCCATCTCTTTAGCTATAAGAGTCGCCATTATAGATGCTCTTATATCAGAGCCTATTGCAACTACTGCCACATCAAAGTTACCTAAACCTAATGATCTTAATGCTTGTTCATCAGTAACATCTACTATAAGTGAGTGAGTTACCTTATCAGATACACTTTGAACTGAATCTTCATTTTTGTCTATTGCCATTACTTGATGTCCTAAAAGATGCATAGTAGATGCAACAGAGCTTCCAAATCTCCCACACCCAATGACTATATATTGCTTCATCTCGAAACTTCCTCCCTAATACACAATTTGTATAATATCATTTAAATTACTTATTATGCATATAAATTTTATATATAACGTATAATTTTTATATATACATATATTAATTTAATTTATGTTTTATTTATTAATCAAACTTATTTGTTCACACTACTATATCTAATTCCATTACTTTATTAATAAATTTATATTTTAACCAACCATAATCTTACCTTCTGCGTATCTGACTGGTTGGCTCTTTCTTCTACCTCCAGAAAGTATTGCCATAAATAAAGTAAGAGAACCAACTCTACCCATAAACATAAAGATTATTATTATAATCTTTCCTAAAGCATTTAGGTTTGGACTTCCAGCTAAACTTGAACCTACTGTAGCAAGTGCTGATGTAACCTCAAATGCTGATTGAACTAATGTAAAATTAGGCTGAGTTATTGAAATAATCAAAGTTCCAAAAATAACTGCTGATATACTAATTACAAATATACCCAGAGATTTTTTTATAGTTGCTGGAGCTAATCTTCTTTCAAAGGCTTCTATATCTGATTTTCCTGATAGAAAACTTCTAACAGTAATTATCAAAACAGCCAGTGTCGTAGTTTTTATACCTCCACCAGTAGATGCAGGTGATGCTCCAATAAACATCAAAATTATCATTATAAATATACTACTTTCTTGTAAAGTAGCTAAATCAAGTGTATTAAATCCAGCAGTTCTTGCCGTTACTGATTGAAATATTGCTGATAATACTTTTCCCTTTAAAGGCAAGTCCGCCATAGTGGCTTTTTGATTAAATTCTATAATAAAAATGAATAATGCACCTACTATAATAAGTGTCGCAGTTGAAAATAAGACAACTTTAGAATGCACATTTAATTTTGATAATCTTCTTTTTCTTACAATATCAAGCACGACTGGGAATCCTAGCCCCCCAAACACTATAAGTGTAGAAATAGTCATTGATATTGTGAAGTTATTTACATATGAATTTAGTGATGTAAATGGTCCACTTACACTTCCCATCAAATCAAATCCGGCATTACAAAACGCTGATATTGCGTGAAATACACTATACCATATTCCTCTAGATAAACCAAATTGCGGAATAAAGACAGTTGATAAAATCAATGCACCTATTCCTTCTATTGTTATGGTTATTATTAATACAAATCTTGTAAGTTTTACAAGACCTGACAAATCAGCTTGATTCAGTGATTCTTGTATTAATAACCTTTCTCTTAGTTGTATTTTTTTTCGTGCCATAAGTGAAAACATTGTGGCTACAGTCATAAATCCAAGTCCACCAATTTGTATCAACGTTATTATAACTATCTGTCCAAATAAACTCCAATAAGTTGCCGTATCTACCATAACTAGACCAGTGACACAAACCGCTGAGGTAGCCGTAAATAGAGCATTCAATAACCCTATACTTTCTCTACTCTGCGACGCTATCGGGAGTGTTAACAACAATGCTCCAATTACAATAATTGCTGCAAACCCAGATACCATTATTTGAGTAGGTCGCATTCCATCTGCATAGAGAATAAGTCTTCTAACTATTGTTTTCAACTTTCTTTATACCTCCTTAACATAAAATCACTACTGTTAAGACCCTTAATTTGTTTATTTTTAGAGCTTTTCTCTAAATTATTATTCTATTATAGTATAAATATTGTATAAAGACAATGATATGAATCTTTATAATTCTTGTTTGGAATATTGCAAATTTTTATATATATCTTTTAATTTGAATTTTACCAAAAACATCTATATTTTTCACATATAATAGGTCTAAAACTATCATAGTTTTTATTATTTTGTACTTAAAATTTATTTATCATTTTATTAATATAAATTTCATATACTTTTTTGAAGTTAAATTTTTTATATTATTTATAAGCTTGTATATATTTTTATGTTAAATTTTCTTAACATGCATTTTTTATATTTAATATAGTAAAATAACTAATAACTATATCCATGATTGGAGGATTTTTATGATTAAATCCAAGAAGAAAATATTTGTTTCTCTAATTTTAATTGCAGTTTTTATTATATTTGCATCATACATAAGAAATTATACTAATAACTCAAAAAAAGATTCAGCTAGAGGAACTATTCCCTTTGAAAAAATGGAATATAATCGTCCAGATATAAAGTCAATTTGCGAAAATATTAACACATATAACGACAAACTTTTAACATCTAAGACTGCTAAAGAACAATTAAATTTATTTAAAGATGTTGATAAGATTTATCAGGATTTTTACAGTACACTTACTATAGCAAAAATTAGAAACAATATAGATTCATCAGATGAATTTTACTCTAAAGAATATAAATATCTTATGAGTAAATCAGTAGATGTTGACATGGCATACAAAGATTTCCAGGATATATTTGTAACTTCTAAGTTTTCTAAAGAACTAGAAAAGGAGCTTGGGAAAGATACATTTAATTATTTAAAAAACATTGGAAAACTTAATTCTAAAGAAGTTGAAAGTCTACTTAAAAAAGAGCAAGACTTAGTTGTAAAATATGAAGACCTTTTATCTAAGTCTACAGTACCAATAGATGGTATAGAGACAGACTTTGAAGAGGCTTTATCAACACCAAATCTTAGACCTGAAGAATATGTAAAGATTTATTCAGATTACTTAAAAAAATACAACCCTATATTTGGCAATATATTTTTAGAGCTTGTTCAGACGAGAACTGAGATAGCAAGCAAGTTAGGATTTAAGAATTATATAGATTATGCTTATATGAACTTAAATAAAGATTATTCTCAAGAAGAAGCAAAAAAATTTAGAAAAGACGTTAAAGAGTACATAGTTCCACTATATAGAGAGATTTCATCAGTACCTTCTGATTCTTCTATATATACTAAGGTATATAAAAATCGTTCATTTAGGAAATTTGACAATGTACTTGAAGATATATCTCCAAAATTAAAAGAGAGTTTTAGCTATATGAAAAAATATGACTTATATGATTATTCTTCTGGAAAGAATAAATCGCCTGGAGGATACACTACTTATATAAATAAGTACAATGCACCTTTTTTATTCAATACATGGGACAATTCTTTTTTGGGCGTTACTAGCTTTGCTCATGAGTTTGGTCATTTTTATAACTATTACAATAGCATTAATCTAAATAACAAAATACAACCAAGTATAGATATATGCGAAGTCCATTCAACATCTTTAGAGATTTTGTTTTACAAGTATTTTGATGACTTTTTTGGTAAGAAATCTGAGGCTATAAAAAAAGAACATTTATCGATTGTTCTAAATACTATTATTGATGCTTGTCTTTATGATGAATTTCAAGAGATTATATACAAAAATCCATATATGAGCTTAAATGATATAAATAAATTATTTTTTGACTTAGAAGAAGAATATGGAGTGGCAAATAATGTACTTAAAGAAAAGAATGCTCCTTTTTGGATACTTGTATCTCATAACTTCCAAGTTCCTTTTTATTACTTGAGTTATGGTCTTGCATCTGATATATCACTTCAAATATGGCAATTGTCACAAGATGATTATAGAAAAGCAGTTAATGTGTATATGGATTTTTTAAATCAAAATACAGATGCTGGTTTTAAAGATGTAGTAGAAAAAGTAAACTTACAATTACCCTTCCAAAATGGAAATTTAGAAGAAATAAGTTCTACTTTATATGATTATTTTGGTATAGATAATCCACTTGAACTAAAAAATGCTTCTTAATCTGAAGTACTCAATTTATAATACTAAATTTATAATATTCAGTTTGATATTCATTTTGATGTTCATTAATACTGACCACACAATTACTATTTAATAATTAACACTAAACATCTAATTACAGTGTAATAAAATAAACTGATAAAACATCAGAAATTCCAAGCTCTCTAGCCTTTAGATTTTCTGATGTTTTATCTATTAACAATAATTGATTGTATTATTTATTTTTAATGATTGTATTATTTTTTTACATACATAATTAAAAGAACTATTGAAATCACTAAAAATACACCTGTAATAATAGCACTATTCATATGAAATTTAATAGAACTTGCATCGGTCACCTTATTATTCTTAATCCAAAATCCACAAATCATTGTTGAAAAAAAAAGTAAAGCAGTAATAATACTTGAACCAATAGTTATAATTTTCATTTTACATCACCATTCCCTCTAATAATATTTTCTACTAAAATATCAATAAAGCTATCTCGCTGATGTTTATTCTTTACACCTATACCACTATACAATTGAAATGACTCTGGTGATAAAGCAGCAATCTGTATTGGCGAAATAATTTGTAAAGCAATAGTTCTCAAACTCATCTCATCTTTTTCACTTCCAAAAATTTTACGAAGCATAGGTACAATAGAAAGTTCTGCTTGCATATCACCATTAGATATACATTGATTCAACATAAAGGTAAGCATCTTTTCATAATGCAATCCAATATCACACAGTTTCTTTAATAGGCTTTTCAAATCTTCAATAGGTTTTAAAGTATATACATTGTCATCATATAACTCTTCTATAACATTTGACATTACCTCCCCTATTGCAATGCTCAACAAATTATCCTTCGTTTTAAAATGATAATTTATTAGACCAACCCCTACATTTGCACGTTCAGCGATTTGTCGAACTGTAACCTTATCAATATCATCTACTTCATCCAAAATATTCAATGTAACTTCAATTATACGTTCTCTTGCATCCTTATCATTACTTTTCATAGTAGACCTCCAAAACAACCAACATTTTCAGTTCTGAACATGTTCAGTATAATATTTTTTTTAATATATGTCAACAAAATTTTAATTGACTCTAACACTATGACATAGTTTATATTAATAGTAAGACACAAACATCTTTATAAAGGAGGCACAAGCATGTTTAAGATAGGCGATTTTTCAAAACTAAGTAAAATTAGCATTCGTATGCTACGTCATTATGATGAAATTGGACTTTTAACACCAAGTCATACAAATAAATCTAATGGATATAGATACTATAGTGTAGACCAACTTTCAACTACAAATCGAATCCATGCACTAAAAGATATGGGATTTAGCTTGTATTCTATAAAAGAAATTTTGACAGAATACAACGATAAAGAAAGCCTAATAAAATACCTAAATATCCATCACTCACAAGTAAAAGAACAATTAGAAGATATACAGAGAAAGATACTTAAAATAGAAAATACTATTAAAAGAATTGGAGGTAATGATAATATGGACAATTATGATGTAACTATAAAGAATTTTTCCCAAAAATATATGATGACTCTTAGAAAAGTTATATCAACTTATAAAGATGAAGGACTATTATGGCATCAGTCGTTTTTAGAGACAAAAGAACAAAATATCCAACTTGAATATCCCAATCATTCTAAGGCAGTCTTTTATGATACAGGATATCAAGAAGATTATGTAGATGTTGAAGTACAGGTTGCTGTATCTGGAAAATATAAGGATACTGAACATGTTAGATTTAAGACTGTCCCAAGCGTGACTGCTGCAACTGCTATAGTTAAAGGAGATTTCAATCAACTTACAGATACTTGTGAGGCTATTGGTAATTGGATATCAGACAATAATTATGAAATGGATGGTCCTATGTTTAATATTTATCATATAGGTCCTGATAAGGACAATAATCCTGATAATTGGGTAACAGAGGTGTGCTTTCCAGTTAAAAAGATATAAATCTATCTTATATTTTAATTGGGATTAACAAAAACAAACCTATTATGCCTTGATATGTTGTTGTTTTAACCAAACCTTCATCACCATCTTTTGTGGTAATAGTTTTGCTAGTACATGACTTAACTTTGTATTGATGCCATACACAGAAATATCTTTATTTTTCTTTGCATCTTTCAAAGCTTTTATGGCAACAACATCTGGAGTTACTATACCTGAGAATTTTTTTGTTCCTTTTTCAGCCTTAACTATCCCTCTTTCAAATAGATTTGTACTCATCCATCCTGGACATACAGCAATTGCATTTATGCCTTTATCCTTAAGCTCAACATTTAATGCTCTTGTATAATTTCTTACGAATGCTTTAGTTGAACTATAAATATTTTGATATGGTAATGGCTGGAATGATGCTTGAGAAGAAACATTTATAATATGGCTACCCCTTTTCATATATGGGATACATATAAGCCCCATTGCTACAACAGCAGTAATATTTAAATCAATCATATTAATAGATTCATCTATACTCAAATCATTATATGAACAGAATTTTGCAAAGCCTGCATTATTTACAAGGTACTTTATACATATATCTTCTTTATCTAAAAAGGTACCAAGTTCTTTTACTTCTTCTAGTTTTGACAAATCTTTCGAAAAAATTTTTATCTTACTTCCAAATTCATCTATTAATTGATTTAATCGCCCTTTGTTTCTTGCAATTGCCCATATTTCTGTTATTTCTTTTTCATTTACTAATAATTTCAGAAATTCTTTTCCAAACCCACTATTCGCACCAGTTACAATTGCAATGTTCTTCTGACTCATAATTTGTCTCCTTTTCTATTAAGTTTATATATTTAGACTTATATTTTGCAAATTAAACTTGCTCTATTCAAGAGTTATATAAATACTTATTGCAAAAGTGCTATTGAGTAGTCAGTTGACCATTTTATTGCTTTTGTTTGAAACTAAATGTATGATATATATAAATATAAATTTAACTCAAGGAGATAATAAAAATGAAAAAGTATGAATATGTTACTTTAAGCTATGAATCTCAATTTCTTGTAACTGGTGTAATGAAAGAACATCGCACAATTATCGAAGAATATGCAAAAAAAGGTTATCGTTATATTGGATTTATTCCCATAGAAATAAATGCCCATGGGTTTACAAGAAAAATTGATTTAGTTTTTGAAATCGATGAATAAATACGTAAAATAGTGTGAAAAATAATACTTTTCGCTAATATTAATAGATAATCTAAGGTGGTGATTAAACTGACAATAGAAGAATACAATAACAAATACTCTATTGGAAATAAAATTTTACTTACTCTAAATAGTTTTGATAATAAAAAACTATACTATCATGAAACTGAAAACATATTAAATTTAATAAATGAAATAGATAAATTAACATCAAATAAAATATTTAGAACTATAGAAAACAAAAATGATTTAGCCTTAGAGTCTTATTATTCTAGTGTAATTGAAGGTGCTTTTTCAACTAGAAAGATTGCAAAATCTATAATTAGAGGAAAGATGAAACCAAGTAATAAAAGTGAGTATATGATTTACAATAATCATAGAGCCTTAGAATATGGATTATATAATTTAGATAAGTTATATAGTCACAAATTTATATATAATTTACATCATATATTGGGCGAAAACTGCTTAGATTCAGAAGAATATGAGTACAGAACTGAAAAAGTATATGTATGTAATTCAAAAGGTGAGATTATACATACAGGACTTGATCCTTTGAAAATATATGACTTTATAGATGAATTAATAACTTTTATGGAAAATGGTAAAGTAAATGATTTAGTAAAGAGTGCAATAATTCATTTCTATTTTGTATATGTTCACCCTTTTAGTGATGGTAATGGAAGAACATCAAGAGCCTTATCCTATCTATATTTAATTAATAAAGGATATGATACTTTTAAAGAATTTTCAATATCATATATGATATCTAAAAACAGAACTAAGTATTATAAGGCTATACTAGATGTAGAGAATAAGGGATATAATTTAACTGTATTTATAGAGTTTATGCTCAAGTCTATAATACAATCTATCAATGAAATGCGTGATATGCATGATAGAAAGTCTTTAGAGAGTATACTAAAAGAGGAATTATTTGAAAATGACATAACTCTATCAGCAACAGAAGAACATATATTAAAATATGTTTGTAATAAAGATAACTATTCTATGACATTAGAAAACTATATTAAAAAGAATAAAAGTAGATACTTAAAGGCTGGAATAAAGGAAATCGAGTTAGTTGACCAGTTGATGGAAGTGTTTAATAATCTTGAAGAAATAGAACTTTTATCAAGAGAAAAGGATGTATATAAAGTTAATGAGAAGTATTTGAAAATGCTTGATATATATTAAAAATTTATCATAAAATATTTTAATAAAGAAATGAATCCCATTATAAGGATTCATTTCTTTATGTTATTTATAATATATTTTAAGAAGTGTATTTATAATAATATACAGTTTCTTTTCCAATACGCTCAGAGCCAATATTCGCCCATTTTTCTCCATAGGTAGATTTTATCTGAGAAATATCTGAATCTGTTGATTTAACAATCAAGCCAGCCTGAGATTTAAATATGCCCTTTTTCTTATTAACATCTCCAAATCTCAATGTACCTCCATTCAATAGTAATAAATTTCCGTTTTCATGGTGTTGCATTGTGCTAATTCCATTGACAATTTCTGGTTTAGAGGAATCAATAAATATATAATCATTAAAGTTATTTTGTAATCTTAAATTTCCACCTCCATTTTCTGCTTTTATTATATAATCCTCGGCATCTATATTACATTTCAATGTAGCATTTGGTATTTGAAGAATTTCAAATACATAAACTTTGTGCTCATATTCTAATTCATCATCCCAGTTATCTTTATTATCACTAACTAAATTAATATGGCAATTAGTAAAATAATTTCCACTAAACAGAGAATATGCTTTTTCATCTTTATCTTTTATTTTTAAATAAGTATCATAATCAGTGTTATAATAACGTTGACCACATCTTCTTATAATACCAGATATACAAGTATCTCTTATTGAATCAAATAAAAAGCCACAATGACCACATTGGTCGATTGTAATATTATTGATTTTATAACTACCATATCCTTCAAGATTCTCAATTTGACTACTTTCTAGACCAACTTCTTGTATTTTTTCAATATTTACATTATTTATGCTAGTACCAGTCATAATTCTCATTCCATTTTTACATTTATATATTCTACTGTTAGAGATAATTGCATCAATACCTGCATCAACACCTAATCCACAAGAAGAAACTGTAATATCATTTGAAATTGCATAATATGGTATCTGAATTCCTATACCTGAGAAACCACTTATATGAAGATTTTCATAATGACCAAGACCTCTAGTATTATCCCTTAGACCATCAGTTGTAATCGCTGATACACACTCTAAGTCTTCACCATTATCATTTTTCTTAATTAGCATTTCATAATGATAATGTGGATTTCCTTTTGTTGGGGGTTCATCGTGAACAAGTATCTCACAGCTGTCAGAATAAAAACTTATATTTTTAATACATTGTTTTCTTTTTACTAATGTAATAATACTCATATTAGGAATTCCACTTGTTATAAATTGTGTAGCAGATGTTGATGAATTAGAATCTCCTAGTAATGTAATTTCTTTATTAATAGTAATACCAGTTTTAAATAGGTATTTACCTTTTGGAAAATATAAAACACAAAAATCTGTTTCATTAATAATCTTTTGTATAAGAGGCCCTACATCTTCTGAACCGTCATTTTTAATACTATTCTCTCTTTCTAATACGTTAATCCATTTTTCATACTTAAATTCTTCCATAATATCATCTATTCCTTTCTTATTCACTTTCGATGTTACATGATTTTTTTAGCTATCAGTTCGACTATATTAAACTCATTAAAACTAGAATTTTAGAAAACTACCTCGTTAAGCTTAATAAATTTGCTTATTTATCTATCATTTTATGATAATGAACCGTATTTTCAAACTCTACCTTTTTACCAATTTTTTCCCATTTTCCACCATAAGAACTAGCAACTTCATCACTTGTTACTTTTGTTGTTGTTAGGATATCGCCTATCTGTGGACTATACATTTTAAGCTCTTTATTATTGCTATTTATGTACATATCACCCTTTTTTATCTTGATTTTATCACCATAATCCTCTTCAGATACACCAATCCCATTGATGCTACTAATCTCACCATCATGGAATATAACTGTTTGTCCTTTGTTATTGTATATTAAATTTCCTTTTTCTGACTCAAGAACCATATCAGTAGCATCTATAGTGCATCTTAATAATACATTTTTGGTTTCAAATGCCTTTATGAGATATACAGTGTGATTTTCTTTTCCTTTATCTTCCCAATTGTCTGTATTATCATTTGGTATTGTTATATTACTTGCTTCTATTGAATTTCCATATAATAAATAATATGCTTCCTCAACCTTTTCATCTAACTTTAAGTAGTCATCATAGCTAAAATTAAAATAATATTGCCCACATCTTGAGACATTGCCTAATATTTGGGTATTAGATATTGAATCAAATTTGAATCCACAATAGCCACATTGGTCAATTGTGATATTTGTAATAAAGTTTGAGCCCTTACCAACATTGTTAATAGCAACCTTACCTACTTCTTCAACTCTCATACCATTGATAAATGTTCCAGTAGAAATTTCCATTCCATAATCACACCCCCAAGTCTTTCCATTAGTAATTATCGAATTTTCCCCTGCACTAATACCATGATTACATGAAAAAACAGTAATATCATTTACTGTAGAATTATTAGACATTTTAAGTGCAATTTCACCAAAACCACCAAAATCTACATTTTCATAGTGACCAGACCCTTCTGGTGCATTTTCACATACAATTGCTGATATACATTTCCCTTTGTGTTCGCTTTTGAATGTTATTTCATGATGAAATCCTGGTTTACCATTTGCAGGAGGCGCACTATAACTATTGGTATTACAGTTATTTGATTGAAAAGAAATACTTTTAATACAATGCTTTACTCCCTTTACTGTTATTATTGTGAAACTTTCCATTGTCCCATTTTCTATCTCTTTTTCATCAAATTTACCAGAAAATTGTGTCGCTCCTGAATAAAAATCTTTATGATTTGGATTATTCGACCTAAAATAGGTATCTCCACATAGTGTTAAACGCTTATTAATCTCTATGCCACTTGTAAATAGGTATTTCCCTCTTGGAAAATATATAATGGAATCTTCTGGTGCAGCATTTATGATTTCTTGCACTCTATAACTTACATTTTCTTTTTCAGTATTACAAACTCCATAATCTAAAACATTAATCCACCCATCTGTTTCTTTAATTATTATCGGTTCTCCCATAATTCACTACCTCCTAATTTTAGAATTATTCTTCTATTTTTTTATAATAGTACATAGGATTACCAGCAAGTGTTTTTACACCTATTTGCTCCCATATTCCACTGTGTAATTTACTTATTTCTTCTTCAGAATCTAATACTGATGATATGACAGTATTCTTTCTTAATCTAGGAACTATTAAGTCCTGTACACCATTTTTTATACTAAGTGTATTGTCACTTATCTTAAGTAAATCACCCTGATTTGTATCATAAATCTGAACGCCACCTACAGAACAAAGTTCACCATCATAAAACTTATAAGTATTTCTACCATTTTCCAATAATAAGTTACCTTTTGCACATTGTACAAAACTATCTGCCTCAGCATCACATTCTAGCATTACATTAGTTGTCTCATTTGCTTTGATTACATGTATCTTACGCTCTAAACCATCTTTTAGAGTATCAACATTATTATTCAGTAATACAATATTACAGTTCTCTAAAGAGTCTCCATAAAATATTGAATAAGCATCTTCTTTTCTATCTGTAATATTCTTGTAAGTATCATAGTCAACATTTTTATAATATTGAGCACACTTAGTAAATCTTGCATTTACTCGGCTATGAGCCATCTTGTCAAACTTAAATCCACAGTATCCACAATTATCAACTGAAAGGTTCATCATAAGATTGAAACCAAGCCCCTTATTATTAATACCTATTTCTTGAATGTCTTCTATTTTTACGTTGTTTACACTGACACCAGTCGTAATTTCCATTCCGTTTTTGCATCTATAAATCTTACTACTAGAAAGCATGGATTTCTCTCCAAGTTTTATACCAAGTCCACATGAAGTAACAGTGATATCATTTGCAGTAGCGTAAAATGGGACTTCTATTCCTGTTTTTGAAAAGCCAGAAATATATAAATGCTCAAAATGTGATAGACCTTGTACTCTTTCCCCTTCTGTGATAGCAGATACATTTTCAGGTAATTTACCTTCTATTTCTCTATTATCATAATAAAAGTTAATATTTTTGATTGTTTGATTTGTTTCTGTCAATGTAATAATGCTTATATTAGAAACTCCTCGAGTTATAAAATTTGTTGCTCCTACAAGAGATGGTTGTTCTTTACCTTCTACTTGCTTTGGAACATCCCCTCCATAATAAGAATTTCCTTGAAGTGTTATTTGTTGGCTAATTTTAATACCTTTTTCAAATAAGTAGTCCCCATTTGGAAAGTATATAACAGAATCTTTTAGTGATTCATCAGAAACAATCTCTTGTATCATATCACTTACATCTTCTTTTCCAGTAATGTCTATGTTGTTGTTTAGTTCCAGCACATTAACCCAGTCTGGAGTTTTAGTTTCAATTGCCATAATTAATTCCCCTTTTTAAAATTTAAATTATTTGTATCTACAGGAATAAGTGTATTTTTACTATAACTAGAGCAAGTAAGTATATTTTTATGATATTTGAGACAATCGTTATAATGAAATATCTTGGATTTCAATAATTAAGATATTGAATAAACGGATTGAACATTGCATTCATAAATAAGTTGATAGGTTTTCTCTTTTTGTAATAACACAATTCCTGTTATCTTATAGTACTATGAGAAAACCTCTTAAAAGTAGTCAATTCGTTTATAAAACGATTATATTTTGTTTATAAAGTGATTATATATAAATAATTTGTAATTCTAAGATTACTAGAATTAACTAGTCCAAAACTACTTATATACAAGAGATTTGCAAATACTCTTAGCATATAAAACGAGATGTATCTTATTTTGAACTTTCTATGATGATAAATCTAAAAATATTAAATATTCCATCATAATTAAGTGTTCTGTAAAAAAATAATTACTTCTTTATGAATGGCAATTCTATATATTTGTTTTATTTTATGTATGAGATAATCAATAAAAACAAAGAAAATGATTGATGAAGAATTATTGTAATGAAAGAATTAGCTATCAAAATTTTAAAAGGGCTTGACGGTTTAAAGGTATAATCATTTAACACAAGTTATGAGTGTTCTCAGAAATGATAAAGCACTATTACATACTGTTTATAATATATGGCTGGTTGTTTGTGGTATTACTCTTTTAATAAGTAATTTTAAAGTTTATATGATTGTTTCAAAATCTTCACATCTAATTGCAACATTATTATTTATTGTGATAATGATATATGCTATTGATGGTTGTATTCTATTATATAGGCACTTCGTGTTACATTACTCTCCTTTGCAATTTTTTCTAGCGATACATCAAGATATCCAAGTTGTGTGAAACATCTTCTTACAACTTTCAATAAGGAAGATGTTGTCTTTTCTGAAAACTTAAATAAACTAGAGGCTAAAGGTTATATAAAAGAGAGCCAAATAAACCAATATAAATTCAAATCATGCATAATTAATTAAAAATGAGTTATCTGAATATGATATATACTATATCACCTTTAGATAACTCATTGTTTTAATCTTCTTAATTTAACTGTTTCAATCATTAAAATACATCATTTTCTATTTCTACACATTTAGTATTCTTTTTCATGTCATCCAGTACCTTTAGTGCACTAAAATCAATTAAATTATGTTGTTTATATTTAAATCCGATTTCTCTTAATTTTGAATTTAATAAAATAGCGAGCAATAGTATTCCAAAAGAAAATAAATATTTCGAGGAAATGTTAGAAGCATTATAAATACTAAAGCTCAGAAATAAACATATGAATATACCAACAATAGCCAAACTGATACACATTACTTTATATTTTAATCTTCTATCTTTAATACAAACTCTTATAAATAAATCTTCATTTAATATTTCTTTAGCTATTTGATAATCTTCCATATTGCAATACATCTTCTCATATTTTTTCTTATTTAGTTTATCATATTCTTCTACTAATTTTCTTTCGATATCGTTTTTAGGTTCATATATATAAGACAATTTATCTCCTCCACTCTATTTATTTGCTTCTATATTTTTAATATAAACAAATTTAGACTCATACAATTTAAATTTATCATTTTCTATAACTATTTTATCATTAAATGCCTTAAAATGTTTTGATATTTTTATAAATATGCATCGTACTATATTTATGTATAACACTTTCATCGTTCTCCATTTAGCACAATATCCATTATAAAATGTGTTACAACACGCAAAATATCATCACATATTCTTGATTAAATTTGTAATTGAGATAAATTATTTGGAAATAAATAGTAGTAAAGACTTGCAAAGCATACAATATGTGCAATATGCGATACTAAAGTGGCATAAATTGCACATTAAATTCCAATTCTGTATTATTCAAAAACAATTCTATTCTTTCCATTATTTTTAGCTATATAAAGTTTCTTATCAGCTCCATTTACTAATTTATCAATACTCATATCTCTAGTATACTCTTCTACTCCACCACTTACTGTAATCTTATTTACTAGCTCTATCAATCTTTTATCACTAGAAACTCTAATGCGTATACGTTCAGCAACTTCAATAGCTTTCTCTTTTGTAAAATTAGGCATTACAATAATAAACTCTTCTCCTCCATACCTTGAGGCAATTCCTTCTTTTCCAATTTCTTCTGTTAAAATCTGAGCGAATCTAATCAATACATTATTTCCACAAAGATGCCCATATTTATCATTTACTTTCTTAAAATCATCTATGTCAAATAATGCAATGGATAAAACCCTCTCTTCTACTGGTTTTTCTAATATAGTAGTAATATATTGTATTAAATACCTTCTATTATACAAATTCGTCAAATCATCTACAATTGCTTGTCTTTTAAGTTTCTCATTTAATTTATATACTTTGTCACGCTCATAAGAATACTCTTTTAAAACGGTTATCATTACTACACATAAAAACAATGCAACAATAATAAAATTACTTATTGTATCTGACATACGAGACTCCCCTATAGATATAATTAGGTTAGGATAGTTAAATGCTAAAAATATAGATACTCCATACACTATTATAGATATAAGTAGTATAATCATTCTTTTATATCCATCGAGTGTCAGTGATATTACACATATCCCCAATAAGAAATAAAGTATCATACCACTATTTACACCTCCACTGATAAAAAAGAGTATCGGAAATAAAAATAGATTAAGCCCTATATTAATTACTACACGTCCTATGTTAATATACCTTGTCTTAAAAGAATAGATTGCCAATATTGTCATTACACAAAAGCAAAAAAAACTGCCCCATACTGATATACTAGGAAGACTACTAAAAAGAGCTGCGACAAAAGCTAAAAATGAACAAATAACTCCAGCAAAACAAAAAAGATAAAAAAGCCTTTCTTGTAAGTTTAAATTTTTATTGAAATACTTATCCATATATTTTTTAATATACTGTTGTATAGATGTCAAATATTCACTCTCCTCTTTTATTAAGACATTTTAATTTAATTATATGTATAATATTATATCATATAATAAACCGCTTTAAATAATCGCTTATATATCCAATATATGGAATTAATTTTGTTTAATAAGCACATATAAAATAAAAAAGCAAAGTACTTATGTTATAACTTAAAGTACCTTGCTTTGCCTATATCTTAAAAAAAATTTACAACCTATAATCTATTCCAACTCAAATGCCCCTGTATAAAGACTATAATAAACGCCTTTTTGATTGATTAAATCATCATGAGTACCTCTTTCTATTATACGTCCCTGCTCAAGAACTATAATTGAATCTGAGTTTCTAACAGTAGACAACCTATGTGCTATTACAAAAACAGTTCTACCCTTCATAAGATTATCCATACCTTGCTGTACCAACACTTCTGTACGTGTATCAATAGAAGATGTAGCTTCATCAAGAATCATTACTGGTGGATTTGCAACTGCTGCGCGGGCAATCGAGATTAATTGTCGTTGACCTTGTGAAAGACTAGCACCATTTTGTGTCAATATAGTCTGATATCCGTTTGGTAGCCTAGTAATAAAATCATGTGCATTTGATAATTTAGATGCCTCAATGCACTCTTTATCTGTAGCATCCATTTTACCATATCTTATATTATCCATAATTGTACCTGTAAACAGGTTGACATCTTGTAATACAACCCCCAATGAATGGCGTAAATCTGTCTTTTTAATTTTATTGATGTTAATACCATCATATCGAATTTTTCCATCTGCCAAATCATAAAAACGGTTAATCAAATTTGTGATGGTAGTTTTTCCAGCTCCAGTTGCACCGACAAATGCTATTTTTTCTCCTGCTGTTGCTTCCAATACTATGTTTTGTAGCACTAATTTCTTTTCTGTATATCCAAAATCTACATCAGAGAACTGAATATTTCCTTTTAAAGGAGTGTATGTTATTGTACCATCATGATGAGGATGTTTCCATGCCCACACCCCTGTATTGTCAGTTGTTTCTATTGCTTCACTATTATTAAATCTAGCATGTACTAGTGTAACATATCCATTATCTTGTTCAGGTTCTTCATCAATTAATTCAAATATACGTTCTGCACCTGCCAATGCCATAGCCATCATACTAATCTGTTGCGCAATCTGTGATACAGGCATACAAAATGTCTTTGACAAGTTTAAGAAAGCCACAATCATTCCAACTGTAATAGAGCCTACACTATGCAGTGCCATAAGACCTCCCAAAAGAGCAATTAACACATATTGCAAATTACCAAGTTGCATAACAGTTGGCATAAGTATGTTACCATATTTATTTGCTTGTGTAGAATCTAAACATAAATCTCCATTCTTTTTATCAAATTGCTGTTTTGCATCTTCTTCATGGCAGAATACTTTAATTACTTTTTGACCATTTATCATTTCTTCAATATAACCTGTAATGTTTCCTAAAGTTTCTTGTTGCTTTATAAAGTATTTTGCACTTGCGCCACCAATTTTTTTAGTAGCTATACTCATAATGACTGTTACTATTAAAACTAGAATTGTCAGAGGTACATTACTTATAAACATAGAAATCAATATAACAACTACTGTAATAATAGCCGAAATAAATTGTGGTAATGCCTGTGAAATAAACTGACGCAATGTGTCTGTATCATTGGTATAATGGCTCATAACATCTCCATGTGTATGAGTATCAAAATAACGAATAGGAAGTTTTTGCATATGTACAAACATATCATCTCTAATCTCTTTCAACGTTCCTTGAGAAATTTTTACCATAATTCTATTATAGAGAAATGTTGCAACAACTCCGAAGACATAAATACATGCCATTAAAACAATTGTATATAATAATCCACTAAATGATGGATTCTCTTCAAGTAAAAGTGGAGTTATATAGTCATCAATCAATGTTTGCAAAAACAAAGAACTTATAACAACTGTACAAGAGCTGAAAAGAATACATACAACAACTGTACCAAACAAAACTTTATGTCGTCCTACAATGTAAGATAGAAGTCGTTTCCATACACTGAATACTTTTATTTCCATTACTTATCATCTCCCTTCGTTTGTGAATCATAGATTTCTCTATAAATTACATTTGTTTTCAGCAATTCCTCATGTGTACCATATCCATTGATTTTACCGCCTTCCATAACGATAATATAATCAGCATCTTCCACTGAAGAAATACGTTGTGCAATTATAATTTTTGTAGTATCTGGTATCTCCTCACTGAATGACTTTCTAATCATCGAATCAGTTTTTGTATCTACTGCACTAGTAGAATCATCCAGTATTAAAATCTTTGGTTTTTTTAGCAAGGCTCTTGCAATACACAGTCTTTGCTTTTGACCACCAGAGACATTTGTACCTCCCTGTTCAATATAAGTGTCGTATTTATCTGGAAATGTATCAATAAAAGGACTTGCCTGTGCCAATTTACAAGCATGTATTATTTCTTCTTCACTAGCATGTTTATTTCCCCAAAGTAGATTTTCTTTAATTGTTCCAGAAAATAACTCATTTTTTTGGAGAACCATTGCTACTTCATTACGAAGTGTAAATAAATCATAATCTTTTACATTTACACCTCCTATTGTAATTTTTCCCTCTGTAACATCATAAAGTCGTGGTATTAACTGAACCAACGAGCTTTTTCCACTTCCAGTTCCACCTATAATCCCCAATGTTGAACCAGTCTCTATATGAAATGAAATATTTTTTAGACATTCTTTTTCTTTATCATCTACATAACTGAACGACACATTATCAAAACTTATATCTCCATTTTCCATATGATATACAGGATTATCGCCGTTTTTTAAGGAACTTTCTTCATCTACTATTTCTATAATTCGTTCAGAAGAAGCTCTTGCCATATTAATCATAACCATAACCATAGATAACATCATAAGACAATTAAGAATGTTCATGGCATATGCAATTAAACTTGAAAGTTCCCCTGTAGTCATTGTGGTTGCATTGCTTGAGACTATCATCTTTGAACCAAACCAACAAAGCAGTAGTGTACAGCAATATATGGAAAACTGCATTAATGGCATATTATATGCAACAATTTCTTCAGCTTTTCCAAACGTCTTGTATATTTTTTCTGAGATACTCTTAAACTTCTTGATTTCAAATTTCTCTCTTACAAAAGATTTAACTACTCGTATACCTGTGAGATTCTCTTGCACAACACCATTTAAATCATCATAAATATTGAACACTCTTTCAAAATAAGGATGGGAACGGTTTACAATGAGATATAAACCCACTCCAAGAATTGGAACTGCAATCAAAAATATAAATGATAAACTTGTATTAACCATAAATGCTGCAACCAATGAAAATACAAGCATAAGTGGAGCACGCACAGCCACACGAATAATCATCATATAAGCATTTTGAACATTTGTAACATCTGTGGTTAATCTTGTTACAATACTTGAACTTGAGAACTTATCAATATTAGCAAAAGAATAGCCTTGTATTTTGTAATACATATCCTTTCTTAAATTTTGTGCAAACCCAGCAGATGCAGTAGCACAAAAACTTCCAGACAGGATTCCAAAACATAATCCTAAAAGTACACAAACAATCAAAATAGTGCCAAGTCGTACTAGCGTCTGTGTATTGTTTCCACTGATTCCTACATCAATCATTTGTGCCATAATTAGAGGAATCAAAATTTCCATCAAAACTTCCAATATAACAAACACTGATGTTAGTATGGAAGCAGTTTTATACTCTTTAATAGAACGAGCTAATTTTTTAATCATACTCTATCTCCTTTTCTAAATAAATTTTAAGATGTTGACTTATTCTAGGTTTTATCAGACAACTTCAATTATCTATAATTTTCTTACTTAACTTTTCTTTATTTCGTATAGAAATGGATATACTTAGATGCCTAATATTTAGAATTTTATCATTATATCTTTTGAATGAGAATTTCAAAAAACGCAATAACATTAGATAAAATCTAATGTTATATTGAAATTATATTATCTTACAATTATACTTTTGATATGGAAGGAAGGTGCTCTATGAATACTCAACAATTAGAATGTTTCGTATGTGTTGCTGACAAGTTAAATTTTACAAAAGCTGCAGAAGAACTTTTTTTATCTACTCCTACAGTTACTCACCATATCAAAAATCTAGAAGAAGAATTAGGAGCAAAATTATTTATACGAAATTCAAAAATGGTTAGACTGACAGAAATTGGAACTATGTTTTATAGTGATGCCAAAGATATACTCAACAAAATAGAAGTATCACAGAAAAGGATATCAAAAGCTACTTCTCAGAACACTTCTTTTTTGCGTATTGGATGTTCTAGTCATGCTGAACTCAATAAATTAAAAAATGTATTGTCAGACTTACGAATCGTCTTCCCACAGGTATACCCTTTAATCTTTATGGAGGATTATTTTAAGCTTAAAAATTTATTCAATAATAAACATTTAGACATTATGCTCTCAACAAGAGAAATGATTAGAGATATGAAAGAGTGTTCTTTTAAAAAATTAAAGGATGCTAAAAATTATGCTATTATGTCATCACAATCCACACTCGCTGAGAAAGATAGTCTAACTTTTGATGATTTAAAGACAAATTGCTTAATTATATTAAATCCTAAATTTATACCATTTCAACATGGAAATATATTGCAGGAGAAGATAGCATTACATTCTCAAAGCCACTTTAATATTGTATGTGAAAATGACCAAGCAAGTATCCTTCTTGCAAATTGTGGGTATGGTATAGCAATATTGCCTGAACATTGTATTCCAATAGAAAATGATGGCTTTGTTATTCGACCAATCATTGAACAAGCTATCATCGAATACGGTATTGCATATCAAAAAAACGTAAAAGAAAAATATATTCGATTCTTTATAGACAATTTTAATTGCTTGTAAATAAAAAAGAAGAGCCTTATATAAAGGTTCTTCTCTTTTATTTCAATATATATTATTACCTTACTTCATTATTACCCTATTTCATTTTTATTGACTTACTATATTTATTGATGACATTCCATTTACCATTTTCTTTTCTTAATTCAAGGCTTATTTTTGAATAACAATCTTCTCCAGATTGTGTTACTATGACCTTATCTCCAAACTCATTCTTATAACTATGTTCTTCTATCTTATTTTTCGTATGACCTACCACAATAGCATCTATTCCGTCTACTGACATTGCAAGTTTTTTTATTTCGCTACTTGGATTTTTCAGTGCCATATTATTATCTGAATGAACAACTGCAACGATTACATCTGGATTTTCCTTTTGCATAACTCTTATCCATTCTTCTGCATCTTTTACTAAATTGTTGGTATACAATTCTTCTGTTTTTTCAGGAGTATTTAAAGTTTTTGAATCTTTTTCTGAATTTAAATCACTAGAATCTTTTTTATCTTTGTCTACGGTAAGACCCAATACTCCAACCTTTATACTCCCCTCCCTAGTTTCCACTTTATGCATTATATATGGTTTTACATAATTGTCTCCAGACTCATTGTATATATTAGCTGACAAAACTGGTATCTTCATTTCCTCAAAATTTTCTATAATAGAATCTAAGATAGATTTTTTTTCTTTAAAATTCTTTTTATCCGATGTAAGCTCATGGCTACCAAGTACTACAGCATCATAACCAAGGTATACAATTGGCCATTCATTTATTTTTTTATGGATACCTTTCTTTGAATTGTACTGCCACTCTTTAGACCACTTAGTCATTTCCTTTGCATTGGTATCCAGAAAATCCCCAGTATCAATAAATATAGGTTGGACATCCCTATCTCTTTCATTAAACAGACTGACTGTCATTTCATCTGAAAAGTTTTGATGTAGACCAGATGTTGTGATTATATTTACTTCCTTTCCAAATATTTTTAACTCACTGTACTTATCTTTTATATACCACTTCTCATTCTTCTTATCCAACTTAAAATTAATCTTTGATATACTATTACCATGAGCTCCAGGTTGTGTTACTATTACTTCTTCACCCGACTTATTTTTATATGTATGCTGTTCTATTTTTTCATGTGTATGCCCTGCTACAATAGCATCTATACCATCTACAGTAGTTGCTAATTCCTTTATTTTATTTCCTGGGTTTTTAGGATTTTTAGGTTCTTCACCTGAATGCACTATCGCAATTATTACATCTGGTTTCTCCTTTTCCATAACTTTTACCCACTTTTTAGCATCTTCTACTAAATCATTTGCATAGAGCTCTCCTTTATATTGTTCTTGTTCTCCAAGTTCTCTAGCTTTTTTATCTTCCTCAAAATTTTTAAATCTTGAGCGCTCACCTACTTCCTTTATAGTCAGACCCAGTATTCCAACCTTTACATCTCCCTTATCAGTCTGTACGCTTTTCATTACATATGGTTTTACATAGTTTTCTCCAGATTGTTTATATACATTTGCTGACACTAATGGTATGTTATTATTTTCAAAATCAGAAACCAGTTTATCAAGGCTTTGTTTATCATTAGAAACAAATTCATGATTTCCAAATGTAACTGCATCATATTTTAGTTTTGCCATTTCTTTAGCTAAGGGAACCTCTCCTTCACGTGGTTCAGCTATTTTTTTATACTCTGGTATCCCATCTTTAAATCTTACCAGTTTTTGTCCAGTAAACCACTTATTCATTTCACCACTTTGCATATCAAAAAAATCACCTGCATCTACCATGAGTAGATTCTCATCATATTTTCTTTCTTCCTCCACATAAGATACCAAATTATCTGGAATAATTGAATGTAAATCACTTGTAGCAAGTATATTAATTTCTGTATCTTTAGTACTTTGACATCCTGTGAGTAATACTATTAAAAATATTATTGATGTCACTATAATAAATTTTATTTTCATAAAAGCCTCCCCCTTAGATTTTGGATGATAATAAAATTTAATACCATGCTTTATCTTTACTATATAAGTTTGTACTATTTATTATACTAAAAGAACTATATGTAAATTCCTTTTTAATCAAATCTACATATAGTTCTCAATATTTTTTATTCGTAAAACAAAACCTACTCTAGTAAACTCAGATTATCAATTAAGATTTCTACTAGTATACTCACATATATTTACCACATTTAAATACTCTTATCTACTCATCTTATCCATACCACTAATATTAGCTACTTTACTGTATCTATAAGTTTTATAAAATTATTCAACTGCTACTGTTTTACTAGACTTATCATTAATAACCCATGAACCTTTTTCTTTATTTACCTTAAAAGTAATTTTAGAATAGTATTTACCATGTTCACCTGGTTGCGTCACTATAACTTTATCTCCAGCTTTATTTTTATAGTCATGTTCATCTATTTTTTCATGAGTATGACTAGCTACAATCGCATCAATTCCATCTACTGTAGTTGCTAGTTCCTTTACTCTATTCCCAGGATGTTTTGGGTTTTTAGGTTCTTCCCCTGAGTGCACTACTGCAACTATTATATCTGGTTTCTCTTTTTCCATCACTTTTACCCATTTCTTTGCTTCTTCCACTAAATCATTTGCGTACAATTTATCTTTGTATTGAAATTGCTCTTGTAAATTTACATTTTTAAGACCTTTCCCTACTTCTTTTATAGTAAGCCCTAATACTCCTACTTTTAAGTTTCCTTCTTTTGTCTTTAAATCTTTTATAATGTATGGCTTTACATAATTTTCACCAGATTGCTCATATATATTTGCTGATACTACAGGAATATTCACCTGCTCAAAATCCTTTATAACAGCATCTACAAGACGTTTATCTGACCAAAACTCATCTTTTTCGGATACAAACTCATGATTTCCAAATACTACTGCATCATACCTACCCTGACTCATAGATTTAACCATTGGACACTTACCAATCGGTTTTCCAGTATTGTTATCTCTTATATTTTTCCACTCTTTATACCACTTAGTCATTTCATCTGTTTGAGGGTCTAAAAAGTCACCTGCATCTACTACAACAGGTTCAATCAGATTATTTCGCTCCTTAAGAAGACTAGTTGTTAATTTATCAGAGAAGTGTGAATGTAAATCTGCTGTAGCAATTATATTTACATCTTTATCAATTAAGTTTAATTTGCTAGACTTATCCTTTATCTCCCACTTACCATTCTTCTTATCTAACTTAAAATTAATCTCTGACACACTATCTGCATGTGGACCAGGTTGTGTGACAATGACTTCCTCACCAGAGTTATTTTTATAAGTATGTTGTTCTATTTTTTCATGAGTATGCCCTGCTACGATAGCATCTATGCCATCTACAGTAGTTGCCAATTCTTTTACTCTATTTCCTGGGTTTTTAGGATTTTTAGGTTCTTCACCTGAATGTACAGTGGCAATTATTATATCAGGCTTCTCTTTTTCCATCACTTTTACCCATTTTTTAGCATCTTCTACTAAATCATTTGCATATAATTTTCCTTTATAATCCTCTTGTTCCCCAAGTTCTCTAGCTTTTTTATCTTCTTCAAAATTTTTAGATTCTGAGCCTTCACCTACCTCATTTATAGTTAGACCTAGTATTCCAACTTTTACGTCTCCCTTGTTAGTCTTTACACTTTTCATTATGTATGGCTTTACATAGTTTTCTCCAGATTGTTTATATATATTTGCTGACACTAATGGTATGTTATTATTTTCAAAATCAGAAACCAGTTTGTCAAGACTTTGCTTATCATTAGAAATAAATTCATGATTTCCAAATGTAACTGCATCATATTTCAGCTTTGCCATTTCTTTAGCTAAAGGAACTTCACCTTCACGTGGCTCAGCTATTTTTTTGTACTCTGGCATACCATCTTTAATTCTAACCAGTTTTTGTCCAGTAAACCACTCTTTCATTTCGTCACTTTTCATATCAAAGAAATCTCCTGCATCCACCATAAGTAGATTCTTGTTCTTTGCTCTTTCTTCTTTTACATATGAAACTAGAGAATCTGTTACCATTGAATGTAAGTCAGTTGTCCCTAATATTTTAACTTCTATGTCTGATGTGGCTTTTTCCATATTTTTAGTACTTTGACATGATACAAGTAATACCATTAAAAACATCATTGATGATATTATGACAGATTTTATTTTCATAAAAACCTCCCTCTTAAATTTTAAGATTACAACAAAATTTAACATAATAATTTATTTTAGTTATAGTAGCTTATATGATTATAAGCAATATTCACTTAAGCAACAAATTCTTATATTTAAGTTTACATGATAACTTCCGAGATTACTTTATTCTATCTAAATCTAATTACTAAACGCTTCTTAAGATAGTAGCAATACCTACAAAGTAATATGACAAGAATTATGCTCAAAGCAATTGATAAAGACCTATTTTTATAACTTTCTATGTACCTTAATACTGTTTATAAATTATTTTTCATATTTGCCACTTTCTCTCTTAACTAAATCAATTATATGTGTTTCTAGAATATATGGCAAAGTGCATATTTTCAAGTTTTAAGCATCTACTTGTACAAATTTACATACTTTTTTGCAAGTTTAATTGAGGTATATGTAAATTTCGACTTTTTACATAATTTTTCTAAAATAATATAATTATAGTATAAATTATAGAAACTATTGATATTTTGAAGAATAATCTTTTATTTCCTATAAAATCTATTTATATTTCTAATCTTACGATGAATGGATATAAGTTTTATAAAGAATCCTCCATATTAAAAAGAGAATCATTGACATTTTTTATACAGTGTTTTATATGGATTTTATTTATGGAAGGTATTTAGTGTATATAATTAAACTTAAGATATAATTTTTTATTTAAAGAGCTATTAAATATTATATGTTCTTTAACTTTAATTATTTCAAATTTTTATATAGGATTTAAATTTATAAAATTGACAAATAATAGCAATGAACAAGAATACAAGCTACAAAATTAGATAGTAAAATAAATCATAAGAATAATATAATAGAAAAATCAAAAAGTCAAAAAACATGCCTATTTAAAAGTAATATGTTCCCTATTAAAGTAAAGAACTGCATTGTACCACTCCACATCCTTGTGTGAAAGGGTACAAAGAAGTTCGATTTTATTTATACTAGTCTTTATAACTTACAAATTCATTCATTATTTTTTAGGATTTACAAGTTCATCAAGTAACTTTGGAAGTAGTTCATCTATTTGCTCATCACTAAACTGGCAAGTTCCAACAGCTTTATGTCCCCCACCACCATACTTAAGCATTAGACTACCAACATCCACACTAGAAGTTCTATTTAAAATACTATATCCAACGGCTACAGAGCATCCTTTTCCACCTTTACCATTTACAATCCAAGCAGATATATTTTGTTCTGGATACATACTGTAAATCATAAAACGATTCCCTGTGTAGATTGTCTCAACTCCACGTAAATCAGAAATGATAACATCGCCTTCTACACGTGTATATTTGGCAACCATCTCTTTAAATTTACTTGTTTGTTCAAAATAAACGTCTATACGTTCTTTTACATCTGGTAAATCTAAAATTTCTTTTGTACTTAAAGTTCTACATGCATCAATTAACTTCTCCATTAATTGATAGTTAGATATAGTAAAGTTTCTCCAACGACCAAGACCAGTTCTTGGGTCCATAAGGTAACCAATCAAAATCCATCCAGTTGGATTTTGTACTTCTTCTATTGTAAGATTTCCTGAATCAACTTTATCTACTGCCTCTAACATTTCATTAAAATGAGGAAATCTTTCACTTCCACCATAATACTCATAAATAATTCTTGCACAAGAAGGAGCAATACGACTTTCGCCTTTGTACTTTCCTAGAAGTTCATTTCTCTCAAACTCACTAGAATGATGGTCAAACCAAAGACCACACCCCTCAACAAATGGTACATTTGCAAGACAATCATCTTCTGTTACCTCAACCAGGCCATCCTGTAAGTCTTTAGGATGAGCAAATTTCCAATTATCAATAATACCTGCTTCTTTTAATAGTGCACCACATACCAATCCATCAAAATCAGAACGTGTAATTAACCTCATAATTTTCATCCCCTTTACTTTAAATATGTCATATATACAACAATCTTTTCCTTAGATATATCATATCACTTTATATGTCACCTTGATATACATTTTATTACATACAGTGAAATAAAAATACTAAAAAAATAACAGCTTGGTATAAAGATTAAACTGTTATTTTTTTAGTATTTTATTGCTCTTCATCTTCTTTAGGTGGTGTAATTATTAACCCTATAGAGTGCATTTTTCTTCCCTCTCCATTTGAATTATTTCTAAGAGGTTCTAGTATACTAGCAATCTTTTTACTTGCTTCAGTTATCTCATCAACACTAGCATATACTGGACAGACAGAAAATCCTGAACCATCTTTTAGAATATCCTTTTCCTCTCTTTTGGCATACTCATAAAACTCTTTTAAAAATACCATCATATATTGAGTAAATAGTTGTGCATATTCTTCTCCAGAATTTTCATTTATAATAGTCTTTACATCATCAGCTATGTCTAACTTCATAGCATATACTTTTTCAACAGTTCCTCTTATTTTATGCTCTTCAACTACCTTTATAATATCATCTTCTAGCATTTTATTAAGATAGCGATAAAGTGTAGCTTTTGATATATCTTGAAATTTTTCTCCTAATTGTTTTGCTGTAGTTCTATTATTTGAAAAAATCTCAAGTACCAACTTACATTTAGTTGGATTTACAAAGCAATCCATCAACTTATCATTCATATTATATACCTCCCATAATATTATTAATAAGATAATATTATCATGTTGATAATGTTAATTCAATATTGACTGGAAATTTCATACACTAGTTTAAGATATCATATTTTATAGTAAATTAAGAACAGTAATAGCACTTCCATAGACAGTTTCTTTTTAAAAAATAAAAAAAGCCCTTGAATTATTCACATAACTCAAAGACTTTACGTTTCATGATTTAATACTAAGCTAATTTTGCTTTAGCAACTTCTGCTAATTTTGCAAATCCTTCTGGGTCTTGTATAGCCATTTCAGATAACATCTTTCTGTTAACTTCAATACCAGATAATTTTAATCCATTCATTAATCTTGAATAAGATATTCCATTCATTCTAGCAGCTGCATTTATTCTTTGTATCCAAAGTTTTCTGAAGTCTCTCTTCTTTAATTTTCTTCCTATATAAGCATTTTTTAATGCTTTCATTACGAATGTATTTGCTGGTCTATATAATTTGCTTCTAGATCCTCTGAATCCTTTTGCAAGTTTTAATATTTTCTTATGCTTTTTACGAGCGTTCATAGCTTTTTTAACTCTTGCCATCGTTATGACCTCCTTTATATCCCTCTTCTATAGTTATTATTTATAATCTGTATCTTAGTATGGTAATAATTGTGCTATTCTCTTAGCATCTCCATCACTTACTAAAGTTGATTTTCTTAAGTTCATTTTAGTTTTTGCAGATTTTTTAGTTAATATATGTTTTTTATAAGCTTTAGCTCTCTTTAACTTTCCAGTTCCTGTTTTCTTTAATCTCTTTGCTGCACCTCTATGAGTTTTCATTTTAGGCATGACAAATTCCTCCTCTCAGTTAATCATCTATTTTTTTGGATCTATAATTACAACCATATTATTACCCTCAAATGCAGGGGCTTTTGTTGGTTCTCCAAACTCTTTTATTATATCTAAAAACTTAAGCATAACTTCTTTGCCTATGTCTTTATGTCCTAATTCTCTTCCTCTAAATCTAAGTTCAACTTTGACTTTATCCCCTTTTTTAAGGAACTTTATAGCATTATTAGCTTTCGTATTTAAATCATTTTGTTCAATACCTGGTCTAAGTCTTACTTCCTTTACAACTATATTTTTTTGCTTTTTCTTAGCTTCTTTGTCTTTTCTCGCCTGTTCATATCTAAACTTTCCATAATCCATTATCTTACATACTGGTGGATTTGCATTTGGCGAGATTTGAACTAAATCTAAGTTTTTGCTAGTAGCCATCGCTTGAGCTTCTTTAGTAGGCATTACTCCAAGTTGTTCACCTGTTGATGAAAGGACTCTTATTTCCTTGTCTTTTATTTGTTCATTGATTGCTAATTCTTTGCTAATTGTAGGACACCTCCAAATTTTTTATAAAATAAAAAGCGAATGATATAATCATCCGCCATATAAGTTACCAAATTTAAACAAGCTTAAACTAATATTAAGCTTTAACTTATATTTACCTTACTAACCTTCGTTGTAAGGTGAGAAGCAGACTTCTTCTTTGTTTTATTCTTACCTTATTTACTATATCACTTAATCAAATTATTTGCAACTACTTTTTTTAGTTTATTAAAATTTAATTACTTCTTCCTAATAATCATTATATGTACATGCTTCCTATTTTGCTATTAATTTTTAGATTTCTACTCTAACTCCTAAATTAATATTATTTTAAAACTACAACTGAAAAACTTACTTAGCCAATTTCATACATAATACTATACTCCACATCGCTTAATCTATACAATATAACATTTTTTATCATATTTATTTTATCTTGATTTGTCGTATTTTATTAAACATCTAAAAACAATCTGCATATATACATGAATTCACTTTTTCATACATTTCGCAAATTTATTTTTCTTTGGATAACATGTATATTTTTTCCATTAAAAATAAATAATAAAAAATAGTAAATATGGAAAATATAAAATTGATTAACAATAATTAATTACCTGAGGTGTGAATATGAAAATGCTAAACAACTTTTTTAAGAAAATCAACAATCCAGTTCCTGTCTTTGCACAAACAAAAATGGAAAGAGAAAATCAAACAGATGATTCACTTTCTACAAAACCAAAGACTACATTCAGAGATGTTGCTGGATTAGACGAAGTAAAAGAAGAACTATTTGAAATAGTCGATTTTATGAAGTCACCACAAAAATATCAAAAAATGGGTGCTAAGATACCTAAAGGGGTATTATTTTATGGCCCTCCAGGAACAGGAAAGACTTTACTTGCGTCTGCTGTAGCTGGTGAAACAAACTCATCATTTTTCAATGTTACAGGTTCAGAGTTCGTTGAGAAATATGTAGGTGTAGGAGCAAAAAGGGTTAGAACTTTATTTGAAAAAGCTAGAAAAGAAGCTCCAAGTATAATATTTATAGACGAAATAGATGCTGTAGGAGCAAAAAGACATCTTGAGAGCAACAACGAAAAGGACCAAACATTAAACCAACTTTTAGTTGAAATGGATGGATTTAATAAAGATTCCAATGTATTAATAATAGGTGCTACCAATAGACTTGACTTATTAGATGAAGCTTTACTTAGACCAGGAAGATTTGACAGACACATTCATATAGGTGCACCAAATTATCACACTAGATTTGAAATTCTAAAGGTACATACAGATGACAAGCCTATAGACAAATCTGTAAATCTAGAACTTTTAGCTAAAAAAACTCATGGTTTCAATGGGGCCCATCTTTCAAATATAGCAAATGAAGCAGCTATATTTGCAGTTAGAGATGACAGTGAATATATTACATCAGAACACTTTGACAAGGCACTTGAAAGAGTCATTGCAGGGCTAGAGTCTAAAAACTCTGCACTAGTTGAGAAAGAGAAAAAAATAGTAGCTTATCACGAAGCTGGACATGCTCTTGTAAGTGATATAGTAGGAATTTGCCCTATACAAAAAATATCTATAGTTCCTAGAGGGCAAGCATTAGGTTATGTTCTTCAATTACCTGATGAAGATAGATATATTTATACTAGAGATGAATTAATTGGAAAGATAAAAATACTACTTGCAGGAAAAGCATCAGAAGAATTAATATTTAACCACAAATCTACTGGTGCAAAAGATGACTTAAAGAAAGTTACTGAAATAGCTAATCAAATGGTTTGTGAATATGGTATGAGTAACTTAGGATTTATGACTATTGATGGAAATGATAAAACTTTCTTATGTGATAAAATCCAAAAGGAAGCAAATCGTATAGTTGAGGTTTGTTATAAAGAGACTTTAGAGATATTAAAGGATAACCTTGAAGATTTACATTCTGTTTCTAAATTCCTATTTGAAAAAGAAACAATGACTCATGAGGAGTTAAAAGATTTAATAGGAAAAGAAGCTGTAAACTAGTATAAGACAATTTAATAGTCTTTTCAAAAGTAATTATATTATATTTAAATGACTTTTAAAGTCAAAATATTTCAAATTAATTATATTAAAATAAAAAAGCTATAGGTTTAATTTTATATTATTAGACTTATAGCTTTTTTTATTTTATATATTAATGTACTCTATACTAATTTATAAAGCATTTATTTAACACAAAACAAGCACATGTAATTATCACTTCTCTTTCTCAAATAAATACAATAAAATAATTTAAAAAACCTTCTATACAAAAGCAAAATATAAAACAAATCTACTTACAACCTCATCTCTTTCTAACTTTAATATAATTTTCTAATATTTATTTCTTCTATTTACTATTAAATTTTATTTAATTTATAATCTTACTTTTTATCAGTATCTTTATTTTCTTCTTTAGTATTACTTTTTTGACCTTCTTGTACTGATTCATTTCTTATTACTTTTGATTCATCCATATTTTTATTTTCTTCTGTATTATTTTTCTTAGCATCTTCTTTGCTTTCAGCTTCTATTTCTTCACCTGTATTTTGATTTTCAAATCTTTCATGTTCTCCATGCTCACTATCTATTTTACAATCTTTAGCACCAAATTCTTCATGCCCTTTATGCTTCATATGGTTTCTTTCATCACATTTTGGTTCAAATCCTTCATGACCTTTTCTGCAATATCCATGTTCATATGTTCCTTCAAATCCTCTTGGGTCAACGCCTCCATGACTTCTACACTCTTCATGACTATGCTCTCTTGGCTCAAAGCCTTCATGACTTCTACACTCTTCATGACTATGCTCTCTTGGCTCAAATCCTTCATGACTTCTACACTCTTCATGGCTATATCCTCTTGGCTCAAATCCTCTATGACCTCTGAAGTCTCCTTGGTCATACTCTCTTGATTCAAAGTTCCCATGACCTCTAAAGTCTTCTTGACCATATACCCTTGATTCAAAATCCTTATGACCTCTGAAGTTTCCTTGACCATGTTCTCTTTGCTCAAATCCTTCATAACCTCTGAAGTTCCCTTGACCATATCCTCTTGGTTCAAATCCTTCATAACCTCTGAAGTTCCCTTGACCATATACTCTTGGTTCAAATCCTTCATGACCTCTAAATTCACCCTGACCATGTCCTCTTGAACCATGTCCTTCATGACCTCTACACTCTCCATAACCAAATCCTTCACGATGCATCATTTCAAACACTCTGCATCCTTCACACATATGATTTGGATTACTATGATGACCTTCAAATCCTCTAAAGTTTTCTTTTTTATCTCTGTAATAATTCATATTAACTCCTCCTAATTAATTCAATTTTTTATTAATCTATCTTCTCTTTTTTATTAAGGTACCTTATCTATTTTTAATTATAAAGGTACCTTAATGTTTTGTCAACATTATTTTTAAGGTACCTTATGTTTATTCGTTTAATTTTTTTCAAAAAAAGTGAACCATTTATAGTAAAATCTTATCTAATAAGTGAAAGGCAAAAAAGTAGCGCTACAATTTGCATAGAAAGGTAGGAATTCCTTTGAATAAAACTACATTTATAAATAATATCCTTGAATCAGAACAGACTTTGTATCGTGTATCTAAGTCTATTTTAGGAAACGACCAGGATTGTGAAGATGCCGTCAACAATGCTATTTTAAAAGCATATGAAAAGTTAGATTCTCTTAAGGAAGAACAATATTTTAAAACTTGGTTGATTAGAATAGTGATAAATGAATGTAACTCATTAAGACGTAAACAATTGAAATTTCTATCATTTGAAGACGTATTTAAAAATAAAAAAATCGATGAAAAAGAAGATTATAATGATTTGTATATTGCTATTCAAAGTCTACCTAAAAAGATTAAAGTTCCAATAGTCCTTTACTATATTGAGGGTTATTCAGTTGATGAAATTAAGGAAATATTGGATATACCTCAGGGGACTGTAAAAAGTAGATTATCGAGAGGAAGAAAATTATTAAAAACTAAATTAGAAAATATGGAGGTAATCATATGAATAAAAATAGCTTAAATAATTCGTTTCCAAAAGCTCCAGAAAGCTTTCATAATAGTTTAAATAAAACGCTAAATAGTTTACCAGAAAGAGAGGAAAATTATAAAATGAATAATAATAAAACACATAAATTACCATTTGGAAGGGGTTTAGTGGCAACTTTAGCTATCACTTTAGTATTAGGTACAACAGCTCTTGCAGTGGGAGAAATATATAGTATAGTTGGAAAATCAAGCATTAAGCCTACCTATACATCGATTCCAACTACTGAACAGGTAAAAAAAGACTTTAACTTTACCCCTAATCTAATTTCCGAATTTAGTAATGGATATAAATTTAAAGGGGCATATACTATAAAGGAAAAAGCACTTGATAAAAAAGATAATGTTTTAGGAGAGTTAAAAGCACTTGAGTTTGAGTATAAAAATGGTAATGATGAAATATCTCTTGAAACAGCAAATAATGTGCTTGGAAAAGATTCTGATAAAATGAAAGTTGTAGATACTTACAAAGATATAAATATTTCTTATGAAGCATCAATGTACAAGTTTGTGCCAGAAGATTATAAAATGACAGAACAGGATAAACTTGATGAAAAATCAGGTAAATATACATTTAGTGAAGGAACAGATAAAGTAGAAGTTAATGAATTTAAGTCCTTGACTTGGGAACAAGATGGAGTTTACTACTCTTTTACAATTCAAGATTCAAATTTATCTATGGATGACTTAGTTAAAATGGCTCATGAAGTAATAGATGCAAAATAAGTATAATTAACTATAAAGAGTTCATGAGTTTATTGTATATAACTTTAGTTTTCTTATTAGTAAATATAGTCGTATCTTCCATCTTTATATTTTCTTTAGATTTAATATATAAAATTTTAGATATTTAACTACTCTAAAAATTTAACTAATCTACAAAAGTTATTACTAATATTAAAAAGCCCTTAAAAAGTCCATTCATATGGAATTTTAAGGGCTTTGACTTCATTATAAATTGTTGTATCAATTCTATTTGTAAAGACACAATAAACTACCCAGTTTAGATTTTAAAAACTTTAACTTCATTATAATTTTATATATGAATTTTACTTGCAAATATACAACAGGCTACCCAGTTTAGATTTTAAAATACTTAACTTTATAATAACTTATTTTATAAATTTTAATTACAAATATATAATAAATTCATAAAAAACAGATAAATAAGATAGATTATAAGTATCTGATATTCTTAAAATAAAAATCAAACTATAATTAAAAGCCTGTTATTTTAATAAAGGAGTTATTTCACCTAAATAGTATATATTTAGCACATGAAGAGCTCTTGTACAACAAGTGTAAAGAAGCAATCTTTCATCTTCACTATTGTACCTTTCCTCACTTGCATCGTATATTATAACCATATCAAATTCAAGTCCCTTAGATAAATATGAAGGTATTACTAATACACCATTCACATACTCATCATCATCTTTTATTATAGCCTCTACATTAATATGATTTTCCTTTAAAAACTCATACACTTCCTTAGCTTCATGGGCTGTCTTTGTTATAATACCAATAGACTTATAATTTTTATGTTTATAAGCTTTTATGTCTTCAATAAGCTTTTCATTCATATAATCTTTTTCTTTAAAACCAGTAACTCTAGGCTCATCACCATGTCTCTCAACATACTCATCATCTATCGCTTTTGTAAGAAGTTTTCTTGAGAATCTAGTAATTTCCATTGTAGAACGATATGTTTTACTTAGATTTATTATGCAAGTATCATTCTTCAATACATTAGGAATATTATTATAGTCTCCAACATTCATGAATGGGTTAATTGATTGATTAATATCTCCTAATATCGTCATATTGGCAGATTTAAAAAGTTTATAAAATATTTCATATTGTAAAGGAGTATAATCCTGCGCCTCATCTATGATTACATATTTAATCTGTGATGTATTTGGAATACCTCCAAGAGCTCCCTTTAGATATAGAAGTATCACTTGGTCTTCATAATAAAGACTCTTTACACTTAAATTATCCATTGTATAAGTTTTTATATTATCTATAATATTCTTATCATACTCAACATTCGCCTTTTCTAAAAACATATCTAAATTCTTAAATAAGTTTTTATAAGTGTCTATCAAATCTAACTCTGTCATTCTTGAAATTTTAGAATAAACTTCTTTCAGATGTTTTTTTACAATAAAAGTACTTTTCTCTATCATTTCTTCTTTTTCTATATAATCGCCAGATGCTTGAAACTCTTTAAATATTTCATCAATCCAAGCTTTTTCATATGGCTCAATTAAAAATATTATTCTTGCTTTTATTTTCTCTAATCTCTTCTTAATTGGTAAATTTGAATAGTCATTAGAAAACAGTGTTTGTAACTCCTTAGATGAAATTATCAACTCGCCTCTTACAATAATATCTTCAAAACATCTATCATCTGTTTCTAAATAATTTAGATACTCTTTTAATATATTTGTGAACTCTAAAGAAGTTTTAAACTCTATATTTTCTATCCTGTCCTTATATGTGATTTTCGCATTGTTATTAAGAATATACTCCATCATTTCAGCTGGGCTTTCTTTTTTAAATTCATCACCCAGTTCTTTATGCATATAGTCTTTAAATGTTGTCTGACAAATGTTATCTTCGCCAAGTTGTGGAAGTACGTTTGATATATAATCATTAAATATGTTATTTGGAGAAAATATCATTATATTTTCAGAAGTTATTTTATCTTTATGTTTATACAATAAATATGCTATTCTATGAAGTGCTATAGATGTCTTTCCGCTTCCTGCTGCACCTTGTACAATTAAGTTCTTATATTTCTCATTACGAATCACTTGATTTTGCTCTCTTTGAATGGAAGTAACTATAGTTTTCATTTTCTCATCAGAGTTTTTACCTAAAAGCTCTTGCAAGACATCATCATCTATATTTAGATTACTATCAAACATATACTTAATTTTGCCATCTTTTATCTTATACTGTCTTTTTTTAGTAATTTTTCCAGAGATTATCCCCTCTGGACACTCATAGCTTGCTTGTCCAATTTCATAATCATAAAACATACTTGAAATAGGGGCTCTCCAATCATATACAAGAAAATCATAATCATCATTAATAAGATTTGACAATCCAATATAACACTTTTGAGACTCAGTTTCACAAACCTCTGTAAAGTCAATTCTTCCAAAATAAGGAGATTCAATCATTCTTTCATACTTATCTTTGAGTTTCTTAGTAAATTCATGGCTCCTTTTTTGATGTTTCATAACATCCATAAATGACATAAATTCTGAAAGTTGTTCTAATCCATTTTCCGCAGAAATAGAACCTAAGTCATTCCATAGTTCCCTTTGAGTTTCTATAGCATCTTTTTTTAGCTTATCTTCTTCATTACGCTTTTCCTCAAGTTGTCTATTAGCCTCTTTAAGAGTTCTTTGTAACCATTGATTTTCAAGATTTGACTCAAAATCATTTAGATTCATATTATAATCCTCCTCAATTGAAATTAACATTTAATCCACTATATCAATTATATAGAAATGAGGATATATTCACAGTCTTAAAAAAAAATTTTATTTATGATATAATTATAGTGGGAAAGAAAATAAAAATTCCTCTAAAAGCATCTAAAAACAACTTACTTAACTGCAAAACCACTATTTTTAAACAATAAAATAGGATAGTATTTTTTATCACCATCCTATTAATTCTCAATAAGTTTTACATTAATACAAGCTCCATTTGTATAACTTCTTCTTTTACAGGTCTGTCATTCCATGTAAATCCGCTAGCTATTGTATTTACCTCAATAAACCCTAAAGATTTATAAACATGAATAGCTCTACTATTACTTTTTAACACATCTAGCTCAATTTTTTTATATCCATATTCTTTTGATAAATCAATAATTTGTTTTAGAAGGCTACTCCCAATACCTTTTTCTCTATACTCTTTAAGAATACCCATACCTAAGTAACCAACAGTTTTGGTTTTAGGCAAAACATCACACCAACCAATACATGTATCTGATTTTACCTCAATTATAAATAGTTGTGGAAAATTTTTAGTTATAACATTCTTTATAAATTCAACTGTTTCTTCAAAAGGAAATGCTTCGTCCATAGCTAGATATTTCCTCTCTTTTGCAATTTTATCAAAAGTTTGCCAATATGACCAAATATACTTTTCTTCTGACTTTATAAATTTTATTCCTTCCATCAACTCAACATTTCCCCTTTTTTAATTTATTATTATAGTTAAATAATTTTTTCTTATTCTAATTTATAGTGATATATAAATTACTATATATGATAATATATTAGATTAAAATAGCTTTGTATATTTCTATTTATGTGTATCTATTAAAATAAGTTCTTTGATAGTTAAAGTAATATAGATGTACTAGCCCTTTGACTATATACTTAAACATCTCACAGTTTAATTTAAAGTATAATAAAATATATAGAAAAAATTATCAAATAATACTATAAAATTTTTAATCTTCATCAATATCCTGTTCGCTTTCATTCTTAGAGCTATTTTTTCTATCAAGTTCTTTTTCCGTAAAGAACTCTGGATGCTGTTTCATCAATTGCTCTATAAGTTCTGGGTGTTGTTTTACCATTTGTTCAAACAAATCTTCTCTATTTTGAAAATCTGGATATCCTTCATGTGAATTAAATAAGTTTTGAATTGCATCTCTACCAGCAAATCCACCTAAATACTGTCCATGATGTGGTCTTGGTGGTGGTTGCATATGTGCCTCATCAAAGTTATTACCATCCTCACTTTTTATAGTTCTTTCTAGTTCATTAGTAATCTTTGTAAGAATATAACTTAAAGTACTCTTTTCTTCTGGTTCCAATACATTAAATATTTGATTAGTTGGGTCTTCTCTCTGCTCATTCTTATTAATTTCATCCATTCCTTTTGATGTCAATTTTACTACCATTACTCTACGGTCTTTTTCTGAGTGTGTACGAGTGATAAATTGTTGATTTTCTAATTTCGAAAGCAACTCACCTAAAGATTGAGGTCTCATATCAAGTAAGTATGACAGTTCTTTTTGAGTTATTTCTGGCTTTATTTTTAACATGGATAATACTCTACCTTGTCCTCTATGCGTCGCTCTAAAAAATCCATGTGATTTATGATTTTGAAGGTGAAATTTATGTAGCAATGATTGCACTTTAAAAAATTGTTCTAGTAAATTTTCTTCTTTTGTTTCACTCATTATTGTTCCTCCTAAATTAATTTATTTTATAATTACATATTCTTATTTATTATGTTATTTATTTTATAATTTCATATGTTGTTTATTTTAAATCTATAATTTTAAAGCTACTTTACTTGTATCGAGTATAAAAGCAACCCTTTAATTTGTCAATGTTAGTTTATAATAAATTATAAATTTCCTACAACTGACATATCTTCATTTAACTATATTATATCCTATTCAAAGTTTATATCCTATACTTGTGCTTTTTGTATCATACCGTCATATTTTTTAAATAAAAATACCCAATTGACATAAATAATCTAATTGGGCATAAACAATTTAAAAAACTACTTTAGATTTAAATTTTTCATCTAACTTTTACTATTATTAACTCTCGCTATCAAGGAAATTGTATTAAAATACTTACCTGCCTCTACTTCCAGCATTTTTTTATCATTCTTAGCATAAGAATTATCACAGTTTAACCAATCATTCCAAGCTTCATCATGACAACTTAAAGCTTCACATTTTTCTACAGTTACAGACTCAGATTCTGACCAAAGCTCATTCCACCATTCAATTGAATGGAAATTCATATTATCTTGCCAAAATGGAATAAGTTCATCTGGTATACAATTAACAAAATCTTTTTTTAATCCAGGCATTGCCATAGCAATTACTCCTCCATCTTTTACAAGAGGTGATATATGGTTTTCTAAAAATCCTTCTTTATTACCAAAATAGTGATAAGAGTGTACACTTATCACTGCATCAAAAAAACCTTCTGCATAAGGTAATTCATGTGCTTCAGCTTGTATAGGAAATATTTTATCATCTAATTTAAATTGCTTAAATCTTTCATAGTTCTCAGTTGGCTCTATCCATAAATCAGTTGCAAATACAGTAGCATCAAATTCATTTGCTAAAAATATAGAAGATATCCCTCTCCCACATCCTAAGTCTAAAATACGCATTCCTTTTTCTAGTCTTATCTTACTTGTCAACTCTTCCAATATCTTTATACAATTAGGTCCCATCATATTTTCCATGAGAAATTTCTTATCGTATTTATTACTTTTTGTAAATATCATGCTATCTTTCCCTTCCCTATCAATTATTATTTATTAAATTTCATATCTGATTTTCTATTTTTTAGATGAGTAATAATAAGTCATCTTTTTGTCCATTTTTGGATAGTTACTTTAATGAATAATCAGCCTCTTTTTTTTAGATAACTACTTTTTTAAAATAACCACTTTGTCTAAACAACTATTTTTTTATGTCTTTTTAAATAACTACTTTGATAAGCAGTCATGTTTTGATACTTAATAAGTTTTAATTACTTCTACTTTAATCTATATACTAATTAACTTATTTAATTTAGTGTATATTTGACACTTTACCTTTTATTATACCATTTATTCTCATAAATATAATAATTCTATTTTTTCAAAATAAATATTTATAATAATCCGAAATAAATATTTATAAAATCTAATTAATTGTAAATAATATCAGAAAAAATATCGAAAAATAAACATTATAAATAGTAATTGTAAGTTTGTTTCTAAATTCATAAGACTATAATCAACTGTAATATTGCCAAGTATTATTACGAAATATCTACCTAAAAGAGCATAAAAATAAGCAGTCAGTAAACATAAACTTTTACCAACTGCTTGCTTTTATTGTTTTATATACTATTAACTTTATATACATCATACATTATTAATTCTACATATATACTATCAAGCTTCTATATATTCTATAACTTATATCCTATAAATCTTCTAAATAATTTTTTCCTTCCAAGAATTCTGCTTCTATCCCTAGTTTTTTAAAATAATTAACCATAGACATACAGGCAAATTTTTCTGTAGAGTAATGAGTAGCACCTATAACATTAATTAAATTATCCTTTGCTATTCTATGGAACTCTAATGCTGGTTCAAAATGCTTTAAAGGTTTAGTAAATCCAGTTATATATAAATTTATACCAAGTTCAGCAACTTCACTTGCTACAAAGGTTTAGTAAATCCAGTTATATATAAATTTATACCAAGTTCAGCAACTTCACTTGCTACAAATGGATAGCTTCCTCCTCCTGCTGCAATAGCAACTAGACCATCTTTTAGTTCCGATTCTCCATAATCATACAATTTCACATCATGACCAACAGTTTTTTTAACTAGCTCTTTAGTCTCTTCAATTGATTTTAAGGATGTCTTACATATAACTCCTACCTTGATTTTATCATCATACTTACAAAACGGTTCGACGATTTCCAAACCTAGAGCCTTTGCAAAACTGACAGAAGTTGAATATTCACTATAATTGTCTAATGGAGAATGTAACACATAAAAAGATATTCTACGATTTTTCATCTCTTCCATATAAGATAATGGTATGTCGTGAAATGGGAAACCTTCATCTGATGCTATATACTCCATTGCATGATGTGAAAAAATCAAGACATCTTTTTCATCTTTATCTATAATCTGCTTAATTATGTATTTATCAGGAAAAGTAGTTGTATATACTTTATTGATTTCTTTGGCATTGTCTAGTACCAAGCCTATGTATTTTGTTTTAAATTCTGGAGTAATAAAATCATTGTCAAAATTCATAAAACTCCAATCGTCATCAATATTTTTAATATCAAACTCCAATGCTAATTTATTATAAATTTCAATTGCTTTAATAATAACCACTCCTTTTCAATAATATTTGACTGATACGTATTGAACATAAATTTATACAATTACATTATCATCTTACTTAAAATTTAATAAAATAAAACATAAAAAATATTATTTAGTACTTTCACACTGCTTTACAAATTCAATTGGATGTTGAATTATCTTAGAAGTTTCTTCTACAGAATAACCTTCAGATAAATACCTTCTAGCTATGACTTCCATAGACTCTCCTATCTCAATAATATGCTTATCAGGGTCATAAATACGGACTACTCTCTGTTGCCACTCATGTTTTAATGGCTGATGAACAAACTCTATATCTTTATAAGAATTTAATTTTTCAATAAACTTATCAAAATCATCAACTTCAAAATAAAGCTCCATATTATTTGATTTTCGTACAATTGTATCTGGATTAATCCTTGTAAGCCATGCAAAATCTTCTTGTATAGCAAACCCTCCACTAAATGTTACATTTTTACCTAAATCTAATTCAACTTCTTGTTCAAATAGCTCTTTATAAAACTTTTTTGACACTTCTACATCATTTACTGCTAATAATGAAACTTGATATTTCATAAGTTCTCCTCCTGATTTTTAGTACGCTTTTATTTTATCAATATTTTTATTATTTATTATATCAGTTTAAATACGAAAACTGCATGTCATATTTGTAAAACTTATATAATACATTCTAAAAATTAGTATTTTGTATTTAAAAAGCTACCTCAATTACACTTATCTAGTTTAAGTAGAGGTAGCTTTTTTAAATTATCAGAATATCAATTATTAGTTTACGCTTATATTTAATCTGATTTGGATTTATATTGTAATCTTATTATAGATTTTATCTATATTACTTAAGTAGTCACATAGATTATATAAATACACCATATGTCTCAGATTGATAATCTAAAGAAATATGTTAATCTATACTTTTTTTTCATTTTTTTGTAGACTCTTTATCCATTCTTCAATAAATAATAGCTCATCTTTACTCAAATTAACATTATCATGTAATGATAACAATAAGCTTTTCATAGAGGAATCATGAACATTTTTAAAGAACTCTCTTGTTTCAACATTTATATATTCTTTTTCTTTAATTAAAACTTCATAATGTGTATATTTATCTACCTTTTGAGAATTTAGAAATCCTTTTACTACCAATCTAGATAAAAGAGTCAAAGTCGTTGTTTGCTTCCACTGATATTTTTGCTCCATCCCTAAAACAATATCTTTTGATGTTACTTTGGAATCTAGTTTCCATATAAATTTCATTATCTTTAATTCTGATTGTGGCAACTTTTTTATAGGCATAATAAACCTTTGCTACTCAGAATACAGACAAGCAATCTCCGTAATAAATTTTTTCTATTAAAAAATCTTATACTGATTTATATAAACTTGATTTATAAGATATTTTTAAATCTTAAATTTAGCTATTTGTACACAGTAAATATATATAAATAGTGTCAAATTTCTTTTGTGTTATATTGCTTAATGTTATGAAATATTTTGTACTCAGCTATCTATTTTTGGATACTTGCCCAGTAGCTCTCCTTTCTTTTGTATTTTTTAGTTTTAAATATTTGTATTTCAGCAAATCTCATTTCCTTTAGTCTTTGGTTTCTTAACTTTTAAACCTTCAAAAAATAATGTCTATTCTAATCTTAAGATTATAATTTCAGTTTCAATTAAAAAATTTTATATAATTGTATTTGACTACTTTAGTAGTTTTTTTATTTATATCTTAAATTTTTTAAATTATTATATTAATTATTTTATAAATAATTAATATATTTCAACATATATATACATTTTTATAAAATATATATGGAAATAACACATAAAAAACTCTACTTTAGTAGAACTTTTATGTACAAATTATGACAATTAAAAATAATTCTCTTTTTTTAAATAAATAAGTATGTTAAAATAGATTCAAAATAATTGTATAAAGACTATGACAATTACACAAAACATCCTATAATTAAAACCTTCTTCAGCATCTCATTATGTTTTTCTTAAAATTAAAAAACACTATACTCTAATTCTATTTTAGTAGAATTTTTTTGTCAATAATAATATTAAATATTAGGTAAAAAATGGTAACAAATATAAAAAAAAGGAATTATATAAAGAGTTTAACAACCTTACAATAATCCCAAAATATTATTTCTATGAAAATTTTGATACCATAAGTAACTAAGCTTTAAGCGCATAAAACAAAAGTTACTCTTTATTTAATAAAACTTGACAAGAAAAGAATTTATCATTATTCTACTCTAATAGAGTTTCTTTGTCAATAAAGAATAAACTTATTTTCAAAATATTTTCATTTTTCATTCTTATCTATTATTATTTTATAAAATTTTACTTAATCAAAGGTAATTTTAAGATTGTTTTTATTCCTTGACAATCAATACTTGTGATATCTAGCTTACCATCATGTGCATTGATAATGCCTGCAACAATCAAAAGACCTAGACCATGATTTTGACCTTTAGCATATGCTTCACTTAATCCATTTTGAGCTTTTAATAAATAATTAATCTTCTCTTGACTCATTCCTTTTCCATCATCTTCAACAATTATATAGCAAAAATCCAAATCCGATTTAGAAATCACCTTTATATTACATCCTTGCTGGTTATGAGTTATACTATTTTGTATTAAATTACTAATAGCTCTCTTTAACAATTTTTTATCTGCATTGATAGTAATATCTTCATTCAATATATCAAGCTCTATATAAAAATCATTATCCAAATTATTATTTATAAATTCAGAAACGAGCTCTCTCAAAAACACAGAAACTCTAATCTTGTTACAATCTAATGGTTGCATATTATATTCAAGTTTAGACACCAAATTAAGGTCATTTACCAATTCTCTAATCTTAATGCCTTGATTACATATGATAGATGCTTGCTCCTGTTCTCTTTGAGAAAGGCTACTGCTTTCTTCAAGTTCTCCAGAGTATCCAATTATCATTGAAAGTGGTGTTCTTATATCATGGGATATTCCTGCAATCCAGTTAGTCCTAGCTTCTTCTTTTTTTCTAAGTCTTTCATTCTTCATTTGCAACTCTTTAGATACAGTATTAATAGATTTTGAGATATCACTCAGTATTCCTTTTTCTTGGAGAACTACTGGCTCTCCCTTTGACATAAGCTTTATACCAGTAATAATTGGCTTTATAGATTTGACCATTTTAAATCCTATAAATGAAGCTAGTAAAAATGTAATTATTGCATTAAATAAAAGCATACCTATTATTAGCATAGGAAATTGACTTATTTCATCAATAGTATAGGTAAGGTTAAATTTAGTATACTTATCCTTTGGATACCCTGTTACTAAGGTTCCACTTGGATGTTCCCATACATACACAGGATAATCTTTTAAAAAGAATCTTGAAAACTTAGCTACATCCGTCAAAGTATAATGGCTTGGGATTTCTTTTGGCAAATCAAAGCCCCATACCCTATCTCCATTGTTAGCAATTAGCATTGCCCAGACTTTATTACTATGTAAAACTTCCTTACTAGAATCATCTAAAGTAAACTTTCCATCTTTTAAGATTACTTTATCCTCAAGCATCATCAAAGTTGCTCTTATTTCCTTACTCTCACTTGCATTCAAATCATCAGAATATTTAGATACAAATGTCACATATGAAAATGCAAATAAACCTAATATATTTAATATAATAAAAAGTAATGAAATCAAGATACTTGAACCTATAAATCTCCTTAATATATACTTTATACTATCCAAAATTAAATCACTCCTCTTGACTTCCTTCATTCTTATCTAAAATTAATTAATCATCAACTTATATCCAAGACCTCTTACTGTAAGAAGATGTTTAGGAGAAGATGGAGTATTTTCTATCTTTTCTCTAACTCTTCTGATATGAACCATAAGAGTATTTTCATATCCATACATATCATCTCCCCAAATAGCTTGACACAATGAGTCACTGGTAACAATTCTACCTTTATTTTCATACAACTTTAAAAGCAATGAATGCTCTTTAGCTGTTAAAGAAATCTCTTGTCCATCTTTTTCAACACATGCACTATTTAAATTCACAACAACAGAATCTCCCAATCTAAATACTGGCAACTCCTCTTCTTCTATATGAACATATACACGATTTAATATACCTATGAGTCTTAATGTAAGTTCCTTTGGTAAAAATGGCTTTACTATATAATCATCAGCCCCTAGACCTAAACCAATCAATCTATCCTCGTCTTCACCTCTTGCAGAAAGAAAAATAACGGGTATCTTAGATGCCTCTCTGATTTTTCTCATAATAGAAAAACCATCTCCATCTGGTAATACAACATCTAAAATCGCACAGTCGGGCTTTATATTTTTAAATACTCTAATAGCCTCCTCATAACTTGATGCTAAAAATATTCTATTAAACCCCTCTTTTCTTAGGATTTCATCTATCATTTTTAATAATTCTTTATGGTCATCCACTACAAGTATTTTTTTATCTTTTATTGATTCCATAATCATCACCCTTTTTTAGTATATCACATCCCTTTTTTCATGACTTTCCCTCAATGAACTATTTAAGGTTATTGTAAGGTAAACGTCAGCTATCTGAAATGTAGTCAAGTTATTATACTAATACAAGCTAAAAAAAAATAATAAACACAGATTAAAAAAGGGGATGAAATATATGGAAATGATAATTAAGACACACAGACTTTCAAAGGAATACAACAAAATATTTAGGGTAAGGGATATAGACCTAAGAGTTCCAAAAGGTGCTGTATATGGCTTTCTAGGCCCTAATGGAGCAGGTAAATCTACCACACTTAAAATGTTACTTGGACTTGCAAAGCCTACACAAGGAAACATTAATATTTTAAATAAGGAGTTAAATGAGAAAAACAGAATATCGATTTTGAAAGATATTGGCTCATTGATAGAATCTCCGTCATACTATGGACATTTAACAGGTCTTGAAAACATGACTATCATGCAAAAACTCTTGGACTTGCCTAAAAAAAATGTAAATGAGGCACTGAAAATAGTAAGACTAGAAAATCAAAAGGACAAAAAGGTTAGTCAGTACTCTTTAGGTATGAAACAACGTCTTGGTATTGCTATGGCTATAATGAAGTTTCCTAAATTATTAATACTTGATGAGCCTACAAATGGTCTTGACCCAGCAGGAATTGAAGAGATTAGAGAATTAATAAAGTCACTTCCAGAAAAATACGGTATGACAGTTCTAATCTCTAGCCATCTTTTGAGTGAAATTGACCAGATTGCTACATCAATAGGAATAATAAATCATGGTGAACTTGTTTTTCAAGATAGCATAAAAGAACTTCATGATAGAGGTCAAAGTCATATCGCTATCAAAACACAAAACCTTATATCTTCACAGAAATTATTGAACAATAAAGGATATATGTCACTTATACAAAACGGATACTTGACTATTGAAAATTTAAACGACTCAGATGTAGCTAAAGTAAATAACATACTTGTCAATTCAAATATTGATGTATTCAGAATAGAAGAACATAAAAAGAGCTTAGAAGATATATTCCTAGAACTTACTGGTAAGGCGGTGACTTTATAATGAAATATCTTGGTCTAGAGTTTTACAAACTTAGAAGAAAGAAACTTTTTCTTATGACATTTTTATTTGTAGTTGTTGAAATATTGTGGTGTATTATGAACTCAAATAGAACCATTACACGTAATCCAGATATGTTAAGTGGATTTGAATATTCATATATTATCATGAATTTTGTAACTCTAAATGGCTTATTCTTTCCTATTTTAATATCAATAATTACATCACGTATAAGCGATATAGAGCATAAAGGAGATACGTGGAAACTTCTAAAATCTTCTGTAGCTCCTTTAAATAGTATCTATTTCTCTAAATTCTTATGCACTATTATCTTAATATCTGCATCTGTGTTAATGCAATTGTTATCTATTATACTATTTGGATGTTTTAGAGATATGATTGAACCCTTCTCTTTAATTTTACTTCTAAAATATACATTTGGAACAATACTTGTAAGTACTGCTATAATTGCGCTACACCTGTGGATTGCAACTGTAATTCCAAATCAAATGATTGCAATTACATTTGGTATGGTAGGTAGTTTTATAGGTTTAACATCAGGACTATTTTATCAAGGTATTCGTAGATTATTTATATGGTCTTATTACTTGGAATTGTCACCTTTAAACTATGCATATGATAATGCCAGTGGACCATCCGTCTACAGAATTGATATGAATCTTTTAATTACTATTATAATCTTCTTAATTGGAATGTTAATTTATTATATTGGAAGAAATCATCTATTAAAAAAAGAATTATAGGAGGGGTTTAAATGTTAAGGAAAGCAGTCTTGGGAGAAATCCTAAAGTTAAAAAATTCTTTTATATGGTATGTATTGTTAGCTTTACCACTTATAAGTGTCTTAATTGGTTGTGGTAATTTTTATCTAAATCAAGGTATTCTTACAAAACAATGGTATAGCTTATGGACTCAAGTTAGTCTTTTTTATGGGGAATTTTTCTTTCCTATCTTAATAGCAATCTTTTGTGCATATATTTGTAGGCTTGAACATATGAATCATAACTGGAACAATATAATGACATTACCAATCAATCTAAAAAATATATTTTTATCTAAGCTTGCAGTAATTTCAGTACTTACGGCTATTACACAAATTGTTTTTGTTATCTTTTATATAGTTGCAGGAAATATGTTTGCTTTTCCTGATAGTATCCCTAAAGAACTTACTGGTTGGATTGTTAAAGGTTGGATTATTTCTATTTCAATAGCTTCTATACAGCTATATATGTCTATTAAGATTAGAAGTTTTGCAACTCCTATTGGAATTAGCCTTTGTCTTTCTTTATTTGGTATGGTGTTACTGATAGCTAAGCCTTCTATTGGTATCTTTTTCCCTTACTCTATGCTAGGAAGTGCAATGGGAATTATAAAGCAGTCTGCTTTAAGTATTAATGATACTATGGTTTCAATATTTGTTGCATTCATTACTACTCTAGTATTTTCTGAAATTGCCAATAGAAATTTTAAGAAAAATGATGTCATTTCTTAATGGTCAATATATTAGAATCAAATATATTAATAATAAGGATTTATAATAAAAACCATCTATTAAAATTCAAATATTTATTTTACCTAATTATATTTGAATTATAATTAGATGGTTTACTTATTATATATTATATTTATTTATATATTGTATATTTATTTTTGTAAAGTAATTATTATCTTAAGGTTATATAATCTTATTTTTTATCGTGATTATTTGTATGTCACCTTAAAATATTTAGTGTTAGAAAATGACTTTCATCATGTAATATGGTAAAATACAGGAGAAGCCTATATATATTTTTATGAGGAGGGCATATAAATATGTTTGCATTTGGATTTAATTTAGTAATCCTTTTATTAGTACTACTGTTAACAGTAGGTATATTTGTGGGTATTATAAAAAAAAATAAGCCAATATTAGTTACATCATCAGTTACTTTATCAATAATACTTATTACTATAATTGTAATCTGGAATCTGATTCCCGATACATGGTAATAGGCTTATTTACATAATTATAATTTAGACATAATTATATAACTCGCAAAGAGTTTTAATATTGTTTGGAGGCAATTAATGAATACCATAGATTATGAAGATAAGCAAATAACAACACTTTGGAATGAATATGCAAACACAAGAAATAGTGGCCTTAAGAAGTTAGCAAACAAAAAGCTAGACCTTATGATTGAGTACATATTGACATTACCTGAAATTAAACAGAAACACTTTATTACATATATTTGCAAAGAACGTTTTGATAAGAATAATATAAAAACATTCCAGCAACCTCTAGTTGTTAAGTTGATTTTTCCAATAGTCAAAGAGGCTATTTTAAATGAGGAGATGCCTTTTCTTAGATGTGGATACCAGTTAGATATTCCTATTTCTTTGAATAGTGACGAATATACATACTACTCTTCTGAAAACATGTTAAAAGATGCTTTAAAGTTAGATAGTAAAGATATTAAATCCGTAGAATTATTATTAAATAAGTATATAGATGAACTATGGTTTGCTTCTCATCATATACAAGAAAGCGTTATTTTAAGTACTAAAGCAAATATTAAGTATGATTTAGATGAGATGGACAAGTTACTTACAAAGTATGAAGAAAACTTAGATTCATATAGTGAATACTTAAATGAAAAGACTTATTATCAAGAGTTGTATAACTTATGGTTTCAATATGATGAAACTAATAAAGATATTTCATTCCCTGAGTGGTTAGAAGTTAGAGGATATAATTATTCTTGGTGTAATGTCTTTTATTATAAAAAATAATCTATACTTACTACTCTACTACTTATTTAGATGTTATGTGTTTTTTATTTAATAATTATGTACCTATCAGTTAAAGGCTATATGTTTTTTATCTAATAGTTATATGTATGTTATTTAAAAGTTGTGTGCTTTTTATTTAAGAATAATACGTATGTTATTTAAAAACTATATGCTTGATATTTAAGAATAATACGTATGTTATTTAAAAACTATATGCTTGATATTTAAGAATAATATGTATGTTATTTAAAAACTATATGCTTGATATACTTAAAGGTATAAATGTACATAATAATATTATTATTTAAATTTATTTAATAATATACTAAAGATTTAGTGTGAAACTAACTATTATATTATATAATGAAAGTTAATTAAATATAGCTAAAAAATTATTGAATATAATAAATAAATATTTGACCTTGAGAGGTGTAATTAAAATGATAATTAGACAGGAAAAAGAAAGTGATAAAAGTAAAGTGTATGATGTTATTAAGTCTGCCTTTGAAAATGAAGAAGTTTCTGACCATGATGAACATAATCTTGTTAATCGTTTAAGAAATAGCGATAACTTTGTTCCAGAACTTTCAATAGTAGCTGAGTATGATGGAAATATAGTTGGTCATATCTTATTTACAGAAATAAAAGTTGGAAATGATGTACTTTTAACATTAGCACCTGTATCGGTTTCTCCTAGTATGCAAGGTAAAAAAATCGGTACAAAGCTAATTGAAGAAGGACATAAAATAGCAAAGGAAAAAGGATATAGAGGTTGTGTTGTCTTAGGTCATGACAAGTATTATCCTAAATTTGGTTATCAGGTAGCAAGTAAATTTAATATAATGGCTCCATTTGAAGTGCCAGATGAAAACTTCATGGCTATAGAATTATTAGAAGGTGGGTTTAAAGGAGTCTCTGGTGTTGTAGAATATGCAAAAGAATTTTTTGAATAGTCTTTATAATTTAGTATAGCAAAGACAATAACTTTATGTGTGATATTTAGATGACTCAAAATCAATTATTTGAAACTACAGAGTCATCTAAATTTATTTTATAATACTAGTACTAGAAAGGATGTTTGAATATGTTTGAATCAAGATGTGGTGTCTGTTGTAACAGTTGTACAAGAAAAGAGCAAGTAAATTGCACTGGCTGTCCAAATATGGAAAAGCCATTTTGGGGTGGAGAATGTAAGGTTAAAACTTGTTGTGAAGATAAGAAGCTTAATCATTGTGGTGAATGTGACACTTTCCCTTGTGATATGCTTTTAAATAAGGGTAAAGACCAAGGTTTCGACCCTATGATAAATATTGAACAGTGCAGAAAATGGCTTGAAGAAGCAGTTTCTAATTAATTATCTCAATCTATTTTGTTGAATAGTATATTTAACTAGATGGATAGATATTTAGATTGATAGATTTACATAAAATTTACAACTAAGAAAGAGTTAAATATTCGCTCTTATCAATATTTAAAACGGATTTTTAACTCTTTTATTGATTCTTAAATTTTTAAAAGTTTTTTTAATCTTTCCAATACCACCACTTTAATTTTTCTGATTCTGGATTTTCAGTTGATGCAAAATATACTGCACATCTATATACATATAACTGACATCTATCTATATGTTGTCCACACATTAAGCATTCTTTTTCATACATTTCTGTTGGATTTGCATCTTTAAGTGATTCGATTGTTGTATACCCTAACATTATTAAAGATTTTTCTGTTGCTTTCCCTACCCCTGGAATTTTTTGTAACTCACCCATAATACACCATCTTTCTGAAGTTTACTCTTCATATAAAATTTTCAGTCTCTAAAAGTTTTTCACTATTCTTTTTTTTAAGAAAATATCTTCCAGAGCATCCCATTATGTAACATTTTGATTCTATAAAATCTTCATAAGATTTACCCATATATTTTAAATTTTTTCTACTTTATCATATTATATTTATTGTATCATATTAATGATTTCCCTTAATAAATATATCTCAGTATTATTATTTATCAGCCTTCTTTCAACGACTTATGCACCTTATAATCTTTAAAACCACATTTCCAAAGTCCTCTTCCCTATTTATCCAAACTACATTTTCTTATTTATTTCTAAAGATAGTATATAGATATTCTTTTCTAACTTATATAGTGATACATGTAACTATTTATACAATTATATATATAATAAAATTTAGATTTAATGTTTTCTTTAATTGTCACATATTATTTATGTCTTTGTTTAAAGATATACTTTGTATCGCTTTATTAATAATTGAAATATTACATTTCATTTTAGAACTATTGTATTTCATTTTGAAATGCAACATCGTAAAATAAAGCACTACTACTGATACTATCTAAGAAAAGGTTTTTATAAATTCTTATTGAATCGATTCGATTCTCAATTAAATCGTAATAAATTACACAAAAAAATAAAAAAATAGTATTAATCTGAAAAGTTGGCATATTTTGTGCTTTTATAACTTAGTATAAATCTAAAATCAAATAAGGAGAAAAAAATGAATAAAAAACAGTTGATGAAATTCTTACTTGTTGCAGCTATACCAATAATCGTATGGAGTTTACCTGCACCACAAGGATTAAAAAAAGAAACTTGGGATATTGTTGCTTTATATCTAGGTTTACTAGCAGGTCTTGTTATTAAACCATTTAAAGAACCAATCATCACTTTAATCATTGTAGGTGTAGCACTTATGTTTATGGACGAGTCAATACTACTTCATGGATATTCAGATAAGATGACTTGGTTTTTAGTTGTTGTAACTATTGTTTGTACAGCTTTTGTAAAGACAGGATTAGGAAAACGTATGGCATATAACCTTTTACTAAGAGCAGGAGATTCTACCTTAGGGCTTGGATACCTAATGATGATAAGCGATTTAATACTTAGCCCTGCTACAGGTTCAAATTCATCTAGAACAACTATTATATACCCTATATTTAGAAATATAGCAGAAGGTGCAGGTTCTAAACCTGATGATGAGCCTAAAAAATTAGGTGCATATTTAACAGTATTAACATATGTAGTATCTCAAGGGACAGCAGCATTATTTTTGACAGGTATGGCAACCAATGCGATAACAGTTTCTTTGGCATCAAGTATGTTAGGTGTTAACTTAACTTGGGGAACTTGGTTTATGGCATCAGTCGTACCAGCAGGTTTATTCTTACTAGTAGCACCACTTATAGTATATAAGATATACAAACCAGGTTTAACTCATTTAACAGATATTAAACCACAGATAAGAAAAGATTTGGAATCATTAGGTACTATTACAAAACAAGAAAAGATACTAGTTGTATTCTTTATTCTTGCAATTCTTGGATGGATGTTTGGTGAAAAAATACCTTTTATAAACTTAAATATGCAGGTAGTAGGATTTGTATTCTTAGCATTAGTCCTTATAGCAGGTATTTTAGATTGGGATGATGTTATTGGTGCTAAAGGAGCATGGAATGTATTTATATGGTATGGTGCATTTTATGGTATTGCCGGTTCATTAGCTGATGCAGGGTTTTACAATTGGTTAGCTGATAAATTGGGTACTGTACTTAATCTATCAGATATAAATGGATTATTAGTTACAATAGTTCTATTATTAGTAAGTTTAGCAGTTAGATACTTCTTTGTATCAAATAGTGCTTTTGTAGCATCTTTTTATCCTGTACTATTTGCAATAGTTTTATCTACTAAAGCAAACCCAATGATAGTTACATTATTATTAGCATTCTTTGCAAGTTATGGAGCTTTATTGACTCATTATGGAAATGGAGCTGGTCTTATAGCCTTTGCATCAGGATATGTATCTCAAAAGGACTTCTGGAAAGTAGGTACTATCATGGTAATGGTTGCATTAGCAATATTCTTAGTAATAGGTTTACCTTACTGGAAAATAATTGGATTATGGTAAGTACACATTAAATTTATATATTGGAGATGAATAATTATGCTAGATTTACTTATTGTAAATGGTCATGTAATAGACCCTAAAAACAATGTAAATGGAAATAAAACAATTGCTATATACAACGGAAAAGTAACTGAATATAAACATGGTGATAAAGCAAAACACACAATAGATGCAAGAGGTAAATTTGTTTTTCCTGGGTTGATTGATGCACATGCTCATATGTTTGCAGATGGAACTGAAATTGGCATATATCCAGATAGTACATATCTTCCAACAGGTGTTACTAGTGCAATTGATTGTTCAGCAGGAGTAGCAAATTACCAACTATTTAAATCTTCAATTGTGGCTAGAAGTAAAGTTAATATAAAAAGTTTCTTGCAAGTTTGCTCAGCAGGTTTGGTAACTACTAGCTACCATGAATGTATTGACCCAAAGTATTTTAATCATGAAAAAATAGAACGAATATACAATGAAAATAAAGATAATATATTAGGTCTAAAAATAAGATTAAGTGAAAATTTAGTAGAAGGTCTAGGAATAGAACCATTAAAAGAAACTATTAAAATAGCTGAAAAAATAGGATGTCCTGTTGAAGTTCATTGTACAAATTTACCAGTTCCTACAGAAGAAGTATTAAACATATTAAGACCAGGAGATATATTTGAACATGTATATCAAGGCGTTCAAAATACTATCCTCGACTCAAGTGGAAATTTATATGAATGTGTGAAGAAAGCAAGGGAAAGAGGAATCATATTTGATACAGGAGAAGGTCGAAAACATGGGGATTTTGAAGTCATGTTAAAAGCAAAGGAACAAGGGTTTATAGCTGATATTTGTAGCACAGATTTGGTGTTGGCAAGCATGTTTAGAAGACCTATATTCTCTCTGCCAAACCTTATGTCTAGATACATATGTATGGGAATAAGTCTATATGATGTTGTAAAAATGACAACACAGAATCCAGCTAAACTTATGAAGATGGAAAATCAGATAGGATGCTTATCAGAAGGTGCAAATGCAGATGTAGCAATATTTGACATCATGAATATTAAACAAATTTATACAGATTGGAAAGGTAGTAAATTCGAGGCAGATAAATTATTAAAAACAGAAATGACCATAAAAGATGGATTTATAGTATATTGTGCCCCAGATTACATATATGAAAATTAATTAGGAGGAAGAAAATGAGTTGGAAAATATTATTGCCACAAGAAATAATGCAAGAAGGAAGAGATTACTTAGAAGGTAGAGGACATGAACTAATAACTGGTTCAGGTATGGATACTAAAGATATAATAAATGATATAAAAGGTATTGATGCAATTATAGTTAGGTTATCTAAAATAACAAGAGAGGTATTTGAAGCTGCTGATAACTTAAAAGTAATAGTACGTCATGGTGCAGGATTTGATACTGTAGACTTGGAAGCTGCAAAAGAATTTGGTGTTCAAGTATTGTATTGTCCAGTAGCAAATAGTACTTCTGTTGCAGAAGTAACACTAATGTATATGTTATATTGCTCTAGAAATTATACAAAAGTAAGAAAAAGCTTTATAGAGGACTATTATAAAGCTAAATTAAGAACTCCTAAATGTGAGCTTGATGGAAAAACTGTAGGAATTATTGGATGTGGAAACATAGGTTCAAGAGTTGCTAAGATGTGTATGGATGGATTTAATATGAAAGTGGTTGCATATGACCCATATAAATCATCTAAAGATTTCCCAAAAGGCATAGAAGTAACTAGGGATATAGACAAGATATATAAAGAAAGTGATTTTGTTTCTGTTCACTGTCCAACAACTTCTATTACTAAAAACTTTATAGGAAAAGAACAGTTTAATATGATGAAAGAAACAGCGTTTTTTATAAATGCAGCAAGAGGAAGTGTTGTAGATGAACAAGCCTTATATGAAGCATGTAGAGATAATATTATAGCAGGTGCTGGTTTAGATGTATTACAACAAGAACCAGTTGATTCAAAAAATCCTATATTGTATTTAGATAATGTTGTGGTATCTCCTCATATAGGAGCAGCAACTAAAGAAGCTACTAATAGAGCCTCTTTACACTCTGCAATTGGAGTTAATGAAGTATTTGAAGGTAAAAATCCTACATGGCCAGTAAAATCAATAGATTGGGATAATGCAACTATATACAACGATTAGTAAACAATAAACACTTATTAGGAGGAATTTAAAATGACAATAGGAAATAGAGTATATTTAAAAAGAGACTTACCAGATAAAGAACTTGTAAAAAGATTCAGTGTATTACCAGCAGCAAATGTGGGAGATTGCATGTATAGGTCAAGTGCATTAAGTTCAGAAATAAAGTTAATGTCTTCACCACAAAACAAAATGTGTGGAGTTGCATTAACAGTAAAATCAAGACCAGGAGATAATTTAATGCTTCATCAAGCTCTTAATATAGCTCAAGAAGGAGATATAATAATACTATCTAATAATGGAGATAGAACACAAGCTATTATGGGAGAAATAATGTACAAATATCTTGCAGATTTCAAAAAAGTAGCTGGAATAGTAATAGATGGTCCAATAAGAGATATTGATGTTATATCAAAGTCTAATTGTCCAATATATGCTACAGGAACTACTCCAGGTGGTCCATATAAAGAAGGTCCTGGTGAAGTAAATGTTCCTATATCTATAGGTGGGATTGCTGTTAATCCAGGTGATATAATACTAGGAGACCAAGATGGTGTAATCGTAATTCCTAAAAATGATGCAGTAGACCTTATTGAGAAAGCAGAAGCAAATGCTCAGCAAGACCATGCTAAGGTGGTAAAGGCTTCTGAAGGAACTGCAAATAGAGATTGGGTAAAAGAAACGTTAGAAAAAAAAGGTGTAGAAATTATAGATGATGTTTACAGAGCATAATAATAAATGACCTCTACTCTATATCTATAAAATATTTATACATATAAATTTTAAAATACGATTAACTATCAATTTAGTTAATCGTATTTTTATTTTATTTAATTATTATTTTACTTATAAAATACTAGTACTTTATTATTATTTATTTAATTAGAAAGCTCATATTTTTTAAGTTTACGCCAAAGAGTAGTAGTACTAATCCCTAGTTGACTTGCAGTGGCAGATTTTACTCCATTATTTTTCTCCAGTGTTTCAAGAATTAATTTTTTTTCATAATTTACAATCTTATTATCCACCAAAGTAGGAGAATAATCGGTTGTTGGTGCTGAATTTGTATCCTTTCTAAAATGTGGTTCAGAAATTAAGATGTCAGAAACCAAGTATTCATCTATAAAATTATCATCACACATAACGACCAATCTCTCCACTATATTTTTTAACTGTCTTATATTACCAGGAAAATCATATCTACTTAATAGTTTAAGTGCAGAATCAGATATTGAAACTGGTTTATTATATTGAGATATAATAGCATATGTCAGTTGCTCTATATCTTCTTTTCTCTCTCTAAGAGGAGGCAAATCCAATTTCAACACACAAAGCCTGTAAAATAAATCTTCTCTAAAGTTATTATTGTCAATCTGCTCTACTAGATTTTTATTAGTAGCTGTTATAACCCTTACATTAATAGGTACAACTTTAGTATCACCTATTCTAGTAACTTCTCTCTCCTGCAATACTCTAAGCAGTTTGACTTGTACATCTTTAGAAATCTCTCCTATTTCATCTAAAAATATAGTTCCATTATGTGCTAATTCAAATACACCTGCTTTGCCTTCGTTTCTTGCACCTGTAAAAGCACCTTTTACATACCCAAACAGTTCACTTTCAAGTATGTTCTCAGGTATCGCTGCACAGTTTATAGCCACAAAAGGTCCATCAAATCTATTACTGTAATTATGGATACTTTGAGCAAATATTTCTTTACCAGTACCAGATTCTCCAGTAATTATAATTGTGGAATCAGATTTAGCAAATTTCTTTGCCATGTTTACTGAGTGCATTAATGCATCACTCGAACCTAATATATCATTAAAAGAACTCTTTGCACAATGAGATTTTGAAATCAGACTTTCTCTTATTTCTTTTTCTGTAGATTGAATATCTTCTATGTCTTGTATAATTGCAACACATCCAAAATGTAAATTATCAATTATAATCGGAAAACAGTCAAATGTAAGAGAAGAACCTTTAAAATTAATTATGTTGTTGCATAGAGAGTGTCCATTTTTAAGTGAATCTAAAATATCACTAGAGGTTAAATAATCTTTTATAAATTTATCAACTTGGTTAAATAGTAATCTTTTTGCTTGATTATTTATAAAAAGTTGTGAGTGATTTTTATCAATGGCGATTATCCCACTATGAGTACATTCTAAAATTTCCTCTGTAATAGAGTTATTTATTCTCTTTTCAATTCCTATGTTATATAGATGAATTGCTTCATTGATAGATGCATGAATAGAAGACTTTTCTACTTCAGTTTCTATACAAGGTTTATTATATTTAGAAGTGATTTCTTTTGTTGTTTTACCACCTATGAAAATTTCAATACCATCATCAATTAATTCTTTTATTGTATGTTCAAACTCATAAAGAGAATTTAACTTAGGTATTTCTAAATCAAAATTTGAGATTTCTTTGAATCGTTTAGCTGTCTTATATGATGATTCTAGACCTATAAATCCTATTTTTGAGGAATACTTAAGTGCTTTTTTATATGAATAAAATATATCTTCGTATTTGTATCCAATATCTACTATTGGTATTGAAACGTTTTTGCGTAATAAATCAACATTTTGACCACGAGTAATTATTACTTTAGTACCTAAGTTAATTAGATTGTCTGCTAGTTCTATGGTTTCTTTACCTGTAGCAATATATGACGGAATTTTTATATGTAATTCTTCAAGCACTTCATATACAGTATCTGAAAATAGCTTAGAAGGAGCAATAACTACTATCTCATTTTTCATATTACAAAACCTCCTTTTATTGATTCCTATATAACTGGTTTCTTATTTTATATTAAATTTACACAGTTAAAAAGAGCTTTATAACTGTAAATAAACCATTATAAAACTCTTTTTAGATTATATACAAACTTCTTCCCAGTTTATCACCCAATTTTCCAATGAGTCTATCTTCTCTGCTGTTAACTCCTCTTCATGAAATGACACTAATAAATTCTTTATAAAAATATTCTTCAAAAGGCTTTGTACATTTCTTGATATAAATTCAAAGTACGAATTTTCTTTGATTGCAACGGTATAGTATGTACATTTACTCGTTTCTTGTACGTATAAGAATTTTTTCTTTGATAATTTTGATAGAGTTTTTAAAGCTACTTTCTCTGGTAAATTATGCTCTTCTTGCATATAATCAATAACCTCATATGAATTTGTTTTTATATCTAAATTCCAAATAAATTTCATAATAACTAACTCTAATTTTGATAATTTTTTTAAACACATAGTTATCACTCCACTTCCTTATCTATATAATTAGATATTACAGTAATAATTTCACAAAATCAATTACAATAATTATTATATATCGTAAAAATAATAAAAAAATATTTATAAGGTAACAAAGTTCACAATTATTATATTTTTCAACTTAAGTATTATAAAACTTTCAAATTGTAGTATATAAACTATTATCTAAAATACTTGTAATGCTATATTTAATATCTAAATCAAAGATACAATTTAGAATAAATTATATCTTTTACTATGTTTACTTGACAGTGTTTTTTTTAAAGTATAAAATAGTAATTGTTATCTAACAAGTACTATTTTAAGGAGTTGAGCTTATGCCACCTAAAATAAAAACAGATAGAGATGCAATCATAAATGCAGGATTTGAAGTAGCCAAAAATGAAGGTGTTACTGTCATCACTGCTCAGAAAGTTGCACTAGTACTAGGTACATCAGTTGCCCCAATTTTTCGAGAATTCCAGACAGTTGAAGATTTGCGTGTTTCTGTAGAGGAAAAAATCCATACATTTCATACTCAATATATCAGTGATTATCCTTCTCAATATATCGGTGATTACTCTTTAGATGATTCTGCTTTTTTAACTTATGGACTTGGATATATTAACTTTGCTAAAGAATACCCAAATTTGTTTGAAGCTATTATGCAACATAGTACTATAAATTATAATTTAAATGAACAAGCATCTAAACAACTTGATTTTGTGGTGAATAGTGCTGCTAGTGAAGGTTCGCTTAGTTTTGAACAGGCAAAAGAATTATTTTATAATATATGGATTTATACTCATGGTATTGCTTGTTTAGTCTACAAAGGAAGTCTAATTCTTACAGTTGAAGAAGAAAAACAACTACTTATTACTGCTTTCAATGCTTTTATTACAAAGTACAAAAAGTAAGAGCACATATCATTAAAAATAAAAGTAATATTATCCAAATATTAAAAATATAAACTAAAAGGAGACTTATTTATGAAAGGTTTCTATACTTTTGTACAACTATGTAGTATTATCATATTTGCTGCATTGTGTTCTTTTACGCCCACTGCCATATCATACTTTCTTCTTATAATTTTGATTATTAGAATGATTGTATTTATACGCCCTACAAAAGGAGAAAAAATACAAGATTTTCAAGAACCTCAAAAGATTTTGTTGGTTATTGATATGCAAGAAGCTATGTGTGGAAAAGATGGAATTTATCCTCAAAAAGAGGAATTTGTAAGTAGTGTAAATAGAATTATCATTGAAGCTAAAGAACAAGGACAAAAAATAGTATATATCTGTCAAGAATTTCATCACTTTGATTTTCTATTTTGCCTTATTTCAATGGGTGGTTGCCTTTTTCAAGGGTCAAAGGGAGCTTCCATTTGTAGTGATTTAAAGGTCGAAAATAATGAAGTGTTTGTTAAACATCAGCAAGATTCCTTTACATCCAAAAGTTTTAGTGAATCTCTAAAAGAAAATAAAGTTGATACAATCTCAATTATTGGATTAGACTCTTCAGCTTGTGTTTATAAGACAGCATTAGGAGCAATAAACAGAGGGTACCATGTTAATATCATAAAGAATGGTGTTCTTGGTAAAAGTGTAAATTCTACAGAAAAGGCTTTAAAAAAATTATCAACAAAGGGTGTTTCAATTTATTAGCCCAGAAATAGTAAGTTTTAATTAATGACAATTAGTGAACTAAACTAATTGTCATTAATTCTATAAAATCATAATTAAACTAATTTGTTAACTCAAAATACTAATATAGTATTATACCACATTTCCCAAAGCTTACCTACCTTAGTTGCAAAATATGTTACACCTAAACATCCAATGGCTTTGACCAATACTTCTTGAATGATTACCTTTTTTATCACATTATACTTTGTTTTATTTTTTAATAAAATTTAACATCATACAATCGTATTACATTAGCTTTATATTTGACTTTGTAACTTAGAAGTGATAGTTTAAATGTATTAAATATACTTTATCTAAGGAGATGTACATATGGTAATAGTAAATATAACATATACAGTTGAACTAAATAAAATTGAAGAAAAACTAGATGCACATATAGAATTTTTAAATAAATATTATGCAAATAATAAATTCATATGCTCTGGAAGAAAAAATCCTAGAATAGGTGGAATAATTTTATGCAATGCTGATAAAGAAGAAGTTAATAAAATTATCCAAGAAGACCCTTTTTATATTAACAAACTTGGTGATTACGAGATTATTGAGTTTGAACCATCAAAGATTAATAATAAATTAATAGTTGAAAAGTTAAAAGATTTATAGATTACATAAATGAGTACATTAATTTAATATTAAAATTAACTACTAAAATGCCCTTATAATTCTAATGAATGATTATATGGGCATTTATTTTGTGCAAAATCCACAATACGTAATTATTTTTTAAATGAGTTTTTAAAAATCAATTATCGTGTTATAATTTAATAATTGATATGAATTTTCAATTAAAATTAATTTTCGAATAAAAGAAGTCTACATGGAAGAAGTAAATAAGTTTCAGAGTTTTATTATTTTAGGAATGGTACTTCTAGGTATCTTAATGGGTCAAATAGAATTCATACAAATATATTCAGAATAACTTCAAAGGCATGTGATTTCCAAGGATATTTTTTAAACATAGCTATAGTTGCAATGTTCGCATCTCAAGGAAAAATACTACTAGAAAATTATCAAATCTTATTTATTTTACTAGTACCAATATTAATATTTTTTATTATAAACTTTATTTTTGTTAGAGTTATAAGTAAAGCAATTAATCTAAGTTATGAGGATAGTGTATCCCTAAATTTAACTACACTTGCTAGAAACTCTCCAATAGCATTAGCTATTGCAGTAGCTACTTTTCCAGATAAACCTTTAATATCGTTAGCACTTATAATCGGTCCTTTGATAGAGTTACCTATATTATTTTTAGTTACTAGAATTTTATTAAAAATAAAAGGTATGAACAATATGATTAGCAACTAACTTCGACTTTAGAGATATGTTTGTAATAAATTTAATATCCTTAAGAACTTAAAGATTTAATATCAAAATTAATATCCTTACAACTTAATAACATCTTTAGAACTTAATAACATCTTTAGAACTTAATAACATCTTTAGAACTTAATAACATCTTTAGAACTTAATAACATCCTTAGAATTTAAATAAATAGATTCTAAGGATTTTTTTATTACTTATCTTTAATTTTCCTGCTTCCTATTCAGACATTATTTTAAGTAATTTAAGAAATTATTGTAGATTATTTTAAATCACATAATACTATTTGATAATAATACTATTCAATAACTATATTTTTTAATGCCTAAGTTATATTGTTTTGAAACAATCCGCCATGACTAAAAACTACTTCCTCTATATCATAATTACTTATATTTTTGATAGCATCTGCCAATTCTTGTTTGTTGCTATGCATCACATCAACTGGCTCGAGTTCCCCATCCTTTATCTGTAACAAATCACCAGCAATAAGTACTTTAGATTTCTTTAAATAAAGGCATATATGACCTCTAGTGTGACCACCTGTATGTATGACTTCTACTTCCTCGCCTAAATTTAAAACTTCATGGTCATCCAAAGATACATCTACTTTAGTGTATGATGACTTAAATCCAAGTCCCATAACATTTAACATACTAAGCATCTTATCATCAATATTATTCACCATTTGTTCTAGCATATAAAGTTTATAAGGAGTCTCTTCCCCTGTTATATAGCTAATTTCACTTTTGTATGCGTATACTTTGATATTATTTTCAGACTTTTCTCTTAAGTAATTTATGTTTCCTATATGGTCTATATCATGATGAGTGATTATTATATTTTTTAATTTATCGAAGCTTGTATTACTTTTGTTAAGAGCCTCAATTATCAACTCTCCTTGCCCTGGAAGACCAGTATCAACAAGAGTTGCCTCATCTTCTGTATAGATTACAGGAATATACATAACTTTATTTTCTCCCAATACATGTGATGAAACTTTTAAAACATCTAATCCTTTTCTTAAGTTCATAATATTTCTCCTTATAATTACTTAATTAGAGGTCAATTTAATTAAAGAAATTGAAAAAACATAGATTAGCCTCTAGTTATATTTTATTAATAAAAAATTGTTAATACCTAGTATATCACTTAAGTTGAGGGATTACTCGACTTGATTTTTTTGTTATTTTGTGGTATAGTAATTAGTATAGAAGCAAGTAATTACAAGCTTTTCAACTACTTTTATTTTTTCTTATTATCCTTTGATTTACTCTAGTATTGATATTATTAAAACTAAAAGTACATTAAAATAATATGAAAAAAGATTACACTACATTATAGATGATTATTTATAAAGAACAGAATATTATTTAATTAATAAAATTTAATTAATAAAAAACATTAGCCATGTGACTAATGTTTTTTTAATTTATATGCATATTGATTCAGTTATGTAATGCTTTAGATTTCTGTTTTAACAAGGCAAATTTTTGAAAATAATTTGAAATACAACTCACAATACACACAATCATCCCCATAATTGACAAATAATCAATAAAAAACAAAATTATTGAGCGTTCTTTATCAAAGAATACAAATTGATTAACAAGAAACATATAATCTATAATGTTTTGCTGTACAAATGCATAAATACCATAAACAACTACCACAGTAGAAATGCTTCTTAAAATACAAACTCTAATTTTTGAATTTTTAATATAAAACATACTATTTACAGTATTTATCATGATTCTCCAGTGAAGACCAAGATGTATTGACATCAGCACAAACCCCCAATAAGAAGCAAGTAAATGTACTATTCTGGCTAATGATATACCATTATGTATTGGCAGAAAAACAAAAACATGATTTGAGAGAATTATTCCACTGAGCATTAAACATACCATACAAACAAGTAATAGAATATTTACTATGAGTAGGATAATTCTAGTACATGAATACCGACCTTTTAGTATATTTTTATACCACCTATAATTTAAAATATTATGTAGAATGAATATAATAAATATCGTTAATCCTAGCCATTCGTGTGCAGATTCGCCAACCAGTTCATATGCCATTATAATTGGTAACATCCCAATCATTCCAACATCAAGAAGGATTTGTAAGGTTCTTTTTGGGGACATATTTAAGCACTCCTTTAAAGTATATAACTTTACATTTTTTCTATAGTAACTCTAACTCCCTTCTCCATATTACTCAACTCTTCTAAACCAGATTCAAAATGCCCCATAGGAATCAATCCATTGGCATAAGGTTGGTCTTTGTAATATATTGCTAGATTGCCCCAAGGACCATAACATGTAATATCTCCAATATCTGGGTTATAGCCACTAGGTGCTTCTTTTTGAGAAAGTTCTGTTGGAGTATAGGCAATTTTTTCTGCACCTGCAAAGTCATCAAAGGAAACTGTTATTGGAAGCTGAACAATCAAACTTTGCGTGGTTGGATTATTTTCAAGCACAGCAATTGCTTCTTTATCATCAAATGTTAACTTAATACGGACTTCATGTTCATTTATTTTGTCATGGCTATTTACTTTGTCATTAGAATTTACTTTATTAGTAGCATTTATTTTATTAGTAGTATTTATTTTATCAGTTGCATTTATACTTTGATTATTTGGGACTTGAGATAGTACATTTAAATCATTCGCCTTTGTCTTAGCTGATGATGTATTGTTACATGCTGATAAAACAAAGCTACTAGTTAATATAGCCAAAAATATAATCCATTTTCTTATTTTACGCATACAAAATTCTCCTTTTATCGATAAGTAAATCTTATTTCCTAATCAATGAGTTTCACGTTTTTCAACAATTTATTTTCTTATATGTTAGTTTTCTTAAATAGATTTTCCCATTTCGTAAGCTTGTTTCAGTATATCTGTATCATTTTTAATTGCACCAATTTGGTCTAACCCAGTCCCTCTTACTACACCAGCCAATCTTGCTTTTTCAAAACAGTCAATCCATCCCTGCAACCCTTTAAGTGCACCATCCATGGCACTTTCATTAACATCTGCTGCTGTTGCAAGTAAATAAATATCACTAAAAGTATACTCAGCTGGAAAAATTGGATTCGTTCTATCCAAAAGTGTTTTCATTTGTCCAGTCATTTCATAAAAATATATTGGACTAGCAAATACAAGTACATCAGAATTACACATTTTTTTAATGATGTCATTTGCATCATCTTTTAATACACATTGACACGTTGTTTGGCAAGCAAGACAGCCAATACAAAAATTAATATTTTTATCATACAGAGTAATCTTTTCCACTTCATTACCTTGCTCTCTTGCCCCTCTTGCAAATTCATCTGCTAGTTCTTCAGAATTTCCATTTTTTCGTGGACTAGTAGATATTATACAAACATTTTTTCCCATACTTTTATTCCCCTTTTCGATTAATTATTATATATTTATTTTGTTAATCCAAGATTAGACAACCATGTGTTTATCTCATCTTCTGTACCATCTGGAAGTGTTTGACTAATAGCTAGACCATCTTTAATTGTAGCTTGAGGCTGTTCTTTTCTAATATTCTCAATACTGTTTGAAAATCCACTACCACCACTAGTACAAAATGGTATGATAATTTTATTTGAAAAATCGTATTCTTCTAAAAAACTGTACACTGCCATTGGCATGTCACCCCACCAATTAGGATATCCAAGGAAAATTATGTCATAAGAGTCTATATCACTTCTATTATTTAAAAGTACTGGACGAATGTTATCATTTCGTTCATCACGACCTTGATTTTCAATAACACTATAATCAGATGGATATTTATTTTCCATTTCTATAAGAGATATATCACCACCAGTTTTACTTTGAATCATCTTTGCAACAATTTCAGTATTTCCTTCAATTACATTGTTTCTAATATTTACACTTGCAGAGGATACAGCTTCTGTTTCATTTGGAGTATCTGAATTACCAATACGAGAAAAATAAGCAACTAAGATACGTGCATCTTCTATTTTAATTGTTTCATTATCAGATTTTAACGATTCACTCGTTTCAGGTGTTTTACTTTGAGTAGATTCTGATTCTTGTTGTTTTTCACATGCAACAAGAAAAAATATCAATGTAGAACAAAGAACCACACCTATTAGCTTTTTGTAATAATTTATCATTTGTATATCACTCCTTAATGGTATGCTTTTTCAAAAACTGCAACACATTCTTCATGACTCATTTCACAAGGGTTTGCAAGGAATAGACCACCCATGGTATCACGAGCATTTTTTGCTAAGACATCAAGTTCTTCATAAACAATCCCATAGTCACTCATCTTCAGGTTATCAACGCCACATGCTTTTTGTAAGTTTACTAGTGCTGTGATGAAATCTTCTGGCTTTGAGGCATTCTCCATACCCATAGTCTGTGCCATTCGTATAAATCTTTCATCACAAGCATGTTTGTCAATAAAAAATTCATAAAATGCTTTTGATATCATAATTAGACCTGCTCCATGAGGAAGATTCTGATGATATGCACTCATAGCATGTTCCATTGAATGTTTGGCTGTAGTGCTAGTGATTACCATTGCTTGACCAGATAATGTATTAGCAAAAGCAACATGTTCTCTTGCTTTCATATCTTTTCCATTTTTCACTGCACGAGCAAGATAATTTGCAATATTTTCGATAGCAGTTAAAGCAATCATATCACTCATAGGATTTGCAAATTTACTAATATATACTTCTGTTGAATGAAATAGAGCATCAAAACCTTGGTATGCAGTGTACTCTGAAGGCACAGTTACCATAAGCTCAGGGTCTACAATCGCTAATACAGGAAAAAGTCTATCATCTCCACCAAATCCCATCTTCTCATTTGTTTTATCATTGGTAATAACGCCCCATTGGTCAACTTCTGAACCAGTTCCAGCAGTAGTAGTAATACATACAATTGGAAGAGGATTTTTTGCAATCATTTTTTCTCCACCTGTGCCACCAAACATATAATCCCATATATCTCCATCATTTGTGGTCATTGCAGCCATTGCTTTTGAGGCATCCATTACACTACCACCACCTAGAGCAACTATAAAATCACATTTATTGTCACGTGCTACTTTAGCCCCCTCCATGATAGTAGATTTAATGGGATTTGCCTGTACTTTGTCAAACATTACAAATTCTACTCCAGCAATTTTAAGTTGTTCTTGTGTTCGATTAAGAGCTCCACTAGTATGCGTAGATTTTCCATTTGATATGACAAGCAATGCTTTTTTCCCTGGTAACCCCTCACTATGGAGTTTATTTAGTTGCCCACATCCAAACTTTACATGTGTTGGTATAAAAAAATTAAAGTTAGTATTCATTTTATTCACCTTTCCTTTTTGTATTTTAATTTTTATTTTCGGTGTTAAAAATCAAGTAACAAAGTTTTTGATTTTTATTAATTTTACTAAGAAACACATACCTATAATTTAAGGAGCATATACCCATAATTTGATAATATGATGTACTCACTTTAAATTTTAGATAATAAAACTATATTGATTTTGTTTATCAATTATAGTATCATCCCTTTAAACTACATTATAGAATCTGACTATTTAAATATCAAATACCTATATTAAATCTATTGTTATGCTTTATAAGCATAGTTTTTATTTCTATTTAATTATCACTCACTTTACAACCCTTTCACTTTTGATGAATCATGACATAAAAGTAACCTAATCAAAGCAGAAAAAATGACTAGAATATGAAACCATAGTATAATTTATTACAAGAAGTTAGCTGATAAATTTTGACTTTGAAAGGAGAATAAGGAATATGATATTTAAAAATACTCCTGAACTAAAAACAGAAAGACTCATATTAAGAAGGTTTACTGAGAATGACATAGGAGCTTTGTTCACAATTTACAGTGATAAAGATGTAAATACTTATTTGCCATGGTTTCCCCTTAAATCACTGGAAGAAACAAAGGTGTTTTTTGAAAAAAAGTATGTAGAAGCATATAAAAACTCTCATGGATATAACTATGCGATTTGCTTAAAAAACGACAATATCCCAATAGGTTATGTCAATGTAAGTATGGATGATAATCACGATTTTGGTTACGGACTGTGTAAAGAATTTTGGCACAAAGGTATTGTGACTGAAGCAAGTAAAGCAGTTGTCGAACAGTTAAAAAGAGATAGTATACCTTATATTACTGCCACACATGATATTAAAAATCCACGTAGTGGTAATGTAATGAAACAATTAGGTATGAGCTATCAATATTCTTATGAAGAACAATGGCAACCAAAAGATATATTAGTTACATTTAGAATGTATCAACTAAATCTTGATGGTAGGAATGATAGAGTATATAAAAAATACTGGGATAATTCAGCAGTTCACTTTATTGAAAGAGGTGTTTAAATTATGATTATTTTAATTGCAGGTGCTTCTCATACTGGAAAAACTTTATTTGCACAGAAAATATTAGAAAAATACAAATATACATATTTATCTATTGACCTGTTAAAAATGGGACTTATACGAAGTGGAAACACTAAGTTAACACCAGAAGATGATGAAGAACTTGTACCCTATCTATGGTCTATCATTAAAGAGATTATAAAAACAGCTATTGAAAATCGATTGGATGATTCATTCTGCACAATGGAATCCACTATTGAAGAAAATACTAAAAACCTACAAATGTGTAAAAAGTATGACTGTAATTATATCTTAATAGAAGATGAATATACTGTAGATATTAGTTTTTAAGATTATATTTTTGTTAATTTTAAAATATAACGAGATGAAAAAGGAAAAGCGGTATAACATAAAGTAGATGTTATACCACAAAACCTTAAAAAGAGATATTCTTATTATTACATTATTACAAACCCCTCTACAACATAGGTACCATAATACCAGCTACTACAATCGAAATCATACAAGCCATACCACCAACTACTAATTTAGGCATTATTTTAGACATCAAATATGCTTTTTCTTCTTCCGTTTCTCCAATAGCATTACACACTTCATTTGAAATCAAATATGTAGTCGGAAATCCCAACATTTGACAGAACCCTACTCCAAAAGCAAGAGGCTTAGAACCAATAATTTTCCAACCTGGAAGTACCTTCATCACAAGGAATATACCAATAATAGAAACTGCGAACATACCTACAATTGGTACAAACAGACTAATTAAATCTCCCAAAGAAACTTTTGCTAAAGAAGGAATAACAGCTGCAAATACAACCATATTGATAAAACCTTTGATTTTACCTTTTTCTAAAATATCTTTTGGTACAACACCAATACGAGTTACAAGAACACCAACTATAAGACATACAATAGAATAATTCACATGGATAAGCTCTGAAAGCTCATATCCCAAATAAGAAAATATAGCTATGAAAAATATACAAACATTTGTAGAATAATATTTATCATACTTCTCACAGAATACTTGCTTTACTTTTTCCCCTGTACTTTCTGCTTCTTTCTTATCATTATCGACATTGGCTAAATCAATCCCCTTTGCCTTTGCTTCATGATACTCTACTAAAAGACGATTTGCTTCTTGTAGTGCAGCTCTAGAGGCAATTGGTGTCCCAACAAACTTCTGGATTGCAAATACAACTGTTGCTGTAGCTGCTGCAAGTGTCAATCCTTTTTCTAATGCTGCTTGTGTCATGATAGTAGTGGCAGGTAATGCCCCATTTATAACTGGTATACTTGTCAACACTGTTGCTTTTCCAAACAAAGGAATACAAAGTGAAACACAAACTATAACGGCCACAATCCCAAGCCATGCTGTCAACACAGTTCTCCATTCATCTATAAACTGTCTAACATTCAACATTGTTCCCATACTAAACATAATCATTGGAACACTCCAACTTGCAGCTGCTGTCATACCTGCTCTTTCAATAATATCCCCTGGTATTACCTTTGTAACAAACAGAATCAAAAATAAAAGTAATGTCACAAATACAGCTGAAACTTTTGCTTTTGTTTTACTTGCAATCAAATCCCCAATAGCAAATAAGATTAATACAACACTAAACCATAATAACATATCACTCATAGAATAACCCCCTTATAAATATCTTTCAAACCAATCTACAATGGCATTGGCACGTACAACTCTATTAGATGGTCTTCCGTTTCTAGACAATCCATGTGTATCCCCGTGGAATAAATACATTTCCGTATCTACACCAATCTGTTTTAATGCTGTAAACATCTGGAAGGTATCTCCCATAAAACATCTATAATCCCTATCACTATGTAAGAATAAAGTTGGTGTCTTTACATTTTTTACATACTTAATAGGTGAATGGTTCCAAAGAACTTCTTCATGATTCCAAGGTGTCTTATCTCCACAAGTTTGCTTCATAATTCTATCCCCAAAGTCGATAATTAAGGAAGCTGTAATCAAGTTACTAATACCTCTTTGAGAAGCAACTGCCTTGAAACGGTCTGTATGACCAATTATCCAGTTTGTCATATAACCACCATAACTTCCACCTGCAACACCTAAACGGTCTGCATCAATCCCAGGGTATCTCTCAATACAAGTATCTACAAATTCCATAAGATGGTCATAATCAACATATCCCCATTTTTCTACCATTTCCAAAAACTCTTCACCATAACCGTCACCACCATGAGGATTACAATAAATAACATACATTCCTTTTGCAGCTACACACTGCTTTAAGTGTGTAAACATGTAACCATATGCCCACTTAGGTCCACCATGAATGAACAATACAGCAGGATATTTTTCACCTTCTTTTGCATCTATTGGTGGTATAACAAAACCATCAACTTCTTCTTTATTTTTTGCTACAAATGTTAATTTCTCAGGTAGTGAAACCTTATGACTATCCAAATATGGCTTAGAAAAAGAAGTCATTTTTTTCATTGCACCAGTAGCCATATCAATGCTATATATTTCTGCCAACTCATAATCTTTCAGCATGATTGTGTACATAGTGTTGTCATAAATATCAAAAGATGTAAAAGCATCCACTTTTGTGATGATACGTATATTACCTGTTTTTGTATCAAACTCATCAAACTCTGTCATAGTTCTACAAATTCTTGCTCCAATAAACTTATCTCCTACGACTTTATTACTACGTCCACCACCATATACTGCATCTACATCCAGTAATGTAGCATACATCCCATCTGGGCTGGCAATCATATTTATTTCGCCAGTATTCAAGTCAAGCATGAAAATATCATGATTTTGTGTAATAGAACGGTCTAATATAGATGCTTGTAACATTACTCTATCTTCACCAATATATTTAACTAAGCTGATTTGATATTTTCCTTGTGGTATGAGTTCTCTTGTTTCACCACTATCTACATGGTACTCCCAAAGACCAGAGAAAGGTGTTGCACAATCTTCATAAATCTGACCTGAATATAAAACTCTTTTTTTATCAGGAGAAACATCTACACCTGCTACCTCACAATACTTTGGTGTAATAGCTTTTGTTTCTTTTTTTCCTTCTTGATACAATTCTAATGTTACACGTCTTCTTTGAGAGAAGTTTTCCCCATCTCTTATAAAAGGTTTATCTGTAAATGTCCAGTAATCTACTCCTTCTACTGCTCTGTCTAGTTCTGCTTTTTTTATATCTGTTGGATTTTTTGTTGTAAATAACCATAATTTATTTCCAAGTGATATGGGTATGCTACAAGTTTTTGGAATAGAAAATGCTTTCTTTGCTTCTCCCCCTTTTATAGAAATAGTATAAAAATCTGTTGTACCTGCTTTTGCTTTATCTCTTTTAGATGTAAAAAGAAGCTCTGTATCAGAAATCCAGCTAAATGATGTTACATCTTTTGTTTGTGTCATATGTATTTGTTTTTCTGTTTTGACATCCATAGCATATAGGTCATGTTCATAGCAATCTTTTTCCTCATTGATATTTGATATAATATAAGCAATATGACTTCCATCAGGTGAACAAGAAATATCATGTGGGAATATATATTCAAAAATATCTGAACTTTCAATCTTTAGTTTTTCCATTTTTCTATTCTCCTTTCTTTATTGTCTTTCTTTCTGTATCATTTTCTTTTTTTTCTTTGCTATTCTATTTATCTAGAAGTACTTTTTAATTTATATTATTGTTTTTCCTTAATACTCATTTTTGTCTTTCATTAATGCATATTACTCTTATTCTTTTATGTACATTGAAAACCAATCCATCATTTCAACTAGTCTTTGTAGCTTTTGTTTTGGTCTACCTGAACGAGATAACTCGTGATTTTCTCCTTCAAAGAGACAAAGTTTTGTAGGACATCCATGAATTTTTAGTGCAGAAAACATTTGGAATGCTTCTTGCATATAACATCTATAATCTTTTTCACCATGTAAAAATAAAGTTGGCGTAACACACTTATCAGCATAAGCGAGAGGAGATTGTTTCCATTGCAATTCGTGGTCTTCCATATGAGAAGCACCTGTTTGTCCTTTGCAGAAATAGTAACCAATGTCTGTTGTACCTTCCATACCACTCCAGTTTGCAATAGAACGCTGAGCACAAGCAGCAGCAAAGCGGTTTGTATGACCAATTATCCAATTTGTCATAAATCCACCATAGCTTCCACCTTCCACAGCTAATTTTGTTTCGTCAATATCTGTGTATTTTTCAAGCACTGTATCTGTAAATTCCATAAAATCTATATAATCAATATCCCCAAATTGTTTTCTAATATCTGCAAAATCATTGCCTCTACCTTCAGAACCCCTTGGGTTACAGAAGAAAACAAAGTAACCTTGACTTGCAAATACTTGCATCTCATGCATAAAATATGGTCCATATGTTAATCTTGGCCCACCATGAATCGCCAATATAGCTGGATATTTTTTCCCTACTTCATAATCTACTGGTTTATATACATATCCTTGTATCGCCCAGTTAGAACTTCCTTTTGATTCGATATATTCTGGTACAGAAATTTTATATTCCTCTAAAATATGGTCATTTAAATGTGTTTTCTTACACAATGCTCCATTTTCTACTGTATAAACTTCAGGTAAACTGTTTTCTGAACAACCTATACATACAATGTTTCCATCTTTTACGTCTATAAATTCAACTGAGCCTGTTTGTGTAACTCTTTCCTGTTTTCCTGTTGGAATATGTATTCTTTCAATAATGCAATCCATATTTACTGTAGAAGTATAATAAATATATTCACCATCTACCTTGCTTGTCTGACCAGCACCCATTTTAACATCAGATGTTACTGTGTTTCCAATACAATGATGCTGATGTTCTGAAAGTAACTTCATTTCTTTTGTATCAATATTTACTGTATAAAAATCTCCATTTTCTCCATTCCCATAAGATAAAGCATCAGTCAAATTTAGTACTGCTTGATTTTTGTATAATTCAAAACCTTTTACAATATACTTATCTTTTTCTAAGATACAAACATTCTCATCAGTATTTGTATCAAATACATAAACACCATTCTTTAAACCTTTTACATCTTCAAATTCTTGACCCACATATAAGATTTTGCCATCATTTATTTTTATACCTACAACATTAAACATAGGTGCTGTGATTGGTTTCAAATCTTTAGTGTTACTGTTGTATATGTATAGACGCTTTCTTTTTCTACTAATATATCCTTCACCATTAACAGCATAAGGAATTTCTTTGAAGTGCTCATAGTGTCTGTTGTTATAAGCATTTATTTTTTTCTGCTTCTCTTCTTCTGACAATCCTTCTACAACAGGTCTATCATTATCATAAGAGTCAATAACTGCGTACAAACCTTTTCCTATAGGGTTTAATTTACCACCTTTAATGGGTAAGGTAAAAAGTTCCTTTGCTTCTCCACCATGTAAAGATAAAGCATAATAACTCATACATTGTTTACCGTTTTTGATAGCTTCTTTTACTTTTTCATTTCTCAAAGCAGGAAATAAAATAGTATTTTCATCTTCCCAAGCATATGCTCCTACAGAGTTTATAGATGTTAATTGTTTTAGTTCACCACTCTTATTGTCTAATACATAGATTTGGCTTGTGTAATTATTCTCTTTGATATCTGCTTTTTTTACAACGAATGCTGTATATCCTCCATCTGGCGATAACTGGCAATCACTCACAAATTGATATTCCAAAAATGTTTCATTTGTAAATAGCTTCTTCATAGTCTTTTCTATCCTTTCTGTAATAATTTTATTCAAACTCTCTACCACCTCTTTCATTTTTTATTTTAAATTTAAAATAAAAAATTTTAAATTTAAAATAAAAAATTTTATAAAGGCTATTTTTTTAGGAAGCCTTATGGCTTCCTGTAATATATAGAAATCTCTAAGTACATTATTCATCTTCACAAAAGCGTTTAATAGTTCCTTGAATATGACTTCTTAATTTCTCCACTGCTTTTTTTGTATCTCTGCTTTCAATAAACTTCAATATTTCAAAATGGTCTTGCACTGTTCCCTCATAATTACGATTTTTTAATGGTCGTATCAGATAATTAACTACTACAAATCTTCCTTGTATACCAACATATACATCATTTAAAATCTCATTATTAGCACCTTCAACAATAGCCTTATGTAATTTTAAATCTGTCAATGCAAGTTCTACAGATTTTTCTTGTTTATAGAACTCTTCACATTTAGCCGAATATCTTTTTATCACTTCTAGCTTTTGTTGAAATACTTCTTCTTCCTCTTGCATCATTTTTTCTAAGGCATATGTTTCAATCAGTGTTCTTGTTTCACAAACTTGCTTTACCATATCGTATTCATACTCTGGTACATACACTTTTCCATTTGTCATAATAGTAAGCACACCATCTTTATTTAACATTTTTACTGCTTGTACTACTGGTGTTCTGCTTACTTCAAATTTTTCACAAAGGTCATTTAATAAGATTTTTTGACCTACAGAGTATTCGCCACGAATAAGACTTTCAATAATCTTATGATATAAAATTTCATCTAAATTTGATTTTACTTTCACTACTATCACCTTATTTCTATTCTTTTGCCATATTATAATAAAAACATAATTTCTAAAATAGTATTAGACAAATTAGACTATAAAAGCTTATTATGTCTTAATAATTGGAATAATATGTTACAAAAAGTATAGCATCTTTTTATTCTTTACGCAATAAATAAAAAATAAAAAATAAAAAATTTTAAATTTAAAATTTTTTATTTTTATATTTTTAATTTAGATTTTTAATATGTTTATATTATCATTAATATATTTTAAATTTTATACTGCATAAGTTTTATATTTATGAGTTTTATATTTGATTGATATGTATTTTGGTACTCGCCCAAGATACTTTTATTTTATTAAATAAGTCTTTGCTAATTTTAATACTTTTATTTGATTTTCTAATGAAAATTTTTTATAATAAAAACTTATACATTATGATTATACTCTACTTTAAGTATGCATACAGAAGAAAAATAGATACATAAATATTAAAATTTGATTTGAAATTAGGAGGATATATGAAACTAAATAAAGTTATATTTACAGAAGAACATGTTATAGAAATTACTAATTGGAAATATGAGGGGGAATATTCAATATACAATCTGCCTTCATGGAATGAGATTAAAAAGAATAATTTATCACTAGCAAAAGAAGATAAGAGAAAAAATTTTATAAGTTTTATAGATGACAATAAAGAATTGATAGGTTTTATAAACTTATTAGATAAAGGAAGCTCTGTATATTTTGGTATTGGTATAAAACCAGATTATTGTGGAATGGGAATTGGTAAAGAAATAATTAGTTTAGGCTTAGAAGAATGTAGAAATAAATATAGTACTAAACCTGTTGTATTAGAAGTAAGAACCTGGAATAAGAGAGCTGTAAAATGTTATGAGTCCCAAGGATTTAAAATAGTTGAGACTAAGATACAAAAAACGTATTTAGGGGATGGAGAATTTTTTGTTATGAGGTATAAATAGTTTCAAAATTAAGTGACCTATTTTTACAACTCTAAGATACTGAATATCTAACAAATTCTTTTAAATTCATTATATATTTTTATTTCTAGGTGAAATCTGCTACTATGTATATATAGTTTTAAAGTTTAAGATAAGGAGAATTAATATGTCAAATGATATTAAATTAATAAAAAAAGAAATAAATAAAAACCAAATAAAAAATGGTTCTTATTTTTAAATATATATGATTAAATTAGATACAATGAAACAGTTAATCTTATAATTCTTAACTATTGAATTAAACTAAAAAAAGCAGTTAATCTTATAAGATTAACTGCTTTAAAAATCAGAATTTTAGATTTTGATGATTAATATTTAATTATAACTCTCATTATAATGTAACTGACAATCTTTCAAATGCGGACTTTGCCTCTTCTTCTCCAGACAAGCTACCTATAACTACACCTGTATTTGAGTCCTTAACCCAAAGAACAAAGTTATTTTCTGTACCAGCTTTACCTTCAAATTCGTAAAAGAAATACTTATTTTCATCTTTCTCTTTATCTTCAAGAACTTTTACTCCTTTAGCGGTCTTTATACTTTGATACTTTTCATAACCTTCTTTTGTGGTAAATATCCCTTGTAATACTTCCTCATCATCCTTTTTTACAGTAAACTTTCCATCTTTCTGTGTCAATGAATAGCCATCTGAAGTGTCTAATTTTACCTTTATCTTATCACCAGTTTCAACCTCAAATGTATATGACATTGCAGAGCCAGAACAAGAAGTTAACATTATAGTAAATAAAAGCATTAGAAACAAAAGTTGTATCTTTTTATGTAATTTCATATTATACTTACCTCTCCATTAGAATAAATATCAATTATTTTTTAAAATTTTAACTTTATAAAATCTAAAAATATGTTTATTTATCCTAATATTTATTTTATTAATAAAATAGACTTTAAAAACTTTCTCTATTAATTTTGTACATCATACTTGCTTAAAATAGATTATTTAAGTGTAAAATTTAGTAAAAATATACTTTGACTATATTTAATTTTGTCATCAAATCATCATTACAATTATAATATCTACTTCCAAATTCCGATTTGGTTGTATTGTAGCATATCCATATATCAAAGTCATTGTTTTATTTTTAAATATATCCCCAAGCAAATACTTTATCAGTATTTACACTACTTAATAATAACTTACAACTAAAATATAATGGCCTATAAATTAAGCTATACATCACCAATTTTATCTACATCTTCAATTTTTAATATACAAATAAACGCATCTTTCATAAAATCAATTAAAGATACTATATAATCTTTAATATTTTCTTTCGGCATCTCTTCATGAAAGATATGAATAATACCAAACACCAAAAACTTAGTATCAAGAGTCACATTTGTATAATGAAATACATTTTCTCTTACACCTTGCTCTATAATTGGAATCATAACATCAACCAGTTACTTAACAACATTGTCTAGTCTACTTGCTCTTATATCAGAATTTTCATTATATCTTTATTCAAATTCATGGTGCTTCATTTTGTATTCAAACATACACTTTATAATGGTATTTACCTTACATAATATATTATGACTTTTATTTCTAAAAATTATATTACATATAAAAAAGAAACTACATTCCAGCTTTATACAGAACATAGTTTCTCTAAAAATAATCGAATTTGGATTTTAAATAACTAAAAACAAAACCTTACTTGTTTTTAATCTTCCAATTTTTATAGTAGATAATTTAGTTAATTAACTCTTAAATGTTTGTCTTCTTTAACAAATTTTCTTCTTATTAAGAAATATGCAACTATTACAACAAGCTCTATAGCTAAAAACATGCCGAAAGTAGCTATAGAATCTACACTCTCTATGCCATTTCTGAAGAAAATTAAAGCCACTCCTGCTGCTATAATACCTACAGCATTTTTTCTTACAGCATTTTGACCAAATCCATAAAAAGAAGGAAGACCTCCTTTTATCTCAATGAATGTCAAAATTAATCCAATAGCTATAAATAATACTCCTACAACTTCCATAATCAAACTAGGCATTTTGCACCCTCCTTATTAGAAAATTAACTACTACTATAAAAATATTCATTATTTTTATAATTACATTATATCTACGATTAGATAATTTTGGAAGTATATCTGATATTAATTTTATATTTATTTAACTTAATTTTTTTATGATAAAAATGCATTTATTTTTATGCTAATCTTAATACATATTTTCAATTTTATAAAACCGTCCCTCTTCTAATATATAAGTACACTCTGAAATTTAAATGCTATCTTCTTCAACAAATTCAAATAAATCTTCTACAGTTGTATTAAATATCTTAGCAATATCCATCGCTAATTTTAAAGAAGGATTATATCGACCATTTTCTAAATGTACGATAGTCTCACGTCTTACCCCTACTGACTTTGCAAGTTCTCCTTGTGTCATAAGGTGCTTTTCTCTATAGTATTTAATTTTTGTCTTTAGTGATACTGACACCTAATTGTATATCCCCCTTCTATCAAAATATATAAATAAAAATAACTTCAACAAAGATTGAATAAACAAAATGACTAATAAAAACATCCCTAAATTTAAATTCGATACATTTATATCTAGTGTTGCAAGGGATACAGAGATTATAACCATAGAATAAAACAATACTTTTATCGCAATCCCATTAACTCTTGATAGTATGTATTTAGATGCTTCATCGACCAAATCATCATTCTTTTGGTCATAAATCCATTGACATACTACAGCTACTACCAAAAAAATTATAGGAATATACTCAATATTACTTCCTTTAAAAAAATACTTGTTTACCAACGTTGCTCCAAGACAATAGGCAACTGCTAGTGTTTCTGAAATAAGTGTTGATTTAATACCAATTTGTCGTTTAGACATATAAAATCACCCCTTAAAAAAAGTTATGTATTTATAACACCTCTTGTTATAAATATATAACTTTATGGAATAAATTTCAATGGAAATATCAATATAAATATCATTTTGCAACAAATTCTTTTATTAATTTGACTTTGTATAGAGAAACTTTGGATGTTACTCCTTGAAGAGTCAAGTCTTCTATATTCACTTCATTGAATTTTGAACATAATTCTAAGTCAAATATTCTTTGCCAACTTATCTCTTTTTCAATCTGTTCATCTTCATAAATCTCTACAGCAATATCCATCAAAGGTAAATGCCATAGGTCAAAATCCGATAACAGTACATTATCTCTGCTTATTTCTATTTCAAGTAAGACACCTTTTGTACCTTTTTCTAAGTATCCACTACATCTTAAATCAGGTCTATTCAACCAAACCCATATCATACTATCATCAAATCTAGGTATTCTATTTATCATTTGAGCATACATCCATCTATATGGAATATCAAAACCTTCTAATATAAGAGAATAATTATTTAATAGATATTTATTATTCTTATTATTATTCCAAAATTTTAAAGTCTGTATAGTATAAAACTTCATATATAATACAACTCCTTTTCAATATATTTATACTATTTGATTATACATATTTTTAAAAAATATAAATATATCTAAATATTGATTAATAGGTATATTATAAAAAAGTCTACAAAATATACATAACTTGTTTAATTTAAATTAATTTTACATAGCAAAATCATTATATTATGCATACAAGACTCAACAACATCCTCTCCATACTTTGTAATAAAATCCTCAACTTGAGTTTCTATAAATAAATCATATTCTTCCAAACTAAAAATATAGGCTGTCATTGTATGAACACATTCGTCCATCATGTCTTTAAACATAATTTAGCCCCCCATAAATAAAAAATATTAAGTAGATATAAAATATCTAATATACAATTAACTAACAACTTTAGGTATTTAACATTCATTAAAAGTCAATTACATTAATAAATATAAAAAAGTTTAATTATTATTGTAAATAGTTATGTATATTATGTGTTAATTATTAATCTTTTTATAAAATTGTTTAATGCTCTTTTAACCAGTTTTTTTGTTTCTGACAATTGTTAGTTCCTGTGACACCTCTATTTGCCACAATAAATTAAACATTATCATTTTTCTGTTAATTCAAGTGTTTTTAAATAATCTTTTCATCTTTTAACTTTATCTTCAACTTAATTTTTATAATTACTTATAATACAAATATATGTATCATATAAAATCTCTCTCTATTGATTAATTTAAAATTTATTGTTAAATACAAAATAATCAATATAATTATACTTAATATTTATTAAATTACATTATTAAATAAATATTTACTTTATTTTACATTTTAAAGTATTGTATATTTATTTAAAATATATTATTTCTACAAAAAATAATTTTTATAAACTACTTGTTATTCTTTATCAATTATACTATATTTATTATAGCGATTGCGTAACCACAGATACAAAGGAGAAAATAACAATATGATTAACTTGTATATTGATTTAATTAAAAAAGCGGAATTATTTAAAGATATGAATGAAGTTGATATTGTGAATGTTTTAAAATGTTTAAATCCAAGTATTCATAAATACAAAAAAGATGAACATATTATAAATCTTGGAGATAAAATTAGTAAAATTGGCTTGGTTGTAGAAGGTGAAGTAATTGTTCTAAAGGAAAGTATTGAGGGAAACAGTGCAATCATATCTATAATCAAATCGGGTGACATATTTGGAGGAACATTTATATTTTCTGCTCTTGATTTATGGCCTGTCACTGTCAAATCACAAAAAAATTGTACAATTTTATTTTTTGAAGGTTTTAATGTAATACCTAGATGTACAAAATCATGTTCTTGTCACACAAAAATATTAGAAAATTTTATAAAAATACTATCAAACAAGACACTTGTACTGAATAAAAGAATTGAATATTTGTCAATAAAGAGTGTGCGTAGTAAAATTGCAACATACATACTAGAGCAATATAGTTACAAAAAAAACAATAACATAGACTTAGCATTAAATCGTAACGAACTTGCTGATTTTTTAAATATATCTAGACCTTCTCTATCAAGAGAAATATGCCGAATGAGAGATGAAGGAACAATTGATTTCCATCTATCAACGTTTAAAATAAAAAATATGGAAGCTTTAAAAAAAGATATCCTTTTCTAATAAATATAAAATCATTTAATTGGATAATATTTCAGATATACAAGTCTTATTAATTGGATAATTTTAATTATATTTGATAATAAACTTGTTTTAGTTTTGTTCAATGAAAAAGAGGCTTATCTCTATTTTGAGATAGCCTCTTTCTTGTAAGTTTACATATATTTATGTTCAAGTAATTCTAACACCTGAATATATTTATTTTGAAGTCCAACATTTTCCATATCCTTTTCAAAAGTTTCACATTCAGAGTTGATTTTGCATAAAGTTTCTTCACAAAGTTCCCTTCTTGCAAATGAATATGCAACATTATTTTCTCTATCTATGTGTCTTGATAATAAATTTGCATATGACATAGAATTGGCTAATATATCGAGCCTTGCATCCTTATTTCCATCTAAAAATTTTTTAAGTGATTCATCAAGTTCTTTTATATATAATCTTCCAAGGTCATGTTCAACAAGCATACCAAATTTAACTAGTTTTTCAGCTGGACCACCAATTTCATCAACCATTCTTGTAAACAAAAATTTTTCTTCCTTTTCATGATGGTGTTTATCTGCATAATGTTTTACAAAATCAATAATTTTGTAGAAATCATTGTAATCAACATTGTTTCCATCTAAAATATTTAAACATATGCGTCTTATAACTTTTAACATTCTTTCTATGTTTTTATGTTCTTCAATCATTAATGTGATTGCATCCAATGTATTTACACCCTCTTTATTATACTTAGATTTTTATTTCTAACATAAACATAATTTACATCTTTTTTACTTAACAACCCATTAATCCATGCATCTCTAAGAAGGTGGAAGTTGTTTATATCACCATCTACAGCCTTCCAATATTCTTCATGAATGTCAATCGAACTTCTCCATTTGACTAAATTATCATCACTTTCAATCACTTCATTTATTCTATCACATGGCATACCTTCAAGCATGTAGTCAAATATCAATTTGAAAATTTCTTGTGGTGAATATCCTTCTATATCAACATCTTCAGCTAAAGTTACTGCATTTTTATAGAATATTTCTGATATCTCATCCATGTTAATAACATTTTGATGTAATAATTTAGTAATAATATATGCCAAACGTTTTTCAACACTTATTATCCTTTCTTGAAGCCATCCATGAATATTTGAATTATCTATTTCATTTTCTAGAGAACCCACTATAGGATGTCCAAATTTCAAGTAAGACTCTTCTACAAGTAAATTACAATCAAAGCCCTTTTTTTCTGCTAGACTTAGAATTTCTTTTAAGAGTTTTTCATGCAATTGAATTTTATTGTATAACCAAAAATGAATTTTTCCTAAAAAAGCACTCATATTTATAACTCCTTAAATAAGATTTTCATTTAATGATTTAATAACTTTATCTACATCTATATCATGTACTTTACAAGCCTCTTCTATTGTTTCTGCTTGTGCAGAAGGGCATCCTACACACCCAAATCCGAAACCTGCTAGAATATCTATGCTATTAGGATATTCTCTAATTAATTCTCCTATAACCATTTGTTTTGAAATTTTCATTTTTATTTACCTCCAAACATAATTTGTATTTTCTAAATTTATTATATTATTATCTTTTTTTACATTCGGTATCCAAAGTTACAAATTTAAATTATTATGAAAAGCATTATATTAGTTATTTGTATCTAAAACTTCAATTTGTAATTCAGGTTACATAATATTTACAGTATCTATGATAGATTATAACAATAAACACTTTATATCCACTAAAAAATAATGCACAAAGTTTCCTATAAATAAAAAGGAGGTAAGACTTACATGAAGACTTTAACTAAAGAACAAAGAATAGGTGACATAGTAACACAATATCCAGAATCTGCAAGGATATTCAACAATCTAAAAATAGATTATTGTTGTCATGGTGACCAATATCTTGAAAAAGTATTGAAAGAAAAAGGAATTAATGTTTTTGAGTTTCTAGAAAATTTGAATAACAAATACAAAGAATTTTTAAATTCAAAAGAGACATACATAGATTGGAAAAATGAAAATCCATTAAAATTAATTGACAATATAATCAAACAACATCACCATTTTACCTTTAAAGAACTTGATGAAATTGACCAATTGTTGCTTAAAGTTTTTAGTGTACATTATCAACACAGTAGTGCAGAATTAAAATCTGTCTATAAATTATTTTGTAACCTTAAAGCTGAATTAGAAGGACATTTAATAAAAGAAGAAGAAGAGTTATTTCCCATGATTAAAGAATATTTAGAAGAACCTTCAGTGTACTTAAGGGATGAAATAATGAAAATGATAGGTGTAATCGAATATGAACACACAGTAGCAGGCGAAATATTACAGTCTCTATATAGGGAAACCAATGGATATAATATCCCTAATTGGGGATGCACTACTTACAAATTAGTATATGACAAATTGGATAATTTAGAAAAAGATTTATTCATCCATATTCATAAAGAGAATAGTATATTATTTAAATTAATATAGACATAAATTAAAAAACATAACTTATTATACTAAATTATTGTCAGGTAATATGAATCAAATATATAGTAATATAGCTTTTTAGTATAAACAATATACATAAAAAATTTAACTATATACTTAAATACACCATTATAATAAACCCATAAATGATTTTATATAAAAATAGTGTGATAAAATAAATAATTCATCATTGTCATACAAAATCTAAAAAGATATTTTAAGAAAATTTCCCTATTGTTGCAATTGCAACATACTAAATATAGTTATCCATATTATAATAACACTATAGTTACAACTTAAAATTTAATAAGATATTATTAACTTATTTTAGCAAGATATTATGAACTTATTTTAGGAGGTACTCATTATGGTTGAACAAATATTTAAGTTATCTGTTCCTAACAATGAAAGAGTTGTAAAAAAGGTTATTTCTCATGAAGATTTTAGTTACCTTCAAATAGTTCTTAATAAAGGTGATAAGTTGGCAAAATATCTATCTAATGCAAATACTTATATTACAGTTGTAAGAGGAACACTTTCTATAGGTTTAGGAAAACAAGAGATTCATCAATATAATGCTGGTATTCTTTTAAAAATTCCAATTAATACAAAAATAGATGTGAAAAATTTACACGATGATGTATTAGAATTAATTGTTATAAAGGTTCCAGTATCGTAGTAATGATAGTGCATTATTTTTTAAAAATTTAAAACAATTATAAAATAATTAGGAGGAAAATATATGAGTATGTTTTGTTATCAATGTCAAGAAACAGCTAAAGGTACAGGTTGTGAAATAAGAGGTGTATGTGGTAAAAGTGAGGAAGTTGCAAAATTGCAAGATTTACTCGTTTATGTTACAAAAAACATCTCTGAAATAGTAGTTAAAGGAAAAATAGACGTAAACTCTATAAATGAAATAAACCACCAAGTAATAAAAAGTCTTTTTATTACTATCACAAATGCTAATTTTGATGATAATGCAATTGAAAAACAGATTTACAAAATGATTGATTTAAGAACTGAATTAAATAAACAAGTATCTGATATTATATTAGATAATAAAATAAACTTTGAAATAAATGATAGGGTTTCAATGTTAGAACAGGCATCAAAAGTGGGTATTCTTTCAACTGAAAATGAAGATATTCGTTCTCTTAGAGAGCTGATAACTTATGGAATTAAGGGAATGGCTGCATATGCTCATCATGCTCTAAATATTGGTAGAGAAGATTTTAGTATATATGAATTTATATATGAAGCTCTTGCTGGCACTATTGATGATTCCTTAACAGCAGATGCTCTTGTTGCATTAACACTTAAGACGGGTGAATTTGGGGTAAAAGCGATGGCTCTTTTAGATGAAGCTAATACTTCAAGATATGGAAATCCAGAGATAACAACTGTTGATATTGGAGTAAGAAACAATCCTGCAATATTAATATCAGGACATGACCTTACAGACCTAGAACAATTATTAGAGCAAACAAAAGGCACAGGTGTTGATGTATATACTCATAGTGAAATGTTACCAGCTCACTATTATCCTAAATTTAAGAAATATGATAATTTTGTAGGAAATTATGGTGGAGCTTGGTGGAAACAAGTTACAGAATTTGAAACATTCAATGGTCCAATATTATTCACTACAAATTGTATTGTACCACCAAGAAGTGAAGAAGTAAAAGAAAGAATATTTACATCAGGCGCAACAGGATATCCTGGTTGTACACATATTAAAGCTGATAAAAATGGTAAAAAAGATTTTTCATCAATAATTGAGATGGCAAAAAAATGCAAACCACCAGTAGAAATTGAAACTGGTAATATTATTGGTGGATTCGCACATAATCAAGTATTTGAATTGGCAGATAAAGTTGTTGATGCAGTAAAATCAGGTGCAATAAAAAAATTCTTTGTTATGGCTGGATGCGATGGTAGAATGAAGTCTCGTGAATATTATACTGAATTTGCTGAGAAACTTCCAAAAGATACAGTTATTCTTACTGCAGGTTGTGCAAAATATCGTTACAATAAACTTAATCTTGGAGATATTGGTGGTATACCAAGAGTACTTGATGCAGGTCAATGTAATGACTCATATTCTCTTGTTGTAATAGCTTTAAAACTTAAAGAAATATTTGGACTTGAAGATGTTAATGAACTTCCAATTGCATTTAATATTGCTTGGTATGAACAAAAAGCAGTAATTGTATTGCTTGCACTACTTTACTTAGGAGTTAAAAACATCCATCTTGGACCAACATTACCAGGATTTTTATCACCTAATGTTGCAAATATTTTAGTTGATAATTTTGGTATATCAGGTATTGGTCAAGTTGATGATGACATCAAATTATTTATGGAAAGATAAATTATATTAATCATATATAAGAGCGAAGTTTCTATTCAATTTTAATTGAGATACTTCGCTCATTTTATAAACAATTATAATCTACTATTTGTAAATTATTTAAATTAATTATGTTCCTTATGAATTTTATTAAATTAATCTATGTATAAATTACTTAGCAGAATATATATTTTAATAAAGAGATATGTATAGTTTCTTTTTATGAATGAATATCATTCATTTGCTATTAAAAAAAATATTCCTCATTTAATTTATTATACCTCTAATATCTCCCACTTCTCTACATCTATCTATATATATTTCTCTACTATTTACCTCATCCCTATTTCTATTTCTCTGATATGTATACTCATCTATATCCATCTCTATATTAATTACATTAATGCTTTTTATTTTTAGCTGTTACAATATATGAAGTATTATTTACATTCTTCCACACAATATCATTAAAATCTACAGATAACAATCCACAGATTTCTTTCTCTGAGTACATTTTTACATCTCCATTTTTACTGTATTTCATAAAAACATTCATTATATCTCTAAACAAAAATGGTTGCCAACAATCACAAATTATTAAATTCCCTTTTGGTTTCAGTACTCTACTTAGTTCTGATAATACTCTATCTGGTCTAGGATAATGATGAAAAGAATCATTACAGTACACAACATCAAAAAAATCATTTTCAAAAGGAAGATACTCAGAATCTCCTAAAACTAAAGTAGCACTTTCCTTTAACTTACCTCTTGCCACTTTCAACATGTTTTCAGAAATATCAATTCCATATGCCTTCTTTTTACAGTCCTCATTTAAAATATCTTGTAATATGGCTCCTGTTCCACACCCTAAATCTAAAATAGTGTCATATGAAATTTTTGAAAGTTCTTCAATTAATACTGGATAGAGATTTCTAGCATGTTGTCCTTTTATATCTTGGTCATAAGTATTTGCTTGATTATTAAATGCCTGTTTTGATTTTGATTTTATATCTTTCATATTCAATCCCCCTTCTTCTTGCCCATAGTATAGCACAAGGTATTTTGCATGTCAATGAATGATATTCATTCATATTTTAATTCCAATATGTTTTAATGCTAGTTTTATTCTAGCTTTATTTTAGTTTTATCTTTGTTTTGTTTTAGTCTTGTTCTAGTTTTATCTTTGTTTTATTCTAGCTTTATTTTAACTTTATTTTAGTTTTATATTAAAATGACATATTTATATTTTTAATGTCAATTTGACCTTTTTGGAAAATTTATTTACCTTATCTACAACTTTAAATCTTCACTCTACAACTTTAAATCTCCACAAAAAAAGAAAGTATCATGATAAATACTCACATCTATCACAATGCCTTCTTTTACTATCTAATCAAGACTAATATACAAATCTACAAAATAGCCTCTAACCTTCTACATACTTAAATTAAACTAAATTAAAACCAATACACTTACATCATAAAACCATTATAACTATCTAAAAATACTGTTTATCTAAAAGCTATATGATAAATACAACATATCAACACACTGTAATTCCCCTTCAAAGATTGGCTCTGGATAATTATCTACAAAAAAGTTTTTGATTTTATGTGAATAAACAAAGCCAAATCTCTCATAAAATGGTATCCCACTTTCAGCTGTACCAACGATTATTGATGAATATTTTTTACTATACACATCTAAAATATGATTTATCATCTTTGATGCATAGCCCTTATTCTGAAAACACTCATATGTGGCAATATTTTTTAGCTCACAGATTTCTTTAGAAACCTCATTTACAACTGCTATACAAGTAATCTCTTCATTATCATACAAAGCATACATAGTACCTTTTTCAAGATATTTATCAATCATTTCCTCATATGGGTCAGCTAACACCAAAAGGTCAATTTGACTTTTTTTGTTTTCTTTTATAGTTTTTATTTCTATCATAAGCTCTTCACCTCGTTTTATGTAGATTTTATTTTAATATGCTTCTATAATATCATATCTAGAACTCATCTTAGAAAAATTTCATTTGAGTATATGATTCTGACCTCTTGTAAGCTTTTACAATATCTTTCATATCCGTCAAAATACCATAACGTCTACATTCTTCTTTGAATAACGTCTCACAATAATCTTTATTAGGAATACTACATAAATAGTTTAAACCATATAACCTTTGATATTTAAGCACTAATTCTGGAGATATATTTTTTAAATGCTTATAAAAAAACTCTCTCTGACCACTACGCATTGTCACTCCATACATACAATAAATAAATTTTGCATTAGCCTTATGTGCTTTTTCTACAATTGCTCGTATTTCATCTTTATTATCAGTCAAAAATGGTAACATAGGAGTCAATAATATACCACAGAAAATTCCAGCATCATTAAGTTCTTTTACTGCTTCAAATCGCTCAGAACTTGGATTTACATTGGGTTCTATTTTCTTTGATAATTCATCATTTGCAGTGGTTATAGTTAGCTTTACAATAGCAGAGTTATTTGTTTTGATTTTCTGTAAAATCGGTATATCTCTAACTACCAAACTACTTTTGGTATCAATAGACACTCCAAAGTGATTTTCTGCAAGTAAATTCAATGCTTGCTTAGTAATACAAAGCTCCTTTTCAAAAGGATTATATGTATCAGACATGGCACCAATACCTACCACCCCTTTTTTTCTTTTTGAACGCAATTCCTTACTTAAAATTTCTATCACATTTTCCTTATATCTAACTTGGTCAAAGTTTTCTATGTTGTATATTGTGCTACGGCTATCACAGTATATACAACCATGAGGACAACCACGATAGAGATTCATATTATAATCTATTCCAAACCATCTTGTATTTTCAAACTTAACTTTCTGTAAAATTTGTTTTGCTGGTATACTCTCAATCATTCTCTTATACCTGATTCCTTTATATAATTTTTTAATATAAAAACCATAGTAGTTTTCAGATTATCTTTTTATAAGTTATTAAACACACACTTATAATTTCCTGCTAATTTTTTGCAATGACTGCTATGTCTTACTAAAATAAAATTATACACCTAGGTCAAAATCCAGTTTACCTTGTTCGACACCATTAACAATAAGTGTAATCGAATGTACCCCTGGGTAATGTTTCCTTACACTTACATCTGCAAATGAATGCTTTTTCTTGTACAACTTCTTCTCATTTTCTTTTAATGAAACTTCTGATATTTTAAATATCTTCCTGTTCCTTTTTCCATTGGATTTCACATAATCAATCCCATATTCAAGTCTTGTTTTCGTAGCTTTTTTCGCTAAAATAGTAAATGAAAAAATTAAATTTTCTCCAATAGAAATAGATGTTGTGTCTAATGCAAAGTCCTGAACATCTATTGAAGTGGTATCATCGTACCCAAAAAGGGCTAATACATCACGATTACCCTTTTTTAGTAGAGTTCTGCAACCATGTTTTAAAATCCAGTTAGTGTATTCATTTTTTCCATACCAATCCTGTGCGAGATTGATAACTAAATCTGGATGTGTTTTGGATATATCGTTTAGATTATTAGCCACACTCTTTCGTACATATAGTGATGTATCAGTCTTGAGCTGTTCCAAGATAGGTAGAATAGGTGTAGGGTCTTTTTTAAAGCTCGTTATTGCTTGTGCCCAAGGCAATTGAGGACGACAACCCTCACTTGCGAGTCTTCTAATATGTTCATTTTCATGTTTAGACCATTTATACATCTGTTCCATCATACGCTTTTCATCCTTGATGATAAATACCCTTACAGCAAACTCCGAAGACCAGTACTCAGTATTTCGTTCTAACACACTTATAGATAAATCCCAATCTGCATCGTTCTGTCCATAAACCTCAACAAAATCTGGAAGGAAAAATGCAAAAGGAAATCTTCTGACAGATTGTTCAAGAATGGAAATAGCATCCTTGTAGTTTGATGGTAAATACTTTCCTAAATTCATACTTATTTTTCTACATCTAGATTTTAACTCTAAATTATCCCATGTCTCATCTATTGTCGATTTTATAAACTCATCCACTTGAAATGGGTTATAGACTGATTGGATAGCCAATGCAACCTCATAAAGTGACTTGTGATTAAACTTATTTTTTAGTAAGTCTGGCATATAACTATTCCTCCTTCTATGTTTGATTTATTAATCATATACCACAGAACAAGACACCAGTGTGTCATATTACTAAATCTTCATCATAAAATATAAATAATCCTCACTCTTTTTATATAAATAATATTTCATTATCTTTTATGCTAATTTTTATTCAATAAATTAAGCCCAATTTTCTAATTATTATCCATATTTCTTTGGAATAGCTTTTGTCCTATGATTAAACCAGTTTTTCTAATTAGTTTACATACTTTCTTTTATGCTAGCTTTTATTCAATAAATTAAATCCAACTCTCTAATTATTGTCCATACTCTCTTTTAAAGAATTTATCCACGTTTCTAGTGACTGAGCTAGTACTAACTGTTGGTCCAACACTGCTTTTGCTATATCAGGTACATCCGTCTTTATACTTATGTTTTCTTCAATAGTTTTCTTTAGCTCTTGTATATTTTCTTCAATGTTTTTAAGGCATAATTTCTGTTTTTCTGATGTAAGGCTATTTAAATTTACTATGACAGCATTAAAATCTAAAAATATATTTATTGGCTTAGAAGCCGTATCAAACATTAAATCTAAAAAATGTTCTTCTCCCAATTTAGTTAATGAATAAACTGATTTCTCTGCCATTTTACCCTTCTTCACGGATGTACTTTCAATATATCCCTTTTCTTCTAATTGAATTACTTTTTTATAAATTGATGGTGTACTTATTTTAACCCAACGTGATATTTTTCTATATTCTACTGCTTTTTGAATATCATAAGCACTCTGAGGCTCTTGCTTTACTATACCTAATACAATTAAATCTATTGTAGCCATAAAAATTCTCCTCTCATTTTCTTTCTATTGACAAATACTATAAATTATAGTACTATTTTCCATGCTTACTATAATTTATAGTATTATAATTTAGAGTTAATGTCAATAGAAAAGGGGTGTTTAACATGAAAGAAAGTAACAAGAAAATTGAATTATTGGGGTCTGCTCCAATACCAAAAGCATTATTAGCTATGGGGTTACCTACTATGATAGGTATGATGATAACTGCATTGTACAATCTGGTAGATGGGTACTTTGTAGGTGGACTTGGAACCAGTCAGATGGGTGCTATATCTGTTGCATTTCCATTAGGTCAGCTTGTTGTTGGATTAGGTCTATTGTTTGGAAATGGAGCTGCTTCATATATCGCAAGACTTTTAGGTCATGGTGATAATGAAAAGGCAGGTAAAGTAGCTAGTACATCTATTTACAGTAGCATTATAGTAGGTGCATTAGTCATTATTGTTATTATAATTTTTCTAAATCCTGTTTTAAAATTATTAGGAGCTACAAAAAGTATCATGCCTTATGCAGTATCTTATGCAAGTATTTATATAGTATCCTCTATTTTCAATGTATTCAATGTCACTATGACTAATATTGTCACAAGTGAAGGAGCTGCTAAAACAAGTATGTGTGCAATGTTATCAGGTGCATTGCTTAATATGATTTTAGACCCTATATTCATTTATACTTTTGGTATGGGGGTAAGGGGTGCCGCTATTGCAACAGCTATCTCTCAGATAGTTTCAACACTTGTTTATATACGATATATTTTCAGCAAGAAAAGTATGTTTAGTTTTAGAATTAATGAATGTTGTTTTTCAAAAGATGTCATATCAGAAATTTTGAAGATTGGTATCCCTACCTTGATATTTCAATTATTAACTAGTCTTGCTATCACATTAACTAATATGGAGGCCGCAAAATATGGTGATTTTGCTATAGCTGGTATGGGTGCAGTGACACGAATAATGTCTTTAGGTAGTCTTATAGTATTTGGCTTTATAAAAGGATTTCAACCAATTGCTGGCTATAATTTTGGTTCAAAGAACTACGATAGATTGCATAGTGCAATAAAAACATCCATACTATGGACTACAGTATTTTGTGTAGTGCTTGGTCTTGTAATGATAATCTTCCCAAAGGTTATAATCTCACAATTTACAAGTGGTGATATGCTATTGATTGAATGTGGAAGTAAGTCACTTAGAGCAAATGGACTTTCATTTATGTTATTTGGTTTTTATACAGTGTATTCTACATTATTCCTTGCACTAGGAAAAGCAAAGGAAGGTGGATTTTTAGGTATGTGTAGACAGGGTGTGTGTTTTATTCCTATAATTTTGATTCTTCCTGTATTTTATGGATTAAATGGTATTTTATATGCACAGCCAATAGCTGATTTGGTGGCTGCAATAATTGCAGGTTTCATGGCAATCAAGCTACATAAAGAGCTTAAGTTTTTAAAAACAAACTCTATCTTTTAAAATATATATAAATTTTAAATCTATTTTTAATATCTATTGTGTAGATTCTTCATATATGTCCTTTTATCAAATAGTTATCGTGTAGATTCTTCATATATATTTTTATTCAATAAATAAAACTATTGTATATCTTTCGTAAGCTCAAAGAATTATACAGTAAGTACACTATCAAATAGTTCTTTCTGCTTACTAGATATACCTAAATTCATGTATTTATCACTTCATATAATAACTGCAATCTATAAATATATTAATACTCTCCTTTATATAATTTACTCATTAATAGGCAAGAATATAGGTATTATCATATTTTTTCTACACAAATCATACTATTAATATCCACTTAAACAATCCTACTAATAAACTACTTGTTATTTTATTAATTCACTTGTATCATGGGATTATAAGATTTTAAGAAAGGAGCGCTTACATGATTTCACAAAATGATATTGATATACTTACACACAGTTTGCCTTTTTGGGATAAACTCACTGACCCACAAAAAGAGCTACTAATTACCTCAGCAGATATCTCCCATTATAAAAAAGGAAATCCCATACACTGTGGCGATAGTGACTGTATTGGTGTTTTAATCATAAAAACTGGAACAATACGTACTTACATACTTTCAGATGAAGGTCGTGAGGTTACACTTTTCCGCCTTGATAATGGTGATGTATGTATCTTATCAGCTTCATGTATTCTGAAAACAATAACTTTTGATGTATATGTAAATGCTGAAACGGATTGTGATATTATACAGATTAGTTCCTCTGTTTTTTCAAAGTTGTCTACTGAAAATATCCATGTAGAATTATTTTCATATAAATTAGCTACTGAACGTTTTTCTGATGTTATGTGGGCAATGCAACAAATTCTTTTTATGAGTTTTGATAAGCGTTTGGCATCTTTTTTAATTGATGAAATAGCTAAGGATAACAGTACTACTATAAAGATGACTCATGAGCAAATTGCTAAGTATATGGGTAGTGCCAGAGAAGTTGTGTCTAGAATGTTAAAATATTTTGCTAGGGAAGGTATTGTGTCTTTATCTCGTGGTGGGATAAAAGTATTGGATAAGGATAAGCTTCGTTCTTTGACATTATAAGTACAAGAGATTCTTTTTTAGAATGTCATAAAGAATTAATAATTGATTTTAAAATACTTTCAATATAAAAAGTATTTCTATATGGTACTGGTTATATCTACTTAATAGTTGTATATATTAGAAACTTTCCCATCCTAATTTCTAATAATTGCTAAATAATATATTTAAATAATTATTGTACATTTTAACATAAATATAAACATGCTTAGTTGCAAGTAATTCTAAGTTCATACAAACTTACTTGCAACCAAGTCTCTTATTCATTTTTTTATTCTTTCACTTGCAATATCATAGACTAAACCATCTTCCCTAAATGATATAACTTATTATCTTCATTACATTATTCAAAATCTACCTCAATATTTTCAAGGTCTTTTTCGCTGATATTTAAATCTGCACAAAACCTCTTTCTATACAGATTTACTCTTTGCCTTACATATCATCTGAGTCATAGTCCCCATAGGACAATAAACACACCATGAACGAGGCTTAAACAATACCATTGTAATCAATCCAAGTACAGTCGATGTAAGCATAACACTATAAAAACCAAAAGCAAACTGTACCACCCAAGGTGAAACTAAAGTTCCATGATACGCCCACTGCCAAGGCATTTTTATAGTCCATAGCAAAGTCACTACCTCTTTAAGACTTCTACTCCCTTCAAATACTAAATAAGTTGAGAAAAGCATATTAATAAACATCACCATAAAAAACGTCAAAAACCCATATCTAAACCACTTACTTCTAATAAATCTCGGAATATCTTTATTTCTTGACAGATTTAATTTATTTCCAAGCAGATTAAACAGTTGCCCTCTTCCACAATACTTATTACAATAGGCCTTATTCCCCTTGATAATAGAAATAATTAGTGGTACAAAGAAGCAAATTAATCCAATCCAAGCAAAAATAATATTTACAAATCCTAATATTAAATATATTGAGGAAAAAATCCATAAATAGTCATACCAATGTTTTTTATTATTCATGACACTTACCTTCTTCCTCTTTTAATATTGTTATAATCTCAATCACAGATGCTGGACATGTCTTTTCACAAATACCACATCCAACACATAAATCTCTATCAATTTTTGCACTAATACCCTGTGGAACTGAGATTGCCCCTCTTGGGCATACTTTTATACAGCTTCCACAAGCTACGCACTCATTTTCTAAAATATTTGCATACTTCTTTTTTTTGTTAGACATAATAACCTCCCTATATTATTAATCTATAAGAATTATATCAATATATTTGCTTTTTATCTGTGACTTAATCACATAAAATATCAATATTAAAATTGTACTCTATCTATGGAAGAAATTTAATTAATCACAAACCTATCTATTAGTTTCTAATCTTACACACATTGTTACTCTATTACTCACAATCTCACCTATCTATTACTTATAACTTTATACACATTCCTACTCTATTATTCACAGCTTAGACCTGTCTATGCTCGTAATTTTATACACATATTTCTTTATTAATCACACATCATACTCTTATACAAACTTTAACTACACATGCACATTTACCTTATTAGTATAGTTTAATACCTTAAAATCTTGCATATTCTTAACTATACATCCCATTTTACCTTACTAATTATAATTCATTCCTTTACATGCTCATAATCTTATACACAGTTTTACCTTGTTCGCCACACATTTAACCCAAGTATAACTCCAACTTTATTCACAAAATCATGTTATTAATCACACTTAGATTCCTCTATATCCTTAAACTTATACACATTCTTAATCTATTAATCACAATTTAACCCCAACTACATTAACCTATATTCTATAAACACCTCAAAATTGCCTTCTCCAAATCAGCTCTGTTTTTTTCTTACAATATACCTGACATTAATAACACTCATATCGAACATTCTTGCTAACTCCATATAATTTTTTCCATTAAACAATTTAATCATAAGCTCATTTCTAGCATCTTTTAAAGCACCTTCCATTGTCTTAATATAAAAATAGGTTCCCCCGCTTTTTTGACACAACTTAAGATATTCCAGCAAACTATACTTATGTAACTCCTTTGGAATACTCACTTCTATCTTGTGTTCTTCAAGTAATTCTATAATTTTCTCTAATTCTAGCATATTTTCACCTCATATTTTATATTATATTTCCTGTTTCTTACCTTTCAATAAGCTTATTATAGCTATCCTACTCACCTAATACTTTAGCTCCTGAAAATGCAACTTATCCCCAAAATAGCAAAAGTGCTTATGCTTGGTCTGTCCATCTCTACACTTTGCAACGATTAAATCAACCATCTTAATTCCCCTGTACTCTGATTCCCTAACTGCTTCCTCACTTTCTCCTATATCTTTAACTGCTTCTTCATAATCACTCCCTTTTAATTGATGTATATAAACCACATTGTTGCTATCGTGGTAAATAGCCTTACTATCCCTCATGGGTCTATCTCCATAAGGTCTTGAATCTTTCATTTCATCATTTAACTGACTTAATTGAATTATTGGTATATCAAAATCCAAAGTCATATTTTTAAGCTCTCTAGAAAATGTAGCTACTTCTCTTTCCCTTTTATCCATACTTTTCTGAGATGTAAGTAGTTGCACATAATCCACTATTAATAAATCTGGCTTTACCTGCCTTATCCTCTTTCTAATTGAACTAATTGTATCTATCTTGTCATTTATGTAAATTAAGTTATTCTCACTCAAATCGCCTATTGCACTTACAATAAGCTTCCAATCATTTTCACTTATCTCTTTAGACTTCATATTTCTTGTACTTACACCTGTCATCCTACATATATTTCTCATAAACACTTGCTCACTAGTCATCTCTCTACTTATAAATAAAGTCTTTTTTCCTTGCTTAACTGAGTTTAACATTATTTGAAGTGCCAAAGCAGTCTTTCCAACCCCAGACTTAGCTGCTATTGTAGTCAGTTCCCCTTTAAAAAGACCACCTATAGTTGCATCAAGTAACTTTATGCCAAATTTAAAACCAACTTCTTTATCATTTTCCAAGAAATCTAGTACCTTTTCTGCAATACTATTTACATCATCATTTTCATGGGTATCTCTGTCTAAAATTTCTTTTATATTATTTTCAAACTTGTATATGCAGGTGTCGATATTTTCTCCAAGGTTTAGACTTTGTAAAAGTCTTTGACAGTTTTGATTTATACTTCTTCTAGCCAAGTTTTCTTTTAAAATCTTAATATGGCTATCAATCCCAAAATTCTGTCCCCAAGTGATTAGACTAGTTAAGCTACTCGTTTTTATCGCTAGAGATTTTCTATCTATCCTAGACTTTACAGTAGCTACATCAATCACTATGTTTTCTTTTTTAAGCTCTTTCATAATTTTAAATATCTCAAGACATATATTTTCCATAAACATGTCCTCACTTAATTCATCTAACTTATAGTTTAATTTATTGTCTAAAAGAATTGTGCCTAAAATAGATTTTTCTATTTCAACATCTGATTTCCCCATATAAATTAATCTCACTTTCTTCATAAGTTTTTTATATTTTAATTTTTAAGTACATTATCGGTTATAAATACATTATTCATTATGATATGTTGTTTGTTATGAATATATTGTTAGTTACAATACTATTGGCTATGAATACATTATTAGAATAAAAATACATTGCTAGTTATAGATACATTACTAATTATGATGTGATACACTGTTTATTATGAATACATTGTCAGTTACAATATGATTATTAGTTATAATACGACAATTAGCTACGAATACATTATTATACTAATTAAATTTCACATATAGGATTCCAGTACCTTACATTCTCATGTTTTTTTCTCTCACGACTACTATTGTCATATGTTGTATAGTTAGAATGTCCATAATTACAGTTGTGATGACTATTACCCTCTTTACACTGATAAACATTGTTTTGACTTTTTATAGATATGTTTTCATTCACATATGATTCAAATTTATAGCTAAATAAAGTCTCTGGTCTTATATACATTTCCATTATGGTATTCTTCCACTTAGCTACTTTTACCTCAATAACTCTGTAGAAATCTTCTAAGACATAACCTTCCTTTAGCCTTTCATTGATAAGTTTTATACTTATTGGAGAATTGATTTTAAAATTCTTTCCTGATTTTTTGTTTAGCATGTTTATAATATTTTGTTGTATATTTTTTTTATTAAATTTATTTAAAGATTCTTTTTTACTTGTTACAGATTTAGTTTCTTTTTGTATATTATGAATGTGATTAAAGGAATTATTTTTACTTGTGATACCTATATCACTGGATATTTTGCTATTGCTGGATTTTATGACATTTTTAACTTGATTATTTTCTATACTATTATTAACTCTTTTATATATGTCATTGTATGTATCGTTAAGGTTTAGATTTATTGGTTTTGATAGTAGATTAGAGTTGTCCTCTTTTGATTTTTTTATATTAAAGGATTCATTGATATAGTTTTTGATAGTGTTAATATTAGAAATGGATTTATTAATTATAGTGTCTTTGCTATGGAAATTATCACGACTATACTCTGTATCGTTAGACAAATCCTTATTATCTTTATACTCAAGCTCTACATTCACGCCACTATTAAAGGATTCCTCTTTATCATCATAATCAAATTCTATATCACTATCAACTAAATCCCCATTAACATCACCTTCCATGTGAGTGTTTTCAGATAAGTTTCCATCAAATTCTACACTTACGTAACTATATATAGAATGGTTTTTACCTTTTACACCTTTAGATACCAACCTTATTATTCCTAAATCCAAAAACTCTCTTACAAGCCTACTTATAGTAGAAATAGACAGATGTAAGTCTGTAGCAGTTCTTCTCACTGTCATATAAAATTGACCCATTGGTAAAGTACCTTGAAACCTTTGTATATTTTCTTTTCTCATTATATAGTGATTAAATCTTATTTTGTTAATATCATTCTTTATATCAAAACCCAATACTGCTGAATTCAATTTGTAAAATCCATTACTCATCTCTATTTCCCCCATTTCTATTAATAAGTGCTTGTAACAAGTTAATTATTATTTTTATATAAATAACACAATAGTTTAAATATAAATATATATTTTTTTTAATTACATAACTTATTCCTTAAAATATCTATTTATATCCTTAAAAATACAAATATATTATGTCATATTAATTTATATTTTTTTATTTATATAGCTTATTTACTGTTTTTTCCCCTTTGTACAAGCAATTGTATCATTTTATCTATTTTTTAGCCAACAAATATTTTCGACTATTTTCTTTACATTATCAATATATCTCCAGTATCTAACAAATTCTTTTATAGAATATACAATGTATTTAAATTAAAAAGCAGTAATTTTAGTTTTTTTGTCTAAAAAAATTTTGCAAAATGTCTTTTCTGTCTTTTATCTTTAGACTTTATGAGACATTTTGTATTATATTTTATATTCCATTTTCATTTAATATTCGCTTAAGATTACTTACACACATATTATACTTAATAGCCAACTCGTTGTAATTTACTCCATTAAACTGTTTTACTATCTCCCTATCTCTTGCATATCTAAAAAGCCCCTTACATGTTGGTATATAGGTGTTTGTCCCTCCATACAACTTAGCAATCTCTATGAACTTATCAATCCCCACTATTTCTATCATTGCATGAAACTGAACTGGTATATCCTCTAATTTTATTTTCATAAACTACATTCCCCCTTAAAATATTTTTTATAGCCTTAACAAAGTTTTTATTCAGTATATTATTAAATCAATTAACTTTGTTGATTTTCAATCAACCCTATTGACTCAATTAACACTATTTACCAAAAAAATGCTTATTAATTTGACACTTTCATTAGCTCCAGTATAAATCTTCTTAATATAATAACTTTATTTATCTGAACAAAAAATTTACTCCTTTTAATAAACTTAATAAAATTTTTCATAACATAATAACTTTGTTGGCTTTAATAAAGATTTTAATGGTTTAAAAGTAAAATGTTAATATTGGACTTTTAACTTTTTTATTTACAGATTAAATTTAATAATTTTTTAAACACTCCCCAATCTTTGAGTATTTAATTTTAGACACACACAATTTCAAACAGCAATAGCTCAAAGTCCTAGAAAAACACACAAATACCACATCAAAAATATTGAAAATAAGTCTTCAAATATAACATATAAATTAAATAAATATACCTACATCAAAATTTTTCCAATAAAAATTTACACAAATAATCTTAAGAAATTACTGTTTAACTCCGATATTATCTTAGATGATAGTATTATAGTTACCAAAGAAAGTCGACAAATCTTTGAAATTAAATTTTTAGGAGGTAATTTTATGGCAGTTGTTTCAACAAAAAATTTATCTAGTATAAAATTAAAATTGGATGCTGGTTTTGATGATAAGGGTAAGGCGGTTATTAAAAGTAAGTCATTTGCAAACGTAAAGGCAGAAGCATTAGATGATGATGTTTATACTGTTGCAGAAGCGATAGCAGGGCTTCAAGAAAACCCTATTGTAGATATTTTAAAATTAGACAGTACATCATTATCTAAATAATATCTTTTAAATATACCAACAACAATTAAAATCAACCACTAATAGTAACAATTAAAAATATAAATTATTATAACGGAGGTAACTGTATGGAGATTAAGAAAAAATTAGTCATGAGTTTTAAAAATATAAAGGATAAGCAAGTTTCTTTTTCTATAGAAAATCCAAAAGATAACTTAACTGAAGAAGATATAAAATCTGTTATGGATTTAATAATATCTAAAAATATTTTTTCAGTTGGAGGATTCGACCTTGCTTCTGCTGTTGAAGCTAAGGTTGTAGAAACAAATACCACTCCTTATGACTTAGTTATAGAATAGGAGGTTAATTTCATGGACGATAGTTTACAGCTGTTAATAACAAATGTTGGTTTCCCTATAGCCCTATCCATGTATTTATTGGTTAGAATTGAAGGTAAATTAAATACTTTATCAAACAGTATTGATACACTATCCAAAAATATTTTGGTATTTAAGAAATAATTTTGACAATATATAAAATCATAAAATAGGTCCATTTGTAAGATAATTAGATATATTCTATGAAAAATACTATGATATTTGGAAAAATAATCCAAATATCTATAGTATTTTTTTGAATTTTGCAACCTCAAATTTGAATTTCACTATTTTGTTTTTGAATTTCACTATACTTAATTTGAAATTCAGAACGCATCTAGTTGGACTCAATAAGATATAATGCTATTCTAATGACAGTAATAAAATGAGGTGATGATTAATGAAAATACATGTCGAACAAGCTACTAATTGCGATGATATTGAGATAACTATAAAATGCTCTACCTTAGATAATAACATCGAGAAAATAATTTCATTATTAAGTACACCACTACTTGATATAAAAGGGAAAAAATCAGGAGAGATTTATAAACTTAATGTCTGTGATATTTTATATTTTGAGACAGTAGGAAACAAGACATTTGCTTATTATGAGGATGATGTGTTTGAAATTGATTTAAAGATATATAAATTATCAAAATTATTAGTTAATACGTCCTTCTCACGAATATCTAAATCCATGATTTTAAATAGGGACTACATAGAAAGCATAAAAATAATATCACATAATCGTATGCAAGCCACTTTAACAAATAATGAAAAGGTTATTATTAATCGCCGTTACATAAAAAATATTAGAGAAAAGCTAAACATTTAATAAATCTTAAAGTATTTTATTAATATAACTAATTTTATATTTATTGACCTATATTATAATCAAAACAGTACAACATATTTGGTCAGTGTTAAATGCTAACTAATCATATTTGGTGTAGAAACAATTAGCAAAAATATAAGAAATAATATATTATCATAACTGAGAGTTGCTACTAGATTATACCTTATTACAAAAAAATCAACTAATACAAATTAAAACGCTCTTATAAAATGAAAGGATAGTGAAAAGATGCAAATATATAATACCCCTTTTAATACAAATAAACACTTAAGCTATTTTTTTACATTTACTTTATTATTAAATTGGATATTCAGTCTTACACCTGCACTGCTCGGGATTACTGGTACTATACTTGGAGAACTTATTTTTTATCTTGGATATACATCACCAGCTATTGTAGGTCTATTTTTTATCTCTACCATATATCCAGATAATGCAAAAAAAGATTTTTCTTATAGAGTTTTTAGCTTTAAAGAAATGGGCATAAAATGGCCATTATTTACAATACTATTCTTTGCCTCAATCTTTATAGTTTCTTTAATAATAGGTAATCATTTTAATGAGAAAACTTCTAATATAAATTTGATGCATATGGCAATATATGAACCTTCTAAAATTGCATTCATGCTATTATCAAGTTTTATATTAAGTATACTTAGTCAAGAAGCAGGATGGAGAGGATACTGTATTGACAAACTCTTAGTAAGATTTGGATTTACAACTTCTTCAATTATTTTAGGAATTATTTGTGGAATTTGGTATATAGGGTCTTATTTTACTTTTGGTCAAATACCCTATAATCTAGCACAAGATTCTTTATTTAATGCAGTTTTATTTATACCAAACATTGTACTTTTAACCTTTATAATTAATTTTGTGTATATAAATACCAATAGAAGCATTTTAGCAGCTGGATTTGTCCATATGATGTACAATTTTTTTAATATCCAATTGTTATCTCAATACTCTATTAAATTATGTGTAATCTCTCAATATGTACAAATAGTATTTGGACTAGTATTTGTTGTATACATACTTTATTCTAATAAATTTAAACAAAAAGTAGATTCTGAAATTGAACAGATAAAGTCAAATGATTTTGAATTTGAGCTAGATTTGCAACCTTAACGTATTTTCCTAAATGCTTGAAGTATATAAAAACAAAATATATACTGATTATAAGTGAAAAGGAGGTCGCATTTTCATGTTTAAAATTGGAGAAGTTTCAAAATTGACACAGATATCTATTCGTATGTTACGTTATTATGATGAACTTGGTATTTTAAAACCAGCAGAAATAGATAAATATACAGGTTATCGCCTATACTCAGTTGGACAGATTTCAACTTTGCAAAAAATCGTCTTATTAAGAGATTCAAAGTTTAGTGTTGCAGAAATATCAAATATATTACATAATTGGGATGATGAATTTGTGATTCAGGAATTAAATCGGAAAAAGAATGAAATACAAAAGGAAATACAACAAGAGAAACAGAGAATAAATAAAATTGATAAATTTATAGAAGCCTTAAAATGTGATAAAGATGATATTCGTCATAATGTTGTCTTTAAGAAAATTCCAAGTTATAAAATCATATCTCTTAGAGAAATAATACCAGACTACTTCTATGAAGGTATCCTCTGGAAAAAGTTATCTGATTTTATTAATGAGGAACATATAGAAGTATCACGTCAATCCAACAATAATATAGCGTTTTATCATGACGAAGAGCTTACAGGTAATGGCGTAGATGTTGAGGTTGGAATGGTCGTAAAGAAGTTTGGAAAGAATAAGTCCAAATTTACATATCGCGAGACAGAAGAAGTTGATATAATGGCATGCACCATGGTATATGGACCATATGAAAATATAGCTGGTGCATATGAATCCTTTTGTTATTGGTTGGATAAGAATAGTGATTATAAGATGTCAGGTGTAAATAGACAGCTTGGTCATAAAGGTGAGCATAATGAATCAAATCCTGAGAATTATCTTACAGAAGTTCAAATCCCCCTTATAAAGGTCTAAGCACCCATTGACATCCCAAAATTTTCATGATAGTATCTAAACGTGTATTAAACACGTTTAATTTTTTTATAGGGAAATTTTTGAGGGGAAAATTATGAGAACAGATTCTACAAAAGAACAGCTAATTAATGCCACAATCCAGTTATTATCTTCGCATAAAGATATTTCAAGCATTACAGCTAGAGAAATTGTAGCTAAGGCAAATGTCAATTTAGCTATGATTAACTATTGTTTTAAATCTAAAGAAGCATTAGTTAATACTGCTATTAAAAAGTTTTTAAAGTGTCATATGGATGAGTATAAAGCCTCACATGATATTAAAGATTTAGTGCCTAAACAGCAGTTACGAGAAATAATAATTGCATTTTTTGAATTTATAGACGCACATAGTCAATTTATAAGAGTTTCTGTACCCTACATATTGGTACAAGAGGAAATTATTTATCCATTCGAGATACTTCCTTTAGTTAAAGCTCATTATGAAAATCAGAACAATAAAAAAACTGAGGCTAAATACAGAACTATTGCTTATCAAATAACTTCATTTATTCAGTTGCTTTGCCTTCGTTCTGATGCTTTTTTTAAGTATAGTGGTATTGATATTATGAATGTTGAACAAAGGAATAGTCTAATAGGTTTTCAGTTAGATTTACTTCTAGTAGATACTATAAAATAATGATATATTAGCTTTTTTGCTGTATAGCCCTGGTAATGGTTGAAAATATTCTCATTGACTAAAAGATATTTACATTAAATAGGGAGGGAGTTTTAATGTTTTTTACATTTATAGGAGTAATATCAGCAATTTTATTATTGTTCACAATTATATGTGGTTTATGGATAAAACTTAATAACCGTAATAATGACTCAAATTCTCACTTTACTTTTTCGATACTTTCAATTGTTTTTTCATTGTTGATTGTAGTATCTTTTTTGGTAAGAAATTAATGTCTTTATTATAATAATTTACGATGATATGGAGATTATTTGACTATCTTAAAAGTGTTTCTATCGCTTTTTAGGATATTTTTAAATCTCTATTTATATTTTCTATAGGCTCATTATGATTTTTATATTAGTAGTTCTTTTATACTTTTAACACCAAACTTTAAATTTTTTAGCAATTTATTTGGTTTAATACTATAGTATCCCTTTCCAATTCTATCACATTTATATTTTTTAAAATCTTTTCTAAATACTACTTCACTACTCCATGACCCTTTTTCTCAATATATTATCTTACTCTACCATGATAATCGATACCTATAAACACACTTATAAACTTTCTCACTATCACTACTTAACAGAACCATAAACTATACTACCTCTCACACTCTGAACCTCCCATGGCTGAAATCACAGAGTTCCTACTTCATAGAATTTTGCATAATCAATAATACATTTTCAAGTATTACAAAAAAACATCCAATTCTTACAATAGGGCTAGTATTTCTCTACCCCTTTAAAATGCTATCATTGACTTACAAGATAAATGAAAGCGAGGATGGTATATATGCTTAAAGTAAACCACTTATGTAAATCATACAAAACAGGTAATAAAACATATCCAGTATTAAAAAATATTTCTTTTGAAATCAACAAAGATGAATTTGTAGCAATTATGGGTTCATCAGGAAGTGGAAAAACCACTCTCCTAAATTGTATCTCATGCTTTATTCCAATTGACGATGGCGAAATAACTCTTGGAAACAATAATATAAGAAATTTACAAGAAAAAGAACTTTCTGAAGTTAGAAACCAGCAATTAGGATTTGTATTCCAAGACTTCATGCTATTTGATGGTCTTAGCGTCTTTGAAAATATATGTGTTCCACAAATTATCAAAGGTGGTCAAGTCTTACAAATGGAAAACCGTGCCATTAGTCTATGCGAACTATTCAGTATTGAACATATTAGAAAAAAATACCCCGCTGAAATATCTGGTGGAGAAAAGCAACGTACAGCAGTAGCAAGAGCACTTATGAACAACCCTGACTTAATATTGGCAGATGAGCCAACTGGTAACCTTGATAGTAAGTCTTGTCGTACAGTTATTGATTCGTTTCTAAAAGCAAAACAGGAGTTAGATGCTACTATACTTATGGTTACACACGATAGCTTTGCAGCAAGCTTCTGCGACCGTGTTATTGTCCTTAAAGATGGAACAGTTTATAAGGAGGTTGTAAAATCAAATTCAAGACGTGAATTTCTAGATGAATTACTAGAACTTTTAAAAGAAATGGGAGGAGCTCAAGATGACAATTAATAAGTTATATGGAAAACTTCGAGCCTACAATTGGAAGAACTATACTACCCTATTCTTTTGTATAATACTTTCTGTAGTACTAGTTACTTCATATGCTCTAATTTATTTTAGCCCAACAGTACAAAATATCCTCCCAACTGGTGGAGATAGTAGAAAACAAGCTACAATGATATTCTCAGTTGCTATATTAGGATGTGCTGTCTTTACTACATATGCTTCTTCCCTATTTTTAAAATTTAAAAGTAAAGAAATTGGTATTTTCATGGCTCTAGGAGCAGATAAGAAAAAATTAAAAAAACTTTTATTCTCAGAAATATTGTTGATTTCTATAATATGCTGTTTTTTAGGTATTTTATTAAGTGTACCTGTGTCTTTTGGAATCTGGAAGATATTCCAATTAGTGATTATTGACACTAGAGAAATGACATATCATTTTGGGACTCAAGGATTCATATATGGATTTATATTCTGTATATTTGTGACATTTTGTATATTTATGCTTTCATCAAAATTTATCAATCGTACAAATATAATTGATATACTAAATGACCAGAGAATATCTGAACCAATACAGGATGTAAAGGAATGGTATGGTATATTAGGCATGATTTTTGTTATACTAGGTATTATTTTAGGTTATATTGTACCTTCAATAGTTATAGATAAATTAAATTATGTATTACCATCTATATGGAGTATTACCTACCTATTCTCTGCTATTGGAATCTACATGGTTATGACATATATAGTAGTACATGCAAAAAGAGGAAAACACCCTGAAAAATACTACAAAAATATCATATCAACTAGTATGATGAGATTTATGGGAAGACAGACAGTAAAAAATATGTGTGTTATTTCATTTTTAATTGCAGGAGCATTATTTGCTATATTCTATATTCCTAATATGGTCACAGGAATTTATGATAACATTAAAAACAACCCTATCGATTACACTTTTACTTACAATCAAAGAGATAAACAGGTATCAAAAAAAGATATTGAACAATTAGCAGATAAATACAATATAGATATTCACAACTATATGGAACTTCCTTCTATTGAATTGATTGTTGATGGTGTGGAGTCAACACGTCATAAAAATGGAACTATTGACAATGTATACCTGAAAAAAAGTTCCTACGACATGTTCTTTAATTCTAAAGATTTTTCTAAATTAATTGGAAAACCAATAAATATAAAAAATGGTGAATATCTTGCTGTTGTAAATAAAGAGAATGAAAATCAAGACTACGATTATACCAAATTTATATCAAGTCCAGTAACAGAAAAAGAAATGCCTTTTAGACATGCTGGAAATCTAATCTTTAATGGCTCTTTTTTTCAAAACAAAAGTATGAATGTTTATGTTCTTAATGAAAATGATTATAAAGCATTTACTAAAGATTTATCTATAAAAAATTACAATAATTCTGTACTATTTAATGTAGATAATTCTAAAGATACTTATGCTTTTGCTAATGATTTAAAGGCAGAGATTATAAAAAGAACATCTAAAGAACTGGGTATGTTTACTGGTTATGATGAGTATGTAAAAAAACGTTATGAATCAACTGGAGAAAAGTATTTTATGGATGAGAGATATACAAGTGGAGAAGGACCTCTAAAACTAGAACCAGACAATAATCAACTGTACCTTAATTGGAAATACTATCCCAACTTTAAAATTTTACAAAGCCAAGATATGATAAAAAATATGGCAGTCTTTTTAATGTTATTTATATATGTGGCAATCATCTGTTTTGCAGCAGTTGGAATCATTGCATATACAAGAGGTGTCACTATAGCTATGAATCATAAGCAAGTTTTTATGGACTTAAGTCGATTAGGAGCTAATAACGACTATATAAAATTCTGTATTAAAAATCAATTAAAGAAAGTATTTTCATACCCTCTTATTGTAGGAAGTTTTGTAATCTATCTATTTAATTTTATGATTATGATTAACAATGATAGTAGAATTGTCAACAGCGAGGTGCATGCTCTTTTGATAAACTTAGGTCTTATAGGGATTTGTGGTATCTATATGTACCTTGTATATCTGTTAACTTATAAGAAATTCAAAAATATTATTGGGATTTCAAAGTAAGAAAAGCCATTGGAATGTCAAAATAAGTTTAATAAAATAGTTTTAGGTATCATCTATCCTGATATAGAAAACTTTATTTTGCTACTTAGATATATTTGTTATCTCATTATATATATCTAGGTAGCAAGATATATTATATACTTAATTATATAAACATAAAACTTGAAAGGAGATTACACATTGATTTCGATTTGTATTTGTGATGATGAAAAACAACAAAGAAATATGTTAAATAAAATCATTACAAGGGAAATGGATTTGTGGGGTTACCCATGCCAAATAAAAGAGTATTCAAATGGTGAAAGCCTAATATACAACCTAGAGCAAGAAAGCTATTATATGGATATTATTTTTTTAGATATTGAACTTGGAGAAAGCAATGGTGTTGATATAGCAAAGACTATACGAAGATACTCAGAAGATACTATAATTATCTTTGTCACAGGTTTTTCTGATTATGTGTTTCATGGGTATGATGTAGGTGCTTTGAACTATATCTTAAAGCCTTACAAAAGCGAAAAAATATCTGAGGTACTAAAAGAGGCACTAAAAAAATTAGAACAATGGAAAGAAAACTTTATTACAGTTCAAATTGGAACTAACCTTTGTAAAATCAATATGAAAGACATTATCTACTTTAAAAGTGAGCTAAGAAAATTGACTGTAGTGACCTCTGATAGAACTTTAGAATATTATGGGAAGTTAAACGATATGGAAACTGTTCTTCCATCTAACTTTGTACGCACACATCAAAGGTATATTGTTAATCTAAACCATGTAGATAGTGTAAATCAAACTTATGCTAAAGTTCATAATGAAAAAATTCCTATAAGCCGTCAAAAGTATCAAGAAGTTGTAGGAAAATTTACAAGGTATATATTGGAAACTTAATTTTAAAAAGGATATTAAAAACTTAAACTCAAGAATGAGTTAGAATCTTTATTTTTAAAGATATATTAAAAATTTAAATTCAAGATAATATATTAAAATCTTAGTTTTAAAATACATATTAGAATACGATTTTTTAGAAAGGTATCTTAGATGAACTCTTATTCTTTACTTAATAATGGCACAACTTTTATCATCGTTTTAATTAATATTTACATAGCTTTTTTTCTTTATAAGTTGACTTCTTATTTTATAGACTTTAGAAACCATTGGATTTTTAAAGTCATATTGATTTTTGGTTACTCTATTATCAGCCAGATGATAATATGGGCTTCCGACCCTGTAAATATTTTATTTACATTACTTGGGTATATGATAATGCTTATAATCTGTAGTAAAAGTAGATTGATTCCCATAGTATCAATTATCATGATACTCTACCCTATTATAGTTGGTATCAATTTTCTTTTTATAAACAACCCTCTATATAGGGAACTTATCTGTTCAAGTGAGTATCTTTTAATACTTTCAATTGTTAAGATAGTCTCTGCTATAATAAAATTATTGTTTTGGTTTTTTATACACATGTTCTTAAAAAATAGATTAGTCAACATAAAACAGTACCTATCAAACAAGATATGGATTTTTATCGACATGGTCTGTATAGCTTCATTTTTATCAATATTAATTGCTATTATTCTGCCACCAACTAACTTAATTCCTATGGGTAGTAAAAACAATATTATCTTAGGTGATTCTTATGGCACTTATATAATCATTTTATCAGCAATTATAGCAAATATTGGTGTAATACTTCTTTTACAACCATTAATTGAAAATGTAAAGATGAAGATAGAAAATCAAGCAAATCACATAAAAGAAAAATACTACAACTTACTAGAAAATCAACAGATTCAAATACGTAAAATACGTCATGATATGAATAACCACTTTCAAATGATTGAATCGTATTTAGAGGTGGAAGATATTGATGGAGCTAAAGAATATTTTAATCAGTTGAAAATAGGACTTGGCACTCTTAGTGGCAAGCAATTTTGTAAAAATCAAGCTCTTAATTCAATTTTGAATCTTCGTCATACAAAGTTAGAAGAAAATGGAGTTGATGTCCATTTTAATATAGATATAGACAATCACTTAGGTATAGAGCCTATAGATTTGTGTACTATTTTTTCAAATTCTTTGGATAATGCTATAGAAGCATCTTTAAAAATATCAGATTTATCAAATAGAAAAGTGGTGTTAAAGGCTCGTTGTGAGAAAGAGTATTTTAGCTATTTGTTGACAAATAATAAAGTAAATCCTATTAATAAAAAACATGAATTATTTGTTTCAGATAAAAAAGATAGTAATTCTCATGGATATGGTATTGAGAATATTAGAGGAATTGTCGATAAGTATAATGGAGAGTTGAACATTTCTTATACAGATAATGAATTTTCTTTATTTCTTTATATTAGATTATTTTAGTTTGTTAGCACAAGACTCATATACAAATCACATAAAAAACTGGTGTTAAATACAGAAATACATATATCGATATTCTGACAAAAGTATTAGTATATCAAATATTAGATAGTTTAAAAGGAAATATTATTGATGAGGAGCTGGAACTAGATAAGCCTGAATTTCTTGAATCAATAGATGAATGTAAATTATTCAAAGCATCACATTATGAGCAAGTTGAATTAATATCACATATAAGTTTAGCAATAATTCTTATTAATAAGATTATCCTCAACATACTAAAATAATAGTAAATAAAAAAATACTATTAAAATCTAATATCTAATTGCCTTACAAAATATATAAATAATTAAAACTGTTATTAATTGATTATAAAAATCATTTTAATAACAGTTTTTTGATTTCTTATAAAACTATGTTATATATTTAAACTAACTCCTATTTAAATCGTAGAATCCCTTTCAATTAATTCAGGCTTAAGCATCTCAACTATTGGTTCACATTTATCCTCATTTAGCAAAACTTTAAGTATATTAATAGTCTTGTCAATCAATAAATTTAATGGTTGTCTAATTGTTGTTAAACTATAGCTTTTCCATGAAGCCATCTGAATATCATCGTATCCTATTACTGATAAATCCTCTGGTATTCTCAATTTATATTCAAATCTCGCTGCATCCATCACACCAGTAGCTATTAAGTCACTTGTACAAAAAATTGCTGTTGGAGGGTTTGATAATGCTAACATTCTTTTCCCTGCTTCATAACCAGATTCATAATCATAGTTTGCTGATTCCTCTTTAAGGCTATGAATCCCATTTTGTCTTAACTTAGAATAAAATCCAATCTTCTTTTCCATTTCTTCACTAGTTTCTCTTGTAAATTGAATATATCCTATATTGCTATGCCCCTTGTTAATAAGATACTCAGCAGCCATTCCACCACCTTCAATTGGGTCTACATAGACTGTACTTATTTTTATACCTGGTATAAAACGATTAAAAAGTATGACAGGAATATTATTTTCTTCACATGTCTCAGCCATAACCTTATTCATAGCTGAAGCGGTAATAACTACTGCTTCCACTTGAAACTGAATTACTTTTGAGATTATACTGTCTATACTTTCTTGTCTAGGAACTTTAAAAACAAGACATTGCTTACCAATTTCTTGAATTTTTTCTACAAATAGGTCAATAATCCTATTGTAAAACGGACCTAAGCTATCTCCCACTATCAATCCTATGACATTTGTTTTTCCACTAATCATTCCTCTTGCAACTAGATTAGGGACATATCCAATTTCATCCGCTATACGAAAAATTTTTTCTCTTACCTCAGGTTTTACACCCTTTCCATTTGCACTACCAAATGCTCTTGAAACCGATGATTGAGATACTCCTGCCAATCTTGCAACATCTTTTGATGTAGCTGATTTATTATAATGAACTTTCTTTTGATTCATTTAGTATTTCTCCTTAAATATCTAGTATTTCTTCTTAAAATTGTATTAAAAATAAGATAATATATTGGATAATGAAAAAAGCTAATACAATTAATTCTTGCTTACCTAAAGAAAATGGTAGTATGGACACTCCATCTACTTTATCCATCCCTTTAGAAATAAGTTCTTTTCTCATACCAAGTACAGTATATTTTTTAATATCCTCTACATTATTATTGTTTTTTAAGATGATACTAAAAATATATCCAAATATCAATGTTATTGTAGCACCTATTGCTGGATTCCACAACCAGCTCACGTTATATTTATTAGAAATAAAAAACCCTAAAACTAATCCTACAATAAAACCAATAGATACTCCTTTATCATGAGCCTTATATGTAAACATTGCTAGTACAAATGCACCTGTAGCTGGCCCAGCAAAGTATGAGATATAGTTACCAACAAGGTCAAGAATTGACTTAATGCTTCCTCCAAACCCCATAATAATGAAACCTGTCATAACAACACCTATAACTATGGTTATAATCATTGTTACTTTTAATGATGATTCTTTACCATCTTTTTTAAAATAAAACTCATAAATATCTTTTGTAAAAACAGTTGTCATACTATTTAATATAGAGTCAATACTAGACATTGCTGCTGCAAACACACCTGCAATAATAATTCCAATCGCTCCTACTGGAAGTTCATTCAAAATAAAAGTAATCATTATTTCATTTGAAGTTTCAAATGCTCTTCCATCATAGAAGACAAATAAAATCACTCCTACCAATAACATAAAGTAATAAACTAGATTCATAACAAATGCACTAACTACAAAAGAATTTTTTGCACTGTTTAAAGATTTAGATGTTAAAACTCTTTGTACTTGAGCTTGGTCAAAACAGAAGTATCTTATCCACATTATAGTTCCACCAATTAAAGTAGCCCAAAAAGTATTTGTAACTGAGAAATCTGTGCTAAAATCAAATGTATTTAACTTACCACTCTGTTGTGCAATTTGTAGGGTATCAAAAAAGCTAAGATTCATTCCTTTTAAAGCTACAATAATTACTATAAATACAGCACTTATTACTACTAGCATTTGAATACTATCAGTCCATATAACTGCTTTAATTCCCCCTAATAACGTGTATATGATTGATACAAGTACAACAATTGGAACTAAAATATAAAGCGACCAACCAGTAATCATCTGAATAATAAGCACTGGTATATATACCATAGAGCTAGCTTGAATCAATGAATTAATAAAAAATTGAATAATAGTTAACCCTCTTGAATAATTTCCCAAACGAAATCCCATGTATTCATATACAGATGTTATCTTTAATCTATAAATAACTGGGGTGGTAATGCTCAGTGCAAAAAATATTGCTAAAGGTACTGTAATATTAACCATTACTGGATACATCCCATCCATATATGCCCATCCAGGACCACCTATAAAGCCATTTGCACTAATCATAGTAGCTGCAACTGATAAAGCAATCGGAATCCACGGCATTGACCTACCTGCTAAGAAATAATCTTCTTGATTTTTATTATCTTTTCCTGAATAATAACCAATAACTAACATTAACAGCAAATATCCTATTATAATACACACGTCAATTGATGAAATCATAAGCCACCCCTTTCTAAGTAACAAAAAAATTTGTCAGTATTTTATTACTTCTTATTTAATGTTTCTGGCAAGAATAACCATACAATAGCACCTGCTACAAATACTGCTATTGATATATAAAAAATAGTTATCATACCTAAAGCACCAGAAGCTGTCCCAGCTATTGCAGGTATTGCAAAGGTAGATATAATTCTTCCTCCATTAAACGACATCCCAGATGACAGTGAGCGATATTTACTTGGGAACAGTTCTGTATAGTATGCTCCCCATGCCCCAGAATATCCAACAGCAAGACCTAACAATACTGATATCATGTAGAATGTTGTTATATTGTCTCCTCCTAATTTTGTATATATAAAAACAAATACTGCTGCTAATGCCATACCTATAAAAGGTACTTTTCTCCCAAATTTATCTGCTATAGAGCCCCAGAATAAATATCCTACTAATTGACCAATTCCTTGTAAACTATATAGAGAACCAGCTACTACTGATGTCATTCCTAGTCCTGTTACTAAGTATGTAGTTGCATTATTTGAAAATGCTGAATATGCTGTAAAATTAGCCCCTGATAAAAGAATTGTTCCTATACCAATCCATAAGTATTTTCCCTTGTACATACTTATATAACTAATTTTTTCGCCAGTTTCTTTTCCCTTTTTAACTAATTCTTTTGTATACTCCAAATCATCTGGTACAAAGAAAATTGCTAAGATACCTCCAACTATAGGCGGTATAATTGCAGTATACATCAATATTTGCCAATTTGAATCACCCAATACTCCATACACTTTTCCACCAAAAATCATAGCTAATGAAAATAAGGCAGTCAATATAGCAGCTAACTTACCACGATATTTACTTGGGAACATATCTGCAACCAAAGGCATAGCTGTTCCAAATACACCACCTAGTACTACTCCTGTACACAAACGTGCAATTTTCCATAACATAATATTTGTAGGAGACAACATTGGTATAAATGTTGTCAATCCAATTAATAAAGCAACACTAATTAAAGTTCTCTTTTTTCCGATTTTTGTTGAAATCACTCCGAAAATAAACGTTCCTGGAATTGTACCAAAAGACATCACAGCAAATATTTCTTCTGTTTGTTTCAATGAAAAACCAAATCCACCCTCTGCTAGGGCATAAATCATTGTTGGTTTAATAAAAGTACCTACCATAAAGTTGTAGCAATAAAAAAAGTATATTAAAGCAATTGAAAAAAATGCAATTCCTCTTTTTAGGTTTGAATAGTCCTTTCCTAATATGATATCATTTTCTATTCCAACTGTTGTTTTCATATTCTTTATAAATCCCCCTTTTTAATATTAATCATAGTCCATCTAAGAATTTACCCTGTTATTCGTTATATACCATAGTCCATCTAAGAATTTATCCTGTTATTCGTTATATACCATAGTACATCTAAGAATTTATCCTGTTATTCGTTATATACCATAGTACATCTAAGAATTTATCCATTATTTGCTATATACATCTATTTCTCAAATTTATAAAAAAATACTCATTATATAGATTTCAAGACTATTTATACTCTAATAAACTTACTCTTCCACACCCATATACATTTGCTTTAGAACATCCATGCCATCAAAAGTTATCCATTCTTCCTTTACTTTACCTTGTAATACATGATAATGATTAATTCCCATTACTTCCACAGGCTTTCCAGAAGGTTGTCCAAAGAAACCTATCCCTTCATTTATTCCACGTAATCTCCATCTTACAGATACATCATATCCTTCATTTTTTTCCCTCTGATTACAGGTTACTCTTTCTACTTCATAACTTCCATTTGGAATTGAAGCAAGTAAACTTACAATCATGCCTTGTATCTCATCATATCCATTTAAATCTTTATCACATATAAAATGGACTACTGCATTATCATGATAGTATTTTTTAACTTCATTTATATATTTATAATTATAAATACGACTTGTCATTTCAAGCATCATTTCACCAACAGACTCATCTTTTGCTTGATACTTAGCTGGCATGAATTGACCATCCATAGATTCACAGATACCATATGTTGATTGTAAACTAAGTACTTTAGATGCACTTGCTTTTGCCATACCTTTTGCTACTTCTTGAGGGTCTAATCCTAATTGAGTGACAATCCATAAATTATCTCTAACTAACCATTCTTCATGAATTCTATTGTTTGTTGTAGCACAATCAATCACAGTTCTAAAGTTTATTTTTCTACCTGTTGCTGGTCCAAAATTACTATCACCTAGATTAGTTGCTGTAGATAAAACACGATGAGAAGATAAAAAACCATCAGCACCAAAGTTAGACCATATTACATTTTGCCCAATTAATCTTCTATCAGGAAACGCATGTAATGTTTGAAGAGTATTGGAAATAACATCTTTAATACCGACTAAATTAGAAGAACCACAGTGCATTGTAACATTATTGTGATATGTATCATAAATAACCCCTATACCTTTTTCTTCCCAAATATTATGTGTTATTTTCATAATATAATCTACAAAATCCCTATACTTAGAATCAAATCCAGGTATTTCTTGCTCCCTTTTTGTCTGTTTTGAAAAATCATTGTAGTCCATCACTCCAACAGGTGTTACTTCTAGTGAATCTCCATAGTAAATTTTTGTAGACTCCATATTATATTCCCCCTTAAATACAACTTTTTCATTTTTTTCAGTAGTAATATTTATATTAGATTTATCTTCCTCAGTTTTATGTATGCCTGTTTTATTATCAGTAATTTGATTTTTAGTAGTTTCATTTTTATCCATATTACTAAAATTAGTTTGATTTACTTTAGATTTATGTTTTCCCTTAACTTTTTCTGATTCAAGCTCACTTATAGAACTTTCTTTTTCTTGCTCTTTTACTATTCCATCATTTTTATTATTGGATGTCATTTTATATTCCTCCACCTGTTTAAGCATACGTATGCATAATTAAGCATTAAAAATACTTTTAGTTCTCTCAAGAATATCAAGACCTTGTTGTTTTAGCCAATAAGGAATATCAATTAGTACCCAGTTTTCTTGAAGCTTATCCCCTTTACGATAATACACATCAACTACCTGCATATCTGCTTTAACCTCACCACCTGGCAATCCTAAAAAACCTCCACATGGTATATTAGTCAGATTAGGCCATCCAAAGAAACAAGCAAAGTTTCCTTCTGCAAATCTACATGCATGTCCATTAAAAGTCTTTCCTTTTAAATTGTTTCTAAATGGTAATTGGTGTTGTTCTTGATATCTAGGTATAGTATAAGAAGCACCAATCCCTCCTGGCCCATACCAAATCATATCTTTAGCCCATGATTTTTCAAGTACTTCTGGAGGACATCCCATAGCACCACTTTCATTTAACTCAGATAAATCATCTACCATTTTATTCACTAATGCCAAAGTTTTTACTCCTTCAATTTCATCTGCATCTTCAAAAAGTAATCCATTATGGTCAATTGGCCCTGGATATACAAAATATGAACCAGTTTGTGGAGGTAATGGATTTACTCCTGCTTGAATCATAAATCCAATTATGTCTACAAATAATCCAGTTTTAGAAATTTTTCCATCCTGTACACAGTTAAATTCTGCATATCTTAAACTAATCATTTTACGAGTATGCTTAATACCAAGCCAGTCATTATCAAAAAGTCCCATAAAGTGTCCCATACTCATGACCCACTCACTATTGTCAATTTCATTAGTCCCTGCAATAAAGATATCCTGTCTTCTTTGCATGTTACTTAATGAATTTTTTAAAGGTTTCCAAAATACATCTGCTACATTTTCAATTCCTTCTTGTTCACGAAATGGATATACACCTTTCCAATTATAGTCTGATTTCATGTATTCATTTAAAACATTCTTAACTCCATCTACATTTGCATTTTCTAATGCTTCGAAGTAGTTTCTTACAACTTGTTTTGAACCTTGATATTTTCCCATAACTATATCCTCCCAAATTTATCAATTTTAAACTTTGCCTATTTTATGCATACGTTATCTATTTTTTCATATTTTAAGCGTTTTTCAGTAATTATTATGAATACATATGCACTTTTCTAAATATTATCACATCTCTAAAAACTTGTAAAGAAAATGTTATTACAAAGATGTAAATTATTGTATATATTTGCTTAAATATATATATTTCTTATATCTTTTAACAAAAAATTATACTTTATCGTTTTATAACATTGCATTTTTTATTCCATCTAGTTTTAAAAAATTTGCTTGTTAACTATGTATAGATTAAATCCTCATTTTAAATATTAAAGATTTTAAAACAAAAAAGACAATCAATCTGACTGTCCTTTTTGTTTTAAATTCATATAGTCTAATCAATATGTTTAAACATTTTGATTTACATTTATATAATCTTAAAGCTAATTTTTCTTTTTGATTTAAGTTCATATGTCCTAAGTAATCTCATTGACATTTTTGATTTGCACTTATATAATCTAAACAATCTAACATCCCTTTGTATGTAACTTCATACAATTTAATAAACTTATTCTTTCTACCCTTATATAACTTACCTACATTAAAAATCAATAAGTAACCTAATAAAAATATATAAATAAATCTCTAAATATACCTATTAGAATACAATACCTTTGCTTTTTCAGTAAATTCTTTAATAAAATCCGACTTACTATCTGTATAAGCATCACGATTATGCTCATACTTCTTCCATAGATTTAACTTAAGTTCTTCATACTCCTTAGCTACACTTGGATTGTCAATTAAATAATCTCTAAAAAACAACTCATCATTATCACCTGCATACCTTATATGTAAATGAAAAACTCGTTCTTCAAAACCATCTATTGTATATCCTTTATTAAGTGAAATCCTGCTACTACTCTCAGACATACAAACATATCCCATTGATTCAATTAACTTTTTAATCTCTTTTATGCTACAATCATTCATTATCTCAATAAGTATATCAACAATTGGCTTGGCATAGATTGTGCTCACAGCAGTGCTTCCAATATGACTTATTCTAACAATATTTTGCATAGGTAATACCCCAGTTAATCTACATTCTTCTTCTTTGAACCAATCTTTCCAACATTCCTTATGAACAGTTAAAACTATTGGGAACAACTCCCATAATTCTTCTAAAGTCATTTCTTCCAATTGCTTTCTCATAAATATTTCTCCTTATAAACTAATTATTTTAAATACTCTATTTATCCATTCGATTACTATAACTAACACCTTTATAGACAATAATGTATTATACAACTAAAATACTATAATCAAAGAAAATATCTAAAAATATGATTTATATTGTCACAGGTAAGAATAAAACTCTTTACAATCAAAATTACTTAATTTATATAATAAATTAATAAATACTTCTTCATAATTACTTAATGCACAAAAAACTGATTATCAATTTTATATGCCTAGAACTTCTTTATATGATAATTTTATATATTAATCATCTACATGAATATTAAACTCATATGTTGGTTTTGAATTAGCTCTATTTTCAATAGGTGACTGCTTATGCATTGGATAAATCAATGGATTATAACAGATTGTATCAAATCTAAAATATGTAATAGAAGATAACAAACATAAAATTACCACCATAAAAACACCATTTCTATATCTTTCATTAAACATATTAGACACTCTTTTTCTAATATCTGACTCCTTATGTAAACCAGCCACAAACTTATTTGAATGACTTGAACCTTTCCTCATCGCACTTATTATAGTAAGCGCATAGTCCTGTCTCTCCTCTACAGTACGGTTCTTTAAAACCCTTTCATCACAATAAAATTCGCAATCCAAATCTATAAACTTCTCCATTATATATAAAAGGATTAAACCAATAAACACATTTTAAAAATAGCACCAAATACTTAACATAAAGGTCTTTACTCTTAAAATGCATAAGCTCATGTCTAAATATCCAATCCAGCTCCTTTAATGTATAATCATAAGGAGGTAAAATGACACTTGAATTAAAAAACACTGGTGTTTCAACTTCATAAGAATATTTAAGTTGTATCTTTTTATTTATACTAAGCTCCTTTAATAAATTCTCATAAAGATTTTTTATCTCATTATCCTCAACATCATAGGATAAATCATTCATCAAAATTTTAATCTTAATGTATCTCCAACTAATATAAACCAAATATACTATTATACTAGCAATCCAAATAAATAATAAAATACTGTTTTTCGAAGTAAAGATAGTATTAAAATTTTCTAAATACACCTTACTAATAGTATATTGATATTCCCTCCTATTAAATGTAAAAGTATAATATGTAAATGGTAGTAATAACTTAATAATCACAATCAACCAAACATAATAATTAAATCTTTTGCTAAACCTTTTAAATATAGTCATTCTAAAACTCAATAGGATAACTATACATAAATCACTTAATACAACCGTCCTAAGAATATCATTCAAAATCAAATTCATATAGCCACCTCTCTTCTTTTAAATCTAGAATAACTAAATACGTCAATATAAGTCAATCTTATCTGTACAATACTTGAATTTCTAAAAAATCATGTCTTATTTATAAGATATAAAAAACGAATACATACTCTAAATTAAAATTATAAGATTTCTAAAATAACCCTCTTAATTATGTTATTTTAAGTCATCATTAGAACCATCCATTTGTCTGCACACAAATATGGCGGAAAATCAAAAGACTTCCGCCACTACATTGATATAGAATATTATTCTCTATCATTTATTTAGCATTTTTTTCAAATACGCAACATCTATTAAATTTACTGTTTCAAACTTCCCCTTGTAAAATAATGCGAAGTTATTAAAAACACAAGGTAATTCCTTTGCTTTTTGTAATGTGTCTATTTGAATAAATGAAGCTGGAACATCATGTGTTGTGCAATAATCTCTTAATCGTTCAATATTTTGATAGATAAATGGACATTGCATATCATAATAAATAGTTAGTTCCTCACTCTCGATTTCACACGATTTTGCATTTTGCTTGAACACTGGTGTTGTTCCGTCAAAAGAAAGTGCAAGTAGCTCATATCCATTATCAGTAGTATCGACGACCTCTAATCCAAATTTTTTCGCAAATGATTGGTCTGAAAGCCATGCTTTTTGTTTTTTTGCCCCAAGCATACAAACGCCAGACTTTCCATTCTTTTTAGCATCTTCCACACAATACTCCATTAACGATTTCGCATACCCTTTTCCTTTATAATCACCCAATACCCATAAGCAATATATATAATAATAGTTATCACCAGTAATTGGAACCCATGCAGTCTCAAGGGGTGCATACTCAATAAATACAGTACCTTTGACATTCAATTTTCTAAAGGTATGCCCTTCTCTTAATCTTTCAGAAATCCATTTCTTTTTGGCTTCAATACCTTGATGTAGCTTTCTTGTACGGATAATACAACATAAATGTTCATTGGCAAGATTTTCTACTGTCAAGTTTACAAATTCATCACACATACTTAAATCTTCCTTTTTCTAAATTTATTTTTTCAGTTCAATAAACTTTAATTTACTATTTCAATAAAATGTAATCTATCATTTTACATACAATCAATTTATTTTTCAAACTCTTTACATCTAAAATCCTACACTTTCATTTTCTCATACCACTCAATAACTAACTCTTTACTCAATTTAATATTATCACTTATCTATAAAATATGGGAAGTATTCTCTTTACACAAATTCTCCATCCTATCATACACAACACCACTGTCTCTCTCATCTGTCATAGTCACAATTATATCACTTGGCTTAAGAATAGTTTTCCCTCTAGGAATAATCTCTTCACCACCTCTTTGAATAGCTACCAGAAGACAATTCTCTGGCCATTGTATATCCTGAATTTTTTTGTTTGCAACAGGGGAACCAAACATAACAGAAAACTGGTCTAGTATCTTTTCTCCCCTCTCTTTAGGAGCAGGTTCTCCATTTTTCTCAAGTAATCGCTCCAAAAGACTTTCATAAATAGGTTTTGATTTCATAAGAGTAGCCACAATATATGCCACAATCGAAATTACAGATAGTGAAAGCATTTGACTAACAGAACCCGTCATTTCAAAAATTAATATAATACCAGTCAAAGGTGCACGTACAATAGCTGTAAAATATCCTGCCATAGCCAAAAGCACAAAATTATTTATATAATCTGGGTTCATTCCAAAAACCTTAACACCTATCATTCCAAATATTCCACCTATAAATGCTCCTAAAACAAGCAACGGAAAAAAGATGCCACCTGGTGCACCTGACCCAAAACTAACAGCTGAAAATATAAAGCGTACGACAAAAATCAAAACAACCATCCCAAAAAGATATTCATGACTTGTAAGTGACTCCACCAAATTGTGCCCACTTCCTAGCACTTGAGGCATCATAAGTCCAAGAATACCAGCCATACTGAATGGAATCAGCAGTTTACCAAATGTACCGATTTTAGGAATCTTTTTATATAAAGACTGCACATATAAAGTAAACCAGTTATAAAATGCTCCCATAACTCCAAGAATCACACCTAGAATCACTATCAATCCATAATAATTCTGTGGCAATACATGACCAATGTCAAACTGGAACACAGACTCAATCCCTAGAAAATTAGCTGAGATATAATCTGCTGTCAAAGATGCTGTCATCACAGAAATTAAAACAGACACTGAAAAGTTCTTATGAACTTCTTCAAGCGAAAACATAACACCTGCTAATGGCGCATGAAATGCTGCTGACAATCCAGCACTTGCCCCACAGGTTAACAGAAATTTTTCCTCTGTCTTACCTCTATCAAGCGCTCTAGAGATACCTTTCCCTGCCATAGCACCAAGCTGAATAGAAGGTCCTTCTCTTCCCAATGCAAGACCTCCCATAAGTGCCAAAAATCCTCCAATAAATTTAGTTGGCAACACACGCCACCATACCTGCTTGATTTTTCCTGTCATTTCTCCCTCAAGCTGAGGAATACCACTTCCAGAAATCATTGGCTCTAAGTCTACAAGCTTTGATACAATCCAAGCAAGTAGTGCAAGCACTGCAAACCAAGCTATTATTTTTATTGTAGAACCTTCTACAAACGTCAAAATTTGGCTAAGCCAGATACCAGCTCGCCCCAAAAGTATCCTATATAAAAGTACAATCAAACCAGCCACAGCACCAACTATCAGTCCTTCTCCAATCAAAATTACCTGAAAGTTCTCTGCCCGTTTGATAACATGAGATGTATCTTTTTTCATGCTTTTCCTCCTTCTCCCAATAATTCTGTACAATATCAACAAATATAGCTCTTAATTCACTAAATATATAATCTTTATTATTTACTCTTTATATTTAATAAATATAACTAAATGATACTATAATGCAAATACTAAATGATTATTGATATATGATTTCATTGCATTTACTACTGAATCAATAATACAATACATTTTTGGAAAAATAAAGGAAAGTCTTATTTTAATTTTGCTTATTCTTACTACTATTCCTCAAACTTCTTTATACAAATAGTAGCATTATGCCCACCAAATCCTAATGAATTAGAAATAGTGTATTTCACTTCTTTCTCAATTCCACCATTAACAACATAATTCAAATCACAATCTGGGTCAAAATTCTTATAACCTACAGTCATAGGAACAAAATTATCATCTATAGCTTTTACACAAACTATTGCTTCCAATGCCCCTGCTGCTCCCAACAAATGCCCTGTCATTGACTTTGTAGAACTTATAAGCACATCGTTAGCTGAATCTTTTAATGCCAGTTTTATCGCATTCGTTTCGTATTTATCATTAATTGGAGTAGAAGTACCATGAGCATTAATATAATCAATCTCACTTGGATTAATTCCACCCTCATTACATGCAATCAAGATAGCCTGACAAGCTGCTTCTCCTGTAGGGTCTGGACTAGTAATATGGTATGCATCTTCTGTAGCACCATACCCGATTACCTCTGCATAAATCTTTGCATTTCTTTTCTTTGCATTTTCTAAACTCTCTAATATTAAAATAGCTCCTCCCTCACCCATGACAAATCCATTTCTATCTTTATCAAAAGGAATTGATGCTCTGTCAGGGTCGTCACTATCACTCAATGCTTTCATATTATTGAATCCAGCTAATGTAAATTCAGTTATAGCTGCTTCAGAACCACCAGCTACACAGACATCTAATCTTCCACATTTAATAGCCTCAAATGCTTCCCCTATTGTATGAGTAGATGTCGCACAAGCAGATACTAAAGCATAATTGATTCCCTTAAATCCATATTTAATAGCAATCGTTCCAGCAGCCATATTTGAGATTAGCATTGGTATCGTAAATGGTGAAACTCGTCTACTTCCCTTCTCAATAAATTTTCCATATTCACTTTCCAAAGTATTTATTCCACCTATCCCACTACCAACTATAACTCCTATACGATAAGGGTCTAATTCCTTAAAATCAGTTCCACAGTCAGAAATAGCCTGTCTTGTAGCTTCTACTGCATATTGGCAATACAAGTCATTATGTCTAAGTTCCTTCTTAGAGAATGATAATAAAGGATTAAAACCTTTTACTTGCCCTGCTACTTTTACAGGAAAATCTTTAGTATCAAACCTATCTATCATCTGTATACCATGATTACCTGCTTTTACATTACTCCAAAATTCTTCAATATTATTTCCTATAGGGGATACTATTCCAATCCCAGTGATTACTACTCTATTCATCTTTACTCTCCTTTTCACTATACTCTTTATACATATTGCCCCATTCAAACAGAGAAACTAATATAGGTCGTAAAGTCATCCCTAATTCAGTCAAAGAATATTCAACTTTAGGTGGAAATTGTTCATATACCTCACGATGCACTAGACCATCTTCTTCCATACTTTTTAGATTTTGAGACAACATTTTTTGACTTATATTATCAATTGATTCACTTAATTCTCCAAAACGTTTTTTATCTCTTATTAATTCTCTTAATATTAAAAACTTCCATTTGTCACCTACCATTTGTAGCGTTATTTCTACTGGACAAGCAGGTAAATATTTTTCCATATTATCCTCCTTAATTAGCTCGAAATCATATACTTACTTTTAGTAAGTATTATATTCTATCATAATTATCATGTCAAGTTGACATATTTTAATTCTTAAATTTTTTATATTTATTTAATTATTTATAAGACTAATTTATATATAAAGAGATTGATTTATTTTATTTCATACAAAAAGAAGATGCCTCATGAACTAAAAGCTCATTTTGAGGCACCTTCCTTTTATTATTTTATTAGAACTGATGTTTACATTCTGTAAACTCGTAAACATCCATTAGTGCTTCACCAAATCTTTGATAATGCACTACTTCTCTCTCACCTAAAAATCTTAAGATATCCTTCAAATCTGGGTCATCAGTTAAATTTATTAATTGATAGTACGTAGCCAATGCTTTTTGTTCAGCAGCCATATCCTCATGTAAATCAGTTACAGCATCGCCAAAGACATTAATATAACTTGTAGTAAAGTTTACTCCATTAGAATCAACTGGCTGAAGACCATGTCCAAAAGTAGCATAATTAGTTCCAAGTCCAGCAGCTTTAAGCTCTTCTGGAGTACAGCTACTTATTAATTGATATAACATTGAAGAAATTATCTCAACATGAGCCATTTCTTCTGTACCTATATCAGTTAAAAGTGCACGAGATTTTCCTGTTGGCATAGTGTATCTTTGTTGAAGATATCTAGTTGCAGCTGCCAGCTCACCATTAGGTCCTCCCAACTGAGTCATTATATATTTTGCCATTCTAGGGTCTGCTTGTCTTATGTTAACTGGATGTTCCAGTGTTTTTTGGTAAATCCACATATTATCTTACTCCTCCTTAATATATTTAATAGTAAATCTAATCTTAATACTGTATAATTTTATTTATAAAATGACTTATCCCATGGCCAAGGCTCTGATACCCATGACCAAGGATATTCACTTGATTCATAACCAAAATTAATTAATGCCCCATACTTAGACTCATAATCACACATAGCTTGTGTAAATTTATCGCAGTATCTACTGTATGAATCAAGAGCTTCCTCATCTCTTGGATTGTTATCCAAATATAAATTTAATTCTATACAAGCAAATTGATATTCTGAAATTCTCTCTAAAAGTTCTCTTCTATTTAATGACATTAGTACATACTACCCCCTTTTTTCTCTCTAACTCTATTTTTAGGATTTTCATATAACCAATCATTGTAGTTATTTGACTCTATTAAATCCAACTCAGGAAATAAAGTACCTCTTCTTAATGCTGTTTTTGGATTGTATGTGTCATCATAAATTTGACGATTAATGTATGGTCTAGCAAATTCATAACAATAATCTTGTTTATCCTCTTTTAAATATTCCATTAATTATCCTCCTTAATTTTTCGAATTTTAAAATAGTATTATTTTTAATAATTTTATACTTGTGTTATATTATAATCAGTGGTTTTAATAGAACTTTAACAGAAATAAACGAGTATCTTTTTTGTTCCTCTTTTATTCTTAAAATTTGTCTACTCAACTAATTTTGTATAAATATTCATTCTAAATAATCAGTATAGAATTTATACAATTTCTTATAACACAATTACTATTTACTATATAATATTTATTTCTCGTCAAAATGTTACTTTTTATTACTTAAATCCTTATAAATATATATTTTAATGCTATTTTTTCTAGCAAATAAATTATTTTTAAAATTTATCAAACCTTATATTTTTATTTTCTAAAATCTAAATCTAGCTTAAATAAAACAAGTCTATTTATTTTATAATTTATTTAGTTGCATTATAAAAGCATGCTTCATATATGATTTTAATAATTACATTTTCATTATCTAGTCTTAAAATTCATATCTTCATATATAGTATTAAGACTTCTATATTCATGTATGGTATTAGCATTTATACAAATATAATATTAGGACTTCTACATTCATATATGATATTAACATTTATACAAATATAATATTAAGACTTCTACATTCGTATATGATATTAACATTTACACAAATATAGTATTAAGACTTCTACGTTCATATATGGTATTAACATTTATACAAATATAGTATTAAGACTTCTACATTCATATATGGTATTAACATTTATACAAATAAAAAAGAGGCTATCTCAAAATATAGATAAGCCTCTTTTTCATTATTAAAATGATGAAAATATATTTAATTTCATAAAAAAAAGAGTGTCTCATGAACCAAAAAATTCACTTCGAGACAGCCCTTTCTCTGTATTTATATATAAACTTAAAACTCTTAATTTTTAATGTATACTCTTAATTTTCTTACATATTATCAGAATCAGACGGAATCCATGAATTATTAAACTCTTTATCCTTAAACAAATAAGATAATCCAGTTATTTGCTTTAATCTAAGAATTTCATCAGTCTCCATACCTAGATGCTTTGATATCCATTCATCAGATTTTCCAATTTCACACAGTTCAGTTATAATAGTACTCATTAAATCCACATTATGTGAGCCCCTTGCACGATTATGTCGAATAGTACTTGCCATTCTCTCATCAAGAGATTTATCAATTATTGAAACAGGAAGAAGTCCATTCTCTCTATCATAGATATCCTTATTTTCAAGCATTACTCTATAACGATGGAAACCATCTACAATAACATACTTGTCTTTTTCCTGATTATAATAACAAACAATTGGCATTGTATACCCATCTTCTTTAATACTTTTATATAACAACTGCATTTCTGGTGGGGCTACTGTATTTGGATTATAGTCGTTAGATTCTATCTTTTCAATGGGTACTGCAATGATTCCATATACGGGACTTTTCTGTTTCATAGCACCTTAACTCCTATCTCATGAATTTTTTCATATTTTTTCTTAATATATTCTGTCCTAACTCTTTGTTCTTTTGTAGGACTAAATCCCATAAATTTACACATATGGTCATTTTTTAAAATACAATAGCACATTCTCTTCCAACTTGGAATATCTTTGGTAAACTTGATATCATCTGTATCATCAGGTATATCACCTAAAAATTTAACTCTAATTTTTTTATCTTTTGTATAATTTGAAACTCCATTTAATTCTATTTTATATCCTTTCATTATCAATTCATGTATAACACTTCCTGGTAAACCTCCTCCTCTATTATGCCAAAAATCAATAGATGTTGAAAATTTCTTAATATAATTTTTTCTTATATTTTCAGGTAAAGTGTCAAGTAAAAAATAGGTGAAGCTTTTCCAAGTATGTCCATCTGGCAATGAAATACTTCGGTACCCCATAGCTTTTGTTTTTCCATAAATAGAGGTGAAATTGACTCCTTGTACTCTAGCAACTAATTTCATCCATACATCTGGGTCTAATACCCTATATAAATTTAGACTATCCTTCGCTGAATCATTAAATGGAGATGCTACTCTCATACTTCTTGGAGCTACACCAGCTTTATAGAATAAATCATAAATTTTATTGTAATCATAGTTGAACTTATAGTTAGCTAGCCAAACATCTTCTATTTCCCAATCATATATAGGAGATGCTGTCCATACATTTTTAAATTGATTCGTTATCCAGCACTTTCCTTTATATCCATGCTGTTTATTTACAATAGCACAGTAGCGTTGTAATGATTCCGACGCTCTTGTTCCTAATAAACAAGCAACTTTTGCACCTTTATGCTTGTCCCTCATCCATCTGCCAAATTGTTTTGCCAAACTTTCTTGCCTCATCTTATATTTATAATAGACAAATGGGTTATTTTCTTGATTTATTATGTATTCTTTGACTGGCATTTTTCTTACCCATAACTCTTCTTTCTCATCATCCCATGGATACCAAAACATTTCATAATTTCCTACAGCCGTTCTTGTGGCCATCGGCAAACACACCCAATATGGCTCAATATCTTCAAGATTCTCTTCAAATGTTTTTTCAACATACTCAGTTGTCATACTGTATTGAGCTTCAAAATCCTGATGAAATACTCCAATTTTGGAACTTATATTATGCTTTTTCTTATAATCCAAAACTAAATTCAATAATAAACCACTATCTTTTCCTCCACTGAAAGACACATAGACATAATCAAATTCACTGAAAATATAAGAAAGTCTATCTTGAAAAGCTTCAAACACATTGGATTTTAAGTATCTTTTATCCATTTGAATTCTCCCCTTTCAATTAGAAGTTTATAAAACCTTACACCATAGTATTATGCTTTTTTAGCGATAATTAACATAAATTCTACAGTATTTAAATACATAAATCCAACAAATACATATAATTATAATATAATTTTACTTTTATATTATAAACTCTATTTTATCATTCTTTTACATTATTTTCCAACAAATATAAATATAATATTTTCTAGCCATCAATATTATTATTAATATTAACTACTTTGTATTTTATACATATTATATAGGCAAGACTTACAAAACATGACAAACTGTTGTCATAATTACTTTGTTATACTAGCTATCATAATTACTTTGTTATACTAGTTATCATAATTACTTTGTTATACTAAAAGTAAAAATAAGATACTTTATGAAAATGTATATAAAAAATAGTCCTCAGCTTACTTACAAACTTAACAAGGACTTAAACTTATACTATAAATTATCACTAGGATATTAATTCTAATTACAAATTACATGTTTAGGGAGTGAAATCTAATGTACGAACGTATGCTTGAAAAAAACAATAAACCTAGCTTGTCTCAAATAATTGAATACATGGGTAAAGATGGGTATACACGCTTGTGTAAGTTAGAAACTTACCTTGAAACTCAATATAGCTTATCAAAAGAACTTCGATTCCCTTTTGGGAATAACTATGGTTGGGGTTACAAATATAGTCATAAATCTTTTCATCTATGCTATGCTTTCTTTGAAAAAGGGGCATTCACTGTTATGATTCAGATAGGTGACAAACAAGTTCCAGCAGTAGAAAAAATGCTAATTGCCTTAACACCAAAAGCTAAAGAATACTGGTCAAATCGTTATCCTTGTGGTGATAATGGAGGCTGGATTAAATATCGTATTTTAGAAGATGCAGATTTACTCGACATTATTCAATATATACGAGCAAAGAAAACTCCACCTAAGCAACGTTAGTTTTTGATATTTTTTAGATACAATATAATTCCTTGTTCTATAGAAAATTTGAGTATAAAAATGCTTTAGTAATATTGTCTACTAGTATATCAATATTTGATTTCTTTACAGTAAAATAGTAAGTTTTATCATAACTAAAACATTTATTACTTTCATATGGAAGTATGCTTACAATCTGAGTATTGGGAAAAACATATATCCTTTGCCAGTTATAGGGCAATTAAAATCATGTACTGAGCCAGCAAGAGCGATATTATTTTCATGTAGATACAAAGTAACAGTTTGGAAAGTATCTTTTCCCTCATTTTCAACATAGATATATTCATAACTAGGCACAGTCCACTTTACCCAACCATTTGGTGGCTCTGCATCATCTATACACTCTACTCCAGCAAGGTATAAGCCTTGTGAAAATCCATTATAATCCTCCCATTTGTATAAACTGCATTATTGCTTTTTCTAAGTTCATTTTACCATTATCTACTTGTCGATTCAATTTGTATAAGAGTATATCCTTACTCTCCTTATCAGTTAATATAAATGTAGAAAAAGCCTTTGAGATATTGGAAGCAGTCAAACAAAGTGAAGGCGAATGGATAACAGAGTTTTCAATGGTTTATGATAAATCAAGGCAAACTGTTTATTATTGTTACAATCAAGACTTCGAAAATATCCAAGAATTTCTTTTTCAGTAATATAAATTATCAGTATTTCTGGTATACTAATGTTAGTAATTCTTAATTTGTAGAGTAATTATAACTGCAAATTATTTATATTTTGTACCAAAGAAAGGAGATGTTTACCATATTAACTCCATATTTAACCTTCAATAATACTTGTGAAGAAGCATTTAACTTTTATGCTGAGGCTTTTGGAGGTGGAAAAACTAGGTTTGTACGACTAAACAACAACCCGAACAACCCTATTATACATGCAAGTGTCACTTTCACAAAGTATGATGGCTGTATAATGGGCGTAGATACAGAAGAACCTGTTTTAATTTCTGGCATGGCGATTTGCGTTGTATTGCCATCTCGAGAAGTGATTGAAGAAATATCTGTAAAGCTTGCTGAGGGGGGTACGCTTGTACAAAAATTTTTACCTCACCCACCTCCAGATGAAAATGATGGTGGTGCTGAAGTACTTGATAGGTATGGGTATACTTGGTATTTGAGTACATAGACAAAACAAAAAAACTACAACTAATAAATATAATGTAACTCAGACAAATTTAAATTTAAATTTAATACTTTAATATGAGCCGTTAGTCCAACAATGTTAACGGCTTTTTTCATATTTATAAAAGAAGAAAACAGAATTTTTTTATCCATATTTCATGATATAAAAAACTCTAAAAACATAAAATAAATTAACATAAATGGCATCAATAATGATAAACCATAAATCATCATTCTTTGGTGCTTTTTATTATACAATAACTCCCAAATACTGATTGACAAAATAACTAACCATAACTATAATTAAACTACCAGTTTAATTAATTTTAAGGAAGGATTATATCATGGGAAGAAGAAAAAAAGAACCAAGAAGTGTACATCGTGAAAACATTGCTTCATCAGCCCAAACTTTATTTATGAAAAAAGGGATTGAGGCTACTTCAATGGATGATATTGCAAAAGAAGCTGGCTATAGCAAAGCTACCATATATGTATATTTCAAAAACAAAGAAGAAATTGTAGGTGTACTAGTACTTGAAAGCATGAAAAAACTACATACATACATTACCCACTCTTTAGAAGAACAAGAAAGTACGAGAGCAAGATATGATTTTATCTGCAATTCTCTACTAAGATACCAAGAAGAATTTCCATTTTACTTCAAAATAGCTCTTGACGAAATAAACATTGACTTTGAAAGTACAGACTATTTACCTGAAGAAAAAGAAACTTTCCGTGTTGGTGAGGAAATCAACGAGAAAATAAAGCAATTTGTAAGTTATGGTATCCTATCAGGCGAGCTTAGAGACGATATTAAAATCATGCCTACTATTTTTTCATTTTGGGGAATGTTATCTGGTTTGATACAAACAGCAACTAATAAAGAAGCTTATATAAAACAAGAACTCAAACTCTCTAAAGAAGAATTTCTAAAATATGGATTTGACACACTCTATCGCTCTATCTCAAAATAATTCCATCATCAAATAAGTGGTTATATATATTAAAAATAAAGAAATACAAATATTTTAACTAAAAAATTGAGAGGTATTAAAATGAAAATTAAAAGTAAAAAAATCATTTATCGTACTATTGTTGTTGTTTTATTGATAGGTTTTATATGTTTTGGAATCTATATGAAACGAGTACATGACTATCAACAGACAGTAAAGAATATGACCTTTGAAAATATAAAGCTTTCTGATGTTAAAGATGGAACTTATATTGGGAATTGCAATGTAAATCTTATCTCTGCTAAGGTAGAAGTTGTTGTAAACAGTGGTAAAATTACAAACATCAATATATTGGAACATAAAAATGAAAGGGGTCAAAAAGCTGAGAAAGTCATTGATGAAGTACTCAATGAGCAAAAAATAGATGTAGATGCTATATCAGGTGCTACAAACTCAAGCAAAGTTATAAAAAAAGCAATAGAAGATGCACTTAAACAAGGGTTAATCAAGTAAGTGCATCTTGTTGTGTATGTTGTGTGTAGATATACCATATTTCTACAATAGAATCAAAAAATAGAAACTTCTTCACAGTAAACTATATTTTATTGCTTGATATATTTATCTTAATATCTAAAACTTATTTATAAGTCTTTACGAATACCAAGTGCTCTTAATGGACCAAGTAATGACATTCTAGCAAGTATTAGTGCCATTTCTTCAGGAGATTCTTTCATGTCTTTTTCAAGCCAATGTTGAATTACACCTAAGTCTGCTGAAAGTATATATTGTATAAAATATTCTTCTGAAATTACTGCCTCATCTATATTAAAATTTTTAAGCTTTTGTTTCTCAAACAAATTGGTCTCAATAAAGCTTTTTATCTTTCTTTCAAAAGTAGGGTCACCTTTTGGTCCTAAAATAGACTTAATAATCACTGAATTGTCTCTAAAATATTTAAAAATTTTTACCATAAACGGAAGGGGCTCATTTGAAGCATCTATGTTCATCATATTGACTGAATCAAGATGCTTAGTCTCTTCTTCAATTTCCTGTATGATTTCATCTTCAATCTTCTCTAACAAGTCAAACTTGTCGACATAGTGCAGATAAAAAGTTCCTCTATTTATATCTGCCCTTTGAGTTAAGTCAGTAACTGATACATTGTTGAATCCTTTCTCATCTATTAACTCTGCTAAGGCAGACCTAATCATCTTTTTAGTACGTATTGTTCTTCTATCACTAGATGTTTTATTCATGAATTATTTCCTCATTCTATATAAATTTTTTTATTTTAATTAACAATTTTCTGGTAAATGTCCATTACTTAACAGTTTAAATATTATTGTTTATTGTATAAAACAACATAAACATTATAATATACATATAGGCTATTAATCAACAATGTGTTCATAAAAAACAGTAAATTAATTTGGAGAAGGTGTTTAACATGACCAAAAAGTTTACCTTTAATGAATGTATTATAAAATATCCTAAGAATAATATTAATGAATGGAATATATCAAATATCTATTGAATTATGAATTGGATATAAATTTAATAATTTGGTAGATGTATTGATTAGTGGAGGACAAAATGAACAATTTAGACAAAAGCAATGTTAATGAAGTTTTGGATATGCTATTAAGAACTCGAAGATCTGTAAGAAGTTTTACAAAAGAAGTACCCTCAAAAGAACTTGTTGAAGAAATAATTGAAACTGGAAGACTTGCACCTTATGCAATACTTGCAGTAGCAAAACAAACAGATTTCAGACATTTCTTTGTTATTTCAAATAACAGTTTACAAATGGATAAAATAAAAACTATTCTTATTGATGTTATTAAAACTCAAATATCAACCCTTGAGAAGGAAGCCGAGAACAACATCACTCTTCAATCCTTCATTGCTTCTTTAAAGATGCAAGTTAAAAAAGGAGTTCTTGGTATAGGGACAGCACCTTATCTTATTATTGTGGCAGAACGTCGTGGAATACCAGCCATAGAACAAAAATCATTGTCTCATGTGATGCAAAATATGTGGCTTAAATCAACGGCTTTAGGATTAGGTCTTGAACTTGTTAGTGTAATAGGAAGATTAGGCAATAATAAAGATTTCTGCGATATTTTAGGAGTCCCAACAGGAGAATATGGATTTGATGCCTGTGCAATTGGATTCCCTACAACACATATAACTAAGGAAGGCAGAGCTGTTCCTCATCCATCGATAAAATGGTTATAATAAAAATTCTAACATGGTGCTATCCCAGCATCATGTATAGAAAATAAATAAGAAGCTAGAGAATTAAAACATAAATCTCTAGCTTTTTGACGATTGCAAATCCCATACATATGCTAACACTCATACATATGCCAACACTCATATAAATCATTATAAAATTCCACTATAGAAAAATTCTTAATCTCAACACCTTAAACTCTCCTACTACATTCTTTCACAAACCAACCAAATTAATTGATATAAATTATCATTTTCTGTTGAAAATACCATTCGCTCATGCTATACTTAATTTCATAAATGGTAATAAATGTCATATGATTTTAAAAATCTATTAATAACAATTATTATTGAATTTTTAATTTTTGAAATAGATATCAAGAATTTTCTAAAATATAAAATAAATATAGAAAATTGTATCAGCTATATAAGAGTTACTTCAAGCATTTATTACTCTGTACATAAATATAAATAAAATCTAACTAAACGAAAGGATAAGGTAAAATGAATATTTTAAAAATGAAAAAAACAGGGATATTTTTAGGAGGAGTACTTTTTGGCACTTTAGGTGTTAAGATACTTTCAAGCGACTGTGCAAAAAAAACTTGCACTCGTGCAACAGCAGGGGCATTAAAAGTTAAAGACTCTGTACTTGAAACAACTACTAAAATCCAAGAAAATGTAGAAGATATTTTAGCAGAAGCAAAAGAAATCAACGAACAGGAGGAATCATCAACATCTAAGGCAGACGCTATACAAGAAGTCTCTAAATATGAACAAGAAGCTCCTAAAACTGAAGCTATAAAAACTGTAGAAGATACTAATTGTAATAGCATTAAATATGAAGAAATCAAAGAAAATGAAACTGAAGAAAAAAATAGCGCTTGCACAGGAGAATAAATTTAACGATTATTATGATTAATAATATTAGGTACTATAGTTAATTATACAAAGTATTATAATCAATAATATCAAATATCATAGTTAATAGTACCAAGTATTATAATCAATAGTATCAGGAGGAAGTAAATTGAATTTTTATATAAAACATGAAATAAGAGGTCGTATACGCTTTGATTTACAACTTGGTAAATTAAATAGTAAGCAATCAGATACTCTCTTATATTATTTAACTTCTATAAATGGTATTACTAAAGCAAAAGTTTACGATAGAACTGGTGATGCAGTTGTTTATTACACTGGAGAAAGAGAATACATAATAACAGAAATCACTAAGTTTAGTTTTAATAATAGCAAAATAGAAAGTCTAGTCCCTGAACATACTAGCAGAGAATTAAATAATTACTATAGAGATAAATTAGTAAACAAGCTACTTGTTAAGAGTGTCTCTAAAATATTTTTCCCAAAGTCCTTAAGATTTTTTTTAATAGGATTTCACTCTATAAAATATTTTAAAAAAGGTATCTCTTCTCTACTAAATAAAAAAATAGAAATTTCTGTTTTAGATGCCACTGCTATAGGCATCTCTATTTTTAGAAAAGATGTCAATACAGCTGGGTCAGTCATGTTTCTTCTTGGTATAGGCGAATTACTAGAAGAATGGACCAGAAAAAAATCTATAGACGATTTAGCTCAAAGTATGTCATTGAACATTGAAAAAGTATGGTTAAAAAAAGATGATACCGAAATACTAGTTCCAATTTCAGAAATAAAAGAAGACGACTTAGTCAGTGTAAATATGGGAAATATGATTCCACTCGATGGGGTTATAGTATCAGGAGAAGCAATGGTTAATCAAGCATCACTTACAGGTGAATCTCTTGCAATCAACAAAAGAGAAGGCTCTTACATATATGCTGGAACTGTAATAGAACAAGGCAATATTGTCATGTGTGTCAAAGAAAAAGCTGGTACTACTAGATTTCAAAAAATAGTAACCATGATTGAAGAATCTGAGAAATTAAAATCCTCTGTGGAAAGTAAATTTGAACATCTAGCAGATACATTAGTTCCATACAGTTTTTTAGGAAGCATATTAACCTATGCAATTACTAGAAATCCTATAAAAGCACTCTCTATATTGATGGTAGATTTCTCATGTGCATTAAAACTTTCCATCCCTATTTCTGTACTGTCAGCTATGAGAGAATGTAACAATCACAACATTACTGTAAAGGGTGGAAAATTTCTTGAAGGTGTGGCATGTGCAGATACTATTGTATTTGATAAGACAGGCACACTAACAAAAGCTCAACCGACTGTTTCAGATATAATTACATTCCAAGATTATAATAAGAAAGAAATGTTAAGACTTGCAGCTTGCTTAGAAGAACACTTCCCACACTCTATAGCAAATGCAGTAGTATATGAAGCTGAAAAACAAGGGCTTAGTCACAAAGAGATGCATACAGAGATAGAATACATTATTGCACATGGTATCTCAACAAAAGTTGATAATAAAAAAGTTATAATAGGTAGCAAACACTTCGTATTTGAAGATGAGAAGTGTACTATTCCAGATGGTGAAGATGATAAGTATAATAATCTATCAGATGAATATTCACACCTATTTATGGCAATATCGGGCAAGTTATCAGCAGTTATTTGCATTAATGACCCTCTAAGAGAAGAAGCAAAATATGTAATTTCAAATTTGAAAGAATATGGAATTAAAAAGATTGTGATGATGACTGGAGATAGTGAAAAAACAGCAAAATCTATAGCAAGTAAAATTGGCGTTGATGAATATTATTCAGAAGTCTTACCAGAAGATAAAGCCAACTTTGTCAAAAATGAAAAACTAAATGGTCGAAAAGTGATTATGATTGGAGATGGAATCAATGATTCCCCTGCTATTTCAGAATCAGATGTCGGAATTGCAATGAGTGAAGGTGCTGAAATAGCAAGAGAGATTTCAGATATTACCATATCAGCAGATAATTTAAATAACTTAATCGTTTTAAAACAGATTAGTGATAAGCTTATGAAGAGAATTGGTTTAAGTTCTAAGTTTATTATAGGCTTTAATTTAGGTCTGATTTTACTTGGTGTTGGTGGATTTGTTAGACCAAGTACATCTGCCTTTTTACACAATGCCTCTACTGTTGGAATAAGTTTAAAAAGTATGACAAATTTATTAGAAAACTCTAATTCTTATAACTACAATTAATCCTAATTATATAAAACTCCTTACAAAACATATGTACATATAATAAATTTATAATTCATATTAAAAAAAGCACTTTTAAACAAAATATTTAAAAGTGCTTTTTTAGATTTTTTCATACCTATTTAAAGACTACTCCTCAACTGTATTTTTAACTAATCTCTGTTCATAACATCTTAACTCATTTTGCTTTAAATAATTAAATTCAGACTCTACATAAATACCACACCCTACAAATTCAATCGTCAAGTCAGGTATATTTGCTTTTAATATACTAGTCTGCTCATAAATAATTCTTTCCAACAAATCAGCCTGTAATATTGAGAAATGCTTCATAATCTCTCCATCATTATCTATATCTTTCTTGATTTCAGACCAATTTCTTGCTAAAACACCTTTCAAATCAACATATCCAAGACTTTTCAATATATCTATACTCTCACTCCATGCGTATTTACTAGATGTATTAAAATACGATTCTAGTTTCTTCTTCTGTTCATTCGTCAATAAATCATAAGAAAGTTTTTTATTAAAATGAGACTTCAAAGAAACCTTAGCCATAGAGTATGGGCTTCTCCCAGAATTTAATCCTGCATTCTTGAACTTTTCTATTCCTTTATCTTCTACTGAAGACCATATTGAGTTTATTGAATCTGAATCATTGTACTTAACATCAAGACCATGTGTGATATCGATATAGTTTTGTGGAAATACATATTGATAATAGACGTCTTTTCTATCATCATATAGTGAAAAATATCCACTATCATATAAACGCATATGCACGTTTACTTTTGCACTATCATCTAAAATATTTCGTCTAAGATTAGGGATATTAGCATAAATAGTTACATATTTCATAGCATCAAAGTTTTGATTTACTGGAATCTCAAAGTTAATTTCCTCCCCAGTCAAAAGCTTCTTCACTTCTTCTTCACTACAAGTATATAAAGAATATGTATTTTCAAATCCTACTTTACTCTTTCCACCTAAACTTCCTACTAATGGTACTTTTAGAATATGATTATCTGTTCTTTGCCATTGATAAGTATCTTGGTCTAGAAAATCTTTAATCTGTCTATTTTGCTCTTTAGCTTGATTTACAACCTCATTTTCATCTTCTGTAATCCCTACATGGCATCTATTTAAGATATTTACTATATTACTTCCAAATGGAAATGTCCACAATTGAAAAGCAGCTGCCTCTAGCTGACACAAGTATCTAACTTGATTTAATTCAATTTGATGAATAAGTTTTTTCTGATATTCATTCATTTGATTACCACTATCAGACATTTGATAAATTAATTCTCCCATTGCAAGGTTATCTTTTTTCTTGTCAATCTTATCAGTAATGATAATCTGAGTTTCCATCATATCTTGTACCTTTTTAAATATTCCAGAAATCTCTGCTGAGTTTTCCATTTTTAGACCTTCAAATTTTGTAATTAACTCAGTTAAAACTTCCTTCATCTTTAACTTACTTATCTCATTTTGGAAAATATCTTGATTTTTAACTGTACTATCAAATTTTTCTACAAATGGCGCAATAGATTCTTTAAAAGTTTTATCTTTAAACTCTACCATCTGAGTATTTAATTCATCCAATTTTTTAATATTATTTTCTTTATCCTTAATTGCATCTTTTACAACCTCTATCTTACTTTCAAAACTAGACTTTACATTAAGACAATTATTAACACCACTAATTGCTGTATTGACAAGAGAACAAGCAGAACTACCAATACTTAAGGCATTTTTAATAGCAGCTGTCTTTTGTTGTCTTTCAACAGCTTGTTTGCTCTTTTCTAGTGCAGCTAATTTATCTTTTTGTTGTTTGTTACTATAATTTGCTTCTAGCATGCCTATTTCTTTTTTCTGGATTTTTGTGTAGATTTCCTCATACTCACCTTCATCCAATCCACTTCTTGCCGCTGTAATATCACTATCTCTTTCTGCATATGCAGGATTATCTACAGACTTAACTATAATATCTTTAATCTGGTCAAACTTCGCTCTTTTTCCTTCATCAACACCTGCTAAGTTATACGTCATTTTATCTAAAACATTCTTTCTATCATCATTCAATTGAGCTCCAAGAACAACACTAATACCCTCAGAACTTAATTTAAAATCTGAGAACTCAACCATTCTGTTAGTCCAGTTATATTCTTCTTCTTTAGCTGAAAGATTTTCACTCAAAGATTTTGCACTATCAAATGCCCCTAAACAAGCTTGACCAATGCCACTAAATGCTGTTAATAAGCTCAACGCACTCTGTATCCCTGAAAGAATTAACTGTGTTTTCATCTGTTCCTCAAGTTTTTTCTGTTTCTCTTTTAGTTTCTCTATATCTTCTTTTTCATCTTCTTTTATCTTTAGAATCTCTTGAATCAATAGATTCATTTTTGCAGAAACAGAAATCATTTTATTCTCAAGTTCATTTCTTAAAACTTCTATTTGCTGATTTCCAGATTCAATTTGAGTCAGTATACCTTCTTTATATGTGTTGAAATATCCCTCTTTTAATTTGTCCTTCTGCCCTTGTTCCAATTCTTTTAAGGTCTTATCTAGGTAATTTGTTAAAGCACGAATATCAGTAACACGATTTCCTCCAATTTCATTTTCCTCTATCATTTGCACATAGAACGCAGTCTTTTGCTCAAGTGCAAATAAAATCATACTCCATTCACTAAAATTCTGTTTTTCTGCTACAAAAGATTCTATTTTATCAGACTGCATCAATTTATTTATAAGATATTCATAAATCTCTTTTGCCTCTTGATAAAATTCTTTCTTTATATTCATATCTTCTATAGAAAGTGGTTCTTTCTTTTTGCTCTCAAATTTAAAGTACTTTTGAAGTATTTCTTTATTTAACTGCATCTCTACTTTCTCGACAGCATGAAAAATCTCATAAATATGTGAAAGTTCTAAAATATCAGCTTCTAAGATTCCTACAGCACATAACAGTTTAAGGTTTCTATATCCCTTACTTCCAGTAAAACCAAATCTATCAAAGAACTCATAGAAGAACATATCAATTGATAAAGAATACTCTTGCTTTAACAATTCCTTTTCTTTTAGTGCATTTCCAAAACGCCCTTCTCTTCCCTCTGCTCCATCTGAACCTGAATCTTCACGTTTACTAATTTTCCAATCTTTATGTTTTTCATAAAGGGCATTTAATTTTACTCCATCATCTGCTACCTCTGTTGAGTCTGAGGCGTAACTTAATACATATCTATCAAAATAATAATAGTTTCTATCACTATAATCGCCCCCTTCTCCACGTCTTATTGTTTCTTCATATATTCCTCTAATTCCTCCAAGACCTCCAGAGCCTCCTTTTCCTCCAGAACCTCCTTTTCCTGCCATACCATGATGTCCATCTTTTGTACTTATAGCACCTTTTAGTACAGATGCTTTTCCAAGAAGATAAATCTGTCCAGATTTACTTCCAAGACCAGCATTTCCACCGTCTCCACCTGTACCTCCAATTCCACCTTGTTTTCCTTTTTCTGCTTTTATCACAAAATATTTTGTATCGTTATCGTTAGCAAATTCTTTCAACTCTTTTTCAGAACCTATCTTTGCATTTGCTCCAATTTCTCCTGTTATTCCTGTCTCTCCTATTTTTCCATCCTGTCCATTTCCACCTAGTCCACCATCTACATAAAGTTTAAGTTCTCCCTTTTTTTCTATCTCTTTAAAAGATAATAAAATGTCACCTGCAGTTCCTGCATTATTACCATCTCTTCCATTCATTCCATTATAAATAGTGTCTTCTCCAGTCAATTGCTCTGCATCTTTACCAGATACGTTAATTGAATGAGTTCCTTCTGGTATACATAATTTTTTTGCTAACAATACAATATTTTTACCTGAGAAAACTTCTTTTTCCATATTACAATCAACTTTTATCTCACAATCTCCATACATATATATAGACGATAAAATATTAAGTTGATAACCAGATATTATTTCAGTTAAATCTGATAAATTCACCTTAGGTATAGGTATATACATGGAAAGTATATTTTCTTTATCATATGATTTTATATATGTACAACTTCTAATCTTATCTCTTCTATATTCTGCATCTTCAAGCTTTTTGGCCTCTTCTTTCTTATTTTCCTCTTCTATTATCCAGTATCTAATATCCCTCAATGCATCTTCTAATGTATTCTTTAGTAATGATTTTAATAGCTCGCTTAAGCCAACAATGTGAGTTTCACTACAATAACTATTTAGTTCTAAGAGAAGGCGTACTTCTTCTAATATATTTACTTTTTGTAATCCGTCACCATATGAAAGTTCCTGTACAAACTCCATAAGTTCTCTAATATTAGCTACTTTACTACATAGATTTGTATACATGCTCTCCAACTGTGATTCTGTATCTTTTAGACTTTTTATAGAAGGTAAAATGGAAATAGAGTCTTCTATACCTTTTTTTACACTTTGTATATAAGGAACTAAAAGTTTTTCTATCTCATTATATGTTACATCAACAGCTTTTTGTATTTCTATTTTACAAGAAGCAGTAAGCATCAAGCCCATATCTGTCTTTTCAAAATTTCCAGGAAGATTTTTCATTTTATCTAATAATACTTCTGGCTTTTTATCCAGTGGATTACACAGTTTGATAGATATATTGTCTGATAAGATTACATTTAATAGATATACTAGCTCCTTGTAACCGTCATAATCTTTCTCTTGACTATCTAGGTCTTTTTTTACTTTCTTCAATATAGCTCTTATTTTCTCTTCAGTTACTTTATCACTGAGTGACTTAGGTATTTTATTAATAAGAAAGAAAAAATTTTCTTTATACTTTGTATAATCATTAAACATATCTTTTAGGTTTTTAGCTGTTTCTATTAATAGTGTATGTCTAGAATCCAGTAGAGACTGGTAGTCTAAAATAACTACCATTCCTTTCACCTTTGAAGATGTAAAGATAGTTTCTCTTACAAGCATTGCTCCTGCAATCATATATTCTGGTCCACGATTATCAAAAAATCCTGGACAATCACATAATGAAAATTCTCTATTTGTAACATCTACAACTTCTGGGCATAACGTCTTAGAGTATACACCATTACCAATTTCAACAGCTGAATCTTTTGCAATAATATATACTTGTCCAGTTTCTGCATCTGTTTTTTCTTCCATTTCACAACCTTTTAAATAATTGATACAAGTACTCTTTCCAACACCTGAAGCGCCTAAGAATAATAAAATTGATTTTTCTTTTAAGTTATATTTTTCAAGCTCGCCCCTTCCCTCTTCCAAAAGGTTTACGATTCCACTATAAAGTTTATTTGCCATATATCCATCCCTTTCTATATTTCAGAACAATAGCTTTGATATTTTTCTTTAATTAGACTTTCTTCTACTTTTGAAACGGCTGTTGATATCTTGGTATTTGGTGCATTAAATCCTCCATTGTCTCCTCTATCTCCATATTCAGCATACTCTCTTGATGGTCCTGTTTTTCCTTCACTCCAACTTCCACCACTAAGTTCTACACGATAATAAAATACTTTCTCTATTTTATAATCCCAACTTGTAAAATATCCTGTATAGTACAGAGTCTTATCTATACCACTTGCAGAGAATGAAAGCGTATTATAACCATTATAACCACCTTTGCCTCCATATCCACCTGAACCTGGTACACCATTTGGACCTGCTTCTCCATCTCTCACTGTTACATCACAATGATTAATTATTCTATTTTTTTGTTCTTCTGAATCTGAAATGAAGTAAATATTACCTTTCTTACCAGCATTTCCACCTATTCCAGCATTTCCACCAGTTCCACCTTTATCACCTTTTTTACCTTTTGTGCCTTCTGCAAAATATCCTTTAAATATTTGTGCAGCAAAATAACTTGTATATCCTGCATCTGCTCCATTAGCTCCACTTGCTCCATCATCTCCACGTTTCCCATCTGTTCCTTTAGAGCCATTTCCTCCATTTGCAATTAATGTTAAGCGATAATTTCTAATTTCTTTCTTAATGTATAGGTAAATATTACCTGCATCCCTACCATCTTTACCATTTTGTCCATACATAGAATTATCTACAAGGTCTCCACTCTTTCCACTTACGTTAATCTTTACATTGCTACTTACATCGAGATTATTACAAGAAAGAATAATATTTTTCTCTGATGCAAATTCCATTCCAAGGTTATCATCCATATAAATAGTCTCTTTAGCAAAGAACATAAATGTAGTAGTATTGTCATCTACTTTTCTATTTTTGAAATATTTCAATACACTACTAATTACTAAGTTTGGAATCAATGCTCTTATTTCAACACACTTCTTATCATTAATATTAATTGTTTTTACTATAAATGGATTTAAGATGTATTTACTTACAAATTCTCTAATTATTTCGTTTCCTTCTTCTCCATATGCATTTAATCTTGTTATACTGTCTACTAATTCTTCACGCTGCACAGTTGTAACATTCATCAAAATTTCTTCAAAATCATTTACACTATACATATAGTCCTTTTTATTTGCAACTTCCATTAATTTTTCTCTATTTTTTAATGTAAATACTTGTTTTTGTACTTCATGAGAAACTAAAACTTTTTCTAAATTCTTTCTTATTATAGTGAAGTTTTGCTCCATTATCTTTTTACTTACTTTTTCTATAATAGATTCCATGTGTACAGAAGGTAATAGAATTTCCCCAGTCCCATTCTCTGTATATTTACTTAAGGCATCAATTATATCTAAATTTCCCTTTATCTTATTTTGTAACTTCATGCAACTATCTTTCAAGAATAATCCACTTTCTTTAGATAACACATTAATAAATTTGTCTATAGTAAGACTTGATGTATTTTCCAACCAATTTTTAAATGTCCCTACAACTCTATCATATGTTGATATTTCTCGAATCATTGTTATTCTTTCAATGACATTAATAAAGTCTTCTGTATATGCCTTCACATAATCTTCTAAACTAGATACTATACTACTTTGAATCTCTTTTATTAATGTATCTAAAACTAATCTTGCATCCGAGCTAATTGGATATTGGAATGCTGATGTCTTATCTTTGACTTCATTTAATTCTAGTGCTTGTTTTAATAAAGTCTCTCTCTCCTCAGCTACAAGAGGCTTACAAAGATGAATATTTTTGCCATTATCTTTTAGCAATTCTTCAAATAACCAAGCCTTTTCATCTATATTACTTTCTGAGGATTCACACAACTGTTCATATTTTTTTCTGATAATATTATATAATTGTTTTTCTGTTCTTCCTAAGAAGCTTTTTGAAATGAAAAAAGTTATACTTCCTTTAAAGTTATCTTTATGAAGACACATATTTAACTGTTGGAATAAATCCAGCACTTTTGTAAGTCTAGAGTCTAATATGTCTGCTTCTGGTATTAGTACAATTACTGCACATATAGATGCAGAATTTTTAAATACCTCACCTAATGAAACTGCTGCACTAATATCATGAGCTACTCCCCTATTATCACTAAATCCTGCAGTGTCACATAATTTTGCATTCATTCCTTCTACTGGTTTTCTCATATCTACAATATTCGGATATAGAGTTTGTGAAACAGCTCCTGAGCCAATCTCTGCTACAGGGTCTAAACATTCAATATATGATGTACCAGTATCTTCATCTTCTACTTCCTTCATTACACATCCCGCAAGATAATTAATTGCAGTACTTTTTCCACAACCTGTACCTCCAAGAACTAGAATTAAATTTTGACCTTGTGCCTTATTTATCGCTACTTTTCCTTCATCTAATAAGAGTGTTATTTCATCTAAAAGTTGATTTTGATTTTCTAGCATTTATTTGCCCCCTAAATTATAAATTTTGATTTAAATAAAAGGTTTTATTTTACTTTTGTAATTGATAAATTTCTATCTTATTTAGTAAAATAACTGTGTTGCAGAATATAGATTTTGTCAACACAGTTATTTTAATTAGTTCATTTATTTAGTTATATTTTTTTGTTATATTTTTAAACACTATCTTTTCATATTTATCATATTTGTAGACTTTTTTCTTTTTATTATAGTTATACTTCTGTAAGAAATTTAGACATTACACCACTACTGGCTTAAACATTACACTTCCGTGATTATACTGTCTATCTTCAACTACAATAAAAACAGGTTCTAAATCTTTAGTAGATGTTATTTTTAATTCTAAGAAAATATTATTAGTTGGTAATATTTCTACATTATAATTATTTAAATTATTGTCTGTGATACTATTAAATACATCACCATGACGTTCAAAGAAAACATTATCAACTATTACAAAATAGACATCTTCTTTTTTACTATTTTCAACCTCTAGAGTGTTTTGTTTCGTTATATTTAATCTCATATCCTAGCTCCTATTAATATTACTTAATTACATTAATACTTGTAATTGTTGCATCATGCTCATCACAAGGAAGAGGTTTGAAAACTACTATTTCTGCTAAATAATCGTGTGGAGGATTTGTGACTGAAGTAGCATTACAAATAAATTTAAAATTTGTTCCTGCAACAACTTGAGTAGCAACAATAAGTGCTTCATAATCAACACCTTTTAACATTCCTACAGCTTCATTAAATACTTTTAAATCGTCTTCCTCGACAGTTCTAAATTTTGACCATCCACCAACAAAAAGACTCATATAAAATACCTCCTATATATTTTTTTATTTATCCATATAATATTACTAATTTTCTTAATATTCAATATATTTCGTGTAACTGGTCAATCAAAATGTATAACTGGATAAATATTCAAGTAAAACAATCTTTTTAAACATTATTCTGTAGTTTAAGATAATTTAATACAAAAATATATCAATTCTATTAGGATAAAATATCTTAAAAATTCTTTGGAATATCTTTTATATTTAAATGTTTCCTTAAAAATAAAGTAGATTAGATACTTCTATCAAGTAAACTTACTTAAAACTTCAAAAAATAAAGTGGAGAATTAAATTCTCCACTTTATTTTATATTTCCAGCTATTCACTTATATTTATTGATTATTTTTAGTTGCTTTTCTATATTTCTATTGCCAGTTATTATCCTATATTTTTATCCATACTCTATCTATTTCTTTATAACTCTTTAACATTTACCACTACTGCTTTAGGTCTAGTCATAGCCTCAATTGAATACTTAACTCCTTGAGTTCCCATACCAGATGCCTTTACACCCAAGAATGGGAAATGGTCTGGCCCTCTTTCAGTCTTATTATTTATTTGAACAGTTCCAACCTCAAGCTTATCAGCAATATAAAATGCCCTATCAATATCACTTGTAAACACTGATGATTGAAGTCCATACTCTGACTGATTAGCAATTTCAATTGCTTGATTTATATCTTTAACTCTTATAATTGGAAGTACTGGACCAAAAGGCTCCTCCCAAGCAATCTTCATATCAACATTTACATTGTCTAATAATGTTGGATAAAATAAATTATTTTTTCTAACATTACCTGTTATTAATTTTGCTCCTTTATGTAGTGCATCATCAACTAAACCTTGAACAAAATCAGTCGCTTTATTATCTATAAGAGGCGTGATAACTACTTCCTCCATTGGATTTCCAATCGTTAACTTCTCTACTAATGGCTTTATCTTTTCCACTAATTCATCAGCTACACTCTCTTGTACTAGGATTCTCTTCACTGCTGTACATCTTTGGCCTGAGTATGAATAAGCTCCAGACACTATATTCTTAGCTGCAAAATCCAAGTCTGCATCTTCTAATACTATAGCGGCATCTTTTCCACCAAGCTCCAATAATAATGGTACCATTCTAGATATTTTAGATATATGTTGACCAACTTCAGTACTACCAGTAAAGTTAATAAAATTAATTCCTTTGTGAGTTACAACATAATCCCCTATCTCACTACCCCTACCTGTAATAGTGTTAAGTACTCCATCTGGTATACCAGCTTTTCTCATAATCTCTACTACATGAAGTGCACTAATAGCTCCTTGTGTGGCAGGTTTTAATACAACTGCATTTCCACCAATAAGTGCTGGTGCAATCTTTGACATTGATAAATTCACAGGATAATTAAAAGGAGATATCGCTAAAACAGTACCTAATGGAACCCTTGAAACATAAGACATCTTATTTCTTGTTCCACCAGGGAAGTTATCACCACTGATAGCTTCTCCTTCCATATTTTTTCCTACATCAGCTGTATATCTTAAAAAATCTGCCGTTCTTTCAACTTCTGCTCTTGCAGACTTTATATCTTTGGCTATTTCAAGTACCAATATATTAGCTATCTCGTCCATATTTTCTAACAATAAATCAGCAGCCTTATGGAATATATTAGCTCTTTTGTATACAGGCATTTCAGCCCATACCTTTATACTCTCTTTTGTATTTTCAATGGCTTCATCTACTTCGTGTTTTGTCATAGATTGTACTTTACCAACAAGAGAATTATCTATTGGTGAGTAAATTTCTATTGGTTTTCTTGAATTAGATTCCACCCATTTTCCATTTATTAAATTTTTATATACATTTTCTTTTGTTCTAAGTTCATTAAACATATTTTTATTCCTCTCTCTGATATAACTTTGTGTATTTAAATTATAGCCATTTATTCGTTATGTAAACATTTCTTTTTTTAATAAACGTTTACCTTAAAAAATTTTTTCATAATCTATATTTTTTGTATTTTAAATGGCATTGTATTTTAAATAATTCTCTCATTATTTCACCCTTATATTTCTTGCAAGGTATAATTACACATATCATAATGTCAACAAGAATAGGACAGATTATACAATTAAAAGAACGCTATTCTCTTAATTATTGACCCTAATTTGCATATATGATATAATCCTAACAGAACACTATTCTGTTTAAAACTCAGAATAAAAAATAGACTGTTACAAGTCTTATTCAACAGATTTTGGAGGTAAAAAATATGCGTAATGTAATCTACTACTTTACTGGAACAGGAAATAGTATGCGAGCTGCTCAGGTAATCGCACAAGAACTTAATAATACAGAGATTATCTCAATGAGAACATCACCATCTGATTATTCAAAATTGACTGCTGAACGAATAGGATTTATTTTTCCTGTATACCATTGGACTATACCAGAAACTGTAATTCAATTTATAAAAAATTTAGAGTTATCCCCTGATGCCTATATATTTGCAATTTCTATGCCTGCTTTTATTAACGGAAAAAGCATGGAAGAATTAGCATTGTTACTCAAGGAAAAAGGGTGTAATTTATCTTATGGGAATAAAGTATATAGTGTTGCAAACTATGTAGCCATGTATCCACCATTTCCTAACCCTAAAAAACGTGTTCCTAAAACGGAGGAACAGCTTAGAATTATATCAAAAGAAATATCACAAAAAGAAATAAGAAACTACCCAAAACCCAATTTTTTAGTAAATACACTTTTTCATAAAATAATGGACCATTATATAAAAAATTGTCCATCTAATGATAAATATTTCAAGGTTTGGGATGATTGCATTTCTTGTGGATTATGTTTTAAAGTATGCCCTTGCAAAAATATAATAATGCAAAATGGTAAACCAACATTTCAACATCAATGTAATCAGTGTATGGCTTGCATTTCCTTTTGTCCAAAAGAATCCATTAATTTCCCTTATTTCACTCGAAAACGCAAAAAATATCATAATCCTTATATTAGTTCAAATGATATAGTGTCAAATCGAAAATATTATAAATAAGGTTAGGAATCTGAAAAATATAGTGCTTAAAAATTTTTCGCTATCCTATCTCAAATATAAATAAGAAAATCTTATCACTGTAAAACAATTAAATTTGCCAGCTATCAAATACTAAGATATAAAGACATAAAGCCAATAACCTATAAATAACATCCCTTATGGCTATTGGCTCTTTTCATATAATAGCTTCCATATGAGATTAATAACAGATTGTAGCAAAAAATATTACTTATTGTCAGGGTCAAGCTTGACAAATTTGTAAATGAACAATATCATATATCTATGACTTAAAATATATTTTAAGTCATATATAACATATACTTATAGAGAGGATTGATAAATATGGCTAAAAGCTTTACAGAAATAGAAAAAAATAATATTAGAAAAAGATTAATTTCAGAATGTGAAATTCACTGGTCTAAATATGGATACAAAAAAACTAACATTGACGAACTTTGTTCGAAATCAGGAATTGCAAAGGGTTCATTTTACACATTCTTTGATTCAAAAGAAAAGCTATTTTTTGAAGTATTAAATGAAATTCAAAACAAACTTATATCATCAGTAGATGAAATTTTAAGTAACATGCCTCAAAAAGAGGGTTTTGCAAAAGCCTTGAAGATGTTATACCGATTATATGATAAAAACCCATTCTTATATTCACCAAACAATGCTGATTACATCTCTTTATTAAATAAGATGCCTAAAGAGATGCTTTCGCAACTTGAATATAATAATGTACAAAATTTTTACAACTTAATTGAAAGATACAATCTCAAATTAAAAATAGAGAAAGAAAAAGCCTTTGGTGTTTGCAATGCCCTACTTTCAAGTCTATTGATAAAAGAAGATATTGGATATAACTACATTGAAGTATTTGATTTTATGGTAGACAATCTTATAGAACACATACTTGAGTAATAATTTAAAATAAATTTTCTAAACATTTCTTTATAACTAGGAGGGGTAATATGATTGAATTAATACAAAAACTAAATGATATTATTTACAAAATAAATGATAAACTAAATATCCACACAAAACTAGTAGACCCTAGCAGCGAACTCATGCCATTCTACTCTATCTTATCTATAATATTTTCTGCATTTATAATAATATTAGGGATTAAAACAAGAAAAAACTTCCTTATAGTCATTGCTGTCATAGCAATCATTATAAATATTTTAATAATCTTAGATAGGTAGGTATATATATGGTAAAATCATTAAATACTTTTAATAAAAATTTTAACTTAATGGTATTAGGTCAAATAATTTCATTATTTGGTGCATCAATACTTAAGTTTGCTTTATCTCTCTACATACTTGATATGACTGGTAAGGCAGAAATATTTGCTACGATACTTGCAGTATCTTCAATCCCAATTGTGGTATTCTCCCCTATTGGTGGGGCTATTGCAGATATATTCAACAGAAGAAACTTAATGGTTATTTTCGATTTTTCAAGTAGTGTTGCAGTACTAATCTTATCACTCTTCTTATTTAATGATAATGGTTCAATACTACTTATAGGAATTATTATGACCATACTTTCAGTCATAAGCACAATGTATCAACCAACAGTTCAGTCAAGTACACCCATTTTAGTAGATAATGAACATTTAATAAATGCAAATGGTATCGTAGCTGGAGTTGCCTCTCTTACAAATATAGCAGGTCCTGTATTAGGAGGTGTTTTGTATGGTATCCTTGGTATCAATGCAATTGTCGTTATCAGTTGTATAAGTTTCTTTCTATCTGCAATTATGGAGATATTTATACAGATTCCTTTTGTTAAACAAGAACAAACTGGCAACATTATAAAAACTATATTTATTGATATAAAAGATGGTATTATCCATATATGTAAGGAAAATAGATTTACATTAAAAATACTCTTTTTAGCAATGGCAATAAATCTAGTTTTAAGTTCTATGCTAATCGTAGGTATCCCCTATATAGTAAAAATAACTATGGAATCTAATAACTTTCTATATGGTGTAGCAGAAGGAGCAATCTCTTTTAGTTCGTTAATAGCTGCTGTGAGTATTGGTATTTTCTCAAAGCATCTGAAAATAACCAACTTACATATTTGTTTCATCATATGTGCACTTATATTTATACCAATGGCATTTTCAGTCTATCCATTTATATTAAATACAGGATTTCCAGTTCCATTTTTAATCTTTATTATATCCTCTATGCTAATATTTTTTACAACGACTCTTATCTCAATATATGCTATAACAATCATACAATTAAAAACTCCAAATGAACTGCTAGGAAAAGTTATGGCTATTCTTTTTGCAGGAACATCTGTCGCAATGCCTATTGGGCAGGTTATATATGGTAGACTTTTCGATTTATTATCGGATAGAGTGTATATTATTATAATAGGAGTAGGATTTATTACATTACTTATAGCGTTTATATCGAAAATAACATTACAGAATGAAAAAATTTAGATACTCAGAATTTAAATAGAAAGATTTTAAACCTAAAGACTAGACATAAAAATTCAATTTTCACTAATTTCTGAATTCACATGCAAAATTGTGTATCAGTGTGTTGACGTATTGGAAATTGATTGATATAATCAATGGAAAATAAACTTTATAAAAATTCAAAATATTCAGCTAGAGGAGTGATAAAAATGAGTTACATGCCAAATATAGAACAAGCATGGGAAATACTAAAAAAATACAATAAGGAAGAATTTCATATAAGACACGCTCAAATCGTATCTGGAGTTATGAGATACTATGCAAAAGAATACGACCCTGAGAGAGTAGAATTTTGGGAAGTAGTTGGACTTTTACATGACTTAGATTTTGAAATGTATCCTGATGAACATTGTGTTAAGCAAAGAGAATTAATGACAGAGCTTGATTTAGATAAATCGATAATCGATTCTACTGTAAGTCATGGATATGGACTAACTGGCTCAGATGTCAAGCCAGAACAGTTTATGGAAAAGGTATTATTTGCTGTAGATGAACTTACTGGTTTAATTGGTGCCGCTGCAATAATGCGTCCTTCAAAGAGTGTTTCTGATTTAGAATTAAAATCTGTTAAAAAGAAATTTAAAGATAAGTCATTTGCTGCTGGCTGTTCTCGAGACGTTATAAGAAGTGGTGCAGAAATGCTTGGCTGGGAACTTGATAAGCTTATTCAAACAACTATAGAAGCTATGAGAAGCTTAATCCCAGAAATGGCGATATAGCCTCTCATACATATACCATAGAAGTTACATCTTTAAAGAGTTTTTCTATTTTTGATGCAACTTCTTTTTTATTTATCACAATAAAAAGCTTACTATCTTAAGCTTATTAATACGCCCCATTTATAATATGTATAATATCCCAACTTTGAAAAATTTTAATAAATAATAAATAATTTCAATATGTACACATAATTATAGACTTTACCTGTATACATTAAATTACATGATTGACTACCTTTTTCACATTTTTAAGTGGTATAGCAATTTTAACTACAAATTTGTTATCATCATATTCAATTACAACATTACCACCATACTTGTTTACAGAGTTTTTTATACTTCTTATTCCAAAACCATGAAAAGGACCTGTTTTATCTGTCACAATATCTCCATTTTTAGTAATAATCTCATTTACTTTAGTATTTTCTACTCTTATTAGATAAAAATTTTGCATGACATCGCCTTTAATACAAATCTTTCTATTACCACTATCTATTTTGTTACATGCTTCAATCGCATTATCTAAAATATTAGAGAATATATGACATACATCTACTAATTCAATAGCTTCACAATGACTAAAATTTATTCCTGTTCTTAGTTCTATATTATTTTTATCACAGATTTCTTTCTTTTCACTTAATATACTATCTAATATGAAATTACCAGTATTAAAAAATAAGTCATTACCATGAATCTCTCCTTGTAGATTATCTAAATATGAAGTAACATCAATACCTTTTTTAATCATGGCATTTATACACAATAAATGATTTTTCATGTCATGACTTAATAATCTAGTCTTTAGATATTTCTTTTCTATATCTTCATAATACTCACTTTCAGATTTTAAAACGTTTTTAATCATATTATTTTCTACCATTAAAGTATTATATTGCTGTAACTTCTTAGCAATTAAGATTAAAATAATACTTGATATAAGCAGTACAACAGAAATCATAACAAATTGACTATTATGCATTCCACTACCAGACTTTGAATTAAATATGTATTTAAAAATAATAAAAAAAGATGCTATATTAGCGACTATTGGGATGATTATATAAGAGAATGTCTTTTTATTTATTTCTATATTCAATTTTATCTTTAATGTTCTGTATAAAAATAAAGCTAAAATCAAAAGCATCTTTCCAGATACCATGGACTCAATTCTGTATATATAACCTGTTGCCATCTTACTCATATCATCTATAGAATTAATCCAAACTGTTAAAGATATACTTAAAGCATCTGTAGCAATTAATAACATCCAGTAAATTAAGGATATTAATATAGACTTCATAAACTTCACATCATATGAGATTTTGTAAAATACGACAGTAAACATCACAGATATAATTACTCTTATATCTGGAGATACATCAAAAAAATAAATTATATTAGCAAAAATAATAATGCTACCCATGTATATATTTATTTTTCTATTAGAAATTTTTTGCTCACTTGTATAATCTAGCATTTTCTTACAAAGAAACCATTCTATTATAAAGGATATCATAATGAAAATATTCCAAAATAAGCCTGACTTTATCATAATACTTTCTCCTAACGTATTGATAAATTATTTTTTATATTTTACGTATAATTTAATTATATACGACTCTACACGTGTAGTAAATAGATTGTCAAAATTATTCCAAATAAATCCATATTTCTTTTCTTTTTTAATTATATCACTTATTTTGCTAAATTAAATTAGACTTTATATCATTTTTTAATATAATAACTATATAAATTTATCTAAAACTAAATATAAAATATATTATCCATAAAACTTTTACATTATTTTCATATAAACTCTTATAATCTTATAATAACACTATGAAATATTTTTTCTCATGATATACCTTGACAGGCGAGGTATATCAAAGTATTATATATTTAATCGGAGGTGATGTTCATGACAATCGCATCTGACATGATAAGAGGTCATACAGAAACAATTATCTTAAAACATTTACTTGAAAAAGACAGTTATGGTTATGAGATTAATAAATCTATACTTGAAAAGACCAATGGATTGTACGAGTTAAAAGAAGCCACTCTATATACAGCGTTTCGTAGACTTGAGCAGTCTGGTGCAATAACCTCTTATTGGGGAGATGAAGCTACTGGAGCTAGAAGAAAATATTATTCTATAACAAACATAGGCAGAGAAAAATATATAAAAAGCCATGAAGAATGGGATAATACAAAAGCACTAATAGACATATTAATTTAGGAGGTGAAAATATGTTAGATAAAATACGTACTTATATTGATAATAGCTTTACAGGAATTAATGAAACAAAAAAAGTCAGAGAACTTAAAGATGAATTATTTGAAAATCTAAAAGAAAAATACAACGACCAAATACAAGATGGTAAAACAGAACAAGAAGCATATAATTCAGTAATCTCAGGAATTGGAGATTTATCTGAGTTAATTGAAAGTGTTAAAGAACCATATTTTGTACCTTCTGAATTAATTGAGGAAAAAAAGAAAAGAGCCTTAAGAGCATCAATAGCAATTGCTCTTTTTATAGTAAGCCCTTTCTTGTTTGTAGTCTCAATTGTGAGCTTTGGTATAGAGCCAACTCTAGGGATTCTTTTAATGCTTATATTAATAGCAATTGGAGTAGGACTACTAGTTTATAATCAAATGACAAAACCAAACTATGCTCTATATAATGATACTTCAACAAAAGAATTCAAAGAATTTAAAGAATTTGAAACAAATTATGATGATATAAATCCGGCTTACAAATCATTTATTAGTGCATATTGGATTATAATAGTTGCTATATATCTAATCACAAGCATGCTATTTAATATTTGGTCTTTTTCATGGATACTATTTATAATAGGTTCTGCTGGTGTTGAGATTATTAAAGGAATAATACAACTAAGTGAATCAAAGGAGGATAATAAACATGAATAAAAAACTCATAAAAACAAAGATTTTAGTATGGAGTATCGTTGCAATATCACTTTCTATAGTATTTATCCTTCTTCTTATAGGAAACATATTCTCGCATTCTTTTAATCTTTCTTTTAATAATTTACATTCTAAATACAACTATGATAAGTATATAGTAGCTAAAAATGAAAGTTTTTCAGATAAAATAAACGATATTAATGTTGACTGGATTTCAGGTGAAGTTAGAATTAAGAAAAGTGATTCTAATAAAATCAAATTAATTCAAAAAACTCCTTCTAATTTTTCAAAGAAAAAACTTGCAAAGATAAAGGTTGATGGAAATTCTCTTTCTATAGATGATAATTCAGCAAAGAAATTCTTTATTGGAGTTAATCTTCCAAAACCAACAATACTTGAACTATATTTGCCTAATAAGCTTTATGATAAAATAAATTTATCTACTACTTCAGCAGATATATATAGTACTTACATAAAAGGTAATATAATGGAAGCTAGCACGGTTTCAGGCATAATAGAGCTTTCTGGTAATATTAATAAAGTAAACTTAGACACAACTAGTGGTGATATTGATATAACAAAACTAGATAGTAAAGACGCCACATTTACATCAACATCTGGCAGAATACAACTTTCTGGCAAAATTGATAGTTTAAATTTAGATACAACTAGTGGTGATATAAATTTAAAAGATATAAATAATAAAAGCCTTGTCTGTAGTACAGTTTCTGGACGAATGGATGTATCTGGAACACTTTCTGATATTAAAGCAGAATCAACTTCAGGTGATGTAAAAATTATATCTAACAAAATGTTGTCTTCTCTAAACTACGAGACTACTTCTGCCAATATTGATTTGTCTATTCCTGATAATCCAGGATTCACTTTAAGTTTTGATAAGATTTCTAGTTCTTTAAATAGTGACTTTGAATTGAATCGTCACGATGATTTATACACTTATAAAAATGGGGCTACAAATTTCTATGTAAGTGCTACAAGTGGAAATTTTACTATTCTAAAAAACAAGAATTAGATAAAATGATTATTACAACCAAAATATTTTTATTATTATGACAAAAACACTTTTATTATTAAAATCAAAACACTTCTATGGTAGATTTATTATTTATTGATAAATCAAATACTCATAGAAGTGTTTTTATATATCATAATTTTATATTGCCTCATTCATTTTCACTAGTAAACGTCTCTCCTATAATACTCTACTAAGTACAATCTATTTACATATAATCTCAACATATCCTTTATATGCATCTATTCTCAAATAATCTCCTGTTTTAATCAGACTTGTAGCATCTTCCACTCCCACCAAAGCAGGTATACCATACTCGCGAGATACTATTGCACCATGAGTCATAAGCCCTCCAACTTCAAGTACTAACCCCTTCGCATTTACAAAAAGTGGCGTCCAACCAGGGTCTGTAAATTTAGTCACCAAAATCTCATTCTTTTGTAAACTGTCATCATTTGGATTCAATATAACCCTTGCATATCCTTCATAGATACCTGCTGATACTGGCATACCAACAAATGCTCCTTCTGGTACCCCCTCTTTTGAATAACTCCCAGAGAATATCTCTCCTTCATTTGTAATTACCCTTGGTGGATTCAGTTTTTCATATTTATCATACTCTATTTTTCTGCATTGTATACTTTCTTTGAAATTTACTTTTTCAGTTAATGCTTGATATATTTCATCAAGGTTTAGATAAAATATATCATATCTATTATCAAGTAAATTATCCTTTTCTAATTTATCCCCTACTTCATCAATTACTTTTCTTACTTCATTAAATACACCAACTATAATATATTTTCCATATTCACGTAAAGGCAAGAAAGTCTTTATATTATTTAGATGATTCTTAACTTTTTTGACTAAATAATCTTTACCTATCTTCTCATAAGCTTCCAAAATTAATCGTTCACTTTCACTCGATTTTTCAATCAATCTTTGATAGTTTTCTCTATGTTCATTTTTTTCCAATGTATTTATATTATTCAATATAGACATACTTATTGGAGTGAAATCTTCTTGATAACGAGGATTTGTTATATCTATTTCTCCAATTCCTCTCATACCAAATTGTCTTAAAAAATCACTTAACTCACTCTTTAATTCATCACTACCATTTTTTAAAAGCAATAAATGAGCATCTTTAGGATTTTTATTTAATATATCAATCTCTTTCAGATTATTCCTTATTAAATCAGCTAAATCACCTACTCTTAATCCCATCTCAGTAGTAATATTTCCTTCTAGTCCACTTACAAAACTATCTTCTAAGTACAATAAATCTAATTCTTCAAGCATATTTCTAAGTTTTCTATCACTTAAAATTCCTGGAGCTACATTTGGTATAAGTTGCTTTGCTAACTTAAATATAAGAGCAGATAATAACTCTTCCACGATTACAATCTTTTCACATAAATCATTTCCCTTGTTTATATTTCTATACACATCATCAATAAGTTCTTCTTTCAACTCCACTAAACTTGCAAGAGCATCTGGTTTTTTATCAAAGGCATAATTTTGCTTTGATATTTTTAAGATAGGTATTATTAAATTCTTTGCCATTTTTAATGTAGTTTTAGAAGGCAGTTTTTTCTTTAAAGGATATTTTTCAATATACTCTCCAAGTGCACTTGCTACAAGATAGTCTACATTGGGCATTAAATCTTTGATTATCTTATCTCTTATTGGTAATCTCAGTATTTCTGTACAATTGGCATAGAGTCTACCTCCAGCTTGACTCATTATCTTGAAGTTACTACCTTCTTCGACTCTATCAAAAGGCATTACTCTTTTGAATATATCAAGACCTAAGGGTTTAATTGGTTTTGTCATTACTTGAATATGACTTGCTGATATATATACCTGAGATTTTCCATTTATATTACTATTTTCGACTCTAGGATATAGAGATGTTATCATTCTACTTTGCAAAATATATATTTTCCCACTCTCATCAATTGTCCATTCTATATCTTGTGGAGTCTGATAGTATGCCTCGATTTCATGTCCTAGTTGTGCTACATTATAAATCTCTCGTTCTGAAAGTACTTGTTCTTTCTGTTTATTTTTATCAAGTAAGATTTGCTCTGTACCACCATCATTTTTTCTGTATATGGCTAACTTCTTCGCATTTATTTCTTTTGCTATAACTTTATTTTCGTTTTTATTTACTTTGTACAAGTCAGGAGTTATTAATCCCCCTACCAAAGATTCACCAAGTCCAAAACCTGCATCAATAGTCAAATGATTATAGTTATTGTTAATGGGGTCAGCAGTAAACATTATTCCTGACTTTTGTGAATCGACCATTTTCTGAACTACTACAGAAATTAATACATTATCTTCATTCAAATTATTTTTCTTTCTATATACTACAGCCCTTTGAGTATAAAGTGATGCCCAACAATATTTTATATTTTCAATTAAGTTTTCAAATCCATGTACATTTAAATATGTATCTTGTTGACCTGCAAAAGACATATCTGGCAAATCTTCTGCTGTTGCACTAGAACGCACTGCATAGAAATCATCTTCTCCAATGCTTTCTATAGCCTCTTTTATATTTTGTTTTATACTATCTGAAAGTGACTTTTCTATGATTAAATCCCTTAGACTACTAGTAAATTCTTGAATTTTTTCTAAATCATCAACATCTACATTATCTAATTGTTTAAATAAGTCATTATCTTTTAATGGTTCTATAAACTTGTAAAAGGCATCTGTTGTTATACAGAATCCTTCTGGTACAGGTAGGTTTCTCTTAGTCATTTTGCCAAGATTAAACCCCTTCCCACCAACTAAATTAAAGCTATCTTCATTTATTTGATTAAAAAACAAAATAGTGGTATTCATATCACACCTCCAAAGTTAACTATAGGTATATCAAATTTATTTGCATAAATTAACTTTATTTAATTTTATATATCTCTCTTTACTTACAATTATACAACTTTTATATATATTTAAATTAATGTACACATATAAATACATTAATTTAAGTATCTTTTATACATCTCTAAATTAGAAAACATATAAATATATTATTTAAGCATCTTTTATACATCTCTAAATTAACAGACATATGAATACATCATTTAACCTACAACAAAAAAATTAGAGGTACACTATCATAAAAATATGATTAACTGTACCTCTAATTATATTTATCTTTTCATAAGTTTAATTTCTACATATCGATATATCGATTAAACTTATATTATCTATTAATATCTTAAATATTAGTTTTGAATAATACTTTCTCTTGATTCGATTTCTTTTGAAATACTAGCTATAAATTCATCTAATTTAATGCTACCTATTTCACCTTTATCTCTTGATCTAACAGAAACATTATTCTCCTCAACTTCTTTTTCACCTACTATTAACATGTATGGAACTTTTTCAAGCTGAGCTTCTCTTATCTTAAAGCCAATTTTTTCAGCTCTGTCATCTAATTCAACTCTTATACCCTTATCAAATAACTCTTTCTTAACTTCATTTGCATAATCCATAAATTTATCAGATATAGGAAGTATCTTAACTTGAGTTGGAGATAACCAAACTGGGAATTTACCAGCATAATGCTCTATTAATATACCTATAAATCTTTCTATACTACCAAAAGCAACTCTATGAATCATAACTGGTCTATGTTTTTCACCATCTTGTCCGATATAAGTGTTATCAAATTGTCTTGGAAGTTGCATATCTAATTGGATAGTACCACATTGCCAAGTTCTTCCTAAACAGTCTTTTAGATGGAAGTCTATCTTAGGACCATAGAATGCACCATCACCTTCATTTATAGTATATGGTAGACCTAATTCTTCTAAAGCTTCTCTTAATCCATTTTCTGCTGCTTCCCACTCTTCTTCGCTTCCCATAGAATCTTCTGGTCTTGTAGATAACTCTAAGTTATATTCAAATCCAAAAGTTTTGTAGATACCATCTATTAGGTTAGCTACTCCTTTTATTTCATCCTTTATTTGCTCTGGCAACATGAATATATGTGAATCGTCTTGAGTAAATGCTCTAACTCTCATTAATCCTTGTAATGCACCAGATAACTCATGTCTATGAACTCTACCAAGCTCTGCAACTCTCATTGGGAAATCTCTATATGAGTGTAATTGAGAATTATAGTAAATTAATCCTCCAGGACAGTTCATAGGTTTTATAGCATAATCTTCATCATCTATTTTAACTGTATACATATTTTCTTTGTAATGATACCAGTGACCTGAAGTCTCCCATAATTTTCTATTTAATATAATAGGAGATTCTATTTCAATATATCCAGCTTTTCTGTGTATTTCTCTCCAGAATTTTAATAGTTCATTTTTAAGTTCCATACCTTTTGGTAAGAACATAGGGAATCCAGGACCTTCTTCAGGTATCATAAATAATCCTAATTCTTTACCTAGTTTTCTATGGTCTCTCTTTTTAGCTTCTTCTAATAAATGTAAGTACTCTTCTAAATCTTTGTTTTTCTCAAAAGAAGTTCCATAGATTCTTTGAAGCATCTTATTTTTTTCATCGCCACGCCAGTATGCACCTGCAACACTTTGTAATTTAACAGCTTTAACTTTTTTAGTAGATGGTAAATGTGGTCCTCTACATAAATCAGTAAAATCACCTTGCTTGTAGAAAGATATTATTTCACTTTCAGGTAAATCAGATATAAGTTCTACCTTATAGTCTTCTCCTTGTTCTTTCATAAGCTCTAAAGCTTCATTTCTAGGAAGTTCAAATCTTTCTATTTTTAAATCTTCTTTAGCTATTTTTTTCATTTCAGCTTCTATTTTTTCTAAATCTTCTGGAACTAATCTATGGTCTAAATCTATATCATAGTAGAATCCATTTTCTATACTTGGCCCTATAGCAAGTTTTGCTTCTGGGTAAAGTCTCTTTATAGCTTGAGCTAATATATGTGCTGATGTATGTCTAAAAACTTCTTTACCTTCTTTATCTTCAAACTTAAATAAATTTAAGTCACAATCAGAATCTATAATGTGGTCCATACCTACAACCTCTCCGTTCACAGATGCTGCTACCACATTTCTAGCTAATCCTTCGCTAATGGATTTTGCTACATCCATAACAGAAATAGCACTTTCAAATTCTTTTATTGAGCCATCTTTTAAAGCAACTTTAATCATTGTTTTTTCCTCCTTATTGAAATAATTTTTAGATTTTTTGTAATAAAAAATCGCCCCAAATATGTTTGGGACGATATTAATTCGCGGTTCCACCCAAGTTGGTGTATACAAGTATATACAACCCTCTTGATGACTATAAGGTCGTCACCCGAGCACTTTCACATATAGTATAAATACAAATACTGCTAATAAACTCAGCTCCAAGGTAGTTTTCAAATAGACCTGTTACATGGGCTCTCAGCCATAGACCCAAATTCTCTGAGAATGGTTTCTACTCTACTCTTCCTCTTCAACACTATGATTTTTAATATATTTTCATTATAACAGATACTTATACATCAATCAACATTAATGTAATATAATAATTACCCATTATTTTTCATCTTAATCAACTCTAAATCAATATTCTAATATTTTTATATTACTTTAATCTTTTGATTTATAGTTATATTATAATATTTTCACCAATTTTAAATTTTTAAAATATATCTACATGCATGATAGATATGACTAGATAAATACTAAAATTAATTATTATTGAAGTTAATTTTTAGTTTTTGTATACTTAAATACAATAGCTAATTATTGTATATTTAAATAAATATAGTAACCAAACCTTGAACTATACCTATTAAAAAACCTAAAACAAGACCTAAAAACTCTATATGCTTTAATTCTTTTTTAGCTATTTTTATTATTATCTCTTCTAATTCATATAAATCTAGTTCATTAATCTTATCTTCGACCATTTTTTGTATATCTATACGTTCATTTGCTTTATTTATTATATTTTTACTCAATTCATCTATACTCTGTTTAACTTCAGACTCAATTATCTCTCCTAAATAGTCTTGTATCATGTTTTTTATGCCACTTGGTATAAATGAGACTTTCTCATGTATTATAATTTTTACCCTTGCTTTTATGTATCTTACAACTTCTTCCTTATCTTCGTCAGTAATGATATTTGCAAGTATTTCGTCCATAGAAAGAAATTCTTCTTGAATTATTTCTCCCACATTGGCTGCTATTTCTGCTCTTCTCTTTGGTATAAGCCCTACTATTTCTATATTTAAAATAGGTATTTTAATAGGCTCTATTGGTCTAAATATTAGTCTTATAGCAACTACATTTGTAACGTAACCTATAAATCCACCAATAACAGCTAATATCAGTATCCTAATTAAATTATCCATTATAAAATTTCTCCTTATCAATTGTATATTTGTCAGCTATATTACACTTAATCAGTAGATATTTTTTATAGTTAATAGCCCTAGCTATATTATAGCTTTATATACAATTATAAGTCTTTTGTGTCGATTTAAAAAGAATTTTTTTAGTTTTATATCTTTAGTTCCTAATTCTCCATAATTATACTAACTTTATTTTCAAAAATTGCCTCTACAGTATCTATAATCTCTTTTGAGCAATTATTATTTAATAAATCTAATATTTCTATTTTTCTAGGACATAAAGTTAATAAGGTACTTATTAAAAAGTCCTCATAGTTTAAATTCTCTCTTATTACCATATTTATGATTTCTTCATCATCTATACTGTCTATTTTGTTTCCATTTTTATCGTATAAAATAAATGTATTATCTTCCATTATATGAACTTTTAGCAAATCAATCTTTTCTTCTTGAGTATCTATAAAGTATTTTAAGACTCTTATAAATTCATCTTGGTCTTTCTTTATTAAATACTCCTCAACTGCAATATCACCTATAGCAGAAATATATTTCATAAATTCTCGCATTCTAAATCTAATAAAACCTTCTACGTTTATAAAATCATTTTCCTCAATATAGTTTCTCACCCTTGTAAATACTGTTTCTCTCATAAAAATCTCTTTTTTAGCAAATATGTTCAGTGAATATATGTATATATTATTTTTATCTTCAGGATATGTACGCCCATAGCATTTTAGAATGTATTCTTTTAAAAGTTTCTCTTTCATTATACTTATTATCATACTAGTTATTTCTGTTGATATCTCATCAATATTTAGTGCTCTTTGTTCAGTTTTAGTACCATTAAGTATTTTTTTATTTAATACTTCTTGCTTTGCAGAATCTATCACTACTTCTACAATGTCATTCGTATATATTAATCTATCGTTTACATTATTATTCCTCAAAAATTTCATAGAAGAAATATTATCCTTCTCAACCAAAGTTATCGCTCCTTTCTTGTCATGAGAGGAACTATAGAACCTATATCTAGTAAATTCTCACAGCTAAGTGTAACTATCTCCTTGTTTTTACTTTCTACAAAACTTTTTATACGTTCATAGTCAGGATGTTTTTTAACATCTCCACAAAAAGCTAGTTTATCCTTAGAAATTAACCCTGTACATCCACCTATAAATCCATAATTCATCTCAAATAAATTTATATGACCTTTTTCTATTAATAAACACTCTATTTCTGTATTCTTCATGCTTTTCCAAATACCTTTATCTGATGTTATTATAGATGTTCTATCTACTATACAGATTGAGCATTTAGAATAGCCCTGCTCTATATTTATCTTTTTAAGTTTATTATTTTCAATATAATCTAATATTACTTTGTCAGTGTACTTAAAGTTATGGATAGCATAGTCACCAACTATAGCAATATTGTAAGGTATATCATAAGGGTATCTATTTAATAAATTAGCTTCTCCCTTAATTATATTAAATTTATATCTACTTAATAACTCTTTGTATTGATTATATACATTCGGCGCAACAATTATATCTCCTTTTCCTAAATTACAAATACATATATCTGGGTGATATTTTATGCTTTCATATAATTCTTTACATTCTATTGTTTTTATTATCTCTATATTTCTTAATTTTAATTCATTTTCCATTAGATAACTAATTCTTTTGTCCACCAAAGCTAGACACAAATCGTCATCTAGTATAAATGGCTCTCTTGTAAATTCCATTTTTTACTCCTTTTTCTTTTTTTTGATAAATTTTTTACTTGAAATAAATAAAGTGTGTAGCAGAATTTTTCTGCTAACACACCTATTAATTAGACTTTTCTATAATTAACTCACACCCATAAAGTGCATTTTTATAAACTTTTAAAACAGTTATTAATATGTATCTTTCACTTTGTTATACTCTTTTTTTATGTACTCTAAAACATCTGGTGGTATATTTCTACTACTATTTGGAGTCAATCCTATTTCTCCATCTTTTATTTTAAATTCCATTACCTTACTTCCATGAAAACCATCTTTTATAACATTCTTTATTAATTCATAGACTGGTTGTTCCACATCTTTTACAATTGAACTTATTACATTGTTTGGTGCCATATCATATTGGTCTTTATTAATAGCTATAACTTGGCCACCATTTTCTCTTGCTACCTGAATAGCTCTTTTACTATCATCTTCTGTAACTGAGAATACAACATCTCTATCAGAATCTCTCATTTCTTTTGCAATAGTTCTAGCTGACTCAGGATTTTCAAATACATTTGAGTATTTAACTAATAACTCAGCATTTTTATTTGAAGTTTTTAGACCTTTCCTAAATCCAGATTCATACTTATCCCTACTAGAACCCTCAACACCTCCTATAAAACCTACTTTACCAGTATCAGTCATTTTACCTGCAATAAGACCTGCCAAATATCCAGTAGAATTATCTTGAAATGATACTGAAACTACATTAGCAGGTTGAACTTTATAAGCATAGTCAACTATCGCAAATTGTTGTTTTGGATATTTGGTAGCATCTTCTTTAATTAACTCTGCAAACCTAGCTCCAACTGCTATTATCAAATCTGGTTCAGATTTATGTAGTTTTTCTAGACTTTCTTTAAAATTCTTAGAAGTCTTTGGTTTCTCAAGTTTTATTCTAATATCAAAATCTTTATCAGCTCTTTTTAGAGCTGATAGTACATTGTTATTATATGATTCATTATTTAAGTTTTCAGTGTCTAATAATACTCCAACAGTTTTTCTCACATAAGAATCATCATCTTTTATTTCATATTCCTCATTATTACTTTTGTTATCTACTTTATCTTTATTTGACGATGTTGATACACTTTTAGACTCACTCTGTTTGGATTTAGCACTATTTATATTAGAATTATCTTTGTTTACTTTATCAAGTCCAAAATCAAAATCACATATAGCTAATATAAAAATTGTAAACACCACAACAAAGCAGAGCATCAATAGTCTTTTTATTTTCACAAAATTCACTCCCTGATATAGAACATGAAGTCTCTATAGATTATTTATTGTTCTTATTAACATATTCTAACACATCTGGAGGAACATTTTGAGAGCTATTTGGAGCAAGTCCAGTACTTCCAGACTTAACTGTATTTTCTATAACTTCTCCACCTTTATAATTTCCATTTACAAAACTTTGTATCATATTATAAGTAGGCTTTTCAAAATCTTTTACAATAGAGCTTATAACATTTTCTGGAGCCAAATCATGTTGGTCTTTATTAGTAGCTATAACTTTCTTATTTTTCGCTCTAACTGCATTTATTACAGTCTTTGAATCATCTTCAGTAGTAGAGAAAATAACATCTACCCCATTATCCATCATTTTTTTAGCTATAGACTCAGCCGATTTACTATCCTTAAAGACATCCACATATTCAATTGAAACATCCTTTATACTACTATTAGAAAATTTAATACCTTCTTTAAAACCTGCTTCAAATTTATCTCTACTAGAGCCCTTTAATCCACCAATAAAACCGACCTTATCACTTTCAGTCATCTTTCCAGCGATTAATCCAGCTAGATATCCAGATTTATTATCTTCATAAGAAATTGAAGTTATATTAGAAGGTTGCTTGTCATATTCATAATCTACAATTGCAAATTGTTGCTTTGGATATTTCTTAGCTACCTTCTCCAGTGGTTTTGCAAACCTAGCTCCTACAGCTATAATTAAATCTTGATTGTCATTGCATAAAATATCTATACTATTAGAAAAAGTCGACGAATCATCTGATTCCACCTTATTTGTATCTATATTAAGTTTCTTTTTAGCATTGTCTAATGCCAATAAAGCAGCATTATTCATAACTTCATTGTTTGTTCCTTCAATATCTAGTATCATAGATATAGATTTTTTTGAATTATTTTTGTCAGTTATATTACTTTTATTATCTTTGTTAGAATTAGAATTGTTGTCAGGATTATTGCTACACCCAACCAACATTCCAGCTGTCATTGCTACGGTTAATATCAATATCAACACTCTTTTTAAATGCATCAAATTTCACTCCTTATACTTTCATGACATTTTTATATACTGTTTATAAATTTTTTATATATAATTTACACTCTTGTTTTGAACTCTTTACAATAAATCTTACTATAAAAAAGTGTGCAATAGAATTTTATCTATTTACACACTTCCCTAAAAACTAAATCTAATATATCAACACTTAATTTTATCTAAAATAAATCCAATTTAGCATATCAATATTTAATATTTTATCTTAATCTAATAAAAAAATAACTAATAATTTAAAAAATATTATTTATTTTTTTAGACATATGATACCAGTGACACCAGGTCCAGCATGTGCACCTATACACACACCAATTTGGAAAAATCTAATTTCCTTAGGTCTTAATTCATCTTCCATAACCCTAGATAATTGTTCTTTTTCCTTAAAATCATCACTATATCCTATATACACAATTTGGTCTGATAAATCATCCCCACAATTTGATTTTATCAAGTCCATCATCTTAGAAATTACATTCTTCTTTCCTCTTACTTGAGATATTTGTGAAACTAGTCCATCTTTTATCTCTAGGATAGGTTTTATATTTAATATGCTTCCTATTGCTGCTTTAGTAGATGATATTCTTCCTCCTTTTTGTAAATATTCTAGTGTATCCACCGAAAATATAACAAAAGCTTTCTCTTTTAAATCATCTAAAACAGGCAATATTTCATCAATAGACTTTCCTTCACTTGCAAGTTCTCCTGCTTTTATTACAAGTAAACCAGTTCCCATACAAAGCAAGTTAGAGTCGTATGTATATATTTTACCTTCTACATCATTTTTTGCCATTACAGCACTTTGATACGTCCCTGTGGCTGTGGCAGAACCTGCTATATAAAGTATCTCTCTATCTTCACTAGTATACTTCTCAAACACTTCCTTAAATTGGGCATAAGTAGCTTGAGAAGTTTTTGGATATGCATTTTCTTCTCTAAGCTTTTTATAAAATTCATCTCCAGATATATCGATTCTATCCTTATACTCTTTTTCCTCTAATATAACTGTTAACGAGACAATATCTATATCATATTTATCTAACAAATCTTTTGGCACGTCCGATAAACTGTCACAGATTATCTTTAGATTTTTCATTAAGTATGCTCCTTTCTCATTTAGGCTTGGTAAACTACCTCATATTAGGGTATCCTATTTGTCTTAAAGCTTCGTACACTACTATAGCAACTGAATTTGATAAATTTAGTGACCTAGCTTTTTCAACATCCAACATAGGTACTCTAATACAAGTATCCATATTTGCTTTCAACAAAGGTTCTGGTAATCCCTTTGTTTCTTTGCCAAATACTATAAAACAATTTTCTTCATATTTCACATCTGAATGTGACTGCTTAGCCTTTGTTGTAGAAAAAAAGTATTTGCTGTTTGGATACTTTTCTTGTAATTCTTCAAAGCTATCGTAATATTGTATATCAGCTATATCCCAATAGTCAAGCCCACATCTTTTTAGGTGTTTATCATCTAATGAAAAACCTAATGGCTTTACTAAATGTAAAGTTGAACCTGTTGCTGCACAAGTTCTTATTATATTTCCTGTATTTTGAGGTATTTCTGGTTCTACTAATACTATATTCAATGACATTTTTATCCTCCCTAAGTATTGCTCTTAATTTATTAAACTTTATTTTATAAACAGAATAACAATAATATTATACTATTATATATAATAATATTAATAACAATTTTTACTTAGTTATATATAATAGTTTTCTATCTAACATTTTCATAAGTATTATTATATCAGAAAATCCCTCTTGTACAACTTACTTTGATAAAAGTTATTTCATTTCATTAATTTCTTTATAATAATTACAATCTTCTTTTATTGGGCAATCTCCACATTCTGGATTTCTAGCTTTACACATTCTTCTTCCATGAAAAATTAATACATGATGTGAGTGTGACCATCTTTCTTTTGGTATAGCTTCCATAAGTGCAAATTCTGTTTTTTGAGGATTTGGCTCATCCACTATTCCAATTCTATTGGTAACTCTAAATACATGGGTATCTACTGCTATTGCTGGTTGATTAAAGGCGTTACTAAGTACAACTCCTGCTGTTTTTCTTCCAACGCCAGGTAATTTCACAAGTTTTTCTAAACTATCTGGTACCTCACCATCATATAATTCACATAGTTGTTCAGATGTATCTTTTATTTTTTGAGATTTACTTTTATAAAGGCCACAACTTTTTATCTCTTTACTAATTTCTTCAATACTCAAGTCGGCAAAGTCTCTTGCTGTATTGTACTTTTTAAATAACTCTGATGTAACTTTATTTACCCTTACATCAGTACATTGAGCTGATAGAATAGTAGCTATCAAAAGTTCAAAGGCTGTCCCATAATTTAACTCACATGTAGCATCTGGGTATAGTTTTTCTAATTCATCTAAAATCTTGTTTACATCTTTATCATTTACTGACTTATTCTTATTCTTAGATTTACTTTTAGTTTCTTTATTTGATTTTTGTATTTTCTTATTGGAATTAGTACTCTTTGATTTTTTGCCTGTTTCAGTTTTTTTATCTTCTTCAATATCACTAAAATTTGATATATCTTTCTCATCAATTATCTTATCTTTTTTACTAATTGCTTTATTCATTTCTTTTTTAGGTTCAACTTTATTTATATCTTTTTTATCTATATCTTCTTTCCCTTTTAGATTTTTTTCATTTATCTCTTGGTTCGCTTTTATGTTTTCATTTTCTTTTATGTCTTTTTCATTTATCTCTTTTAGATTTACATTTTTCATAATTATCCCCCTTTAAAATACTAATTTATAAGACTCTATTTATAAATAGTTTAATCATCTCAACAAAAAATAAACATCAATATATAAAATATACAAAATAAAAATTCAATCTACATATATTTCACAAAAAAAGCAAAAACCTATTAAAGTTCTTGCTTTTTATTATACATAAATACCCATTAAATTCTATAATAAACTTATTCTTTTGACACAGTTTGTATCTTACTAAAGGATATCAATTTTTCTTTTACTAATTTCTTTATTTCTTCAAATTTAACATCTGTCAGTATCTCTATAGCCTCTTCTACTCTTTCAACTGTATATATCTTAAATTTCCCATCTAATATAGCATCATTAACTTCATCTGATAAAACAAGGTTTCTCTGATTCTTCTTAGGAATTATAACTCCTTGCTCACCATTTAATCCTTTAGTCCTACATATAGAATAAAATCCTTCTATTTTTTCACTTATTCCACCAACCACTTGTATATCTCCCTTTTGATTTATAGAGCCTGTAACAGCAATATTCTGCTTAATTGGCACTCCACTAAGAGATGACAATAGTACATATAATTCTGCCGAAGAAGCACTATCTCCATCTATTCCACCATAATTTTGTTCAAAACAGATATATGCATTTAGTGACATTATTAAATCCTGTGCAAAGTTCTCAGAAAGATAACCGCCTAATATAAGCACTCCTTTGTTATGTATAGAGCCACTCATATTTACTTCTCTTTCTATATTTACTATGCCTTTACTTCCTGGACTAGTGGTTGCTGTAATCCTTGAAGCTCTACCAAAAGAGTACTCTCCCGTACTTAATACAGATAGACCATTTATCACTCCAACCTGTTTTCCCTCTGTCTCTATTAAAGTAAATCCATTTTCAATTGATTCATCCATATGTGTCTCTACCCTATTAATTCTTTTTCTCTTTTCACTTATTGCTTTCTTAACATCACACTGTTCTGTATATCTTGAATTTCTAAATTCTGCATATGCACTTCCTTCTATTACAACTTCCATTATTTTATTAAATTTAGTTGATAATTTTCCTAAATCACCAGACAATCTAGTGCTAAATTTGACAACTTCACCAACAGCTTCCTTAGTAAAATGTCTTAAATTATTCTTATCACATTGAGATGCTATAAATCTGGCAATTCCCTCTTCATTATTTTCATTCTTATCCATTTCACTATCAAAATCCACGAATATTTTAAAATATTTTTCAAAATCTTCATCATATCTGTATAGAATATCATATATATAGTGGCTTCCAATCAATATTAATTTTACATTTAATGGCATATTTTCTGGCTTAATTGCTGTCTGAGTTTCCAATATTACTTTTTTTGTTTGCAAAGTCTTTTTAAGGATTTCCCAAGACATCGTATATTTTAATAACTGGTCTGCATAAATCACTAAGTAACCACCATTAGCCCTATGAAATGCTCCTGATAATAGTTTTGTAAAATCAGTCTTTATATTGCCATTTGCATAATCGTATTCTGCCTTTCCAAATAAATTTGCAGGACTTGGATTTATCTCTACTATAACAGGTGCTGATTCTTTGTTTTTTGAACCTCCGTTGTCTACAAATAGGTTGATTTTATATTTAATAAAATGTTCTTTATCATATTTATCTTTTAATTCATCTTCATCTAAATAGAATAAGTACATATATTCTATTATATCTTTTTTTACTTTTTCCAAATAAGCTTGGATTTTATCATAATTTTCATATTTTTCGCACAATGTCTTGATGTGAGGTTCTACTACAAGTTTAGCTATCTCTTCTTCAAGCTCTAAAACAGCTTTTTCAGCTATTTCTTCTAAATCTTTAATTTTATACACGACCTGTATAGCCATGTTTTCCAGTTCTCTTTTTGCCTTATAGAACTCCTCATCAGATATGTCACTTTCATCTTCCTCTTCTTTCAAAGGTATAAAGACTATTCCCATTTTACTCTGTTTTAATTTAAATCCTTTTTCTTCTCCGTACTTCTTAATTTGCTTTAGTAACATATCTTTTTCTATTTCATATTCGTCCAAAAGTTTATTTTTTTCTATTTCAAAGCTTTCACTTTCAAACGCATTTTTAAAATCTTCTAAAAGACTCTCAATTAACTTCTCCATGTCTTTCTTAAGTTCTCTTCCAAACCCTTTTTCTAACTCAACTATAATAGGCTCTCTAGGGTTTTCAAAATTATATATATAGCACCAATCTTTATGTGTATTTTTTTTGGATGCATATTCATTCAAAACCTTTAAGGCATAAGTACTTTTTCCTGTTCCAGATTCACCAGCTAAGTATATGTTATAGGCTGGATTACTTATTCTTAGACCTAATTCCATAGCTTCTACAGCTCTTTCTTGACCTAGTATACAATCTAGTGGATTTATTTCAGATGTATTATTATATTTCAATATTCCCCCACCTCCCCATATTTAACGTTAATGATATAATATGACTTTGATACAATAAGTGTTAAAGTAAGTTCACATTAAAGTATATGAAATAGACTCTTATTATTAGTCATTATACTTATCTAAAATTATTTCCATATTTCTCTTTATTATATTTCTGCCCCTCCAACTAAATGCTCTATCTCCATATCTCCTTTTAAATTCTTTATTTGAAATATTTTGTATCTCATCATAGTCCAAATAATCTATTATATTTTCTTTAAATTCCAAAATATGAGTTGTTGGTATTCCAACATTATGTGGACATACTTCTTGACAAATATCACACCCAAATACCTTTTTACTACTCTTTAAAACAGATTTTTCTTCCTCTGACAAATCTCCTTTTTTTTGAGTTATATATGATAAACATTTCTTGGGATTCATATCATAATTTCCTAATATAGCATTTCCCGGACAATATTTTACACACTTACCACATTTAAAACAGCTTTTTTCTAGTGGTTTATCTTCCTCAAATTCATAATTATTTACTATATATCCTATAAATATATAAGAACCATACTCATCAGTTATGATGTTATTGTTTATTCCAAAATATCCTATACCTGATAAATAAGCTAAATATCTGTCAACTAATGGCCCATTATCAGCAAATATCTTGTATTTAAAATCCTCTACTGTTTTGGATATATAATCACAAATTTGTTGTAAAAAGTCCTTTACTACAATATGATAATCCTTTCCATGACAATATTTTGATAAATTTGAATTTTCGATTTTTTCTTGTCTATTTATATGATATGGAAATGCACATACTATTATAGAATTAGCATCCTCCATTATATTTCTTGGATTAATCCTGTTATCAATTATTGGTTCTTCCATCCCAGTCAAATAATCTTTTTCCTGTCTGTCTTCAAGTATCTTTTTTAGATTGTCATACTTGTCTATACCAGCTATTCCTACACACTTTAATCCTATAAGATTACAAAATTCTTTTAATTCCTTATTATTCATAAAATTATTCCTTTTTAATCTATTTAACCTGTTTAATTTAGGTTATAAAACTACAATTATTATTACTATATTATAAAATGAGCTAAATTATAATATAAGTCTCATCTCTTTATAATAATATCCATTTATCCTTTAATATAACTTGTTTTATATACTCTATTTCTTATTATTCTACAATAACAACTTAGTTTAAACTTTTTTTACTATTTTTTCAGTAATCATCTTACTAATATGATTTCTCTACTTTACTCCAATACTTATATAACTCAAACTTCACCATGTAATTAAATTATCATCTATTTTCCATTTTAATATAATTATAATTTTTATGTTTTCAACAATGTAATACATATCATACTTATAAATTATAGTCACAAAATTAAATATAACTTCAACTTACAATTATATAGTGTATTTTACATTTTTAAATTTACCATTCATAATAGGCAATATAAATTTTATCATATCTAAATTTATCACTTACAAAAACATTAAAAATAAGAATTTGCTTTTAAATCATCCACAGATTATAATAAATACTGTATAAGGATGGTGAACAATTTGATTAAAATAACAATTCCAGGTAGACCCATTAGTAAATCTAATTTTAAACTTCATAATATAAATGGTCAAGCATGGATGCCTTCAAAGGGAAAGTATTCTAAGTATTTAGCATATGAAAACATGATTGCAGGTTTTATAAACCAACAGTATCAAGGAGAAACTGTTGAAGAAAATCTAATAACTGTTTTAAAGTTATACTTCCCAAACAAGAGAATGGGAGACTTACATAATTATCCAAAGAGTATTTGTGATGGTATTGAAAAAAGCGGAATAATAAAAAATGATAAACAACTTAAGCCAGTACTTTTATTCGACTTTATCGATAAGGATAACCCTAGGGTTGAAATTGAACTTTATCCAGTATCTAAATATGATATATCTTATAATATTTTTGAGAAATAAATATTTTATATACTAATTGATACTATAGTAATGCTATACCATTTGAAATTATAACAATAATATTTGTGCTATAGCTATACTCACACAAATTTTAAATTTATATGATACTTGTAGATATGTAAATTTAGTACTTATAAAATTACTGCATTCATATAAATTTAACATTTGTATATAAAGACGTATCCATATAAATAAAACATATCCACATAAATAAAGCATATCCATATAAATAAAGCATATCCATATAAAAAGAAATCGGAGTAAACTTACTACACCGATTTCAACAAATAAAATCTATCCTAATTTTTCGACAACAGTCTTCAACATTTCTCTTATTGGAAGTTCATATGGACATCGACTCTCACAAAGACCACAGTCAATACACTCAGTAGGTTTAACATCCATAACCTGATATTTTTCTTTAGCCCACTCTTCAAGTCCATATCTAGTATAATATCCTTCACATAAAAAGCTCAATGGTATATTTATTCCAACAGCACAAGGCATGCAGTATTCACATCTTCTACAGAATTTTTTACCTAAAGAATTTCTTATTTCCTCAATTTCTTTATTATCTTTTTCATCTAGCACAAGATTTTCAAGTACAGCAACATTCTGTCTAACCTGTTCAACACTTTCCATCCCTGGTATAACTACATCTATATAGTCTTTAGATAATATGTACTTAATAGCTAATGTAGCATTATCTAAAGCCCCTCCAGCTAAAGGCTTCATTACTATTATTCCAATTCCTTTTTCATGAGCCTTTTTAAATACCTCATCTGCTTGTCCTTCAACTATATTGTAAGGAAACTGTATAGTGTCAAATTTTCCACCTTCTATAGCTTTTTCTATAGTACTTAAATTATGGCTAGTTATCCCGATGTGCTTTATCTTACCTTGTTCTTTTGCCTCTAAAAGAGCATTATAAGCCATCTTATCTTTAAAAAGATTGTCATACTCCTCTTCTTTAACATTATGGAATTGATATAAATCTATAAAATCAGTTTTGAAATTATTTAAACTTATCTCAACATCTCTCTTCATTGAGTCATAATCTCTAGACATACTTTTAGTAGCTAAGAAAAATTTATCTCTTTTCCCTTCAAGAGCAATTCCAATTGCTTCCTCACTTATTGTATACCCTCTTGCACTGTCAATAAAGTTTATTCCTTGTTTTTCTAACTCATTTATGACTAAGTTAGTATCCTCTTGAGTAATTCTTTGTATTGGAATTCCCCCAAAGCCAACTCTCTTTATTTTCATATTGGTATTGCCTAAATTTCTCATATCTTTCCCCACCTAACTTTTAATTAATTTTTATATAATATAAATGTATCACTTTTAATTATACAACAAATTATGAGAATTTTTGCAATATATTTATATTCTATTAAAATTACACATAGCAAATAAAATTTTATTTACTAGATAGTATCTCTTTTATCATTTTAAGTTCTCTCTTATGACCTTCATCATCAAAAGGAGTCTCTAAGAAAAATGGTAGGTCTTTCAGGCTAGGATGTTCCATAAAATCAATCAATGCTTTTAATCCTATCTTTCCTTCTCCTATAGGAGCATGTCTGTCCTTTTTATCTCCAAATGGCATCATACTATCATTTAGATGAACAGTTTTTAACTTATCTATCCCTATAATCTTATCAAATTCTTCTAAGACTCCATCTAAATCGTTTACTATATCATATCCAGCTGAAAAAATATGACATGTATCAAGACACACACCTATTCTTTCTTTGTGTTCAATTTCATCTATTATACTTTTTAATTGCTCAAACTTAAATCCTATTTCAGTTCCTTTTCCTGACATAGTTTCAAGAAGTATAGTTATATTTTCATCACCCTTAATAGCATTATTCAATCCTTTTACTATTCTCTCTATACCAAAATCTACTCCACCACCTACATGACTACCTGGGTGAAAACACATGTATTCAATTCCTAGTGAATCCATCCTTCTTATATCTTCATCTATCACTCTTGTCGCAAATTCGTATACATCATCCTTTGTACCACCTAAATTCATAGTGTATGGAGCATGTACAAGTAATGGTGCAAAATTATTTGCCTTTCTAATCTCTTGAAACTTAGCTATATCTTTTTCATCAAATTCTTTAGCATTTCCTCCTCTTGGATTTCTACTAAAAAATTGAAATGTATTTGCACCAATGTATACAGCTGTCTCAGCTGCTTTAGCAAATCCTTTTGCTATTGAAAGATGTGTTCCTAATTTAATCATATTAATCTCCTTTTATTTTTACTTAGATTCTTATTTGTACTTATATTTGTGCTAAATTTTAATTATAAATTTCTAATAAGTAAGTTTTTATTTTAATACAACTTTAATTTAATGTAACTATAATCAATTTCATGTATATTAATTTTAAATTTTAATATTTACAATTTAATTATACCCATTTTAAGAAATTTCAAATATTATAATCTTATAGATTATTTATCCACTCCTTACATATATCTATATATGTCTTACATTTTAATTATAATTTCACCACATTTCATTTATATAAACATTATAATTTGATTATATATCTTTTACAATCCTTTATATAAACAGACAAAAAAATAGAGACTAAAAATCATTTTTTACTCATACCAAAATCCATTTTTTGATTATTAAGTAAATTCTGATGTTCAATCTCTAACTTTATGTTTTTAATTAATCCATAATTAATGGTTCTAACTAGGACATTCTTCCTCAAGTGTAGGAATTACAACCATTGCTATATCATACTTAGAACCTTCAACGTTGTGTTGTCTTTTATTTAAAATTTCATCTATCTTTGACTTCATAGCATCACTGAGTTCAACTAATTCATCATGAGTAAGAGAAATATCATGATAATCAACTATATTTTCATTTTCTAAAACATCTTCTTCTGCTGCCTTATAAAAAACTTCACTCATGTTTTCAAATTTTGATATGTACAATTCTTCTTTTTCTTCCCCATTGTCTAAAGAAAAATTAAGTATCCTATTCCCTATAACCACATTTTTTGCACTTGGATAATAGTATTTTTCCACAATCCCCGACTTTATTTTTTCCTCAACTAATTCTAAAATACCAACTTTGTATAACATTTTTATATGGTAGTTTATTTTTGCATGAGGTTCTTCCAATAATTGAGATAATTGTTTTGCTGACAATGGCGATTTGTCAAATGCTTTTAGAATATCTATTCTACGTGGATGCGCAATAGCCTTTATGCACTCCAAATCTCGTAATACCAATACCTCTTTCATTGACCCCTCCTAAAAAATTTATTTAATTCATATTTCTTTACAATTTAATTATATATTAAATTATATGTTGTTGTCAAAAAAATCCTTTCTTAAAATTTTAAAAAATATTTAATTTGAGTTTATTTGACAACTCCTCTAAAACTTTAACTCCTGCGACGCTGTTACCTTTTTTGTCAAGTGCAGGTCCATAAACACCAATACCCATACGTCCTGGCACAGAAGCCATTATACCACCCCCAACTCCAGATTTTGCAGGAATCCCAACTTTAATAGCAAATTCCCCAGAAGCATCATACATTCCACAAGTCATCATAAATGTTTTGACAATTCTAGAAACCATTTCACTCATCAAATGCTCACCATTTTCTATGTCTACTCCATAATTAGCAAGATTTATGCCAATTCTGGCTAAATCTACAGAATCTACTTCAATTGAGCATTGTTTAAAATAAAGGTCTAAAACATCTTCTACATTACCTCTGATAAATCCATCACTTTTTAATAAGTAAGCCATTGCTCTGTTTCTATCTCCAGTCATTTTTTCAGACTTATAGACATCATAGTTTATTCCTATATTATCATTCTTTGCTAATTTCCTAAAGAAACTAAGCATTCTTTCTTCTTTTTCTTCCAAACAGCTCCCATTTATAAGAGAAGTAGTTACTATAGCCCCTGCATTTATCATTGGATTACAGGGTTTTTTTGTGTCATTAATTTCAAGTTTCATTATAGAATTAAATGGGTCTCCACTTGGCTCCATTCCAACGTTTGAAAAAACGTCTTCCCAATCATTGTCCATAAGTGCCATAGCAAGCACAATTGGTTTTGAAATACTCTGTATAGTAAACTTTGTGCTACAATTTCCAGCACTGTAAAGATTGTTTTCACTATCTATGATACAAATCCCTAAATCATTTCTTCTAGCGTTTTTTAATTCTGGTATGTAACTAGCAACTTGTCCATAATTAGTATATTTCTTATTAGAACTTATAATTTCTTTTAATAATGTCTCATCTAACGTATTCATAGGCACCTCTTATATTATGATATATATATTCTATTTTAGCACAGATTTATACTATAATAAAACAGTGTTAAAAAAAATTATACTTTAAAACTATTTTTTACAAGAATTTATTCATTTTTCAAACAATTTAACCGTTTTAACAGTTTAATAGTTCAATATTTTAAACTTCCTGTCTTCATCTCTCCAAATAGATTCTAATATATATTTTAAAACTTGTAACTATTATAGCAAAATAAAATGGCAGTTTTTTCAACTGCCATTTTATTACTAATAAATCTAAAGACAAATACTATAGTCCATATTAATCGACTATTTTACTTCCTCCAATAAATTCTCTAAGAATTGAAGTCCCTGGTATATCAGAAGTATCATCTAGCTCTACAAAATACTGCAAAAACTTTAGTAATCTAGTTGCTTCAATGTGAGCAGGATTATCTTCTTTTATCTCTTCCAGCAAGGGCTTAGCAAATCGCTTTAAAACTGCTAATTCATATACACAAGCAGAATTAAATATGGCATCTGCTTCATCTTGATATGGGAATATATTCTTCTTTTCGCCTCTTCTAACTGATGCCCATTGTAAGATAGTATTATCAGCACTATAACCTCTAAAATTATAATCTCTAACAATTCTTCTTATCATTCTCAAATCAGCAGTAGGAATTCTATTATGGTCATCCAAGTTTATTTGAGTAAGGGCACTTATGTATATCTTAAATTTATCTTCATCTGGTATAGATGACGTTAAAATAGGATTTAGCCCATGTATACCTTCTAGTATAATTGGTTGGTTTGAGTCTATCTTTATTTTTTTACCAGTATATTCTCTCTTTCCTTCTTTGAAGTTGAATCTTATAGCATCAATTTCTTCTCCTGCTAAAAGACTCTTTAAGTCTAAGTTAAATTTTTCTAAATCTATAGCATAAATTGATTCAAAATCATAATTTCCATATTCATCTAAAGGAGTATGTTTTCTATCTATAAAATAGTCATCTAAAGAAATCGAAATAGGATTTAAATTATTTACTCTGAGGTGTATAGATAATCTATGAGCAAAACTTGTTTTTCCAGACGAAGATGGAGCTGCTATTAAGACTACTCTCTTATTATTCTCTTTTATCATATCTGCTATTTGAGATAATCTTTTTTCATGTAACGCTTCAAATGTTCTTATTATGTCTCCATATTCTTTGTTTTCTATTATCTTATTAAGTGATACTACCTTGTCAATTCCCATAAGTCTTGACCATTCTTCCGCTTCATAATATACGCTTGATAATTTAGGCTGAGGTATAAATTTCATAGGTTTAGTCTTATCTTCTTCACTAGGGCCTAGAATTATAACTCCTCCATTGTAAAGCTTAATATCAAATGATTTTATATAAGCAGTTGATGGTAGCATATATCCATAAAAATGGTCTATATAGTTTCTACACTTATATACTTTAGCACTATCATACTCTTTATACTTTAAAAGCTCTGCCTTTTCATACATTTCATTGTTTTCAAATATGGAAATAGCTTCGTCTCTTGTAACTTCAATTTTTTCTATGGTATAATCGTTGTTTACTATCTCTTGCATCTTGTTTTTTATATTTTCAACATCCACTTCTTTAAGTTTTCTATCTATGTGAACTTCACAGTATAGCCCACCAGATAGTGAATGTTCTATTGTAACTCTACTATCCCAAAATATTTCTCTACAAGCCATTACAAATACAAATGACATGACTCTAAAGTAAACTCTCTCACCATCTTCATTAGTAGTATCTAAAAAATTTATCTCACAATCATTCTTCACTCTGCAATTTAACTCTTTTAACTTATTGTCCACAACTGCAAGTGTTATATAACCCTTATGCTCATCACAAAATTCTTTTGCTATATCACCTAGTCTAATTCCTAAAGAGTTTTCTTCTAACGAATATTCTTTATTTTTTCCGTCTATTTTTAAGTTTATTTTTTTCACTTCAACATCTCCTTCCTTTTGATGAATACAAATTTTAATCAACGAGGCATATCAACAAGTTAAAGAGAGGTATTTAACCCTCTCCTACAATACGATTCAATTTACTTATAGTATCTTCAATGTCTTCGTAGTTTATTTCTAATACTAAATATTCTGCATCTAACTTTAAGACCTCTTTAATTCCCTCTTCAGATAAAATTCCTTTTCCTATGCCTACATGTGTATCATTGATACCATCATTATCACTTAAGTGTATCAACTTTATTTTATCCTTCAAGTTCTTTATATAATCATCCTCATCAATTAAACAGTGTCCAGTATCGTAACAAAAACAAATCTTAGAATTTTTAATCCTATTAAATATATATTCAAAATCATAGGATATATTTCCAATATTTGAAAAATCCCCACTTTTTGAATATGTATTCTCTATACATATATACGAGTTTGTATTTACCTTATCTAAAAAATCTACACTATTGTCTAAATACTTGTTTCTATTCTTTTTAATCCTATTTGTCATAACATAGCCCAAATGAAGATTAAAATACCTTATATCAAACCCTTTGAGCTCAAATTCTATTTTCTCAATAAAATTTATCCATGAATCTCGTATATACTCTATATTTTCGCAAGTATTTAACTCCATAGGTAAGTGTATCCCTACAGATAATCCTAGTTTAGAAATTCTATCTTTATATTTACATAACTCACTACATTCATATATATTGTCAATCCCAATCTCTAAATGAGTTATTTGCTCTATTTTTTCACAAATATCTAAAGCCTCCTCAAGATTAAACAATAAGGATGCTACACCAACTGCCATACAAATCACCTACTCAAAAATGCCTATGTCTGTAAAAGGAAACACTCTTAAAATAACCTTCCCTTTAATATTTTGCTCATCTACTAATCCTACTTCTTTATATCTACTATCCAAGCTTACTTCCCTATTATCTCCCATCGCAAATACTTTTCCCTTAGGAATCACCATATCAATATCGCCTTCAGTATAATTATCATGTATATATGAAACTTCATTTAATAACTTGCCATTTATATAAACCTTTGAATCACTAATCTTTAGATGGTCACCAGGTACACCTATAACCCTTTTTACAAGTTCTTTTTTTCTTCCATCATCTTGTAATAAGTCAGTCTTAAATATCATTATATCTCCACATTTTGGTTCTGATAATTTATATGTCATCCTATTTGCTACCAAATAGTCATGTGACTTAAGTGTTGGGTACATAGATTCTCCATTTACTAGTGTTGGTTTTATAAAACGAGTTATAATAAATGCAAAAAAAAGTGCAGTAATAATTATTTTTATCCACTCTACAATCTCTTCTTTAATAGTTTCATTCATTCACAAATTCTCCTTTATAGTTATATTATCTTTATTAATAATGCATTTCTAACATTATCTTTTAGATAAGTCTACTAAATAAGGTGTTGTCTTTTTTATACAGACAACTATTGTGCATGGTCTGGTGATTTCAGTTAATCAGCGATTGCTCCAAATTTTATATGTTTAGTCAATAGTTCCTATCTTAGAAAATGGATACAATCTGACTAGAACCTTTCCTAAAACGGTATGCTCGTCGACCAATCCAACCTCATCGTATCTACTATCTAAACTTTTTTCTCTATTATCCCCCATAGCAAATAATTTTCCTTCTGGAACTACGATATCAATATCTCCATCAGTACGATTATTATGTATATAGGAAGTCTCATTTAACAATTTATCATTTACATATACCTTGGAGTCTTGTATTTTTACATGGTCACCAGGAACTCCGATGACTCTTTTTACTAAGTCTTTTTTCTTTCCATTTTCTTCTGTTAAGTCGGTTTTGAATACTATTATATCTTTGTATTTTGGCTCTCCTACCTTGTACGCGATTCTATTAACTATTAGGTAGTCACGTTCAACCAGTGTAGGATACATTGATTCTCCCTTAACTATTGTTGGCACTATAAAACGAGTTATTGCAAATGCCAGAACAAGAGCTATGACAATCACTTTTATCCACTCTACAATTTCTTTTTTAACTGCTTCACCCACTAAAATCGTCTCCTCTGTGTTAAATATTAAGTCAATCTACAGCAAAATAATCTACCATAAACTTACAATATAAATATTATACTTCTTTTTTCTACTAGTTTAAAATAATTTTCTAAGACCTTTAGGATAATGATTCTTAATTACACCAGCAGATTCTTTCCCCCAACCTAAAGGTATGCCTTCAACTGATACCAAAACCCAGCCTCTACTTTCATTAGAATTTACAACATCCCCTTTTAAGTATTTAAGAATTGAATCACTCTGTACACTAAAGTTTTCGACATTTTTTACATCTTCAACCTTTAAATAATGAGATAGTGCATGAGAAGGCTCAAATCTATTCTTCTTTAAAACCCCTAAATGCAAACCGTATCTCAATACTTTTAGTTTTTTCGTATCTGGATATACTTCTGGAAGTAGGTACAGGTTTTCTCCTCTTAAATAAAATTTATTTTTTTTATTACTATAAAAATCAACCTTTAAAAATTTCTTTTCAAACTCCCTATAATCCTTTATTTCTTTATCTAAATTTTTTATTTTTAATTCTTTGACATTACACTCTTCATCTTCCAATTTTTTTATTTTGGCAACAAAATGACCTTCTCCCTTTATTTTATGGGGCCATAATCTTTCCATTTCAATAAGTTCTGCATATGGATATTCACTGATAAACTCGTTTATAACATGTTCATTTTCTTCTCTTGAAAAAGTACATGTTGAATAAATTAAAATACCATCCTTCTTCAACATTTTATATCCATCTCTTATAATTTCTTTTTGAATAGATTGACATTCTAATACCTTTGCATAACTCCAATCTGATATGGCCACCTCGTCCTTTCTAAACATACCCTGACCAGAGCAAGGTGCATCTATAACCACCTTATCAAAATACCCATTAAATGTCTTTCTTAAGCTTTTAGAATCGGTATTTGTTATAATACAATTTCTCACTCCAAATCGCTCTAGGTTTTCGCCTAAAGCCTTAATTCTACTAGCATTAATTTCATTAGAGACCAATAGACCTGTATCATTTAATTTAGACAATATATATGTAGATTTCCCACCAGGAGCAGCACACATATCGAGTACCTTATCGCCCTCTTTAATATCTGCTTTTGGTATCACACTCATGGCAGAAGGCTCTTGCAAATAATATGCTCCAGCCTCATGCAGTGGATTTCTACCAGGTCTATTGATTTTATCATCATAATAAAAACCCTCTTCTGCCCATGGTATCTGTGACAAATCAAATAAATTTAAATCCAACAGTTTCTTTTTCTGAACCTCCCATGACTAAAGTCACAGGGTTCCTGTTTCATAGAATCTTGCATACTGAAATATGTCTTACCAATTCTCCACAG
>NZ_JRHN01000022.1 GCF_001299635.1 Clostridioides difficile | reverse complement strand
ATATAAGTTTCCCTATATGCTGACTATTTTAGCTACTAACTCACGACTAAAGTCACAAGTGTGCGTAGCTATTTTTTAATCAATTTTTAATGTATTTATTCTAAGACCAGTAGTCTTATCTTCATCATAACTTTTTATAAAATCATCATATTCATCCTGTAGTATTTCTCTAATATCTTCTAAAAATTCTTCTGGTAAATTCGCCAAATTTATAATCCCCCTTCAATCTGCTTCGTTTGTTTGTCATTTATTTCTTTTAACTGTTTATGTCTTTTGCTTGAACTCTATTTTCTTTTCTTTTTCTTAAGATTACCGAAAAACACTTTTTTAGAGTGATTCATATATTTATCAAGTTTATCAAGATTTACCTTCCACAAAATTATCACATAAACTATAAGTAATATAATAGCCCATCTATATTCTATCATCAATATAAAATCAAAAACTCCATGTAATAAAATTGGAATCAATACAGCCATAAATAAGTACTCACGTCTCTTGTTTTTATTTCCTTCAAACTTATACTTAGAAATATAATATCCCATAGTAATAGCAAACATTACATGAGCTGGAATAGAGATAATCGCTCTATTAATACCAACTTGAAGGGCTAAATTACCACTTTCAGAAAAAATATAGACTATATTCTCAATTGTTGCAAATCCCAAAGATAAAAATACAGAGTAAATAATACCATCTAACTTTTCGGTAAAATGTTTTTCTTTAATTAGTGCAGGGATTAGTATTAGAGCTTTTACACCTTCTTCTACAAGCCCTGCAACTACAAATGATACATATATTAGTTCTGAATATCCTTCAAATACATTAAATTTCATCAGTAAATTTTCTAAAAGTATAATTATAATACTTAAAAAAGCACCTATTAAAAAAAATTTAATTAAATGAATTAAAGGCTCTCTACAATATTTATCTTTAGACCTTATCCAAAATAGTCCTATCAATATAGGAACTATTGCCAATAAAAATAAATCCAGCTTCATAGACTATTTTCCTTTCAAAATTTTTAATTCATTTCTGTTCAAAATTCTTAATTCATTTCTTCTTTATAGCATCTATTTATTTTTAGCTTATTTTGTTTTAAATACACTCTAAAATAGACATTAAATTATTCAAAGTCAAATATACTAAAATATTTTAAAAAATTTAAATTTATATCTATATTATTTAACAAATCTCAAGCTATATTCATATCTTGAAATATAAGGGAACTAAATTCATTTAAAGAAAGGGTGATTTGATGCAAGATGGTTTCTTAACAGTAAGTATAATCGATGCTACTAACAATAGACCTATTCAAAATGCAACAGTAAACATATATTCAATGTCTAATGGTAGCCAAAGCTCATCAACTTTATACCAAAACCTAACGAGTAATGAATCTGGTCAAGTGACTGGATTAGTATTACCAGCACCAGATGTAGATTACTCTCTACAACCATCTGATGTTAGACCTTATAGCCAGTATATAGTAGAAGCCATAGCAGATGGATATGAAACAGTTGTCATAGAAGGAACGCAATTATTAGCTACAATTGAAGCGAGACAGGGAGTTCCCATGTTTCCTAGAACAAGAAGTAAACGTTCTTTCTCAAGACAAAGTGAATTGATTTTTGATATAGGAGAACATACCCTATATGGTACTTATCCTCCTAAAATTCCAGAAAGTAACTCAAAGCCATTACCTCCTCCTACTGGTTTTGTTGTATTGGATAACCCTGTAGTACCTGAATTTATAGTAGTTCATGATGGTTTGCCAGAAGATTCATCAGCTCCAAACTATTGGATTCAATTTAAAGAATACATTAAAAACATAGCCTCATCTGAAATATATTCAACTTGGCCTCAACAGACAATCTATGCAAATGTAATAGCTATAATATCATTTACTTTAAATAGGGTATTTACTGAGTGGTATCGAAATAAAGGATATAATTTTACAATAACTTCATCAACTGCATATGACCATAAATTTATAAACAACAGAAACTTATTTGAACCAATTAATGTAGTTGTAGATGCAATATTTAACACATTTATAAAAAGACCTCCTACAGCAAGACAGCCACTATTAGCACAATATTGCGATGGTCAAAAATCTCAATGTCCTAACCAAATGACTCAATGGGGAAGTAAAGATTTAGGTGACCAAGGATACGACTACGAAAGCATACTAAGATATTATTATGGAGATGAGATAGTATTTGAAAGAGCGCCTATAGTAAGTGGTGTCCCTGTATCATTCCCTGGGACTACATTACAAGTTGGTTCTACTGGACAATATGTTAGAACTATACAGAATCAGTTAAATGCCATATCCAACTCTTACCCAGCTATACCAAAGGTAATAGAAGATGGTATATATGGAACAGACACAGAAAATGCAGTTAGAATATTCCAAGGAATCTTTGGTTTACCTCAAAGTGGAGTGGTAGACTTTAAAACATGGTATGAAATATCTAGAGTTTACGTGGCTACAACTAGAATAGCTTCTTTAAACCCTTTAATTTAAAGTTTGATTTAGAATTTATTTTAGATTATCGATTCAAAATAAAAAATGGCTGTTATGAACTAATCTATACTATAAGTATTATAGTCCTAACAGCCATTTTTGTAGTTATAACTTATTGTTTTAGAATCTTAAAACTTTAAATGGGGGATTTTAAGCTTCTTAAAAACAGTACTCGCAAATTTAGTTTTCTTTGAAATCGTATATTTATTTTTAATTTTAGTAAAATGTTGCCTCATAATGAAAATATTGCTTAGTTATTCTAAGTAATACTATTTTAAAGATTATTATTTTAAAAGATTATTCCTAGTTTAAATAATATTTTTGATTCATCAATAAACTTAATTTGTAACCTTAGATTTATTGGCTAAAGCTAATATTAGACCTAAAGCTATAGATGCAAATGCAGAGGCAATTACTCTATATTCAGCAGGGAATAAAAATACAATTGTATGGCATGGTATCCAGAAAAATGGTATAGTTTTTAAAACACTAAAACCAAGATAAGCATTCCAATCCACTACATTTACCACATCTTTAAGTGTTACCTTAATCCCTTTTTCAACTTCATATTTTTTGTCTATAAAACAATCCATAACCTTATGGAATAAAAACACAGTTGGTGACATTAGTATGTTCATAGTTGCACTCTTAAACAAAGCATTAGCAAAGGCTATTCCCTCAAAAGGAAGCATACCATCTACTTGTGCTTGACCTACACCTGCTGAGTAGATTGACATCGCATATGTTGTAACTATGCCTATTATTCCCCAAACTATTGCTCTGTAAAAGACCCCTACTGGTATTTTCCAGTCTTTATGCAAGATTCTAGCACCAAGTAAATCTCCCATTGTAGCTAATACAGCAAACTTGAAAAAACCTCCAATATATGGATGTGCACCTGTTGCTGCCATAAACACTTCTCTACTACTTGGTATCGCTAAGATAGCAATAATACAAATAAGAACTCCAATCCATATAAAATCACCTTTTTTCATATTATAAATACTATTTAATATATAAATAGTTCTCCTTCCTGTCAAAGATTTATTTAATTTACAATTTATTTGTAATTATTTATTAACCATTGCTTATTAGATATTCATTTTCCATATTTAAATTTATAAAATCTTACTCTTAAATGATTGTATTTTAATCTTAATTTTTATTTATATTTTACCTTAACCCTTTATTTATCTACTTTACAACTAATCTTATTTACAATCACCTTATAATTTATTTTGTAATTGATTTCCACCCTAACCCTTTATCTAGCTTTCAGCTAGTTTTATTTACAATCACCCTATAATTTATTTTACAATTGATTTCCACCCTAACCCTTTATCTAGCTTTCAGCTAGTTTTATTTACAATCACCCTATAATTTATTTTACAATTGATTTCCATCCTAACCCTTTGTCTAGCCTTCAACTAGTCTTATTTACAATCACCCTATAATTTATTTTGTAACTGATTTCCACCCTAACCCTTTATCTAGTTTTCAACTAGTTTTATTTACATACTTATCACTTTATTTTTAGGCATTCATCCCTTCTTTTAAAGCTTTTATATTAATTTCTATAAACTTAGGTTTAACCTGTTGTGACACTACTTTTTCCCAATCTATATCATTTTCTATCTGTAGAGCCTTAATCAAAGCTCCTAAAAGGACCACATTCATAACTTTTTCATTTCCAAGACCTCTTGCAATATCAACTGCCTTTATCACTGTTACATCCACTTTTTCTTTAATATCATCTATTATATTTTCAGGATAATCCACTCTACCTGTTAAAATTGGTGCTGAAGGCATCTCATAATCATTCACTACTAATTTGCCATCAGGTTTTAGAAAATCAAGATATCTCAAAGCTTCCATAGTTTCAAATGAAACTAATACATCAACATCGCCCTTACCAAGTATAGGAGAGTGTACTTTTTCACCATATCTAACTTGAGTTGTTACACTTCCCCCTCTTTGAGCCATTCCATGAACTTCTGACATCTTAACATCATATCCAGCATCAATAAGACCAGCAGAAAGTATTTTACTTGCTAAAACAGTACCTTGACCTCCTACACCTGATAGCAATACATTTTTAACCTTTTTCATTATTCTTCACCAACCTTTTTTATAGCATTTACTGGACATACTTGTGCACACACTGTACAACCTACACATTGAGCTTGATTTATACTTGATTTCTTTTTAGATTTATCAAATCTCAAAGCAGGACATCCTGTTGTAAGACATTTCTTACATCCAATGCACTTTTCATCATCTACACTACAAACTGATGGTATAAGGTCAAATCTCTTTTTATCATCTTCAGTAAATTTTTTTAATGCACATGGCCATCTTGTAATTATTACTGATGGTTCCTCAATTGATAAAGCCCAATCCAATGCTCCTTTAACTTCATCTAACTTATTAGGATTTACAACTTTTACATTCTTACATCCTAAAGCTTTTACTATAGTCTCAATATCCATCATTTCAGTAACATCACCTTGTAATGAAAATCCTGTCCCAGGATTCTCTTGATGCCCTGTCATACCAGTAATCCTGTTATCAAGAATACATGTTACTGTATTGCTTTTATTGTATATTATATCTATAAGTCCATTTATCCCTGTATGGAAGAATGTTGAATCTCCTATTGTACTTATAGTTCTCATATTAATATTATTTTTAGTAAATATTTTTTGTGCTCCATGAGCTACTCCTGGACCTCCTCCCATACATATACAGGTATCCTTAGCATTTAAAGGTTCTGCTCCTCCAAGTCCATAACATCCTATATCTCCACTTATAAGTACATTTTTAATTTTTCCTAACTCATAGAAAAATCCTCTGTGTGGACATCCTGCACATAATGTTGGTGGTCTACCTACTATCTTTTCTTTACTGTATTCTATTAGCTCCCTTTTTTCTCCCAAGATTGATTGTGCTATGATGTCTGGGTTTAACTCCCCAATATTAGGTATCTTTTCCTTTCCAATACAAGGTATGTTATTCTCTTTTAAATGTTCTTCTATATAAGGTTCTAATTCTTCAATTACATAAACAATATCTACTTGTTCTGTGAACTCCCTAATTTTCTTAGTTGGAAGAGGATATGTAAATCCTAATTTTAAGTATGATACAGTATCTCCAAACACATCTTTAGCATACTCATAAGAAGCACCTGAAGTTATTACACCAATTTTTTTGTCATTCCATTCTATAAAGTTTAAATCTGTTTCATTAGAGAACTCCTCAAGTTTTTTTAATCTATCTTCAAGCTTAACTCTAAGTACTCTTGAAGTAGCTGGTATAGCATCAAATTTAGAAAGATTTCTTTCATATTTCTTTACAACTGTTTCTTCTTTTTCTCCTAACTCAACGAGACCTTTACTATGGCATACTCTTGTAACCATTCTAAATAAAACTGTAGTATCATATTTTTCACTTATTTCAACAGCTGCCTTTAACATATCTTTACATTCTTGGCTATTGCTCGGTTCTACCATAGCTATTTTTGCAAATTTAGCATAATGTCTATTATCTTGTTCATTTTGTGATGAATGCATTCCAGGGTCATCCCCTGACACAATAATCATTGCACCATTTACCCCCATATATGCATACGTAAATATTGGGTCTGCTGCGACATTTACTCCAACATGTTTCATAGCCGCAAGTGCTCTTCCTCCTGCAATAGATGCCCCTATTGCAGACTCTACTGCAACTTTTTCATTTGGTGCCCACTCTGCAATTATGTCATCTTTATACAGTGCTATATTTTCTAGTATTTCGGTACTTGGTGTTCCTGGATAAGCAGCTGCATAAGATATACCTGCTTCGTAAGCTCCACGTGCTACTGCCTCATTTCCTGTAAGCAATTGTTTCATGATTCTCCCCCCTTAGAAATAATACTCCTCTAATAGCTTAGTGTATTTGTTAGCGATACACTTTAAAAGCCATCAACATATACTTATTATCAATATGGTCTATATATTAATAAGTAAGTAATGATAAAATTAATCCACAAATTTATAATCATATTATTTAATTTATATATTAAGCAATTGCTATGCCAAGAAGTCTAAAAATTTTAAAACCCCTCTTAAAAATGCTAAATCGATTATTTTCTTTAACTTTTAATGAATCTAATAAATAACATTTAATTTTCGTTAGAATTTTCTAAATATTATAATTATTAATTTAGATAAAAAAAAATAATGTTAACATTTCTTAACATACATTAAAAAATGTTAACATTACAAATTGGGTTTAATACTTTTTACTTTGACTTGATTTACTTTTATTCTGTTTTTCCTCTAATTCTTACTTCTTTTTTCACTTAGACTTTAGCTCTTTTATTACTTATTTGAGTCTCATTTTACTCTCACTCAATATGTTCAATTGCACTTGTCTAAGTTTTTAATACTTTTTTACTTCACTTTAACAAACTTAAACTTCATTTGGGTAGTGTAGTTAATGAATATTTAAATAATCATCAACTACATGTTTATATCATCGCAGTAGCCTAATGTATTTAGTCATGCTTATTTAGGGTTTTAAGATATTCTTTGAGATTATATTTAACACTAATTAGTTGCTACATAATTTGAAGAAATAGCAAGTTGAGACCCATCTTCATTTTCTATAATGATAGGCTTCATAATTTTTAATCCTTCAGTTTTTATTTTCTCTAACTCTTGTTCCATTATCTTAATTGTTTTTTCAAGGTCTTCTTGACTTACATCTTTAACTTCATTAGGGTCTTTAGCATATGCTTTCATTTCTTCAATATGTTTAGCATATTCATCATAAGTATAATACTCTACTCCATACTTTTCTAACTCAGCAGGGTCAGTTATTCCTGATTTCATTAAAGATTCAAACTTAGGTAAAGTAATTTTAGATGAATCATTTCCATTTGCAAATACTGCTCCAGTTCCACCTAGTATCATAGCAGATACCATCATTGTGCTTATAATTGATTTTTTTATTTTCATAGCCAATCTTCCTTTCTTAGGGATTTATTTGGGTATTGTAGTTGACAGTGACTATTGCAATAGTTATTAACTACATCTTTAGACTATCACAATAGTCACTTTTGTGTCAAGTATTTTTATAAACTTTTTAATAAATACTATTAACATTTCATTGTATATATAAAAAATGTTAGCATTGTAAGCTGAGTACATTATCTACCACAGAAACTTATAAGCCCATTTCCATTGTCTATTCTGATAGGTTTCATAATCTTTAATCCTTCAGTTTTTATCTTCTCTAAATCTTGCTCCATTATTTTAATTGTTTTTTCAAGGTCTTCTTGACTTACATCTTTAACTTCATTAGGGTCTTTAGCATATGCTTTTAACTCTTCAATATTCTTAGCATACTCTTCATAAGTATAATACTCTACTCCATACTTTTCTAAGTCAGCAGGGTCAGTTATTCCTGCTTTTATTAGAGAATCAAACTTATCTAGTGTAATATTAGATACATCACTATTTTCATTTGCAAATATTGACCCTGTTCCTCCTAATACTATAGCAGCTGCCATCATTGTTCCTATAAGGGATTTTTTTATTTTCATAATCAATCTTCCTTTCTTAGAGATTTATTTAGGTATAATAGTTATCAGTGACTATTGCAATAGTTATTAACTATACCTTTAGACTATCACGATAGTCATCTTTGTGTCAAGTATCTTTATAATTTTTTTAATAAAAAATACTATCTCAAAATAATTAAACTTATTTCAAGATAGTATTTTAATTCTAAATCTCTTGTATTACTAGGATTTAAGGTTCCTTTACAGAAGTTCTATATTGAACTTTGCTGACTGACAACAAATTTCCTTGTCTTGATATAACTAAACCATTCTCATCATAACCATTTTTCTGAACTAAATAATTTGATGAATTAGTATAAGATATATCATTGTAATTACTTGATTTATTTACATACTTGTATTTACTACTATTAGATTTACTTTCTTTATTTACAGACTCATCTTCATTACTTTTAGATTTACTTTCTTTATTCATGGATTCATCTTCATTACTTTTAGGTTCATTTTCTTTATTCACAGATATTTTTGACACACTGACAGAAATATCAGAATCCTCATTTGAAGAATACAAATCAGTCGCTTTATTGCTTAATGAAAATTCACTTCTATTACTTTGCTCACTTTTTGTTAAATCAAAAGATTCAACTTCATTAATTTCCTTATTTCCTGTTGCAAAAACAAGACTTGTCCCACAAACTAATACAGTAGAAACTAAAAAAGTAACATAAGTTGACTTTTTAAACTTCATAACATTAACTATTCTCTCTTCTATCTTTGTCTTTCCAAATCCATTGTAAATTGCCATCGAAAATGGATTATTCTCTTCTGCTAAACTTATCAGTGCAGTTGCATAATCAGCTCTATATTCTTCTCCAATCATATTCATTACTTTTTCATCGCAACTAAATTCTATGTCCTTATTTAGTAAAAAAAACATTATCCAAACTAAAGGATTAAACCAATGAATAACAAGAGCTAAAAGCATAAACAACTTCAACATATTGTCAAGTCTGTTAATATGGACCATCTCATGAGTCAAAACAAAGTTTAAAGTCTGATTATTACTATAATCCATTTGTTTTGGTAAAATAATACGTGGCTTTAAAATACCAGATGTAAGTGGTGTCTTAGTAAATTCAGATACACAAACCATAAATTTTCTAAAACACCTATTTTCATATATCCATTTTTTAATAAAATCATGATTTTTTATATGTATTGAAGTTTTAAAAAGATTAATTATTTTAATATACTTAGAGCATAAAAATATACTCAGTATAATAGTAACCACAAAAGACAAAATACCTAACATCTCCAATATTGTAAGATTCTCAATATCAGATAGTACTTTATTGTTAGAAGTATTCTTACTTATAGAGTTACTAACTTCCTTAAGAGTGTAATCTTCAGCTGATGTAGCACCTAATTCAACATTAAAAGTGGATTCAATTATACTATAAATACTAAAACCAGAGTTTAAACTTACTGGTATAAGAAGTTTAAACAACACAATCAACCATAATAATACAAATACCTTCTTAGGTAATTTTTTAAATAAACATGCTCTTATGAAAATAACAATTAAAAGTAAAACTCCAGAAGTAAAACTCATTTCTAACAATTTAATGAACATAAATCTTACCTCACTTTAATTTTTCGACAATCTGCTTAAGTTTTGTAATATCATCACTTGAAAGATTTTCTTTATTAATAAAAGCTGAAAGAAATTTTTCTGAAGACCCTCCAAACATTTTATTAATTAGTGTTTCTGTTTCCTGTTTTTGCACTTCTTCTTTACTTATTAAAGCTTTACAAACAAAATTTGGCTCAATTCTCTCTATTGCACCTTTTGCTACTAATTTTTTTATAACTGTATACGTAGTATTTCTATTCCATCCTGTTTCTTCTTTTAGTATTTTTACTAGCTCCCCTGCCTTACTTTCTCCTATCTCCCATAGAACTTCCATTACTTTAAGTTCTGAATCAAATAATTTTATTTCCATATAAAATCGCTCCTCAAATATGGTTATCGCAATAGTCATTACTATAATTAAAAACTATCATAATAGTCTATACTGTGTCAACCATTTATTTTTTAATAACAAAAACTGCCTTTTAAGAAAAAAATTCTTATAAAAGACAGTTTTGTCATGCCATACTTTAATGTTCAAGTTAAAAATACATTTTATTTAACTGTAAAACTATCTTAATACATAGAATAAGATTTTTCTTTATCCAATAATATATCCTCTACATCTGGATTCTCTTTTAGTAATTGTCTGTAAAAATTACAGTTAGTAACTCCTACATATGGAATCAACCATAATAAGCCTATTCCAAGAGTAACTATCGCCAGTATATACCAGCCTATAAAGCTAAGGTTTAGTACAAATAATTTAAGTACATTCCCTTTCATCATATCTAAACTGGCACCCATCGCTTTAAATACACCTAAGTTATCTTTATCTTCACAAATTAAAAAAGCAGCTTGAGAAACATATAATAGCAATATATAAACTGGTAGCATAAGAACAAATATTATAAGAACTAAAGTTATTCCAGTAGAAATAATAGTTCCTATACCAACACTATCACTTGATAGGTATTCAATTGCTCCACTAGTAAGTAAAACACCGAATGATAAAAATGCGCCTATAATTGTGATTATAAAAGAATAAATATAAACAGCTATTGATTCTAATACATAAAGTCCAAAACTTCTTAAATAGATTCTTCCATTTACGAAGATATTTCCTATTCTTACTTTTTCATCTTTAGTAATCTTCAAGAACATGCATGTAAATCCTGCTGCAACGCAAAAACCTATTATAGCCACTACAATAGTAGTTAAAGGTTCAAAAGGCAATCCTACAACTGATATTAATACTATCACTGCAATATATACTGCCATAGCAATTGCACATGTACCCCAGTTTCCAGACAATTGAGCTTTTGACACTCTTTTTAATTCTTGCCTTGATACCATAAAAACACCCCTCTCATTTTATAAAAACTTTTTTGAAAATACATAAATAAACTTTTAACGTATAATATAATATTAATATATCATATTTTCGACTATATAACACACAATTATTCACCATGTTTTATCAAGATATATCATAATTGTATTGTTAGTTTTATATAGTCAAAATTAGCAAACATACCAAATAAATTTGATTGTACAATAAATATTGAAACAAATTATATTAAATGTACTTTATTTAGTAAAAAATTTATTTATTACTTGGCAAGATAAGTTATTTAACAATATAAGTCATTTATAAAATATAATTTATAAAATAAGTGAATAACTTATAAAATATATTTGATATTTTTAGAATAAAATAAACTATCTCCCAAACATTTTATTATATGTTTAAAAGATAGTTTTTGTGTCTTTAAAATAAATTAAATTGTATATATTCCTTCACATAATTTTTGTATATTGCTTGGTGGTTGCCATTTACCATCTTTTTTAGTATATGTAATTAAAGTTGTAACATCCTTAGTTGGTTTTTTATTGTAAAGGTCTATAATCATTTTTGCCATATCATCTTGAACTTCTTTTTCTTTTTTGTTGTAATTCTTTTCATCAGTTACATATGATTTTACTAAAGTATTTGCTTCAGACATTACTTTACTAGTATCTAATGCTTTACTTACAACTTTTAAAGTTATCTTATCCTTACTAGAAGAATCTACTGTTACAGTCTTTTCAACACCTTGAATTAACTTAACAATTGTGTCATATATCTTTTCAGCATTTTCTTTACCATAAAGAGGAGTCAATTGAGCTAACATTGAAACCTTGTCCTTGCTATTATAAGTTTGAATTTGTTTATATTCAACTTCTGTTAATGCGTCAGAAATCCCCTTTTCGTCATATTTATACATTTCTAGTGCGGCTAAATTAGCTTCAAAATTTGACTTTACTTTTTCTTCTGCATTAGAACACCCTATAGTTAGAACTAAAACTAAAGCCATAATCGAAGATAATATTAACTTTTTTACCATTTTCATACAAATATCCTCCCTCAACTAAGATAATAAAAAAATTTATTTATCAATATTATAACATAATTTTGTCTAATTATAGATTTATTTTGAAATTTTTACCACTGCCAGTCCATTCCAATACCGTTTTCTTTTGCTTTATCGTATATTCTTTTTGCTGTTACGACATCTTGTACACCTATTCCGACAGTTTTAAACACAATTATTTCATCATCACTTTCTCTTCCAGGAATAGTCCCATTTATAACATTACCTAAATCACCATTAAAATCATCTTTACTTATTTTACCTTCTTCTAATGGAATTAATATATCTCCTGATTCAGATAAAACTGCATCTGTTGATTCAAAAAATATCTTAGATGCTCTAGTTAAACAATTTGGGCACAACTCTTGCATATCTGGCATATATGAACCTACTGCACTTATTAAAGCTCCTTTTTTTACTAAGTTTCCGTTAAGTACAGGCTGTTTTGATGGAGTAGCTAGGACTATTACATCTGCATTGTCTATAGCTTCATCAGATGATTCAACTGCAATTATTTTAGTGTTATATTTACTTAATTTTAAATTCATTTCTTCTGCAAATTTTTCTCTACTTTCCTTATTTCTACTAAACACTCTTACTTCATCCAAATCTCTAGCTTCTATCATAGCTTCAAGTTGTGGTTCTCCTTGTCCTCCTAGACCAATCAAAGCCCCAATCTTAGAATCTTTTTTAGCCAATACATCTATAGCTGCTCCAGATGCTGCCCCAGTACGAATCTGAGTTACATAAGTTCCATCTAAAGCTGCACTCACTTCTCCAGTTTCACCATCTAATAGCAATACTGTTGCTGGAATTACTGGTTTACCTTTTTGAGCATTTTTAGGAAATACAGATACAATTTTTATTCCCCCACATCCCAATTCTTCTACATATCCTGGCATAAATAACATACTAGCATCTTGGCTTGGAACTGGTATATTGGTTCTCAAAGGATTTACACTTTTTCCTTCACAATAAATTCTAAAAGCTTCCTTATCAGCCTCAATTGCATCTCTCATTGTAAATACTTTTTTTATGTCGTCTTTTTTTAAAAGTAGCATTTTTATACCCCCAATTTTAATAAATCTCTATGCTAGATATTATAGCATAACATTTAATTTAAATTTCTATTTCAAATTAAATAAATCTATATATTCTGGTTTTAACATATAGCTTATTAATTTTTTGTTTATTGAAAATTCTGGTATTCCTGCTGCATATGGAGTTATATCATATAAATCAAAATACATAACTAAATTCTCATCCTGCAAATAAAAATTTTGATTCTCTTTTATACCTTTAAAATTGTATATTCCGATATTTTCTTTGTCCTTTTTTTCCAGCTCAGTTATTTGTCTTTTAATTTCTTCATCTATAACTTCCTTGTATTTAGTGTTATCTTTAAATAAGTCCATTAGTTCTAAAAATTTTCCCGTTCTCATATCCACGTTGTATGCTATATCTTGATAAAATCCATGTGCACCGCCACTATAAGTATAATATCTTACTTTTATACTAAGAGCAGAGTCAATATTCTTTTTAAGTTCAAAATCTACATTTGCAACAAACTTATTTTCTTCATCAGGATTATCCTTAAGATATTGCTTTGCTTCTGTGTATGATTTATTATAAAATTCAAAGATATCATTTTTTATTTTATCATTTGTAGACCTTTCAACAATCTTATTTGAATTTGTTATTATAGGCATATTTATAGTACTTTCTAGATATTCATCATTTTTCACTATTGTTTTACTTCCTATTGTACTTACTGATAAAGTTTGTTTGCTACTTGTAGTATCCTTTGGTAATGATTGATTATTCATAACACTTACTGCTTCTTTATTTCTATCTAAATTAATCGAAGCATCTTTCCCTAAATTATTATATATATGGTCATGTTTAATTGCTAAAACAGCTATTATAGTCAAGGTTAAAACAAATACATATCTTAAAACTTTAGCTTTCATATCGCCTTTAAAAAATTTCATATTATCATTTTCCTCCTAAATATAAATCTCTCTTATTATATTTGGAGTTTCTAGGGTTTTTTATCCATATAATTTAATAAAAGATTAATTTTTTATTTACAAAAAATTAATCTTTTCGTTTTTAAATATTAAGATGTCTAATCAAACAGTTTGAAATTTCAGCAAGTGGCAATTGTAATACAACAGAACCCCTATCAAAAGCCACCATTGGCATTCCATATACTATGCAAGAGTTTTCATCTTGTCCAATAGTAAATGAACCCTTTTCTCTCATTTTTAAAAGTCCATTTGCACCATCAGAACCCATGCCTGTAAGTATTATGCCTATTGAATTTTTACCTGCTACTTCTGCAACTGAATCAAATAAAACGTCTACTGATGGACAATGACCACTTACTTTCTCACCTTTTTCACAAGTTACATAATACCCATCTTTATTCACATGTAATTTCATCTGATAGCCCCCAGGTGCAATTAACACATTTCCTCGTTCTACTCTATCATTATTTTTAGCTTCTCTTACATTCATAACACACTGCTTGTCAAGCCGTTGTGCATACATATCAGTAAATATAGCCGGCATATGTTGAACTACAACAACTCCTGGTGTCGATTTTGGCAAGTCTTTTATAATTTCAAGTATCGCTTCTGTGCCGCCTACAGATGCACCTATAGCAATTACCATATTATTAAAATGTTCCACATTACCGCCTCCACAAAGTCATATATCAGAAATACTCTTTTATTTTTTATAGACAGCAGGTCTTACGTATTTATATTTGGTATTGCTTCTGTTAATTATCTCTGCATGACCTACAAATAAAAAGCTATCTTTTTTAGTTACACTATAAAATTTATTTATGAGTTCTTCTCTAGTTTTTAAATCGAAATAAATCATAACATTTCTACAAAAAATCAAATCAAAATGTTGATATGAGAAATCGTTCATTAGATTAAAGGGCTTAAAAGTTACGCTTTTTCTAATCTTATCACAAATTTTAAATGTACCATCTTTATTATCTATAAAATACTTCTTCTTCCACAAATTAGGAACATTATTAACATTTAATTCTGTATATGTAGCCCTCTTAGCTTTTTCAAGTGAATTCATTGAAATATCAGTAGCTATAATCTTAATATTCCACAATTTTTTATTATATCCAAAATAATCATCTAAAGTCATAGCTATTGAATACGCTTCTTCTCCACTAGAACAACCTGCACTCCATATATTTAAGTTTCTTAATTTATTGTTTTCTTCCCAAAAAGGAAGTATATTATCATGTATAAACTCAAAATGTTGAGGTTCTCTCATAAAAAATGTATGATTGGTACTCAATCTATTTATTAAGTTTATAGCCTCATTTCCTGTCTTATCTTTAAATAATATATTCATATACTGACTAAAAGAACTAAATTTTTTCTCTATCATTGTATTATATAACCGACCTTCAATTAGTGCTCTTTTTTTGCTTAAATCAATACCATATTCTTTTTTTATATGGTTTACAAGAATTATAAATTCTTCATCTGTGAGCTTTATCATGCAAAAAATTCCTCCTGCTAATTTCTGAACCTCCCATGACTAAAGTCACAGGGTTCCTGCTTCATAGAATTTTGCATACTGAAATATGTCTTACCAATTCTCCACAGGCTATCCCCGTAGTTCCTACGGTTCTTACATATGTTATCTATTTTAAACTCTTATTAGTCTTAGTCCTTCTTTTAGTATATTTATACTTGCATTTATATCTCTATCATGAGTTACATTACAACAAGGACAAATCCAT
>NZ_JRHN01000021.1 GCF_001299635.1 Clostridioides difficile | reverse complement strand
TATCTCTACATATAAGTTTCCCTATATGCTGACTATTTTAGCTACTAACTCACGACTAAAGTCACAAGTGTGCGTAGCTATTTTTTTATCAAAACTGACTACATGTTGTTAATCAAAAACTTTCGAATATCTAAAATTAGTATAGAATTATCTCCAACTTTTGCAATTTCTTTTATATCTTTATTCGTATTTATGTTGTTAGAATCAGTTGTCTCTAATAGATTTATCTTTTCTATAGGGATAACATCGACAACTTTATCTACAATAATTCCAACTTGATACTCATCAACCTTTGTAATTATTATACATGTTCTCTCATTATAATCAGTCTCAGGAATATTGTATTTTATATGCATATTAATAACAGGTATTATCCTTCCACGTAAATTAATAACTCCGATTATATACTCTGGAAGACATGGTACACATGTTATTGATTGAAATCTTATAGTCTCAATCACATTTTCTAATTCTATTCCATAAATAACATCATTAACATAAAATGTTAATACTTGTTTAATAATTTCATCTTTAGACATACTTTTAAATCCCCTAATATATTTCCATAATGTTATCTGCATCTATAATCAAGCTTATACTTCCATCTCCAAGTATTGTACATCCTGATAATCCATTGCTTTTCATATTGAATCTATTAAAATAAACTGGAAATGGCTTTACGACAACCTGTTGATTTCCTATTATTTCATCAACGAAAATACATGCCGCTTTCTGCTCATTTTCAATAATTATCATATTCCCATGCATTAAGTTAGTTACATCTGTCTGAATATTATATACTTTATGCAACCTTATAATAGGAATACATGCTCCATATATCATAATTAGTTCTCTTGTATTACCTTCCATAACTATGTGGTTTAAATCTGTAAGTTTAAATGTTCTCCTTATTGATGATATTGGTAAAGTAAACAGCGAATCTCCAACTTTAAACTCCATACCTTCTACTATAGAAAGAGTCAGTGGTATTTTTATAGTAAATGTTGTTCCTTCATCTTGTTTGCTTTTTACTTCAATTGAACCTCCAACCTTTTCAATACTTTTTTGGACAATATCCATGCCTACTCCCCTACCAGAAAACTCAGTTATGGATTCTTTTGTAGAAAATCCTGGAGTCATAATCAAAGAATTGACCTCGTCATCAGTATATTCATTACTTGAATGTTTAAGTATACCTTGCTCCTTGGCTTTTGCTAAAATCTTGTCTTTCATAAGACCTCTACCATCATCTGCAATACTTATTACAGCTTCTCCACCTAAGTTTTCAGCAGATAGAACTATCTTTCCCACTTCTTCTTTGCCTTTTGCTATACGCTCTTCAATAGGTTCTATTGCATGGTCCATAGCATTTCTTATAAGGTGCATAAATGGCTCTGCTAAATTATCGATTACATTTTTATCTACTTCTGTTTCTGCACCTATGGTTATTAGCTCTACATTTTTATCTAATTTTTTATTCATATCTCGTACAATTCTATGCATCTTTTGAAATACACCAGAAATTTGAATCATACGCATCGACATTACTATATCCTGTAATTCATCTGTAAGCTTATGCAATTGTCTTGTTGCTTTATTGAAATTGTCTATATCAACACCTGTAGAATTTACACTATTTACAACCATTGATTCCATAATTACAATTTCTCCAACTATATTTTGAAGTAAATCTAATTTTTCTAAATTTACACTCATAATATTCTGTTTATTTATTGGCAAATGCTCATTTTCGTCATTTAGATTATATTTTTCTGTATCTATCTTTTCTTTTAAAATACTTTCTTGTAGTTCATCTTCTGTTGTATAAGTATTTTGATATTCTATACCTATTTCCTGATTGTCTTTTAATTTATTTTCTACTTCATCATTATCTTGCGTTCTTTTTACTTCTACTTCTTCTTCACTAATATTTATATATTCTTTTACATAGAGATTATCTTGTATAGTTCTATAAACTATACTCTTGTCATCTTTAGCAATAAACTGTATATAAAACCCATCCTTTTTAATATATTCTGCTGACTCTGTATTTGTTTCCACATCTTTAGGATAAAATTCTATAAATTCACAGTAGTCTCTAAGTTCAAATATAAGCATAAAAGCTCTTACATTTTCCATCATACAATCTTGCTCAAAGATTATTTTTACTATATCAGAATTTTCTTTGTATGAAAAAACTGAATCTATTATTTCTTTATCATCTGTGCTTTCTAAGCTTGTGTTATTTTTTGATTCCATAGAAGTTGATAACTCCAAAGTACCTACATAATCTTTGATTATTTCTATAAAGTTAGAGTAATCAGAAGATATGCAATCTCCTGACTGCAACTTACCTATATCACATCTTATAAAATCCAAAGCTTGAAAAACCAAGTCAAATAAAAAATCATTATCTAAAACTTCTATCTTTTCTTCACGTATGACATAAAATAAATCTTCTACACTATGTGCTAAAGCAGCTATGTTGTCTAATCCCATCATAGAAGCTGAACCCTTTATTGTATGCATTATTCTAAATGTTTCATTGATATTGCTGTAACTAAACACTTTTTCTTTTTCTATTTGAATCATAATTTCATCTAACTGTTCAAGTAATAGACTTGTCTCAAATATAAACATATCTAACATTGGTCTCATACTCGGCTCAATATAATTCATATTTATCACCTACGGCCTACAAATAATTTTCTATTTTACGTTATAATTTTACACTATCTATAACATCTTATAATTTAAATCCATGATGATTCTTTTATCTCATTTTCCTTTAGATGAAATTTTTCTACTAATTCTTTTAAAATTTGTGCTTGAGCTGACATCTCTTCTGAGGCTGCTGCACTTTCCTCTGCTGTTGCTGAGTTCATTTGGACTACTATAGAAATTTGCTCTATTCCAGATAAAATCTGTGTAATTGCTATTTCTTGGCTATGTACAGATGAAGAAATTCCATTAATATAATCAGTAGTTTTTTCTACACCATTCACCACTAAATCCAAAGCCTTTGCAGTCTCTTTGGCAATTTTAACACCATTTTCTACTGTCTTAATGGCCTCTTCTATAAGAATTGCAGTATTTTGAGCTGCTTTTGCACTTTTACCAGCTAAAGACCTAACCTCATCTGCTACAACTGCGAATCCTCTACCATATTGACCTGCTCTTGCTGCTTCAACAGCTGCATTTAATGCAAGAATATTGGTTTGAAAAGCTATCTCATCTATTGTTTTGATTATTTTTGATATTTCACTGGATTTTTCACTTATTTCACCCATTGAAGTCATCATATCATCCATACATCTGCTTCCAAAACTAACTTGTTGTGCTGATTGGTCAGACACTTCACATGCAAGACTAGCACTATCTGCACACTTCTTAATTCCATCTGATATTTCATTAATTGTAGAAGCTAATTCTTCCACTGAACTGGCTTGTTCTGTAGCCCCTTGTGAAAGAGCTTGAGCACCTGCTGCTACTTGTTCTGATGCACTTGCAACTTGTTCTGCCGATAAATTTATTTCAGAAAAATCACTATTAAAAGAGTTTATTATACTTTCTAATGATGTTTTAATTGATTCAAAATCTCCTATAAATTCTTGGTCTATCTCTACTCTTAAATCTCCTTTTGCAATACTAGTTAATGTACTATCTATAAGGTCTATATAATTTAAAAGCATACTTTGCATCTTTTTAACAGAACCAACCAACATCCCTATTTCAGATTTACTTTCTTCAACATCTATACTTGTTCTTAGGTCTCCAGATGCAATTCTTGAAAAGTGTTTTTCTACTTTATTAATAGGAATTACTATTTTTAATTTTATTACTGTATATTCTATTATTGTCAGTATTATTAGTAGAGAAAGTATAAATATTGTTCTCAATATTAAGCTTTGTAATTCTTTTTTAACTTCTATAATTTCAGCATTTGAACGATTAGCTATATTCTCTTGAAATTCATTTATTAAAGAATCCATTCTTTCTTGAGAGTTTATATATTCACTGCCAAAAATTATACTCTGTGCCAAGCTCTTATCATTATTTTCAACTGCTTTTATAGCACTTTGTTCTCTTGGCACCAAAGAATCAGATATTTCTTTTGCTTCTAAGATTTTATTTGATTCACTTTTTGTAAGACCAATTCTTTCTAATTTATTTAAAGCTGACTCTCTTGTTTTTCCATACAACTCTTTTTCATAAGTATCTTTATCTTTTTTATCACCCGTAAAGACATATCTTCTTAATACATCACTTACTTCTCTTGTCGTATCTTTTATATACTGGCTTTGAGTTCTCAAATTATTCATATCATTAATGCTTTTTTCCACTTTCTCAAATGCTTTATAAGATGAAATTGAAGAAAAAATGCCTGCTAGAACAGCCATTACTATAATAATCAGCAATACAATTGCTAATTTAGAAAGCTTTACTTCTCTTTTCATACCTCTACTCCTTTATAAAGTAAGTTTATTAAGATATTAATTTATATCCTTTTTAATCCTTTCATTGTACTCACTACACTACAATCTTTTCCTAAGTTTTTGCCCTCATACATCGCTTTATCTGCTAAGGATATGTTTTCTTCTAATGATATATTTGAGTTTACTTCTACTACCCCCAATGTAATAGTACATCTTATTTTGTTTTCTTTATAGTTAAACTCAAAGTCTTTTATTTCTTTGCGAATTCTTTCTGAAAGAATTTTAGCACCTTCCATTGAAGTATTTGTAAGCATTATCAAAAACTCTTCTCCACCCCATCTTGATACAGTATCAACCTGTCTACAATTCTTTTTTATTATACTTGATATTACTGTCAATACAAAATCACCTGCTTCGTGACCATAAGTATCATTAATAACTTTGAAATCATCAATATCGCCTAGAATAAGAGATATTGTCGCCTCATTATACTTATTAATTCTTCTTTGTTCCATAAGTTGATTAATTATATGTCTTCTATTATAAAGACCTGTAAGATAATCTCTCACAACGAGTCTATTCAATTTTTCAAGAGAAGACTCCAGCTCATTATTTATCTTTTTTAATTTATCTTGAGATTTCTTTACTTCAAGATGAGCCATAATACGAGCTTTTAATTCTGTCATACTAAAAGGCTTCACCATATAATCTATTGCACCTACACCAAATCCCTTTACTATATCCGTATCTGCATTTTTTGAAGTTATAAATATTATAGGTATATCTGCTGTGCGAAAATTAGATTTTACTTCCTTACAAAAATCAAATCCAGAGTTGTCTGGTAAAATTATATCAAGTAAAATAATATCTGGTATATATTCTTCAATAAACTCTTTTGCTTCTATTGCATTAAATGCTTTTTTCACCTTAAAATTATCTTTTGTAAGTGTTTTATCTATTAAATCACACATTAGGACACTATCATCAACGACTAAAATTGTTCCTTGTTGCTTATTTTCCATATACGAACCTCTCTTAAACATAATATATTAAAATTCTAGTAATTTAAATTTCTTATACTTAATAATTATACCACTACATCCCCAAATGTTCCCATTACAATCTCTTTATAATAACATTCTAATTATATCCCTGTGCTACATGATAGTGCAATTATATTTATTAACTACTTCATCTATTAAAATTTCTTCTTTATCTGTCAAAAGTTTCTCTAAATCTAGTAAGGTAATTATTTTACTCTCTATTTCTCCAATACCACTTACAAAATAATCTGAATACTCAAAAGTAACTCTTGGTGGTGGAGAAATTTGACTTTCTTCTAAGCTTATTATCTCATCAACTTTATCAACTATAAATCCTACTGATAAATCCTTTACTTCGACTACTATTATATACATGCAGTTAGCAACTATTAAATCATTTTTTTTAAGTCTCAAACGCATATCTATTATTGGAATAATTTTACCTCTTAAATTTATTATACCTTTAGAATATGTTGGGAGTTCTGGAATAAATATAATTTCTTGATTTCCAACAATTTCTACGACCTTTTCAATCTCAACACCGAAGTCTTGTTCATCTACTTTAAATTTTAGATATTTAATCCCCTCATCAGCTAGCCTATAATCTAAATATGGGTCATCTGGAAATCTCATTTAATTCCTCCCCTCTAAAATCTACTCTCTATAAAATCTACATTATATTTTCTTTTTACCTTTATTTATTGAATCTACAATCAATTCGCCTGTTTCAGTGCAAAAACGTATTGTTCGTCCATAATTCATACCTGTGTCTTCTGCTACTATTGGAATATGTAATCCTAAGAGTGTTTTTTTTACTGCTTCAACATTTCTATGCCCTATGCTTGCAATCGATGAATTGCTGTTTCCTAAAAACATTTGAGCTCCACCAGCAATTTTTGCTTTTATATACATTCTGTTTGCACCTATATGTTCCATAGATTTAATAAGCTCATTTATTCCTGTGTCTGCAAATTTGTATTTATTTTCAATGTTAATAGCATCTTTACTATATGGCAACATAACATGTAACATTCCACCAATTCCTGCTATTTTATCTATCAAGCATACTCCTACACAAGAACCAAGTGCATATGTAACCAAAACATTTGGTTTACAGGCTATCTTCATATCTGCAATGTTTACTACTATCTCTCTATTCATACTTTTAATCCCAATCTCACCAATATTTCTTTAAGTGAGCTCATTTCTGGAATCATCAATATGTGACTAGTAAAATAATTATCACTCATTTTGAACTTATTTTCTATAAATAAAATTTGGTCACCAACATCTGAAAACCTTATCATAGGTACATTTAGGACAGCTCCAACCATATCTATACACATATCTGGAACTGAAATACTTATGGTCATATCTAACATAGATGCCATAGCATTTACATATGAACTTGCCATAATATTTCCTATTTCTTTAATTGCTGAAATTTCAATACCTTCAATCTCATCCAAAACCGACTCTTCTTTATTAAAAAGAGAATTTAACATAAGTTGGGTGATTGATTCATCCAACAAAAACATAAACATTCCATTAATATCGCCTTTCATATCTAGTAAAATACATACTACTTTATTTTCTGGACCACCAAGCAAATTTGTTGCTTCATTATATTCAAGTATATTTACCATTGGTATTAATACTTCTATATTACTATTTATCATGGATGCAAGTGCAGTGATTGCATTCCCAGAGCCTATATTACCAATTTCTCTAAGAGCATCTATATGAGCATCATCAAGTTCTAAATAATTTATAATATAAACCCCTCCCTTTAATTATTTCATTTATGTACCTTTCACTATATCAGTGTGTATTTACATTTTTACTTTAAAGCATTTTGCACAACTTTGATTAATGTATCTGTTTTAAAGGGCTTCACTATAAAGTCTAACGCTCCTAGTTTTATAGCTTCTACAATCATATTTTCTTGTCCTATTGCAGAACACATCACCACCTTAGCATTTGAATCTAACTTTTTTACTTCTTTCAACACCTCTAAACCATCTTTTTTTGGCATTGTAATGTCAAGTAACATCAAATCAGGCTTTTCATCTTTAAATATATTACAAGCTTCTTCTCCATCATTTGCTTCTACTAAATTTCCATAGCCACTTTTACTCAGAGCTTCTTTAATCATCATTCTCATAAAAATAGCATCATCTACTATCAAAATTTTATTTTCCATAAAACTAACTCCTCCATATGTACAACAATAAATGCTTTTATTTCAAATATTGTCTATACTATCTGACTATTTTTCGCTACATAATAAATACATTTCATTGATAAATAAAAGTAATTATTTATGCCATATTATATTCAATTATATTAACACAATTTGTCAATTAAAAAACTTATATATATATTGTAATATATGTTTGGCATTTTGACGAGTTAATAAAAATATAATTGTACAAAACATAAAAAGTTGTCAGAAGTAATCAAATAAAGATAGAATAACCTTATGTTTTTTTATATTCATATAAAATTTTTTTTTCAGATTCATTAAAATTATTTTTGTAGATTTATTTTTATAATCTTCCAAAGTTGTAATCTATAAAAAACGAAAAACACTTCTCATGCTACTTAAAATATTAAATTACAGGTTTATTTGCTTCTTTACTATATAATTTCTAACTTGCTTAACATCCAAGAAATGGTTATTTAATTACTTAATTGTATTTCTATATATGTATTATCGATTAAATTGGGTTTAGCTTTATACATTATTTTTCTATAATTTTTTTAATTGTTTATTCATAAATTCAAAAATGTTATTATAGTCTGTACTTACAATTTTTTTCTTTTTCACGTTGAAAGTTACAATTTAAATCATGATATTTACAAGTGTTTATTTACAATTTTCCTAACATCATTAGCAACGATTCAAATCAATACTGATATTTTTAAGTACTAAAAAAGCAGTAAATCTTTTATAGACTTACTGCTTATAGTTATTAACAATAAAACTGACTGTAATAAACATATTGATTCTTCAACATATTTATTACAATCAGCAACTTTCAATAAAATATCATGCAAACATTCTAATTTACTCCATGTATCTTTATTCATATAAAGGCACTGATTATTAGAACATTTCATCTCCACTCTTAAAACCAAAAGCTGGATGGAAATCGAATTTCACTGCACCCACAGCAACGTTTGGTCCAACAACTTTTTTAATTCTGTAAATACCCTCGTTACCAAAACCAGCACATAGTTCAATAGCTGTACATCCCTTTTCTACCATTTCTTTGGCTACAACTTCTGCTTCATCATAATTTTCCACACCAATAACATTCATATTTATTGTATCAGATGGAATAACTGCTCTTTGCTTCTCAGCATTAAGACCTTTAGCAACATAAATAAATGCACATTCAAACATAGGAAAATCCCCCTTTATAGTTCATGTATGAAAACTATAAAATTTTCAAACACTCTATTGTCTTGCCTCTAACATTTACCAATTTATAATACCCCTCCATCTGACATATGTCAATAAAAAATTACATATACTCAATATAATGCAAATCTAGTTTATTCCTATGTAAATATGAATTTCATGTTTATCAGAATCATAGGTATTACCTTGGTATTCTTCAAAATCACTTATATAATTTCTATCAAAATCCATTTGCCAAAATTCAGCCCAGAAATCTCCTATCGCTTTGTGAATATCTCCTACTACAATAAATTTTGCATACTTACCTGCTGGTATAACTTTACTTATAACAATTTCTTCCACAGTATTATTAGTATTTAATTCATCTAAATTGATATCTTTATCAGCATCACTATTTACTTCACAACACGCAACAAAGTTATATGGATTTGTAAAATCGCCTTGATAATCTGTATATAAGCCTATTGTCTTTTCATTCTTTTTACCTTTTATAGAATTATATATACCTTTTCCCATAAATCTCTTCCATGACTCACCTATATCTTTTACTGCTTGTCCATCTTGGTTTGTAGTTTCTTTTGATATTCCTACAACTATTTTCTCACTTATATTTACTATTTCATAATCCATACTTTATACCTCACTTTGTTTTTATTAATCTATTTTAATATTAAATTTATTTAATTAAATTATAACTTATAATATACGACACCTTTATGTCATATTTTTAATATAATTAGACTTAGTGAAATATTTTGCAATTAATAAATTTCAAATGATTCTTTTAATCAAAGTATTATAATGAGTAAATTTTAGATAACCCTTTCAATCTAATTATTACATTATCTCTAACCTCTTTAGGTTCAAGTATTTCAACACTATCTCCAAAAGATAAAATATAACCATAAATCCACTCACCAATAGGAAATTCAGCGGTTACATCATATGTATTATCTTTGTTTTTAGTTATTAAATCTTTATTAAAATCATCAAACACTCTAAAAAGCATCTTCTCTTTAAATCTCAATTTCAGGGTTACAGTATTTTCCTTAATCACCTTAGAATCATCAAAACATACATCTTCTATTATCTTTCTTGAAAACACTTCTTCTTTCACAACTAAGTTTTTTATTCTACTAATTCTAAATATCCTAAAATCGTCCTTTAATCTACAAAATCCATATAAATACCAAGTCTTACTCTTATACATAAGTTTCATAGGTTCAACAGTTCTATTTGTTTGACTTGACATGCTATTTACATAATTAAAATTTATGGCATTACGCCTTAAAATAGCTTCTTTTATTTTTGTAAATTTGTCATCTTCATTAAAATTACTTCCCCATTCAGTAAAATCTATTTCAATCCAATTTGCAAAGTTCTGCTCTCCAAATATTGAACCAATTTTATTTACTACTGAATTTATTTCTGGATACTTTGTTGCTTGTAAGGTTTTGAGCGCCACTATCAAACTCTCTTTATCTTCATTTGATAATATGGTCTTATCTATAGAGTATTCTTCTATTAAAGATATCCCGCCCCCCTTACCTTTTGTCATATATACTGGTACTCCTGACATAGATAGAGTTTCTATATCTCTATATATAGTTCTTGTAGAAACTTCAAACCTCTCTGCCAACTCTTTGGCAGTTACCAGTTTCTTATTTAAAAGTATTACTATTATTTCTGTTAATCTATTGATTTTCATTTACTACCACCTACTAGAATCATTATTATTTAATCTAAGTTAGTTGTACTAACTTTTAATAGTTAATTTAAGTCTTATATTTATTCAAATCTTAAAATACTTTTATTCATTTTAAAATTTCAATTTACTCTTTCTTAGTTTTATATTATTTATTTTAAAGCTTTTTATCTATTATTCCTACAATATTTAAATAATTTTTTAGGAATGAATAATATTACAATATATTGAAAAATATGTAATATTTTACATTTTTTTCGTTGACAATGTTAAATTTTTGTTTTATCCTTATTTAAGGACATGTTAATGACATTTCTGAAACTTATTTAAAATAGTATTTTTTATAATATACAGGAAAACGTATTATATCTAAGAAAACGTATTTTTTATTTTAAATAAGTAAAATACTTATTCTTTTTGGGGAGGAAATCATGGAAAGTAATAAAAAACATTTTATTCAAGTATTTTTAACTTGCTTAATATTAGTAGTAATATGTGAATTTATAGGGCAAAGAACTATAGCTATTGGAAAAGCTTCTATAGTACTATTTCCTATGCTCTACGCAGTTATAATTGGACTTATAATAACACCAGATTTATTAGGGAAAAAAATTAAAGCACTTAAAAAAGTCATTGGAGAAAAAGAAATAAATATTGCTGGAGAAGTTGTTGGCATTGCACTAGTAATGCTTGGTATAAAGTATGGTACTACAGTTGGTCCAAACATTGATAAGATAATTCAAGCTGGACCAGCATTCATAGCTCAAGAATTTGGTCATATACTTGCACCAATCGTTGCATTACCTCTTGCATTAATGTTTGGTATGAAAAGAGAAGCTGTTGGAGCTACTGCAAGTATCAGCCGTGAACCTTCTTTAGGAGTTATATCTGAGAAATATGGCATAAATTCTCCAGAAGGTAGTGGTGTACTTGGCACATATTTAATGGGTACAGTTCTTGGTACTATATACTTTAGTGTACTAGGTTCGGTCTCTATTTATAGTGGTCTTCATCCATATGCTTTGGGAATGGCTTGTGGTGTTGGTAGTGGAAGTATGATGACTGCCGCTGCTGGTTCATTATCTACTATGGTTCCACCTGAAATGGCAGATACAATACTTGCCTATGCAGCAACAAGCAATATGATGTCTAGTATAACAGGAATTATATTCTTAGTTTTTGTATCCTTACCATTTACTAATTTCATGTATAAAGTTTTAGAACCTAAATTTTCTAGAAATAAAAAAACTAAAGAAATTGAAACAACAGAAGGAGAGTGCTAATAAATGTTTGCTAATTTAAATTTGAAGAAAAGTTCATTTCAATTATTGGTTATGTCTGTCATTGGAGTTATAATTCTTATAGGACAAAGAATTAGCGTGGGTACATCTATAGTTACAGCTCTTCCTGGAATGGTTATGTTAATATTAGCTGCTATGGCTGCTATGATTGTAAAGGATTTATTTCCTAAATCGATATTTCCAGCTTTTGGATTTGCAACTATAATAGGTCTTTTACTTAGTATGCCATATAGCCCAACATCTGAAGTATTCTTAACAAATACTAATAATATTAACTTTATGGCTATAACTACTCCACTACTAGCTTTTGCAGGAATTTCTGTTGGAAATAAAATAGAATCTTTAAAAGAGATGTCATGGAAAATAGTTATAATATCACTTATTGTTTTCACAACTATATTCTTTGCATGTGCGAGTATAGCTCATATAGTTTTAAGTATTCAAGGTAAAATATAGGAGGAATTTATTATGAATAAAGAACAATTAAAATCTCTAGTAATAAAAACTATAGATGAAAATAGAGAAAAAATATTAAAAATAGGTCAAGGAATATATAAAAATCCAGAGTATGGATATAAAGAATTTAAAACTACAGAAGCTGTTTCAAACTTCTTTGAACAAGAATTAAACTTATCTGTAGAAAAAAATATAGCCGTAACAGGATGTAAGGCAGATGCAAATACTAATAAAAAAGGCCCTCATATATCTATACTTGGAGAATTGGATGGCATATCATGTAAAGAACATAAAGATGCTAATGAAATAGGTGCTTCTCATACTTGTGGACACAATATTCAAATAGCTGGAATGTTAGGTGCAGCTGTTGGTCTAGTAAAAAGTGGTGTTTTAGAACATCTAGATGGTAAAGTATCTTTTATGGCTACTCCAGCTGAAGAATTTATTGAGTTAGAATATAGAGAACAATTAAAAAAAGAAGGAAAAATAACTTACTTTGGTGGAAAACAAGAGTTAATAAAAAGAGGTTATTTTGATGATATAGACATATCTATGATGTTTCACTCTTCTGACTTAGGGGAAGATAAAGCTTTAGTAGGTCCTGAGAGTAATGGATTTGTTGGAAAAAAAGTTAAATTTATAGGTAAAGAATCTCATGCTGGTTCTGCTCCACATGATGGTATAAATGCTTTAAATGCAGCAATGCTTGCTATAAACAACGTAAACGCACTTAGAGAGACGTTTAAAGAATCTGAAAGAGTTAGATTCCACCCTATCATCACAAAAGGTGGAGATATAGTAAATGTTGTTCCTGCTGATGTCCATATGGAATCATATGTAAGAGCTAGAACTATAAACGGTATGATTGATGCTAATTCAAGGATAAATAAAGCCTTAATGGCTGGTGGAATGGCAGTTGGAGCTGAGGTCGAAATAACTGAAATCCCTGGCTACTTACCAATATTACGATACAAAAATCTTGATAATTTATTTAAAAATAATCTTGAAGATTTAGGTCTAGAGGGAAAAGTTGTTGATGGTGGAGACTTTACAGGTTCTTTTGATTTTGGTGATGTATCTCATATAATGCCTACTCTTCATCCTATGATTGGCGGTGTAAAAGGTGCTCTTCATACAAGAGATTTTGAAATAGTTGATGAAGATTTGGCTTACATAATCCCTGCAAAAGCAATGGCACTTACAGTTGTAGACCTTCTTTTTGATAATGCTAAAGATGCTAAAAACATATTAGATGCCTTTACTCCAGTTATGACTAAAGAAGAATATCTAACATTTTTAGAAAAACACGATAAAACTTTATAAGTATATTTTTATAGTACAAAAGATGGTATATGCCTTAAAAGCTATACCATCTTTTCTTACATTTCTCTTTATTTTTAGAATACCTTATTACCAATCTTTTACTTTTCCAATAAAATACATAGCATAAATCACAACCAAAATAAAACATATTATTCTTAGTAAAATCCCTAATATTATTTAGAAAAAATATAACAAAGAGATTGACCCTCACGTATAGTGATAGTATACAGTAGTAGTTAGGGATAGAGTTAATAAGTAAATACTATTTCTTGCAAATATAATATTAGCTATGTCTCAATTACCAGAGTATGAAAGAAGGTGAATTAAAATGATGACAGTAAAACAGGTTTCTTCGATAACTGGTATTAGTATACGTACTCTACAGTTTTATGACGAAATTGATTTATTTAAACCCACAGAAATAACGAGCGCTGGATATAGATTATATGATGAAAAAGCATTAGAAGTTTTACAACAAATTCTATTTTTCAAAGAACTTGATTTTACATTAAAAGAAATTAAAGTAATCATGGAAAATCCTAAATTTGATATGATTACTACATTTGAGAATCAACGAGAACTAATTCAAATAAAAAGGGATAGATTAAATGCTCTATTAGAGTTACTTGATAAACTTATAAAAGGAGAAAAATGTATGGATTTTAAAGATTTTAATATGGATGAATATTTTCGTATATTAACTGAGTTCAAAGAAACTCATACTGATGGAATTATCAAGCAATTTGGAAGTGTTGAAAACTTTGATGAAATGATTTCAGAAATGAAGTCTAATGAAAACAAAATAGCTGATATGGCAACTAAACAGTATGGAAGTATCGAAAAATACACAAAAGCTATGGAAAGTAATCTTCAAAATTTTATATCTAATGGCTCTACTATTGACCAAGCAGAAGTATTTAACCTTATAAAAAAAAGCGATGATATTACAAAAAAACTTACAGAGAATCTAAGTAAAGATGTTACATCTTTGGATATTCAAGAATTAGTTGGAGAACTAATTTCCTTTACTAATAAAATTAATAATGGTATTGATATGGGAGATAACTATTGGTCTATTACGTCTGAAAATTATATATCAAATCCTACATTTATTGAAATTAATGATAAGAAATATGGAGATGGGGCATCAAAATTTATTGGGCTTGCCCTAAAAGCATATCTTGAAAAGTAACAACTTTACACTATAGTTATTATTTCATCTTATAAGTTGCTAATCCTATAAAGAATTAGTGCTAGCCCTACAAAGCTCACAAAAAGTAGCATCTGTAGATAATATAAATATTTACTGGTGCTACTCACTTTAAAACTTTTAAGACTCTGTTGAAGTATAAATATAAGTATGATATATTCTTTCTAACTATACAAATTTCTATTTTAATTTAAGGTGGTGAAAAAATGTTTGAAAAAATATTTAATGTAGGAAACCTAATTGTAAATAATTGGTTATACCCTATTCAAGACGGTTTTGTCTTGATTGATACTGGATATGAAAATGGTTTTAAACATTTCAAAAAACAAATATTCAAATCCAACATAAAAATCAAAGACATTAGATACATATTTCTAACTCATGCCCATGATGACCATGCAGGTTTTATAAATCAGATTTTAGAAGAATCTCCTAATACAAAAATTGTCATGCATGATAAAGCTTTAAAAGCTCTATATAAAGGGCAAAACTCTTTTATTGGTGGATGCACAAGTCGTACCGCTTTTCTCTTTTGTCAAATTATGAAACTGTTTGGAAAAGATGGACATTGTTTTCCTACACTAAAGCAAGAGTTTGAAAAAAGATGTATTCTTATCTCTGACAATAATCTAAAAGAAATTGAAAAAGAATTAAATGGAAAAATCATAGAAACACCAGGACATACTTCTGATTCAATTTCCCTACTACTTAATAATGGAACTTTATTTTGTGGAGATTCTGCAATGAATGGCTTCCCAAGTATTCATAAAATCACCATATTTGCAGAAAATAAAATGGAATTTGCTCAATCTTGGGAAACAATTATAAATACAAAACCCAAGATGATTTATCCTGGACATGGAAAACCATTTGAATGTAGCAAATTAGAACAGAATCTGCACTATATACATAAGATAACTTTATATCATCTACACAATTCAAATGATATCCATAGATTTTTATAAAAAGTACAAAACAAATTCCTTTAAAACTGATTTATTATTTTTTAAATATTCTCCACACTTTGAATAGAATATAGTAGAATCTAACTAATTTATACGATAGCATCCTTTTCCAGCTTCCTTTGCTGAATAAAGGGCTTCGTCTGCTTTACTATACAACTCTTCAAAATTGATAATATTTTCATCACAAATAGAGCATCCTAAACTGATATGAAATACATAGTTATCCCTTGATAAATCTTCCATATCATTTAATACTTCAAATAATTTTTCAAATCGTATCCTACACTTCTCTTCATCAGTTAATTCTACAGAATAGATAGCAAACTCATCACCACCTAATCTTAATGCAATACTATCATAAAACACATTTCTTATATTTTCAGCTACAGCTTTTAGATAATAATCTCCTACTATATGACCATAAGAATCATTAATATACTTAAAATCATCTATATCAATAAGAATAAAAGCACCATATTTTTGTTTAGACATGAGTTTTTCAATCATCTCGACTCCAGAACCTCGATTATATATACCTGTCAATAAATCAATTTCCGATTTTTCTCGATACTTAATATAGTTTTCTACACTTTCAATACGGTCATTTAAAATAAAGAAATTAACACCAACAGATAAAAAATAAAATGTAACTAAATCGACTAGGTCTGCCATAAACATATCTATATCCTTTGCTATAAAACAACAGATACCATAAACTATAGAAATTATTGTTATATAAAGAATGATTCTCCAAGGTTTATCTAATATGAATAGAGGAAGTACACATATGAATACCATGATTGTAATTGAAGGTTCTGTTTTATCTAAAAAAGTTCCCATTAAAATACCCATTATCATAACTGGCGTTAATACTCCATAAAAAATACATGTTATATATTTAGTGTGTTCTTTTAAATAAAATTTACAAAGGATATGAAGAATAAGAAAATATCCAAATATAAGAAAAAATTCTGTATTAAAAGTAACTACTTCTGATAAAGTCAATCCAAATATAAGAACCATAGTTGAAATAGTAAGCCCTACTAGTGATAGGCCATTCAAACTATGGTAATTTCTAATTCTAATTTCAGACTGATACAAATCCATCTTCTTTGCTCTAAAATTTCTTAATAGTGTCTCTAGCATCATATCCTCCTTATGCATCACCTATACTCGCTTATGAATCATTTAATACTTCTATAGTACAAATACAATACTCTTATAAATGAAATCTTCTATTTCTGATTAATTTAAAAAGTGATTTAACTACAGTATTTTTTATAGTTTAAAGGATTTCTCTAAGAATTTATAATTATAAATGGTTTATATTCCCATTAGACTTTCTATAAAAAGATGCTAATTTTAACATATATTTTAGATAAACCTACAAATATCTTAATTTTAATTTAATATTCCTTTACTTATTACTCGGATATATTATATCATTTCAATATATAAAAGTCATTAAAAAGCACCACTCTAGAAAGATATACATACATCTCTAGAAATTTATATTACTAATTTACATAAATTATCGGTATAGATAATTTTTATATTATATATATATTATAAAAAACTAATAATTGATTTTTTCTTTTCGATTTTGAATCAAATCTACACTCTAAGCATTCTAAAAGCTTAACATTTTATTAGATTATTACTTTAATAACTTAATCTTCCACTAGCTTTTTCTAAAATTTTATTTTAAAATTAAATTTAAAGTGTATATGTTATTCAAATACATTAGATATAATTCGTCATTAATTTACTTAAATCATATTTAATTAACACTACTCATACAGAAAATTCAGAAAATTACATTGACATAGTTAAAAGTTTATTTTATACTTTTTTAGGACATATTGTGGACACGTCTTAAATCGACAATCATAATTTTAATTATAAATTTGACCACAATACTTATTTTTTAATTATTAGGGAGGGATATTATGAATGATAACGTAGTTAAGAAGAAAAATTTTTTTGACAGAACATTAAACAGGATAGAAACTGTTGGTAATAAACTACCAGACCCAGTTACAATATTTTTAGGACTATGTGTACTTTTACTTATACTATCTAGTATAGTTGGCTCTATGGGTATATCAGTAGTTCATCCTGGTACAGGAGAAACCATAAAAGCTGTAAATCTATTGACTGTAGAACAGCTTCAAATTCTTCTAGGAAATATAGTTAGTAATTTTCAAGGATTTGCTCCTTTAGGACTAGTTTTAGTAACTATGATAGGTGCTGGTGTATGTGATAAAACTGGACTTATGACAGCAACAATCAAAGCATCAGTAAGCAAGATTCCTGAAACAAAAGTAACTCTTGTTGTAATGACTATAGGTATGCTTGCCAATATTGCATCAGATGCAGGTACAATACTATTTCCACCACTAGCTGCACTTGTATACCTTGGTGTTGGTAGACATCCTCTTATAGGTTTATTTTCTGGGTATGCCGCAGTCTGTCTAGGATTTGCTGCAAATATTATGATAAGTGTCAATGATATACTTGCTGCAAGCTTTACAGTTCCAGCAGCCCAAATGATTGACTCTGGATTTCAAGCTAATGCAACAATGAACTTATTCTTTATGATAGCATCAACTTTTGTTTTAATACTGTTAGCAACATGGGTAACGGAAAAGATTGTAGCGCCTAGATTTGGTAAGTATGAAGGAAATGCAGAATTAGATGTTGATGGTAGTCTTAATGATGCAGAAAAAAAAGGTCTTAAAAGGGCTGGTATAAGTATATTAATATATGCAGCAATCATAATAGCTCTTAGTGTAATTGGTAAAAAACCATTCTTAGCTGACCCAGAAACAGGAGACTTACTATCAAACAATGCTCCTCTTATGAAAGGTATGGTACCTATAATAGCATTAGCATTTTTTATACCTGGTGTTGTATATGGAAAAACTATAGGTAAGATAAAAAAGGACAAGGATGTTGTCTCTATAATGGCTGGTGCAATGAGTGATATGGGTGGATATATAATACTAGCATTTGCAGCTTCACAATTTTTACAGTTGTTTACAAATAGTAATTTAGGTTTAATACTAGCTGTAAAAGGTGGAGAATTTTTAAAATCAGCAGGAATAAATGGACCTTTATTATTGATAGGATTTATTATCTTATCTTGTTTTATAAATTTATTTATAGGTAGTGCATCTGCAAAATGGGCTATCCTTGCACCTATATTTGTACCAATGTTTATGATGGTTGGATACAATCCAGCGCTTACTCAAATGGCTTATCGTATAGGTGATTGTATAACAAATCCACTTAGTCCATTATTCCCATACTTCCCTATTATATTAGCATTTACGAGAAAATATGATAAAGATGCTGGTATGGGTACTGTAATAGCTAACATGTTACCATACTCAATCTCATTCTTAATAGTATGGACTATATTATTGATATTATTTATGGTATTTAATATTCCATTAGGACCTGGAATACTACCTTCATATAGTATGTAATTTAATTAAATCTTTCTAAAAGGAGAAAAATTTATGTTAGATAAAAATAGACTTATAAATAATTTTATGGATATGGTTAAAATTGATAGTCCATCTAATCAAGAATTAGAAATGTCTAAATGGCTTGTAAACTACTTAAAAGAAAGAAATATAGATGCCATTATAGATGATGCTGGTGAAAAATATGGTGGTAATACAGGAAATGTTATTGCCTATATAAAAGGTGAAGAAGGAAGTAGACCTCTTTGTTTATGTGCACATATGGACCAAGTTCAACCTTGTTTAGGTGTAAAGCCTGTACTAGATGGTAACATAGTTAGAAGTGATGGTACTACTACACTTGGTGCAGATGATAAGGCTGGAATAGCTGCTATACTTGAAGCATTAGAACATGTTATTACAGAAAAAATCCCACATAGAGATATTTATCTTTGTTTTACAATCTGTGAGGAAGCTGGTATGCATGGTGTTAAAAACTTTAATCCTGACAACTTACCTTGTAAAGATATGGTGATTTTAGATTCTGGTGGAGCTATTGGTTCGATAGCATATAAAGCTCCTGCTCAGCAATCTATAAAAATCTCTTTTTATGGTAAGAAAGCACATGCTGGTATAGAGCCTGAAAAAGGCATAAATGCTATATTGGTAGCTTCTCATGCAATAAGTAATATGCATATAGGCAGAATAGATTCATTAACTACTTCAAACATAGGTAAGATAGAAGGTGGTGGAGCTACAAATATAGTAACTGACAAGGTTACATTGACTGCTGAAATTAGGTCTCATATACCTGAAACTTTAGAATATGAACTTAATCATATGGAGAAGTGTTGCAAAGATGCTGCATCTAAATTTAATACTACTTATACTTTTGAGCATAATATGTCTTATCCTAGTTTTGAACTTAGTAGAGATAGTCATGTATTCAAATTGAGTGAAGAAGCAATAAGACAAGTTGGTGTTGTTCCAAATCCAATGGTAATTGGTGGTGGAAGTGATGCAAATATATTAGCTAATCTTGGATACAACTGTGCTATATTGAGTCTAGGTATGTATGATGTTCACACAGTTAATGAATACGTAAATATAGATGAATTGTATGATACTGCTAAAATAGTTTATCATATGATTAAATTATAAATATTACAACAGATATCTTAAAATTATAAAACTAAAAACCTATGTATTTTCAACTTTATAAGTTATATCTTAAAAGCTTGTTTTACATAGGTTTTAGTATTTTATATAATAATTTATTGCAGTAGTTGATGCAGTTTTTTAAAATAATATTTCAGTAATATTTTTAGGTCTTCCTCCACCAATGCTAGTTTCTTTTGCACATATCCTACCTAGGTCTGCACTCACTATTTTATTTAATATACGCCTTGCACTTCTTTCACTTACATTTAAATATTCTGCTAATTCTTTTGAATCATAAATCTTACTTTGCCTATTCTCACTTATAGCAATAATTTTTGCAACTGATTCACAACTCATTCCAGTCTTTTTAGATATATCTATTACTTTTTCATCAGACAACATTAAAGAATAATTTAATTCATTTTCTGAGGCTAAAGGACCTCTTATATTTTCATCTTCATCTACTAAATATATGCCAATTTCTTTTGAATCTATAGAGCGTCTTAATGCTTTATGTGCATTATTCTCAGCTTGATATGCAGTTACTCCAGTACCAATTCCTATACTAAGAGAAAATCCCATATCTTTTATATCTCTCTTCAGTTTAAATAACTTATCGTAGTTATACTCATTATCAGCTACTCCTTTATGAACAAATACGACATAATCATTTCTTCCAAATAAAAATAGGGAACCTTGAATACTTCTCACATAGTTTACTACAAGCTTATCCATATCTGATTTTTTTATCATATCAGAATAATAGTTATCTATCTTCTCTTTATAATCTATTATACTCAAGATTTCAACAGCAATTTGAGAAAATCTAGCCTTACTTAGAGCATATTCACTCTTTACTTTCTCATAACTTTCTTTGATTAATTGTATAGTAGCTTGTAGACGAAATACTGGATAACCTCTTTCTTTTAATTCATTATATACTGCTCCGAAACCAGTTAACATTATATCTGTTTTATTTTCTTCAAATAATTTTATATGCCATTCTACAAGCTCAGATTCTCCTACTTCCAAAGAAAACGGATTACAAAACACACTTGTAGCTTTTATATCAAATTCTTTAAGTGCATCTTCTACAACATATCTATCTACTACATCTATACTGAATTTATCTAACTTTATATCCTCACTTTTTATTGCCCAAAATGCCTTCATTATGCTTGTACCACTTCTTGGTACAAATGAATGTGGTTTGCTTATCTCATACTTAGATTTTATAAACTCATAAACTGCACATCCTGTAAATATAATAGCATCACATTCATCTTCACATTTAGAAATAACTTCTATTGTATCTACCACTTTTTCTCTTACATATATTTTAGTTTCTAAATCACTGTCTATCTGTTTTAAATCATCCTTTATCTTAAACCCAGAGTCTGAAGGGCCTATAATACCCACTATCATAAACTTCGCTCCTAATCCATCAATTTTATACTTTCTAAAAATTATATCCTCATTACTTTCTATTTTTATTTAATTTATTATCTCACATTCTATATTTATGGTAAAGAACTTCTATACAAACATCTATAGTATTATATAGATAATTTTTCTACAAAAGGTAATGTCTATAGGAAATTAATCCTCAATTTAAAACATATATTATTTCATGAAAAAATATATTTTAAAATACAAAAATAACTATGTAGATTTAAGATTAGATAAATTGATTTTATATCTATTCATTATAAAATATACATAGCTATTTCTATTCTGTTTAAAATATTCATATTCATTAGAATAGCAGATAATTTTTATCTAATTAATATTATCTTAATTTCATAACTATTCATCTGCCATACGATAGCCTACTCCAACTTCAGTCAAAATATACTCTGGTTGAGCAGGGTTTTTTTCGATTTTTCTCCTTATACTTGCCATAAATACTCTAAGGGACTGGTTTTCACTTTCATAGTAATTTCCCCAGACCTTATCTATTATAAATTTATGAGTTAAAACTCTTCCTGAATACTTAGACATTAATTCAATAATCTTATATTCAATTGGAGTTAAATGTATTTCTTTATCATTAATTAAAACAGTATGATTTTCATAATCTATCTTTAGATTTTTAACTTCAAAAACCTTTGGAGTATCATTGTTTATATTGCCTTGTTGAGCCTTATTTCTAAGAGCTACACGCACTCTAGCCAAAAGTTCTGTTACACTAAAAGGTTTAGTCAAATAATCGTCAGCTCCTCCATCCAAAGCCTCAACTTTATCTCTTTCATGTTCTCTTGCTGAAACAACAATTATTTTGTTATTTTTAGCACATGCTCTAACTCGTCCTATTACTTCAATTCCATCAATATCTGGTAGCCCTAAATCTAAAATTATTAAGTCTGGGTCAAGAGAATGTATAAGTGATATGGCGGTTCCTCCATTATCAGTCTCTACACACCTATAACTTTGAGTTTCAAGAGACACCTTTATAAATTTACAAATTGGCTTGTCATCTTCTACAATTAGAACTAATGGCTTTATTTCCACTCGCCTTTCGCCTCCTCTTCATATATAGGTATACTAAATCTAAATGTAGCTCCTCCAGAAGAATTATTAAAAGCTATAATTTCTCCTCCATGAGCTTCTACTATAGACTTACATATCTCTAATCCAAGACCAATCCCTCTTCTTTCAAGATTTCTAGATTTATTCTTAGTATAAAATCTATTAAAGATATTATCAATATCTTCATTTGGTATTCCTTTTCCATTATCTGAAACTGCAAATAGAACTTGATTTGACTCTTTATTTACAGTTAATTCTATTTTGGAATCTTTAGGTGTATGTCTTATAGCATTATCGATTAAGTTTACTAAAACTTGTTCTATTAACAATACATCTACATGAACTACTATTATTTCTTCTGGAATATTAGTTTGTATATCCCTATTATTAGCAAACTTTTTCACTCTTAGTATAGATTCTGCTATTATTTCATCAACAACCTCTGGTCGTTTTTCAATATCCAATTTGCCTTCATCTATTCTAGTCATACTAAGTATGTTCTCAACAGAATGAGTCAGCCAACTTGTATCTTCATATATATTTTTTACTAATTCTACTCTAGTTTCTTTGTCTATCATATCATCATTTTCAAGTATTGTTGAAGATGAACCTAATATGCTTGTAAGTGGAGTTCTTAAATCATGAGAGATTGATCTAAGTAAATTGCCTCTTAATCTCTCTCTTTCTGCCTCAAGATTAGCTTTTTTATTCTTTTCAAATAAATTTTCTCTATCGATTGCCAATGCAACCTGTGTTGAAACAGCTTCTAACAATATCTTTTCATTTTCTGTAATAATATCTATTTTAAAACATGCAATACCTATAACACCAAGTACATTCGATTCTTGACCTTTTATAGGAAAATAGTATGCACTACTCTTTTTACAATATTTTGTTCCGATTCCAACTGGTTCGCCTGTCCTAAAAGCTTCTTTTATAGCTTCCTTTTCTAATACTGAATGGAATATGTTCTCACTCCCATCATTGTTACAAATATAGATACTTGGCTTACCTAAATTATTATCGCCATCTGAAATGGTTACTATAACAGTTCTATTTAACATGTTTACTAAATTAGTCCCACAAAACTCAATAATTTGATTCTTATTTTTTGCTTTAAGTAATGTTTTATTGTTCTCATAAAGCAATCTTATCATTTTTTCTCTTTTATGAGAAAGTCTCACTTCTCTTTTTATTCTAGAAGTTAGAGTACTTGTTATAATGGCTGCCATCAGCATAATACAAAATGTCATAGGATAATCTTTCCTATAAGCTAAAAAAGTATATAATGGGTGTGTAAAGAAAAAGTTAAATGATAGCACTCCTATTACTGAAGAAAGTATTCCAAAAAAATACCCATAGGTTATACTTGTAGCAAACAGCACACCTAATATGTATACCAATATAATATTAGATTCATTAAAACCTACCTTTTCAAAAACTACTGATATTCCAGTAGCAATCATCATAACCAATATAGTTTTTATGAAGTCCTTAATAATCACCTTTCTACTGAGATAATCATCTTCATCATAGTCATACTCTTTTAAGTCTTCATGATGTAGTCGTTCCTTTTTCATCTACTACAATTCCTCCTTATTGTTACTGTTTAAATTGGCTCTATTGTATATAATACAATTTTATCATAATAAATTCAATCAATACATTTAATTAGTTTATTTAAATTACTAAAAGGTGCTGTCTTAAAATGAAAGTAAATCTCTATTTCAAAACAGCACCTCTATATATTTAAATTACTAATTTTATTTTATACTTAAATCATTAGTTTATTCAACTTTATAAATTATAATATCTTAATATTTGATTTCTAGAACATTTTTATCCAACGAGCATAAATATAAAGTGGGCACATATACCTGCACATAAACCACCTATTGTATGTGAAAGTATTGCTTTACCAGCTAATGGTCTTGCTTCTAAAGCATCCATCATACCTATGTGTGTACTTAGGTATCCACTCCAACACATACCCATAGCTGTAAATACTGCTATATCATTAGGAGTTATAGCACCTGATTTTATAAATTCTGGTACTAAAGATATCGCTGCTCCAACAGCTCCTAATGCAGTTACAGGGAATGCGATTGCTTCTGGTGATGTGAATCCAAATAATGGCTCTATTATGAAGCTAATTTTATCACCAATAGCAGGTAATAATTTTATACCTTCATATGCAGCTCCTGTGTAAACAGCCTGACCTGTAGCAGGGTCTGTAGATGGTCCAAAAGTTAATAACATAACTAATGTACAAACTACTAAAACTCCTGGTATTATAGCCATACCCATTTCAACACCTAGCTTACCACCTTCAAGTATAGCATCCAATCCTCTTTGGAATACATTACCATCTCTTATTTCTCTAAACTCTTCAATTTTTGTACCTTTTTCATTTACTTGTTTTTCAGTATCGCTTTTAGGGTCATAATTATAATACTTTTTAGTAAAAGTCAACATAATTCTAACACTAATAATACTACCTATTATTGCCCCAACATTACCTATTATAGCTGGTAGTACATATTCTTTACCTTGAGCTATCATGAAAGTCGTTACAATAAGCCCCATACCAAAGGCTGTTCCTAAGTTACATAAAGCAGGTATCTGATACTTCTTAAAATATTGTGTAAATGTTTTGTCTTTAGCAAATGGTATAATAGCTGGATTATCAGATAAATATGTTGCAACTACTCCTGCTATACTAGCACCAGGTAAGCCCCATATAGGTCTCATAAGACCCTTAAATATCTTATTAACTAAAGATATTACTCCGAATTCTGAAAGCAATGCACTAAGTGCACCTGCAAGAACTGCCATCGCCATTATTAAAAATACTGTATCTAATAAAAGCGCATGTGCTGTACTCATTATTACTTTAAACATCATACCTGCACCCATGATGCTTCCTACATATCCAAATCCTACCGCCAATAGTACAATAAATACGAAGGTTTCCATACTTACTGCCTTGACTCTTCTCTTATCCGACAGCTTTTCCATCTTGAAATCTTCCCCCTTTTCAATTTAAATTAAGGTTTCTAGCATTGGTACAAATTTTTTGGTACAAACTGAACACTAAAACTTACATCTGTAATGCAAGTTGTCAGTTTTTTGAAATAAAAAAAAACTATTTCTATAGAATAAGAACATCTTTTCTAATTTAGATATTCTTATTCTATTTTATGTTATTATATTATCATCCTTTTACCTAAAAGTCAATTTTTTCTATTTTTGTGGCTTAATTTTATTTATACCCTTCTTATATTTTTCATTTTCTTTTATTTTGGTAAACATTCCATATAAGTTTACTTTTCTAAATACTGTAGTTATAAATACCAGTCCCAACGCAATTGAACTTGCACAGGATAATGTACTTACACCATACTCTACTGCTTTGATATAATTATTTGTCAAAACAGAATACATAGTATTATATATTCCATAACCTGGTACTAATATTATTAGACAACATACACTTAATGTGGTTGCTGGAGTCATATAAATTCTAGCACATAACTCACAATATATTGCAAAACATACTGTAGCTATAAAGAAACATAAGTTTTCCGTCACACCCATATTCAAACAAAATTTATATGAAAACCAAGCGATACTTCCACCTATACCAGATAGTATCAAATTCTTTCCTTTCATATTAAATAGCACTCCAAAGCTTAAGGCTGTAAAAAAAGCTGCTATTACCTCTATAAACAAATGCATTTATATCCCCCCTAACTTGAAGTACAATCCAAGTACCAAAAACATTCCTACCGCTATAGATACACCTATAAAAAATACTTCTGCTAACTTTGCAAGACCAGAAATCAATTGTCCATCTAATAAATCTCTTAAAGCATTAGTCAGTGCTAGACCAGGTACTAATAACATTATCGCTCCTGCTATCAGATGGTCTATTGTCTTTATAAACCCAAGCTTCAAGATTATAATAGAACAAAGAGCTATAATAACTGCTCCGATTGCATTTACAAAGAAGTCATTTAATGATGATTTATTTAAGTACATAGTAACAAACTTAGTCAAAATTCCCACAGTAAATGCGGCTATAAACTCTTCTATATTTCCTCCAAATAGTATCGAAAATGTCGCTGCTGCAATGCCTGCAAAAAATATTGTTATTAAATCTGAATAGTAGTTATCTTCACTTATCTCATCTAAAATTTTTTCACATAATTCAATATCTAAATTATTTATACTTATTGCCCTTGATAATGAGTTAACCTCATGAACCAAGTTTAGGTCTACCCTTCTTGAGCTTATTCTTTTAATTGCTGAATGTAATTTTCCATCTACAAACACAGATGCCATTACAGCTGTTGGGGTCGCAAATACATCTACATGGTCTATTCCAAAAGATTGACATATTCTAGCTATCGTTTCTTCAACTCTATAAGTTTCTCCTCCACTTTGCAACATAGCTTTACCTGCGTTTGAGGAAAAGTTTAAAATTCTATCTATATCCACAAAACATATCTCCCATTCTTTTATAGTATTATTCATATTTTATTACAAGATATTATTTATTTAAACTATTTTAAATAAACAATATCCAATATTTACATTTTATGAAAAAACTTGTTTTTTATGCTTGTCAAAACTAAATTTTAAAGTTATTTACAGCATAAAATGGCTGAATTAATATATAACAAACACTTTCAACCATTGATATAATCTTTTAAATTGTATAGTATTCTCTTCAATAAAACTATGTACTTTCTAATTTTTTGTTTTTTAACTTTCACGAGTTTTACTTTAATTTGATAGTTATATATTGAAATGTATTTAAAACTTATATTTATTTATATAACAACATAATATCCTAACTAAATCCATAAAAATCTATATCTAGTATAATGCAACTCTTATTTTAACACCATCCATTACACAAAACAACATATTAAAAAGTAAAATACAAAATATCCACTATAAACCTTATTTTAATACCAAATATATATTATAATATATTTAATATAACTTAAGTATAACTTAAATATAAAGAAAGGAGGCAATATATGCTAAGAAAAGATAAGGTTCTATTATCACTACATAAATTATGTGAAAATATAACTTTAAAAGACCTTCAATCAGAGAAAGCAGGATTTACTACAATAGAAGTTGCTAATAATTCATCTCTTGATAGAAGTAATACCAGTAAAGAATTAAATAACCTATTTAATGAAAAGAAAGTTATAAAGATACCTGGCAAGCCCATTTTGTTTTTACATGCTGGTATTATTGAAAATTTAATTGGTCATACTTTAGACAGCTCTGAGTTTTCCATAAGTAATTGTAATGAACTACTTAAATCAAGTAAAAATGATTCAGAAGATATTTTTTCAACATTACTTGGACATGATTCTAGTCTTAAACTAGCTATAGAAAAAGCTAAATCTGCTATACTCTACCCTCCAAAAGGTCTTAACACATTACTTATAGGACCTACTGGTGTTGGAAAAAGCACATTTGCTGAAACAATGTATAAATATGCTGTAGAAAGTAAAGTCTTTTCTTCTGAAAGTAAATTTGTTGTATTTAACTGTGCTGAATATGCAGAGAATGCTAACTTACTCTTAAGTAATTTATTTGGTTATGTTAAAGGCTCTTTTACTGGTGCTAATAAGGATAAATTCGGGATAGTCGCACAGGCTGATGGAGGTATATTATTCTTAGATGAAATACATAGATTACCCCCAGAAGGTCAAGAGATGCTTTTTCTTTTGATGGACAAAGGCATATACAGACGATTAGGAGAATCTGACATCGTACATAAAGCTACTGTTTTTATTGTGTGTGCCACAACAGAAGATATACATTCTTCACTACTTGGGACTTTTTTAAGAAGAATCCCAGTTACAATTAACCTACCTGCTTTACAGGATAGGTCCTTAAAAGAAAGATTATCTCTTATTAAATACTTCTTTATTATAGAATCTAAATATACCAATGCAACTATAAGAGTTCACAAAGATGTCATTAAATCTTTACTTCTTTATGATTGTTTTGGTAATATAGGTCAACTTAAATCTGATATACAACTTATGAGTGCAAGAGCCTTTTTAAATTATAAGACTGGTCTAAAAGAAAATATAGAAATAGATTTGTCTCTTGTTCCTGATTATATATACACTGGTCTTTTAAAATTGAATGAAAATCGCAGTAATCTAAATAAATTATCAGAACTTGATTACATGCTTTTTTATGAATTTAATGGTAACAATTTGGAGGTTGAATATACAAAAGAACTCTCTAAATACAATATAGATACACAAAACAATGGGTTTAAATATTCTACAGAGATTCCTTATCTAGAAAATGACATAAGGAGTATGTTTATAAATTACATGGAAAAATACTCTACAAAGTTACTTTCAATATCTTCAGTAACTCATTCTGATTATACAAGTAATGAAATTTTCAAGGTAATTAATCCAAAGATTTACTATGCTGTTGAACACTCTTTAAAAGAAGCTGAAAAAATATCGAGAAACAAATATACAAAACAAACTTATATTGCTCTTTCAATGCATATAAGTGCACTTATAGAAAATATAAATCAAGACACATATAACCCTAAATACAATCTATATAATGATAAAATTTTCTCAGATAAAGATTTAAATATAGCTAAAATAGTTTTAAGTATAATCGAAAATGATTTACAAACATCACTACCTAAAGATGAAGTAAAATTTATATCTATGTTTCTAAATAGCACATACCTTGAACCAAATAATCAATCTGAAAGTATAGGTGTTATAATACTTGCTCATGGAAATTCAACAGCAAGTAGTATGTGTGATGTAGCAAATTCATTACTTGGTACAAACCACTGTAATGCAATTGACATGCCTCTTGATGTAAAGGTAAGTACTATACTTGATAAATCTATAGAATTGGTAAAAGAATGTGATGAAGGTAAGGGAGTACTTCTTTTAACAGATATGGGTTCTCTCATAGCTTTTGGAGAACTTATTTCAGAAAAAACAAAAATTAAAACACGCTCTATTGAGATGGTATCTACTCCAATAGTTTTAGAGGCAGTAAGAAAAAGCACACTACCAGAAATGACTTTGGATGAATTGGCTAATTCTTTAAGCTCTTTAAATCCATATATTGGACGAGCTGCAATTGATTCAACAGAAATAAATTATCCTGAGAAGTCAAGAGAGTATGCCATAATAACGACTTGTATAACGGGTTATGGTTCAGCTATGAAGATAGCAGATTTTATAAACTCTTCACTAAAAAGTATTTATAAATACAGTATTAATTTAGTTCCTCATAATATAGAGAGTTTCAAAATGTATAGGAATAAATTTAGTAACACTAAAATTTTGGCAGTTGTTGGCAGTGTAGATTTTAATGTGGCTAATACCCCATTTATTCACATAGAAGAACTCCTAAATGGGTATGGTCTAGATATGTTGAACAAAATAATAGAAGGTACATTTAATGCCAATAGCATTACTAACATAAAAGAAACAAATTTATCATATAACAGCCTAATAATAAACTTTATGTCTCAAAACTTAGAGCTTTTAGACTCTGTTAAATTATTCAATTATGTCAATTCATCATTATTTTCAATAATAGAATTGATAGATGAAGGTCTAAAAAGCAAGTTTAAGTTAGGATATATACTTCATTGTTCTTTTATGATAGAAAGATGTTTTAAAAATACAACTTTTCCATATAATAACATCACTGAGTTAATCAGTGAAAATTATGAACTGTATAATTTAATACATGAGGCCTTTAAGCCAACAGAAGCTTACTTTAATATCTTGATACCAGATGAAGAAATTGCTTATATAATAGATATGATTAATGAGTATCTAAATAAATAAAACTTACAGCACCTACTTTGTGCATGTTAATTAATATATGAAATGGAGGATGAGATTTTGAAAGAAAAAATAAAACAGTTAACAATACTTGCATTAATTTGTATATTTATAACTCCTGGATTTGCATCTGCAGATGCTCCACCAGTACCAAACTCTTCAAGAGCTGCACTACTTATAGACCAGAAAACTAAAAGAATATTATTTGAAAAAAATAGCGATGAAAAAATGCCTCTAGCGAGTTTAAGTAAAATGATGACCTTTTTACTTGCAATAGAAGCAGTCAATAAGAATCAGGTAAAGGAAACTGATGTGGTAAAGATAGACAAGTCTACGGCTTCAGTAGGTGGTTCTACTTGTAAACTTAAAGATGGTGATGAAATATCTTTAGGAGAGCTTATGCAAGGTCTTATGCTTGTATCCGGAAATGATGCTGCTATGGCTATAGCTAAACATGTTGGTAAAACTGAGAAGAATTTTGTAAATATGATGAATAAGAAAGCTGAAGAAATAGGAATGCTTGATACGTATTATTTTAATCCAAACGGACTTCCTATATATACTGACCCAGAACATAAGGAGCCACCTATTGAAAATATATCAACAGCTCATGATATAGTTGCACTTGGAAAGTATATGTATGACCATTATGAAAGTCAAGTTACTAGAATAACTACTATGCAAGTATATAATGATACGAAGAAAGATTTTACACACTATAACACAAATCCCCTATTAGTTTCAGTGCCTGGTGTTGATGGAATAAAGACAGGCTATACAGATAATGCTGGTTATTGCCTTGCATTTTCTATGATGGTACCTAAGGATGATAAAAATGAAAGAAATCATAGATTAATAGGAGTTGTTCTTGGTGATGGTAATAAGAAGAATAGAATTTCTTCTTCTGCTACTTTATTAAAGTATGGTAAAGACAATTTCCATTCTAAGAAGATAGCTCATAAGGGGGACATTATAGAGACTCCTTGTGTTGATGGTGTTGATGATTTTAAGATAACTGTTAAAGTTGATAAAGATTTGTATGGGGTTGTTTCAGATAATGAGAATATACACCCTAAGATAGTGTTTAAAAATATGAGTTATCCTATTCATAAGGGAGATATTGTTGGTGTTGCAAAGTATTACAATGATTCTGGCAAGTTTGTTGGAAGTGTTGATGTTAAAAGTGAAAGTAATATAGGATGTATTCCTTTGAAGGATAAGATTAAGATTAAGGTTGCTAAGATAAATAGAAAGCTTGAGGTTAAAAATTCTGTTTGTTTTAAGGCTTAGGTTAGATGAGATTTGTGAAAGACTCCACTTTATTGTGGGGTTTTTATTTTGTACAAAAAATTAAAATAGTGGCAACAATTGAGGATGTGAGGGAGAGTTGCCACTATTTCATATAGGGTATTATATTATGTTTTTAA
>NZ_JRHN01000020.1 GCF_001299635.1 Clostridioides difficile | reverse complement strand
GCTGTAAAATCTCCTGCAACTGGATCTACTGTTGGCGTTTTATCTAGTACTATTGTTAATGTTCCATTTGTTGCATTCACAGTTGACACTGCTGCTACTACTTCTGTTGATTTTGCTGGCACTACCACATCTATCTCTGCTGTATCTGCTGTTTTCCCACTTGATATATGTGTTACTGTAAACACTATTTTTACTGTTTCTTCTGCATCTGGTGGTATTATTGTTCCATCTTTCTTTATTACAGACTCATCACCTGCTGATTTTATTTTTATTGTATATCCACTTGCTACTGTTGGCATAGTTAATTTAATCGCATCTTTTTCTGGTGTAGTTACACTTGTTACTTTTGCTGCCTCATTATTTACTGCTATCTGTAATTCTTCATCAGTTGATTTAGCTGGTACTATTACAGAAATTTCCTTTGTATCTGCTGTCTTTCCACTTGATGTATGCGTTACTGTAAACACTAATTTTACTGATGTTGCCGTATTTGGTGGTAATATTGTTCCATCTTTTTTTATAACACTCTCATCACTTGATGATTTTATCTTTATTGTGTATCCACTCGATACTGATGGCATAGTCAGTTTAGTTGCATCTTTTGCTGGTGTAGTTACACTTGTTATTTTTGCTGCCTCATTATTTACTGATGTTTGATTAGAAGAACTTCCTCCTGAAGATGAACCTCCTCCATGTGAACCTCCTCCACTTGATGAACTTCCTCCTGATGAATTAGAACTTGGACTATTTCCACTTATTGTTGGAGAATTATCTCCCTTAACACTACTTATTGAGCCCTTATTATCTATAGTAGTTCCTTTAGAATTATTTGTAACTGTAGTTATCTTTCCACCATTAGTCACTTTTACTTGGCTTGCTCCAGATGCTACTGTTAAACTACCAATCTCACCTTTAGAATTATTCTCTATCTTAGCTCCATTTTTATCATTAACCTTTAAGTTAGTTATTTTTCCATAGTTAATGAAAGTTCCATCTTTTACATCATCTATAACTACATCATCTACTTTTGCATAGTTGTTTACATCCCCATTAGGCATGTTTATAGTTACAGTCTTTGTATATGTACCATTTAAATTTACTGTTACTGCTTTATCAGTTTGTATTGTAAATGCTTCTTTAACCTCACTGGTTGGTTTAAAGTTTATAACATCATTTGCAGTAGCTTTATCTACAACTGATTTTAACTCAGAAATTGTCTTAGCTTCAACTGTACTTACTTCTTGTAATGACTTCATTTCATTGAATGCTGTCTCATTACCATTTCCACCGACTTTAGTTATTTTATCAAAACTCTTAGAGTTAACTAAGGATTTTTGTGAAGCTGATAAATTTTTTCCAACTAAAACTACTGGTGATTGATTCTTAGCACCTAGTACACCTACTGCTAATGCATCTATAAGTTGGTCTTGTTTATTCATACCATCTTTAGTCACATAAGCATTTTTTAAATCTGTATTCTTATAGAATTCTTTTACTACCTTTGCATTTGTATCATTTCTATCTGTTCCACCTAATCTTGTACTATTTGGTAGTTTATTTTTAACAGCCTCAGAAACCGAACTCTCTCCACCTACTACATAAGATTGAGTTATCCCAGCATCCTTTATAAATTTATCCGCTACTGCTGTTCCATTTTTAGAATCAGCAAGTATTACTGGCATATTGTTTTGTGCAGCTGGTGCTCCCACACTTACTGCATCTGCAAGCCCTTTTTCACCATTAACTACAGCTATTTTCTTAACATCACTTATAGCATCTAATCTCTTAGCTAATTCTAAAGATGTTTGGTATCTTTCAGCTCCAGAGATTCTCTCAAAAGATATTTTTAAATCTTTTATTTGTTTTTCTATATTTGTACTTAATACAGAAGTTCCACCTATCAAGTATACTTTTTTAGCTTTTAATCTTTGTATTTCTGCTTTTGTCTTATCATTTAATTTATCTTTACCTGTTAAAAGTATTGGAGCATTTTTTGCCTTTGCAAATGGTGTTGCAGATAATGCATCTGCTATAGATGAGTCATTTACTATTACTACCTCATCTGCATTTTTCCATCCATCTTGACTTATTTTAACAGCAGTCTCATATCTTTCTTGTCCCGTTAAATTTGTTGCTACAGTTTGTGCACTAGCTATACCTGCTGTTGAACTTCCAGCTATCATTGTAACTGTAAGCATGGCAGCAATCTTCTTTGGTATTTTCATTGTATTTTTCCCCCTTGTCCATTTGATAACATTTAAATTTTTTAATTCTGTTCCCGTTCTAATTCTAAGGGATACTTAATGCTTAATTTTAAAGAGGTTTTCTGACTATAATGATTTTATAATTAATATATAATTCACTTACTATTTTTTTACATTATAGTTATTATAAGGAAATAAACAAGTTTTCTAATTAATTGAAAAGTTAGTAAATTTATACTTTAACGTAGATTTAATTTTTTTGTTAATGAATTGTAGTAAAAGAGAGGATTTTACATAAAAAAAAGTAGCCCTTAGAATTAAAAGTGCTACTTTTTTTACAAATAAATTTTATTATTTACACTTGTAATTATATCTTATAAAACCAATTTTTTCCATATGAAAAACAAATAATTATGATATTTTTTTAATTATTCTTTATATTTATATTTTAATTTAAATTACTTTTATAAAGATAATATAAAATTCTATCATTCCATCACAAATTTCAACCCTGTATCCAAAATTATTTTCTTCAAGTATAGTTCTCACTATAGTAAGACCAAGACCTGTGCCAGAAAGTTCTTTACTTCTCGACTTCTCCAAAACATAAAAAGGCTTCCAGATATTCTCTATATCATCTTCCATATCATAATCTATACCATTTTTTATAGATAATACAGCATTCTCATTCTCTTCAAAAAGATTAATCTCTATTTCATTATTACTAGTATACTTTATCGCATTACTAATCAAATTATTAAATACTATATCTATACTATCTTTATCTGAACTTATTACAAAGTCTCTATCCTCTATACTACACTTAACACTTATACTACCTTTATCAATCAAAAGTTCATAGTTTTTCAAACTTTTATATAATCTTTCCTTTAAATCTACTGGTTGCAAATTAACTTCTCTCTTCTCATATTTTGCCCAGTACAAAAGAGTATTTATTGTATTAGCCATATTTTCTGCCTGTTCAATTATTGTATCAGTATAAGTACCATCATCTAGCCCATCTTTCATACCTATAGCATATGCTTTTATGAGTGCTATTGGAGTTTTCATTTCATGAGATGCATCTGATATAAAAGATTTTAGATTCTTATTTCTCTTATTCAATTCATTATGTGCTTTCTCAAGCTTTACACTCATTATATTTATGCTATAGGCTAATTCTTCTATTTCATCATTAGTTTTTATAGATTCAGTTCTAAAATTCAATTCAGATATATCTTTAGATAGAAGTTTTAGCTTTTCCATAGGTCTTATAATTCTATTTGATAAGATAAATATAAGTATAGTTATTATGATTACTGAAAAAATACCCATAATTATATTAAATCTATTTACAATACTAATAGTTTCTTCAGAATGTTCTATAGGTATAGATATAGCAAACAAGTAATTATCTTTCTTCATAAATTTTACAAGTAAACTATATTTGGTTTTACCCTGATTATATATTTTATTTATACTTTTATTATCAATGTTTTTTAAGCTATCTTCTTCAATCCAAAATTTATTTAAACTTAGTCCTTTCTTCCAAAATGCATTTAATAAATCATTATTTATTTTATCTATATTGCCCTTATCTTTGTAATCTTTATTTAATTCTATATATACTATATCTGTATTATTTTTTTCTTCAATAGAATCAATATCCGACTTTAATCTGTTTATGTCTTTATGTTTTATTTCATCTGCAATATTATCCAATATATTTCTTTTTTCATGTAAATAATATCTATGAATAAACATACTATTTATAGCTATCGACATCACATATACAACTACAACTACTATGGATATGCTTATGGACAGTTTTTTGTTTAGTTTAGTCATTAAAGTCCTCCAAACTATACCCTAATCCTCTATAAGTTTTTATTATATCTTCTCCTATCTTCGCTCTTAATCTCCTTACATGTGTGTCTACTGTTCTAAAATCTCCATCATAATCCAAGCCCCACACTAAATCTAAAAGTTTTTCCCTAGATAAAACAATCCCCTTATTATTGATTAGGCAGTGCATTAATTCTAATTCTTTTTTAGTCAATGGTAGTTCATTGCCACTTTTAAAAACTTTATTTGAACTAAAATCTATTTTTAAATCTTTAATATTGATTGTATTCTTATAATTTACTAGTTTCTTCGCTCTTATTATTAAAACTCTAGGGTCAAATGGTTTTTTTATGTATTCATCTGCTCCTATATTAAGTGCCTCTATCTCATCTTCACTTTGACTTTTGGCAGTCAACATAAGCACTTTTGTGTTACTGTTTTCCTTTATTTCTTTGCAAACCTCTATTCCATCAATTACTGGCATCATCCAGTCTAATATCGCTAAATCTATCTTATTCTCATAAAAAATATCTAAAGCTTCTTCCCCATTTTTTGCAGTAAGTACATTGAAATTTTCTTTTTTGAAATATGCACAAAGTATCTTAAGCATACTAATTTCATCATCAGCAATTAATATATTCATCTATTCACATCCCTAAAATTTATTATCATATTACATATTATATCCATTGCTTCAATTATATAAAATATATGTTACAAGAAGTTTACAATTATTTATAATATATTAATTACATGTAATTGCTATCTTTTTGAATCAACTTAAAATTTCATGTACAAATAAAAAAGTACCTCATCTAGATTAAAAATCTTTCTGAGGTACTTTTTAAAAGATTATATACTCTGTATAATGTGTATAATCTTAAAAATTACTCTATTATGAATTTAATTTACCCTAATTACTATACCTTTTATTACTACTTCTATTATAAATTTAATCAATCTATTTATAATCCTCTTTGACACATACAGTATATACATTTATTTAAAATAATCCCACAATACCTGTAATAGCTCCCACTACTATTAATATAAACATTATTTTTATTGGAGAAAGTCCTTTCTTTAAGGCAAAAAGTACTAATAATGTAAGCACCAAAGGAATTAATCCTGGAAATATCTTATCAAGTAAATCAGTTTGAAGACTAAATTTAAAATCTCCACTAGTATAACTTATTGGTGTGGATAAATTAATAAATCTACCTACAAGTCCTCCCATAACTAAAGTACCTAGTATAGAAGCTCCCTCTATAACCTTATTTACTATCCCACCTTGAAGTATGCTTTCAACAGCTTTTTTACCGTACTTATATCCATTTGTCCACATTCCATAAGAAATTGAAGTCATTATTACATATTGAGCTATTACAAATAATATAGGTCCTGCAATTGATGCTCCTCCCTCAGTTAAACCAATACAAACAGCTAACACTATTGGTGTTATAACTCCCTGAGTTAAAGTATCACCAATACCTGCTAATGGACCCATCAAACCTGTTTTTATTGCATTCATACCATCTCCACTTATCTCATCTGCACCATTAGCCTTTTCTTCCTCCATTGCTATTGTTATTCCATGTATAACACATCCACATATAGGCTCTGTATTAAAAAATGCCAAATGAGTTTCAACTTCTTGTTTTAACTCTTCTTTATCTGGATATAGTTTTTTAAGTACTGGTAACATTGAATGTGAAAATGCTGTTGATTGTAATCTTTCATAATTATAATTAGACTGTGCAAAGAAAAACCATCTTAACCATGATTTTATTACATCCTTCTTGCTTAACGTTTTCTTAGACACTTCACTTTTTATATCTGACATAATATTTTCCCCCTCTCATGTATTTAAGATGTAGCACTATCTTTTCCGTACTTGATTGAAGTAATTGTAAGAGCAAGTATTACCCCAATAACAGATATTACTATTATATCTACTTTAAAATAAACAGCCATTAATATCCCTAATATGAAAAAAGGCATAGTAAATTTATTACCAATCAATTTTAAGTTCATAGCAATTCCAAGTGCTGGTAACATAGCTCCAATTACATTAAATACATGAAGTACATTATCATTCATTACTTCCAACATCCCATCTATGGCATTTGGTCCAAAATAAACAACTAATAATGCAGGTATAAAACTCATTGCAAATAATAGTATCTGTGGAGGGACTATGTTTATAAATGCTACTTTGTCAACATTCCCCTTTTGAACCTCCTTATCAGCCCAATGTGCAAAAAAAGAATTTACTGTCATCTTTCCAATCCAAAGAACCGTTGCAACAGTACCTAATGGAACTGCTATTGCCATTGCAGTACTTACATCTAGCTTAGATGCTATAGCTAAAGCAGTCCCCACATATCCTGCAAAAGCTGGGTCCCCCATTTGAGCCCCCCCTGCTGATATAAATCCTAAATATATCATATTTATACCTGCTCCTATAATTGCACCTTGAACAGGGTCTCCTAATATAATTCCTGTTACAAATCCAGCTAACAAAGGTCTATTCCATGTAAAAAATCCAACATAAGTCAACCATGGACTCCAAGAAAGATAATAAAAAATTGCTATTAATACTGCCTGAATTAATGAAATTTGCATAGACTTCCTCCTTATATACTCCTAAAGATTCACAAGATAGTATTTTTATAATAACGTTCCTACATCAATTTTTTTTGCATCTGGTACTATTTGTATAAAACACTTAATATTCTTTGATATTAGTTCTTTAAATATTTCTTTTTCTTCATCTGATACAGATATATTTTTATAAAAACTTCTTCTTCCAAGTCCAGCTCCCATACCTCCAACATTTAACTCTTTTAAATCTACTCCATTATTTACTAGACCCAAAATAGTTTTAGGGTATTTAACTAAGACTATTAAATTTTCATCCCCATTATATGATTTTAATACCTCAGCACCTGATTCTACATCATGTACCTCAACCTTAACAGTTGATGGTGCTGCCATTTGTAAAACTTGAACTATGAATGGGTCTTTTACAACCAAATCGTCTACTATTATTATCCTTTTTGCTGATGTAATCTTACACCAAGCAGTAATAACCTGACCATGTATTAATCTATCATCAATTCTTGTTAATGCTATATTACTCATAATAATTCCTCCAGATTTTTATTTTATATATTTAAAACTGCTTTTACATCTTTAATCCCTGATATACCAACTTCTTCACATAAATTTTTTAACTCTTTTAGTTTCATATTTTCTCTATTTAAAAATAATTCTAAAAGCATAGGTAAATTTACACCTGTTAAACATTCTAATTCACATACTTTAGCAAATTTATTTATTACAATAGCAGATGTATTAAATGGCGTTCCACCATAAAAATCAAGCAATAATAAAACACCTTCATCTTTATATTTTTCAATTCCATTTTCTAATCTTTTACTAAAATCATCTATACTGTCACCATGGTTTAATCCTAAAGTTTCCACTTTTTCCTGTTTGCCTACTATTAATTCAGCACTTTCCAACATTGCCTTAGCCATATTTCCATGTGCAGCTATAACTATTCCTGCCATATGAATCATACCTTTCTTAACTAAACTTTTTATATAAATTTAAATTATTACTTTAATACTATAATCTAATTAGCTACATTAACCATTATCTTACCAAAGAAAATATCTCTTTTGTATATTTTTTCAAAATAAGATGGCACTTCCTCCAAGTTTATTCTATGTGTTACTAATTTTTCAACATTCATATCCCCTTTCTTCATATGATATAACCCAGCACTCCATTCTTTTCCTGGGAATGGGAATGAATTTCCAAACCAAGTTCCTTTTACAGTCAATTCACTTCGTACTATCTTCTCAAATTGTTCTCTAGTCAAAGCTACATCTCCATATGGTACTCCTGCATACAACACTGTCCCCCCCTTTTTAGCTAACAACAACACTTGACCACATGTCATTGGAGTTCCTGCTGATTCAATAACAACATCTGCACCAGCATCATTAGTTAATTTTTTTACTTCCTCTATAAGATTCTTGTCTTTTGCATTTATACAGATATCTGCCCCTAACTCTTTTGCTAGTTCTAATTTTTCATCAAACACATCCACAGCTATTATTTTCGTAGAGCCAAATATCTTTGCCCATTGTATTGAAAATAATCCTATTGGTCCTGTTCCAAGTACTACAACAGTATCTCCAACTTTAGTCTCTGACCTAAAAAGACCATGTCCTGCTATACATACTGGTTCCAATGCAGCAGCTGTCTCATAGCTTATTTCATCTGGTATTTTTATTAAATTTCTTTCTTTTAACTTTGTATACTCAGCAAAGCATCCTCCAAGCTCTTTATTTCCTATTATTGATACATTATTGCATCTTGAATATAGTCCTTTTTTACATTCATCACACTCAAAGCATGGCATAGCTGGGCAAACAGCAACTCTATCTCCTATTTCGAAATTTTTTACCTCTGAACCAATTTGAGCTACCTCTCCAGAAAATTCATGACCTAAAATTTCTCCCACCATATGTGGACCTGTCTTTGAATATTTTGATATATCAGAGCCACATATTCCAGCTACTTTTACTTTTACTATCACATCATCGTTTTCTAATATTTTTGGTACCTCTACATCCTCAACTCTTGTATCTCTTATACCATAGAATCTAACTGACTTCACTACCATTCACCCCTATTGTTTATTTTATTTAAATATACATTCATGTTCTATATGTTAAATATATTAAGCAACTTCCATGCCAATATATGTAAATACTGTTTTCATGCGATTTATCAGATTATCATTAAATGTGTGTCAAAGTGTGTCAATTTTTTTTTATATGAAGCCTTATGTGTGTCAATATAAATGACACTCACCTTCTGTGATATGTCTTATATCATAAAATCTATAAAATGTACTTTTTTTATTATTTTTACAAAAATGTTCGGAAATTTTACTACTATTTGTGATATAATATTAAATATAAGGTATCAACATAAATCTTCATGCGAATATCAGAACTTTTTTGACACTAATGCCTTATTCAATATAATAATTTAACTTTTTGGAGGTTGTTTATGAAAAAAGTGTATCAAGGAAAAACTAAAGATGTTTTCGAACTAGATAATGGAAATTACTTATTAAAATTTAAGGACGATGTAACTGGTAAAGATGGTGTATTTGATCCAGGTGAAAATAGTGTAGGCCTAAGTATAGATGGAATTGGTAGAGCTAATTTAGAAACATCTGTTAAATTCTTTGAAATTCTAAACAATGCTGGAATTAAAACTCATTATGTAGGTGCTAATTTAGAAGAAGCAACTATGGAAGTTCTACCAGCAAAAGTTTTTGGTAATGGATTAGAAGTTATTTGTCGTTATAGAGCTGTTGGTAGTTTCTTACGTCGTTATGGTTCATGTGTTGAAGAAGGAGCTAAACTAGATTGTTATGTAGAAGCAACTTTAAAAGATGATGACCGTTGTGACCCACTTATAACATCTGAAGGTCTAGAAGCTTTAAATATTATGACTCAAGCTCAATTTGATTCAATGAAAAGTATGACTCAAAAAATTTCTAATATAGTTCGTGATACTATAGCTGAAAAAGGACTTGAGCTTTATGATATCAAATTTGAATTTGGATTCTACAATGATGAAGTAATATTAATAGATGAAATAGCATCTGGAAATATGCGTGTTTATAAAGATGGTGTAATAGTTGACCCTATGGATTTAACTGCTCTTTTATTAGCAAAATAATACATAGTATATACATCTAATTTTCAAATATAATAAACTTGTAAAAAAGAAAAGCTATGAAGTAAAGAATTTTTAAATGTAATTATCTTAAGACATTTAGAAAATCTTTACTTTCATAGCTTATTTAAATTAAGTTATTCTAATTAGTAGACAACAACTTTAGACCTACAATCCCCACAACAATAAGACCTATACATGCAATTCTAGCTATACTGATAGGCTCATTTAATATAGCAATCCCTACAATAGCTGTACCAACTGTACCAATGCCAGTCCATATGGCATATGAAGTTCCAAGTGGAAGATGTTTAAGTGCTAATGATAAAAAGTAAAAACTGACAATCATTCCAACAACAGTAAGTATGCTTGGAGTTAATTTAGAAAATCCATGAGAATTTTTTAGTTGAAAAGCCCAAAAAACTTCAAACAAACCTGCAATAAATAAAAATAACCATTTCATAAAATCATCCCTCTTTTCAAATATCTCTTTTTTTACCAATAAAATAACCTGAGAAATATTCTAAAATATCTCCCAGGTTTTTATCCTTCCGTGTTCACAACAAAACTATGTTGTGGGTTTTATCTTGGACCAGACCAATCCTTAATAATTGCGGAACCCTATAAAACTCTATTAATTATTCTATTGTATTTATAATACTATCAACATATATAATAAAAGTCAATATATGGATATAGCCCATAATCATAATAATATCTACATATTTTTTTAGATACACTTATTTATTTTATTTACCTACTTATAAGAATCTAAGAATATCTAATTTTTATTTAATATGTTATAATAACATAAAAATATTGAAAGGAGTAATTTCTATGAATTCCTATAAAATTGCAGTATGTCAGATGATGACTACAGAAAATAAAATTGAAAATATCAATCATGCTGTAGAAATGGTAACGGAAGCTGCCATCAATGGAGCTAAAATTGTGATTCTGCCAGAAATGTTTAACTGTCCATATGAAAATAAATACTTTCCTAAATTTGCTGAAGAATATCCAGGTGAAACGACAACTATATTGAGTGAATTAGCTGAAAAGCATGGAATTTATCTAGTGTCTGGTAGTATACCTGAATTAGAGGATGGAAAAATCTATAATACTTGCTATGTATTTGATAAAAGTGGAACTCTAATTGGAAAACATCGTAAAATGCACTTATTTGATATTGAAGTTACAGGAAAGGTTAGCTTTAAAGAATCAGATACTCTTACAGCAGGAAATGATGTTACTGTAATAGATACTGAATATGGAAAAGTTGGTATAGCTATTTGTTATGATATTCGATTCCCTGAGTTATCACGTTTAATGGCTCTTAAAGGTGCTGAAATCGTTATCTTGCCTGCTGCATTTAATATGACTACTGGCCCTGCTCATTGGGAGTTATCTGTAAGAATGCGTGCTTTAGATAATCAGATATTCTATGTTGGTGCTGCACCTGCTAGAAATAAAGATGCTTCCTACATAGCTTTTGGCAATTCAAGAATTTCAGACCCTTGGGGAAAAATTATCGCTCAAGCAGACGAAAAGGAATGTATTATTTATGCTGATATTGATAGAGATTTAATTCCTGAAATAAGACAACAGTTACCTTTGCTTAAACATAGAAGAACAGACTTATATGAACTTAATACTTTGAAATAATAAACATAAGAGATGAGGCTATTGCATGAGCAAATTAAATCTGCTCTGCAATAGCTCTCTCTAGTTGTACTCTAACAAACACTACTATTTTCACCATATTTCATAGTTTTGACTTAGCAAATAAATCATTATTTTACTATTAACTCTATTTACTTGATGATATTTCTATTGATTTGGAGATATACACTTTTTAGGACATATAAGTTGACAAGCTCCACAGTCAACACATACAGATTCATTAATTATTCTTTTTTCTTCTAATTTTGTTATACATCCAACCTTACATACTTTCTCACAAGACCCACAACCTATACAATTAGATTTATTAATTCTTCTTGGCATAATTTTCTCCTCAAATTTAAAATATACTTTATAAAGTTTGTTTACAAGACTCAACTGTAATTTCTAATACTCTTGTTAAAAAAGGAAATTTCTCTACCATCAGTTTAAAATCACTTCCTTCTTTTAAGAATCTAGCTTTTCCCTCAAGTAAAAAACCTGTTCCCATGTATCTATATCCCATTACTTCATGACTACCAATAGTTAATTTAACTTTGGAGTTGATATTAATATTTTCCTCTGTTTTAATCATTGCAGCTGCTGGAATTAAGATTTTATTTTCGTCAGCAAGAACTATATAACTATTCCAAGTGTTAGATACATGAGCCTCACTATTATTATAAGTTACTATAGAAACTACACCTTCATTATTTAATACTTCAAAAAATTTTTCTGTAAACATTTTATATTTCCTCCTGTATATTAAGAATCATTCTTAAATTGATAAATATTTAAAAAATATATCAAAGATATTTATTATCGTCGATATTAATTATCTTTAATTATACTATAATAGTTTTTACACTATGTCAATGATAAAAATTATATTATTTTATAAAATTTGATATTAAGGTAATGGGTTGAATGATAATTAATAATAATGTATTATTAAAGATATTATTTTAGAGAAGGAGTTTTGTTGTAATGAAGTTTTCAATAGGAGTAGAATATGCACTACATTGTTTATTATATATGGTGAATTTAGAAGAAGGTAAATCTGTTGGAATTAGAGATTTGGCAACATTTCAGGGAATATCAGAAACTTATCTATCAAAAATATATGCTAAATTAAGTAAATCAGGAATAGTAAAATCTGTTCCAGGAGTAAAAGGTGGATATGCATTAGCTCGTGATGCAAAAGATATAACATTTTGGGATGTTATTGAAGCAGTAGAAGGAAAAGAATCATTCTTCCAATGTGCAGAAATTAGACAAAATAACATATTATTAGATAAAGAAAATTTACCAGACACGCATACTAAATGTCCTTGTTTAATAAAAGTAGTAATGCTAGAAGCTGAGAATGAAATGAAAAAATACTTGAATAATAAGACTTTATCATGGTTATATAATCAAGTATATAATAACATACTTCCTAAAGATATGGAAAAAGCTACAATAGAATGGTTTAAAAATACTAAAAAATAATTTATTGAAGAAGTTACACACTATAAAATAACACCATGTCTTTTTATAATATGTAACTTCTCTCTTAATTACTAATCTATCCACTAATAAATATATATCTTTTCTTATCAAATATCCTTAATAGTTTCCTTCATCATATCCTCCAACTTTACATTTGGATTATGGTATCTCTTTCTATCTTTAGTTACATCTTTCCATTGAATTGCTTGTTTAGGACACCAATGCACGCATGCCAAACAATGTTCACAATTATGTAAAAATCTTGGTCTACCCTCTTCAATGTCAATATTATTTACAGAGCATACTTTTGAACAAATACCACATTCTATACAACTATCTTCAACAGAAAAATATCTATCTTGATTTGCACAAGATGAAATATATTTTTTATATAACTTTTTATATATAAAATTTGTTTTACCAATTTTATTGCTTTTCTTATTTAAAATATCCTTTGACACTTTGTTAGCCTTAAGTTCTGCTTTACTAAGTAAATTACTAATTTTTTTATCATCCTTAATGCTGTACTCACAAATATAATTAGAAACCATTTGTATACCTGAGCCTAACTTTAATTCATACCCCTTCTCTTTTAACAAAACATCAACATCGAGATTTCTCTATTTATTTAATAACTATCTAAAATAAAATTAGTTGGTATATCAATTATATTTTAATCAAATATAAAAAACAACAGTAAGTGATATATCAACTGATTAATGTATATTAATTCATTTTTATAATTTATCTGATGTTTAATTGATATAAAATATGTCTTAAATTAAAATTACCAACAATCATATGCTTGATTTATTTAATGCCTCAAAATATACTAACTTTAATGATTAAGTTTTGATATACACATAGAAATTTGATAATTTATTGAGATTTTTATACTAGAATAAGCATACTTTAAAGACTTTTATTTAGAAAGGAGAATTTTATGAACAATAAAATACTTGTTGTAGATGATGAAGAAGGGATAATAACACTCTTAAAAGATTACTTTGAAATGAACGATTATGAGGTCTTCACTGCTCAAAGTGGAAAAGATGCATTAGAAAAAATATCTATGAACCCAGATATTATTTTACTTGATATAAATATGCCCGAAATAGATGGGATTGAGGTTTGTAATAGAGTTAGAGATTATGTATCATGCCCTATTCTATTTCTTACTGCTAAGATTGAAAATACTGATAAGATAAATGGCTTTCGTGCTGGTGCTGATGATTATATTGTAAAACCTTTCGACTTAGATGAACTTGAAGCTAGAGTGTCTGCTCATTTAAGACGAGAACAAAGAAAGTCTAAACAAACCAAAATTAAATTTTATAATAATTTAGTAATAGATTATGAAAAAAGGTCAATTTCTATAGATAACAATCAAGTCTCACTTTCGAAAAAAGAATTTGATATAGTAGAGCTTCTCTCCATGAATCCTGGTCAAGTATTTGATAGAGAAAGAATTTATGATAGAATCTGGGGATACAATAGTAATGGCAATAGCGATGTTATAATGGAGCATATTAGAAAAATAAGAATCAAATTATCAAAATATACTCTTGAAAATTACATAGAAACAGTATGGGGAGTTGGTTACAAATGGATAAAATAAATAATATGTCACTAAAAAAGTCTTTCTTTTTTCTTACTTTATCTTCACTAATTATAGCATCAGTACTTACAGCTCTATCGTACATTTTGCTTAATAATATATATAACTCTATACAAAATAAGTATTTAGGTACACCTCTACATACAGGAACTATAACTATACTACAAAATAATATTAACCAGTTTAGTGATTATGATAAAACATTACTTAATGCAATTAGCACACTTCAACTTGTGCTTCCACTTGTATTTTTTATAGGATTTTTATTACTGGCTGATATAATTTTTTATAAGATAAAATTGAAAACACCTATTGAAATACTCAACAAAGGTGCAATTGAAATATCTAAAAATAACTTAGACTTTTGCTTAGAATATAAAAATAATGATGAATTAGGTAATCTCTGCAATGCTTTTGATAAAATGAGTTCAGAACTAAAGAAAAATAATATAAAAATGTGGACTATGATTAATGATAGGAAACAGCTCAATACTGCTTTTTCCCATGATTTAAGAAATCCTCTAACCGTTCTAAAAGGTTACTCAAATTATTTAATAAAATACATACCAACAGGAAAACTTAGTGATGAAAAGATTTTATCAACTACACAACTTATGTCTGAGCATATTAATAGAATTGAATGTTATGTAGAGAATATGAGTAGTTCTCAAAGATTGGAAGATTTAGTTGTTTCAAAAGCTCTCTTGAATATAGACAAGTTCATAAAAAAATTAGATAGAAATCTATCTATCATTGCTAAACAAGAAGAAAAATCTTTTACACTTAAAAGTAATATAAATAATATAAATCTATTGTTTGATGAAAATATTATTTTCAGAGTTATTGAAAATATAGTATCAAATGCTTTTAGATATGCGAAAGATAATGTATCTATACTCATATATTTTGAACAAGAACTTCTTACATTTGTAATTGAAGATGATGGGGTAGGATTTAGTGAAGAATCTCTAAAATCAGCCTTAAAACCTTTTTATAGAGATAAGACTTCAAATAACAACAACTTACATTTTGGTATGGGTCTTTATATATCTAAGATATTATGTGAAAAACATGGTGGCTCTATTTCCGTTGAAAATAACGTATCCAATAGTGCTAAAATTACAGCTAAATTCTCAACAAAAAATTAAAGCAATTTTACAATCCCCCACTGCTCTTCTATAAGTTTTTGTTAATTTATAATTTATAGACTCTATCCTTTTGAAATAAATTTTTAAGTAAATAAAATTGAGAAACTGAGAAAAAATTGAGTTTTAAAACTTACACTCTTCTTATATAGAAAAGGAGAGTGTTTTTTATGATTATAAAAACAAAACAATTATCAAAAACATATGGTTCTGACAACAATAAAGTTATTGCACTTAATAATGTCAATTTAGAAATAAACTCAGGAGAATTTGTTTCTATAATTGGTCCTTCTGGAAGTGGAAAAAGTACGCTTTTACATATCTTAAGTGGTTTGGACAACCCTACCTCTGGACAGGTGTTTCTGGATGATAAAGATATATATAAATATAGTGAAAAGAAATTATCTGCTCTTAGAAGAAAATCCTTTGGATTTGTTTTTCAACAGTTTAATCTTTTACCAGTTCTTACAGCATCAGAAAATATTTTAATGCCTGTACTTCTAGATAAAAAACAACCTGATAAAAAATACTTAAATGAAATCTCATCATTACTTGGAATCACAGACAGACTTCACCATCTTCCTCATGAACTTTCAGGTGGTCAGCAACAAAGAGTTGCAATTGCAAGAGCACTTATTGCAAAGCCAGATATAATATTTGCTGATGAGCCTACAGGAAACTTAGATAGTAAAAGTGGTAGCGAAGTTATGAATCTTCTTATCAAAACCTCAAAACAGTTTGGTAAGACTTTAGTTGTAATCACTCATGATGATAGAATTGCAAAACTTGCTGATAGAAGACTTTCAATTATTGATGGCGCACTTATGGAGGTGGAATAATAATGAAGAGTTATCTTTCACTTTCAATAAAAGAATTAAAAAGCCAAAAACTTATGACTGCGCTTATTATTATCGCAATAGTACTATCAACCATTATGACGACTGTGATTGGACAGTCAATTGCTATACTTCAAAATTTAAGAATTGAACAAGCTCGCTCTTTTAATGGGGATAGGCATGTATCCTTTCATCAACTTACCAAAAATCAAGTTGATAAAATAAAGAAAGATAGTAGAATTTATCAAGCTGGTACTTCAATAGCTCTTGGTACTAGTAAAATAAAGGATTCTGGTATCTCTGTACTTGTAAAAGAGTATGATAAAATAGGACTTTCCAACTATCCAAAGTTAACAAAATTAAAGTCTGGAAATCTTCCTAAAAATGATAATGAAATAGCCTTAGATGAAAATACGCTAAAACTTATGGGTATAAAACCAAAACTAGGTATGACAGTACCTATGAATTTGGATATTTCACTTTTAAAAGATACTATATCAGCATATAATTACACAGCCAACTTTAAATTGAGTGGTATTTTAGAAGATGATTATACAGGATATGCAAGTGGCATAGTAAATGGTATTGTAGGCAAAGGCACATCAGAAAATTTTCTGCCTAAGAGATATGCCTTATCTTCATTAGATTTTAAAGTAAAACAACAAGACGAATTTCAAGAAATAGTGAATCAATTAGCTAAAAATATAGGTCTTCCTCACGATTCAATTCAGTATAATTGGATTTATTTAAATGCACTTGGGATACAGTTTGAAAAAGATAATTCTAATGATGATAGTATATCTATTATTATATTGGTATCTTTATTCGTTGCTTTATTAGTTTTATTGGCTTCAGGACTTGTAATCTATAATATTTTAAAAATATCTGTTACAAAGAAGATTAAAGAATATGGATGTCTAAGAGCAATAGGTGCTGAACCAAAGCAACTATATAAGCTTATTATTTTACAAGTTTTAATCTTATGTGCTATTGCTATACCTATTGGAGTTATAGTTGGAATTATATCTTCTGAAAGCATAACTACAATGGTAACTAATATCTTAAACCCAAATATACTTCTAGCAAATAATAATACAGAAATAACTGAGCTTATACATAAGAACTCAAATGCTTATCTATTCCCATTATTAGTAAGTTCTAGTATGTCGTTGATTTTTTCACTTATTTCGGCATTACCATCAGCAATATACGCTTCACATGTATCTCCAAAAACTGCTATGGCTGGTACTACTACCAAAATCAAAAGAAAGATTAGAAAAGAAAAAACAATAAAAAACTTTGAAAGACATCTTGCATGGTTAAACTTAAAAAGAAATAAAGGAAGAACTATAATAACTATACTCTCTTTATTTATGAGTATAACAGTATTCGTTGCACTGAGTGAGTTTTCTAATGTATTAGATGCATCTAAATCAGTAAGTAGTTTAAAAGAAGGAGATTTCTCCTTAACAAACGAAATAACTGGTTTTGATAAATCCACTCTAGATAAAATAAATAGCATGAAAGATATCAATCGTACTTCTTTTATAAAATACTCAGAATACAAACAAGAGGAAATAGATACAAATATCAATTTTGAAAATAGTGGTGAGATGTTAAAAATCATTGGAATCGATGAGCAAACCTTAAAAGATTGTATGCCTTCTATTACAGATTCTACACTAGAAGATTTCAAAAATGGTTCTATTTGTTTTATAAAAAATCCAGTTGCGATTTCTACTCCAGGTATAAAAACTAAATATACAAGCCTAAAGCCAAAGGACAGTATTACAATAAATAAAAAGCAACTAGAAATATATAATACAATAGATAAAATGTTTATTTTACAAGGTAAGGGTTGGCTAAATGGTGTTGATATTATTATATATGACTCTGTTTATGATACTTTGACAAACAAGGACAAGTTCAATCAAATAAACATTTATGCTAAAGATAAGTCAGATTTAGAACAAATAAGATTATCTATAGAACAGATTTGTAAAAATAACCCTGGCTCTCATTGGATATCATATATCGAATCAGACAAGCAACTCAAAGAGAGTTTTAAACAAATAGAATTTCTAGCATGGGCAGTAATCCTGTTTGTGGGCTTGATTGGTACTTTAAACATAATTAACACAACTAATACAAATATAAATACTAGAATTAATGAGATTGGGGTTAAAAGAGCTATTGGTATGAGTAATAGTAGCCTCTATAAGATGTTTTTATGGGAAGGTGCTTACTATGGAATTTTCGCAGCCATATTTGGTTCTATTGCTGGATATGCCAGTGCCATTATCATAAACATGGCAACTATAGAAAAACTTGATTTTGCTAATATACCAATTCTTTCAATCTCACAAGCTACTCTTGTTTCTATACTTGCATGTATAATAGCTACTCTTATTCCATTAAGAAAAGTTAAAAAGATGAATATAATTGACTGCATAGATATTAATTGAAATTTAAGAAAGAGGAGGCATAATATCCCTCCTCTTTTGATTTAAAATATATAAGTTAAATTTATAAAGCTTTTAAGTAATTAAGAGACATGCCAAAATATAACACATGCCCCACCTGATTTTGAATTTTCTATTTTGACAGAACCTCCAAGCTGTTCCACTAATTGCTTAACAATATAAAGTCCAAGACCAGAATGACCACCTTTAGTCTGTCTAGCCTCATCACCTCTATAAAACTTATCAAGAGCCTTTTTCAAATCTTTAGAACTAAACCCACTACCAGAATCACAAATCTTATAATAGATATAGTTTTTTTCAGCTTCTACGATGATGTTAATACTACCACCTACTGGAGTGTATTCTAGACTATTGGATATAATATTATCAAAAATTCGTGTCAATCTATCAACATCTATTTGAACTGGAGATTGTATATTACCCTGTATTTTTAAAACAAGCTTGATTTCTTTTTGATGAGCCTGTAATTCATAGCCCTGTACCTTTTGTTCCAAAAACTCAGGTAAATTTACAGGGACGAGGTTTAATTGTATATTTGATTTTTCCAAATCAGAAGTGTATTGCATTTTCTGAACAAGAGATGCACTTTTTTCTGTATTTTCTCTTATAACTGTAAGATATCTGTGTAATTTTTCGTTACCCTCTAAATTATTGTCAATAAGTGCATCTGTATATCCCAAAATAATAGAAAGAGGAGACTTCAAGTCATGTGCTAAAGCCTCTACCATCTCAACACGTTCCTGTTCCATTTTCCACTGTACAGATAAAGATTTCTTTAATTCATCTTTCATTTCAGAAAAAGCACTGCAAAGTTCTCCAAGTTCATTATCTGAGTAGTAGTCGATTTCAAAATCAAGGTTCTTTTCTCTTATCTTCTTGGATGCATCGATTAAGAGATGTACTGGTTTATTGATATTTTTTACAAAATCTTTAGAAAACCATATAGTAAACCCAATAATATATAGAAATGGAGAGAATAAACCTGTTGCAATAATTACACCTATAAATTTCCCCCTATTATTTGCAAATGTAACTTTTACTACATAGGATAGAATAACAGCTCCCTCAACCTTCCCATTGTCATCTTTGATAGGAATAGTATAGATATAACTCCCTTTACGAGAAGTTTTTTTGCTAAAATTGCTAAATAATTCTTCTTTTGTCTTGAATGGTTTTTGTGGATTAATACTATACAAGACATTGCCATTATCATCCACAACTTGATATAAAATCCCATTCCCATGAATAACACTTTTTAATTCGTCTTCATTCGATTGAGATAACAAGTCTATGTTTTTTTCATTAACGTATGCCTCAATTCCAGAAACTTGCCTCTCATAGTAATTTGCTGGATAAATGTCTTTATTTAATGAATATATAAACAAGTAAATAGCAAACACATAAGTAATTACTGTGGAGACTATACTAGCCACTATAATCAAAAGAAAGGTGCGCCTGAATTGTGTTATAAGTGATTGATTTTTCATTTAATATTTTCTCCTTCCTTACATTTTATTCCACTTATATCCAATTCCCCAAACTGTAGAAATGTATTCTTTTTCTGGCATCACAGCGGCAAACTTAGCTCGTATTTTTTTAATTCGTTCAACAACAGTTGAAGAATCACCCTCAGAATCGCATCCCCATACTTTTTCATAGACTTGTTCTCTAGAAAAGACTTGTCCTGCATGGAGTGCTAGTAGTTCAACAATATCATACTCTATTTTAGTTAAATCAATCTCCTTACCATCAATTTTAACTGTACGTTCCCTCATACATAGACATAACTTTCCAAAGTACAATGTAGAGCGTTTGTTCTCTTCATTGATATACTGTGACCGTTTTTCCCTACGCAAATTGGCTTCAATTCTTGCCATAAGTTCACGTAGTCCAAAAGGTTTTGTTATATAATCATCCCCTCCAAAGGTCAAGCCCTTGATTTTGTCAGTTTCTGACTGCTTTGCACTCAAAAATATAATTGGACACAAGACATCATCCCTAATTGCCTGACATACTTCAAAACCATCCATTTTAGGCATCATAATATCTAGTATGATAAGGTCAGGCTGCTTTTTTGATAACTCTATACCAGTCTGTCCATCATAAGCTATCAATACTTCATGACCTTTTCCCTTTAACTCGTCTTCAAGTAACATTACTAAGTCTACTTCATCATCAATAATCAATATTTTACTCAATATAACACCACCTTTCTTTTGTAGGAAGGTAAGTATTAAAGTAATATATATCTACTCGCAATTTTTCCTTCCTTCCCATATTTTAAACCAAGTAACCCCTCCTATCAAGAATATAATCAGACCTATTACTACAGCTACAAAATGTATAGTAGCTGATTGTATCATTTCAGAATAAATCACATCATTTGGAATATTTCCAGTTCCTTTAATAAAATAAGTTCCTGGAAGCATACCCAATTTTACTGGCCATGTCCAAGGTACAAATGGGCCAATTTTTGAGCCCACATTTGTTAGACCAAGTATTGCTGCCATTAAAATTCCACCAATACTAATACCAATAGATGCACCCATTCCCCATGCAAAACTCACCCAAAGATGAATAGCTAATAGTGGAAGCGTCCCAATCACCACAAGTCCTGCTGCTGACAGAAATAACCTTATTGTTACTCCATATGGCACTGCAATATTCATACCTATACAGAGTATCAATGTAGCAATAAATGTGCATACAGTTAAGCAAAACAAAAGAAAAAGAAATTTTCCAAGATATAATCTAACACGAGAAATACCTATGCATAAAAAACCATTGAAATTTCCAGCAAGCTCTTCCTCATATACTATAAATCCAGATAAAATACCTACTCCAATAGGAATGATGAATACAGTCCATACGGTAAAAAATCCTTCAAAAGCAAATGCTTGTGTACTCCCAGATTTGATTGCAAGATAGGCAACCACACATAATGAAAAAATAACAGGCATAAAAAGAGTAAGCCATCGGACGGCTGTTCTCTTTGTTCGAAGCCATTCTGATAATAAGAGTTTTATCATTTGTCATCCCTCCTACTAAACCAAACTGCAGTAAGTGCTGTTAATACTAGAAACACAACCAAAGAAACAACAATCCCAATAGAAATTACTGAAGTATTCAAAAGTGGGTCTCCAGCTTCTAATATAGTACCATTAGGATGTAAGTTAAGGATTGGACACACTATCCTAATTGCCCAACTCCATGGTACTGCAATCCAAAATGATTTTGTCGCAGCAAGGACACCCAATATCATTCCTAAAAATCCAACTCCCATGCTTAAGAACATACCTTTCCACGTAGCAAGCAATAACTGAATTGGAAGTATAGCAAGAGAGACAACCCAACATACAATACTTGCCTCTATAATCTGTCCAAAAGGAATTGGTCCAGCTTTCAATATTAAACCAGTTATAATTGTTATAACTATTAAAACTAGTGTTGAAATAAAACTGTAAACTGCCATCGCCATAACTTTATTAATCCAAAGCATCATAGGAGACACATTGCGTGTACGTAAAGCACGATAATTTCCAGCCTTTTTTTCCTGTGCAGCTACCAAAGTAGCAAACAATGCAAATCCAATAGACAGAAACATAAATGACCACCAATTAAAAATTAATGCTAAAAGACTTTGCCACGCCCAAGAATCTGATTGGGATAATGGATTTTGCATAAGTGTTCCTTGCATTATAAGTGCATATGCTGCAAAAGATACTGGGAAAAAAATAATAAGTTTTCCCATAAATGTTCTTTTATACTTTAAAAGTTCTGATTGTAAAGCATTCATCTGTTTTGTCCTCCTTTAAGAATAACATCTGTAAAAAATTCTTCTAGATTTTCATTGGGGTCAGGTATTCCTTGAAATAGTAATCGTCCTCCATTTATAATTCCTATATTATCTACAACTTGAGCAACCTCTGAAAGAATATGGCTAGAGAGAATTACAGTTATACCTTTTTTTGGAAAAGAAGCAATCAACTCACGAAGTTCTTGAATTCCAAAAGGGTCAAGCCCATTAGTTGGTTCATCTAGTATTAACAGTTCTGGGTCACTCAAAAGTGCAATAGCTATTCCTAACCTTTGTTTCATCCCCATAGAAAATTGTGAAGCTCTCTTTTTCCCTGTGTTTTTCAAGTTTACTATTTCTAATACCTCATAAATTTTATCTTTAGGAATTCCCAAAATTTTCGTATGTACTAATAAATTTTCCTCTGCTGTAAGATTCCCATACAAAGAAGGGGATTCTATTAAGGCACCAATTTTTGCAAGAGATTCTCGCTTCCAAAGTTTCCTATCAAAAATAATACGTCCATCTGTTGGACGAAGAAGACCAACAAGCATTTTAAGTGTGGTAGACTTCCCTGCACCATTTGGACCTAAAAGACCATAGATACTGTTTCGCTCAATTTGCAAAGAAACATTGTTAACTGCCATTTGTTCCCTATATCTTTTTGATAAATTTTTTGTTTCAAGAATTAAATCTTTCATATTTATTTCTCCTTTCTTGTAATTCATGAATTTCTGTTACTAAGAGAATACTAACATGAAAAAATAACAATTCTATAACAGCTATCAGTTTTAATAAATTTAAAATAAAAAAATAGAGTTGCCAATTTTATTTTGACAACTCTATCTAAATTTATGTTTAACATTTATATTAGATTTAAACTTAATTGTATTAGACTTAAACTTATTCCCTATAATTATACTAGCCTTAAATTTATTCTATAATTTTTAAATCATGTACTAATCTATTAATTCATATTTCTTTAGACATCTAACATAGTTTGCTACTAGATAATAATTATTTATATCATATTTATCTAATCCTCTAAAGGCAGTTATCTCATCATTAAGCTCATCACTACCCTCTACAAATACACATCCTGTTTCAAATTCCATACCCACTGTAATTGGACAACCACTATAAATTTCTTCTTGTGCATCGTATAATTTTTTTGCATTCCCTTCATTTTGAATTGTAAATACAATAGGCTTTAATTCTGCATTATTGGTAATCTTTTCTGAGAAAGGCTTATTTAATTTAATATTATTGATAATTACATCCTTGAACTCTTCTGAATTTTCTTCCTTTACAGTATATTTTTGTTTTAAAAACTCTATTACTTCTGAAATAGGTTTAGAATTTACTTTTAAAGTATCTTTATATTTTTCATATACCGATTTCCATTGTTCAATCTTTTCTTGAGATACTTCTTTAGTATATGTACTTACTTTTTCTTGTGATATTTTTTTCATTAAAATTTCTCCTTTGAGTCTATGTAATCACATTTACATATTTTATTTAAAATTATATATCTGTAACTTATTCATTTTGTTACTAGTATAATACTCTTAAAAACTTTACAAATCAATTTAATTTTGCTACCTTTTATTTATAACAACTTATAGTCCATTTCTCAACTATTTTCAATAACTTACTTTTATAAGGAGGTTTTCTTTATGATTTTAAATAGAACTGAGCTTTTCCGAGGATATTCTTTAGATAGATTTAATGAGATATGCAGTATATTGTCAGTAAATAAAATTAAATATAAGTATAAAGTAAGGAACAATACTTACTCTAAAGGGTCTTTTTCAAATAAAATGATTCTTGGAAATTTAGGGCAAAAAGAAGATTTTTCTTATGAGTACTCAATTTATGTACATAAAGATGACTATGAACAAGCAGATGCTCTAATAAATTCTAAATTTAGATAAGGTTATTAATTAAACATGACATTCTGTTGTCGTATTTGATATGTTATTATATTTTAAAATTATATACTTTAAAACTATTTTTATAGTATTTAAAGCTTTAAACTAAGGAGATACATTATATGAAAATAAATATAAAATCAACTTTAAATGAATTTATTAAGCAGAATAATCTTTTTGATAACGACAAAATAACATCATATCTTCCTAATATAACAATAGACACAGATACCATAAAAACTATCATGATTAATGAAGTTGTACCAAATAACCCTAATGATGATTTTTATAGTATAGAGGAAGATGCTGATTACTTAAAAACCACTATCCCTTTATTCAACAATGCAGGTATAGAAGTATCTAATATAAATGATATTTTAGATATGGGTATCTATATAACCAATGCAGTAAAACTCCCTAAATCGGAATATACAATAACTAGTGACACAATTAAATTACACATGCCTATTTTAGAAGAGGAAATTAAATTATTCGATAATTTAGAAGTAGTGATGTTGATGGGAGATGTTGCAAAAAAATCTTTTAACATGATTACTAAAAAACATACAAAAAAGAATGCTATCCCTTCTATCTCAACATATAAACTTCGTAACAATGAACTTTATTATGATAAATTAAGAATATTTCCATCCTATATCATGACTGGTGGAAACATATTGATTGAAAAGTCAAAGTTTGAAATGGCATCAGAGGATATAAAAAAAATGGTTGAGATTATAAAATAATAGATACCAATTTAAATAAACAATAAGCGCCTCAAAAACTTTTATTTATGAGGCGCTTTTATCTTCATGTTAATAATCTTATATATTTATATATCATTCTTTTTAATCTCTACTATATTATATGATTACATATTACTATTTATAATCCTCTCATAAGATTACTGTATTTTTCTCTTTATTACTCTAAAATTTTTATTTAATAAGATAGTTATTAATACAAGTTAAATATATCTACTTATCTAAAAACATCTCCTTAACAGTAACATCTGGATGATGATACTTCTTTCTATCTGTTAAAAACGATTTTTTTATATTTATAGCCTCTTTTGGACACCAGTGAAAACAAGCTAAACATCTTTCACACTCATTACCCCATTTTGGCTTTTTATAAACTATACTTATATTGTCTACAGGACAAACCTTTTTACATGTCCCACATCCATTACATTTACTCTCTGCAAAAAATTTAGTAGTTGCAATTTGCATATTCTTCCCTACTAAACGAAGCATAACACTATCTATATATGACTTTAAATTATTCTTTCCTTCTATACTTCCATTTTCAGAATTATTGATATACTTTGCAATCTCAGATACTCTATTAGTTAAATTTCTTAATCTCTCTTCTTCAACATCTAAAGGTGTTGTCAAAGCGTTGCCAGGCATATCAATTATAAAACCAGCTGATAATTTTTTGCCCTTTTTCTTAAGCAACTTATCTATAGTAAACAAACTATGTCCAGCTACTCCATTACAAGTGGCAATAGCATATATATGAGTATTACTATTAAAATTTAATTTATCTACAAAAGATTTTACTATATCAGGAGCATTAGCAAAATACACAGGAAAAACGATTATTAGTACATCTTCATTTATATCTATATTTTGCTTTTTTCTATGTATAGCTAATGGTATTACTTCCTTATTTTCATTTAACATCCCTTTTAAAGTCTTTGAAACTACTAAAGAGTTCCCTGTCCCAGAAAAATAATAAATCTTAGAACTCATTCTTATCCCTCTTTCTATCATTTTGTATCATTAATAGTTAAAAAGACTTCTTAAAATAGAGTTTGTATCTACTTTCCAATTCTATCTAAAATCTTAGCAAACAAGGGTAACTCTTCATCAGAAATAGATTTAAATGTCTCTACTGCATACATACTTGCAATTTTATTTAATGGTTCTTCTAATTCTCTACCTAAATCTGTTAAGAATATTTGAAACTTACGTCTATCTTTAGCATCTACTTTACGTACAATCAATCCTTTATTTTTCATAACATCTAAGATTCTTGTAGTATTGGATTTATCCTTACATGATTTTTCACATAAATCTATCTGAGAAATTCCATCTTGTTCCCATAGAAATCTTAATAACGCATAATGATCAGCTGTTATATCATATCCATTTTGTTTAAACATTTTTTTCAAATCATCTTTTACCTTCAATGAAGTACTTACTAGCTTAGTTGTAACTTCATATAGTTCCTCAAAATCTTTCATTTTACCTCCATTTAGATAATCCCTTGCGCCTCCCATCTATCAATTATTCCTTTATATTGCTCAATATTTTTAAAAGCCATTGGCTTTAAAACAACATTCATAGCAATAAAGTTATAGATTTGAGAAAACACAGGCGGATTTTTATTTTCCTCTATGCAATAAATAAATTTTTTAGATACTTTTTGTATCTTTAATTCTACTCTTTCAGTTATAGGATTCTGATTAAATCCAGTTTTTATAGATAAATTACCACAAGTATAACCTCCAGAATCTAAGACCATCGATTTCATAAAAGAAATTGCTTTTGAACCACGAGCATTTTCATATGTAGTAACTGCTATACATGGCTTACGATGTAATAATCTTTCCAACATCATATGTGCTCTATCTGTAAATACCTTGAAAAGCCCAGTTACACTACTTCCATAAGTAGGACTACCAAATATAACACCATCACTCTTAGTAATTATATCATGAATGTACTCTACTTTATCACTTTGATTAATACACTTCCCCATTTTATAACAATTTAAACAACCAATACAATACGATGGATTGACTTCACTTAAATCAAAATAATTAATTTCTACTGTTGGAATTAATCTTTCAATATCTTTGCACAAACAAGTCAAAACCTTTGATGTAGCCCCATTTTTTCTAGGACTTCCATTTATAACCGTGATTATCATTTCTATACCCCCTTTTTAGTTGTTATATCAACAATAAGTATATCAACTATATTTTCAGCTGTCAATATACACATTTATTTAACTTAAAGCTATACTTACACAACTCAACTAAGAATTAAATTTAATTATATCTAGTTATTTAGGAGTTATAAATGAGCTATTTTTACTAATTGACAAACTAAATTAATGATAATATACTTTATATATTACAAATGTAAGTATAAGGAGGTATAATCATGAAAAAAGTACCACAAATTTCAGAAGCAGAGTATCAAGTTATGAAGATTGTTTGGAAATATGCTCCTATTAGCACTAATGAAGTAATTGAAAAATTAGTAGAAACAAGTACATGGAGTCCTAAAACTATTCAAACAATGCTATTGCGATTAGTTAAAAAAGGAGCTTTAACATATGAAAAAAATAGTAGAGTTTTCGTTTATACTCCACTTGTTAAAGAAGAAGAATATGTAGCTACAGAAAGTCGTTCTTTCTTAAATCGTTTTTATAATGGTGCTCTTAATTCTATGGTGCTAAACTTTTTGGAAAACGATAAACTATCTGAAGATGATATTGAGGAATTGAAAGAGATTTTAAACAAAAGGGTGACTAAGGAGGATAAGTAAATATGTATGCTCCATTCTTTATACGATTCCTATTCAGTACATTAACCCTATCATTATTAATTGCTGCAATTTTATTTATTAAAAAGATATTTAATAAGCACATTTCTGCAAAATGCCACTATAATATTGGATTTATATTGCTTATAACATTAATAATTCCATTTATCCCTCTTAAATACATTAATCTTGGAAATATGCTTAACTATCTATATGGTTTTACTCAAATTGAAAATAATACTGCTAATACTTATATAATAAAAAATAGCTCAAATAGTATTATTAATCACTCAAATACATTAAAGGATTTTTCAGTATCTCTGAATCAATCTAATTTTGATAGTTTAAATATTTTATTATTAACATTATGGATGATTGGTATTTCAATTATGATAGTTATCACGATTCATTGTAATTTTAAAATAAGAAATATGAAAAAATCTGCACATATTTTAGATGATGATGAGATAGTTTTACTATCTGAACAATGTAAAAAAGATATTGGTATAAATAAAGATTTTATATTATGTAAATCCTGCATCATAAATACACCTATTACATTTGGATACTTTAAACCACATATTATATTACCAGATAAGTCTATATCTAAATTATCTTTAAAAGATATAAAATATATTTTACTTCATGAATTACAACATTCTAAAAATAGAGACATATTGATAAATTATATAATGTGTTTTTTCCAAATATTATACTGGTTTAACCCTCTTGTATGGTATGCTCTTAAAGAAATGCGAGTAGACCGTGAAATTGCATGTGATATTTCAGTTCTAAAGAAACTTGATAAAGATGATTATATAGAATATGGACAAACACTAATAAACTTTGTAGATAATATTTCAAGACCCTCTAATCTCGCACTTACATCAGATATTGGTGGGTCAAAACAACAAATTAAAAGGCGATTATTGAAGATAACAAATTTTCATACTGAGTCAAAATTTTTAAAACTAAAAAGTCTTTTAATTCTTACATTGATTGCTTTAATTGTATTTGGAAATAGCCCTACATTATCTATTATGGCGGATGTTAATGAAGAATATAAACCTACAAATAGTCAAACTATGTATGAAGACCTAAGCAAATACTTTAAAGGTTTTGATGGAAGTTTTGTTATGTATGATTTAAAATCCAATCAATATCATATTTACAATGAGGAAAAAAGTAAAAAAAGAATTTCTCCAAATTCTACTTATAAAATTTATAGTGCTTTATTGGGATTAGAAAATGGGATTATAACAAAAAATAATTCATACATCCCTTGGGATGGAAAACTTCATTCTATTAACTCTTGGAATAAAGACCAAGACTTATTTTCTGCTATGGAGAACTCCGTAAACTGGTACTTTCATTATCTAGATAAAAAAACAGGGATAAAAGATATACAAACTTATCTTAAACAGATTAAGTATGGTAATTGTGATATTTCAGGAGGTATCTCACGTTTTTGGCTAGAATCCTCATTAAAAATTTCACCTATTGAACAGGTAAAAGTACTTAGAGATTTCTATACAAATAAGTTTAATTTTAAAGATAAAAATATAGAAGCTGTAAAAGATTCATTGATAGTATCAAAAAAGGATGGCGTCTCACTTTCTGGCAAAACAGGCACCGCTACTATAAATGGTAAAGATGTAAATGGTTGGTTTATAGGTTATGTAGAAAAAAATGAAAATACTTATTTCTTTGCTACAAATATCCAAAGTAAAGATTATTCTAATGGTAGTTTAGCAGCTAAAATAACATTATCTATATTAAATGACAAAAAAATCTATAATTTTTAATATATTTACTATAAAACCTAAAAACTTCACATAATTTTCATATGAATTATCTATTAAATTCACATACAAGAGTTATTATGTAAACATAGAAGATAGTAAAACTAGCTTAAAAACATAATATAATACCCTATATGAAATAGTGGCAACTCTCCCTCACATCCTCAAT
>NZ_JRHN01000019.1 GCF_001299635.1 Clostridioides difficile | reverse complement strand
TGTGTTCCCTGTTGGACCTGTTGCTCCGGTTGGTCCTATTTCTCCAGTTGCTCCTGTGTTCCCTGTTGGACCTGTTGCTCCGGTTGCTCCTATTTCTCCAGTTGCTCCTGTGTTTCCTGTTGGACCTGTTGCTCCGGTTGCTCCTATTTCTCCAGTTGCTCCTGTGTTCCCTGTTGGACCTGTTGCTCCGGTTGCTCCTATTTCTCCAGTATTTCCGGTTGGACCTGTTGCTCCAGTTGCTCCTGTGTTCCCTGTTGGACCTGTTGCTCCGGTTGCTCCTATTTCTCCAGTATTTCCGGTTGGACCTGTTGCTCCTGTTGTTCCTGTGTTTCCTATTGGACCTGTTGCTCCGGTTGGTCCTATTTCTCCAGTTACTCCTGTGTTTCCTGTTGAACCAGTCGCTCCAGTTGACCCTGTTATTCCTGCGTTTCCAGTTGGACCAGTCGCTCCTGTTGGCCCTATTTCTCCGGTATTTCCTGTTGGTCCTGTTGCTCCTGTGCTTCCCATTGGGCCTCTTGGTCCGGTTGGACCTGTAACTCTAATTGGAGGACATCCGAATTTAGGAGGACAGCACTCTTTTTTTCTTTCTTCAAATGTTATAAGTATATATGGTTTGTTACGACCTCTACTAGATGTAAACTCTATAATCTTACAAGGATAATTTAAAGATAAAGCTAATCCATAATTAGGATACTTGCCCACCGCCCATGCTTTTACAATACTTGTAATATTTAAACATATATAGTTAGATGTATCACTTATACCAATTGGTAAATATCCTTCAATATTTTCTATAGGCAATTTATCATTCCATGATATAGTCCTTGAATTATAATATTCGGTTATTCTTTTTACTTCAATATCTATTTTTTCATTAAAAATATAATTATTATCTGAATTAATATGAATAAATAACTCTGCTTTTAGTATATTTTTATCTTTTAATATTTCTGGTATTCTTACTTTGAAAAAAGTAAGAAGTTTTTCTTCTACAAAAGTACTTGAATATTTAGTTCCTATTAAACAATATTCTAAAAAACTAAAGTTTTTATCTGGATATTTTCTTGATATAAAGGTATCATCATTTAAATAAAGTATAATATTTCTCATTTATAATCCCTCCATTTTGGGTCTATATTATACTATGTTAAAAAACGTACTTAGTTACAACAAAGTTAAAAATTTACTTTCTTAAATATTTATATAATAATACCAATTTCTGCAAAAAAGAACCTGTAATTAGAAGATTCTAATTACAGGTTCTTTTTCATTGTTATATATTACACTTTAAATTATTCCTTGACTGGCCTAGCTGGTGTAAACTAAACCAGTCTCTCTCAAATATTAAGCACTTTTTTCTTCTTATGTTTTTTAGGATTTATTGTCTCTATTATTGTAAACCAAAGTTATAAAATTGTAAATAGAAGATATTTCCATGATGATATTTTTTTATAAATAAAAAACATAGAAAAACTTATTTTTCTTAAATAAAATAGATAAAATAGCTTAAAAAGACACTGGAATAATTGTTTTCCATATGTCTTCCATATTTATTTAATATATTATTATATACAAACTTGGATAAAAATATTTTTAGTAAAATTTTTTTAACTGTACTTTATTTTTTAATTAAAATTTTATGATACTAATTTTATGGAATAAGTATCATAAAAATCCAATGTTATTTCTAGTTGGTATATTTTGTAATTTATTATTTTAATACACAATTTCTTATTATATAGAATAAATAAAAAATGAGATGTATTCGTCTAAAGACGTAACTACATCCCATTTTATCTTCAATAAACAACATATATTTTGACTTTTACTTATAACTAATTTTTATATATGTTTTAATTTTTTTCTACATCAGAGTAATCTATTCCAAAAGTCTCCACAGTAACAGATTTCATAACTTGTGGAGTTTGTGGCTTATCAGCTGCATCTGTTCTAATTGATGCTATTTCATCAACAACCTCTATACCTTCTATTACTCTACCAAATCCTGCATATTGACCATCTAAATGTGGTGAATTTTTATGCATTATGAAAAATTGAGAACCAGCTGAATTAGGTGCCATAGTTCTAGCCATTGATATGACTCCTCTTTCATGTTTTAAATTATTAGTAAATCCATTCCCACTAAATTCACCTTTTATAGAGTGACCTGGACCACCCATTCCTGTACCATTTGGGCATCCACCTTGTATCATAAATCCTGGTATTACTCTATGAAATATTATTCCATTATAATATCCCTCATTTACTAATGATACAAAGTTTTTAACTGTATTTGGTGCTATATTTGGGTACAACTCAATTTTAATTTCTTTTCCATTTTCCATTTCTATAGTTACTATAGGATTTTTATTTTCCATAATTCATTACCTTCCTTTTCCTTAGTTAAATTATACAATTACATTTATTATATTATACTCTAAATTAAAGTCTATCAAGTATATTTTTTCCTATTTCATATCCTTCTTGATAAATAGCTTTACAAAACTCATCATCAAAATTAAGAGTGTCTTTAGGTGCGAACTGAGTATTTGGTCTAACTACTATTATTCTGTCTTCATCGTATGTTTTTTTAATATCTTCTGGCAATTCATAATTATATTTCGTTGATATTAAAATAATCTTATCCACATTATCCACAATTAAAGGTTCAATCAATGCACTCCTAATTAGACCTCCATCTAATTTAAAACCATCATATAGTCCTTCTTGAACATCTTTTGCAAATTGTTCTTTAAAACCAAGAGTGGCCTTTGGATTTGATGGTAACAATCCACTGTATGAAATACTGATAATTGCTTCATCACGAGTCATTTTTGATACATCAACAATCTTTTCTGATACTACCTTATTATTGACTTCTACATAGTTAACATAAAACTTCATTTCTTCAATTTTACTATCATCTAGTTCCCTCAAATTGTCTATAGCAGGAGAATTATCCACAGTATTATTTACTATTTTTACATTTCCATTCTGGATATCTTTTATATTTGTCCACATTTTTTCTAAGTTATCAACATTACCTGTGTACAAATAATATCCATTTATTGCTCCTATTGATGTCCCTGAAATTGAATAAAATTTATTTATTCCTCCATCATATAATGCCTTTACTACTCCTGCTTGGTAAGCCCCTTTTGCGCCTCCACCTTCTAAGCATAATCCTAATTTCATAGTCTCATCTCCAAATTGTTTATCTTATATTTATATTTCAAAAAACTTGCTAAACGTTTTATATATACTATAATGGTCTTCAACATTTCCTAATTCTCTTATAGAGTGCATTGCCAAAATTGGACTTCCCACATCCACAGATGGTATATCTATATGAGTTGAAGATATTGGACCTATAGTACTTCCACCTCTTTCATCTGACCTATTAACAAATTCTTGATACTCAACATTAGCTTCTCTACATATATTCTTATAAACAGCTATAGAATACCCATCACTTGTATATGCCTGACTAGCATTTATCTTTATAACAGGTCCTTTTCCCATAACTGGTTTATTAGTTGGGTCATGTTTTTCTGGAGTATTTGGATGGATAGCATGAGCCAAATCTGATGATATCATAAAAGATGAATAAATAGACTCAAAGAACTCTTCCCTATCTTTACCTATTGATAAACAAATTCTTTCCAATATATTTAATAGCATGTTTGAATCTGCACCTTGTTTAGTAGAGCTACCAACTTCTTCATTATCAAATACGGCCATTACATTTACGCCATTTTGACCTTTAGTATCGATAAGAGCATTCAAACTAGCATGTACCATAGCAAGATTGTCTTGTCTTCCTATAGATATAAATTCATCATTAGCCCCTATTAAACTTCCTTTTTCAAATTCATATAAAAACAAATCAAAATCTATGACATCTTCCATATTTACATCCAAATTAGATGCTATTTGTTTTAAAAGGAAGTTATCTTTTTCTAATGTATCATTCAACAAACCAACTAAAGGTAACATATCCTTTTGCTTATTATATGAATGACCATCATTTATACTTCTATTTAAGTGTATAGCTAGGTTTGGTATTATACAAATTGGCTTTTGAAAGTTTATAAGTCTTTCGCTTGGCTTTAATACATTATCACTCTTTAAAACTACCCTGCCAGCTATGCCAAGAGGTCTATCTAACCATGTGCTCAATATTGCTCCTCCATAGCACTCTGTATTCAACTTCAAATAAGATTTTTCAGCTTCTATTTCTGCATTTGGTTTAATGCTAAATGTAGGAGAATCTGAATGAGAACCTATTATTCTAAAACCATCTTTCTCTATGTCTTCTGAATTAACTACAAAAGCTACTATAGCAGATAAATTTTTAGTAACATAGTATTTTCCACCCACTTTTAGGTCCCACTTATGATTTAAAGTTAACTCTTCAAATCCATTTTTATCTAGAATTTCTTTAGCACTATCAACTGCATGAAAAGATGATGGACTATCATATATGAAGTCTATTAAGTTCTTAGCAAAATTTATACTATCCATTCCCTATATTAACCTCCATTATAAAATATTTAGTGTTGTATATTCTTTGTTTATTTTTTTAATTCCTTGCTTGTCAAAAGCTATAGTAACATCTGTGCCAATTATAGATACTACTGTCCCAACCCCAAATTTAGGATGATGCACTTTAGAACCAAGTTTTATATCATCTGGATTAGTTTCTTTATTGGAATCTTTTATTGTAGCATTAACCTTGTCAGCAACTTTAGATTTACTTATAGTATTCATATACTTTTTAGTATATTTATCTAACATATTATAGCTTGCTTTAGAATAACTCAGTTCTTTCTTTACTTTGTACAATCTTTCTATACATTCTTCTGGTAACTCCTCCATAAATCTCGAAGCTATTGCAACATTTGTTTTACCATATAATGTCCTCTTCTCTGTCAATGACATATATAACTCTTCTTTAGCTCTAGTTATACCAACATAACAAAGTCTTCTCTCTTCTTCTATCTGTGAATCACTTAGAGACTTTATAGCTCTTGATATAGGGAATAATCCTTCTTCCATACCTATTAGGAATACTACAGGGAATTCTAGCCCTTTAGATGTATGAATTGTCATAAGAGAAACCCTATCATTGTCTTCTTCATCATTTGATTCAGATGTAAGTGCTATACTAGTTAAGAATGTTTCTAAGTCTTTGTTTTCATAATTCTCATCACTACTACTTTCAAACTCCAAAGCTATAGATATGAATTCTCTTAAGTTGTCAATTCTATCTTGAGCTTCCTCTCCTTTACCAGTCAAATCTTTTTCATTCTTATTCCTTATCTCTACAAGTTCATCCATATATCCTGTAGTATCTAAGACCTTTTCTATAAGTTTACTAACAGGATAAACTTCTTTTATAGTTCTAAGTGTACCTATAATATCAACAAATCCACTTATACTTGCTCTTGCTTTAGTAGATATATCTGAATTTGTCTCTATATCAATTAATACTGAATATATACTTTCCTGCTTTAAATTAGCTCTATCTTCAATTTTTTCTATTGTTCTAAGTCCTATACCCCTTCTAGGTACGTTTATAATTCTTTTTATAGATATATCATCTTGTGGATTTTGAATAACTCTTAAATACGCTAACAAATCCTTTATTTCTTTTCTCTCGTAAAATTTTGTACCACCATATATATTATATGGTATTTGACTTCTATTTAAAGCATCCTCTACAGGTCTAGCTTGTGCATTTGCTCTATAAAGTACTGCAAAGTCTTTATATGGTCTCTTCTCTTTTCTAGCTATTTGTGCAATTGAATCAGCAATGAAATCAGCTTCTTCTATTTCACTACCAGTTAATTGTATCTTTATAAGCTCTCCTTCTTTTTTTTCACTCCAAAGCTTTTTCCTTTTTCTTTCTATATTATTAGATATAACTTTATTAGCTGCATCTAATATCACTTGTGTAGACCTATAATTTTGCTCCAATTTTACAACATGTACATTATCATAATCTTTCTCAAATTCAAGTATATTTCTTATATCTGCGCCTCTCCATCCATAAATACTTTGGTCATCATCTCCAACAACACAAATATTTTGATGTTCTCTGGCTAATAATTTTATCAATTCATACTGAGCTTTACTTGTATCTTGATACTCATCTACCATTATGTATCTAAATCTACTTCTATAATATGCTAAAACTTCTTCATTAGCCTTAAAAAGCTCTACAGTTTTAAGTATTAAATCATCAAAATCAAGTGCACTATTTCTTTTTAAACGGTCTTGATATAATGCATAAATATCTGCAATTTTACTCATTCTATTATCTGCCATGTTAATGTCTTTAAACTGTTTTGGAGTATAAAGCTTATCTTTTGCTCCTGAAATAGCACTTATAACTGCTTTTGGTTCAAACACCTTATCACTTAAGTTTAGTTCTTTAAGACAGTCTTTAACCAATGTAACTTGGTCTGCTGCATCATAAATTACAAAACTCCTGTTGTAACCAATCTTATTTATATCTTTTCTAAGTATACGAACACAGCAAGAATGGAATGTACTTATCCACATTTCCTTAGTCTCAGAACCTATATTTTGTTCAACTCTTTCTCTCATTTCATTTGCAGCTTTGTTTGTAAATGTTATCGCTAATATATTTGGTGGTTGTACACCTTTATCTTCTATAAGGTATGCCATTCTCGTTGTTAATACCTTAGTTTTACCTGAACCAGCTCCAGCCAGTATAAGTACTGGACCTTCAGTCTTTTCTACTGCTTCTCTTTGAGCAGGATTTAATGTATCTAAATTCATATTTCTCCTCCTGTTAACAGCCATAAATATATTTTAATCTAAAATATGAATTACTTCAAATTATAATTATGTATTATACTAATAGATTATTTCCAATATATTACAATTAAATAACACTTTACATATAATTTATTTTATTATTTAATAAAAAAATAACCTTATGATTTGGGGAATCATAAGGCACCTTTAAGGGGTCTAGGTTAAGGGTTATTATATATAAATCTATTTTTTTAAAATAGGTTTAGGGCTTAATTATTTGTTTGTATTAAGTTCTCTTTCTTTCCAGTACTTATACAAATCTTCTTCTTTCTTAAATAAAGGTAGGTTCATATTTTTGTGTACCTTTACTAGCCATGGGGATTCTAAGCCAGCTTGTATAATGTTATTTTCATTTACAAATACATTTTCTGCCTTTCCTTCATCAATTAAAATCCCCTTATCCAATACATATATATAATCGCATATTTCATACATTAAATTCATATCATGACTGGATATTACTATTTTTATATTATCTTTATTCAATCCCTTTATTATATCTACAATAGACCTAGTACTTACTGGGTCTAAACCAGCTGTAGGCTCATCAAGCAATATAATTTCATTTTCCATTGCTATAACTGATGCTATCGCTACCCTTTTTTTCTGACCATAACTTAAAAAATGTACTGGTCTATCTATAAAATCTATTCCATTAACAGCTACTAGAGCTTTATTTATTCTCTCTTTAATTATTTTTTCATCTATACCAATATTTCTCATTGCAAATGCTATATCATCGTATACTTTTGAATAGAAAATTTGTTTTTCTGGGTCTTGAAAGACAATACCCACATTTTTTCTAAGATTATACAAACTTTTTTTATCATATTTTAATTTTTCTTCTTTAAAAAGAATTTCTCCAGATGTAGGTTTTAATATACCCATTAAATTCATAAATAATGTTGATTTTCCTGAACCATTTGAACCTATTATACCTATAACATTTCCCTTTGAGAAATCCATATTAATGTTTAATAATGCATTGGCATTCTTTTCATATTGATAAGTTAAATTATTTATTTTAAACATCATTATCCCCTACTATGTGAAATTTACCATCATACAATTTTATGTCTAATGATATACACATATCATCATACCTTGTCATAAGTCTTTTGTACAGCATACTTCCAAGAATTCCTAAGGATTTATATGAAGTTTTTAAATTTATGTACCCAAATCTTAGTTCTTGTGACTTATATATTTCTGAAAATTCTTCTAAAAATATGAATATAAACCTATATATTAACATTGATAGCTCAACAAAAGTATCAGGTAAATGCAATTTTTTAAAGAAGAATATTAATTGATTAAAAGGTGTTGTAAGTATACAAAAGTATACACAAGTCAAACAAGACATAGCTCTAAATAACACATGAATAGACATGTCAATAGATGCTTTTGATATTCCTACATTGAAACTAAAAATTTCAAAACTATATAATAAGTCTGCCTTATTAAAAGATATATTTACAAGAGTTATTCCTATACTAAGAAATAAAAAGTACATTGGTATTCTGAGTAATTTTAAATAATTCTTTAAATCTATTCCAGCTACACAAACAACTAGAATACTCATTAAAATCATAATTCCACTTAAAACAAATATATTTTTTATTACCATAGAAGCAATCAGAAAGATTACTCCTATGGCTACTTTTTTATTTGGATTTACTTTACTTAATCTATTTGTATATGCATATTTATCAATTATAAGCATAATTAACTTCTCTTTCCTTTTTGAACACCTAATATGTACCCTATTACACCAGCACCTAACGCTGCTTGTGCAGAGAATAATAAACTTTCTATTTCTCCACTTGGTGGCTCATATGGGCTACTAAACCATGGTTCATAATCTGGATTTATCTTAGTAATTTCACTCTCAGCTTGACCATCTGCTCCTCCATATTCAGCTCCCGAATTAACAAGTAATGGGAATATGATAAGAGCTACTACTAATAAAAGTAGTAATATATTAGTTTTCGTCTTTGTTTTAGCACTCATTAGCTTTAACTCCTTTATCATTATTTTCTAGTATGCTTTTTTCTCCATTTTCTGTAATTAAATTATATACAATTACAGTAAGTATACCTTCTGCTATCGCTATTGGTATTTGAGTCATAAAGAAAATTCCTAAAAACTTAATTGCTGAAGCCATCACTCCACCTGATGGGTCTGGGAAAGCCAGTGCTAACTGTATCGAAGTTACTGTATATGTAGCCAAATCTCCTATTGCTGCTGCAAGAAATACTGGCATTGCATTATTTCCGTCTTTTTTCTTTAATGCTTTAAATATTAAGAATGATATAATTGGTCCTATAATAGCCATTGAAAAAGCATTAGCTCCTAAAGTAGTTATTCCTCCATGTGCCAATAGTAATGCTTGGAATATTAGAACTATAGTTCCAAGAACAAACATTACACTTGGTCCAAACATTATTGCTCCAAGACCTACTCCAGTAGGATGTGAACAACTTCCTGTTACTGAAGGTATCTTTAGTGCTGACAATACAAATACAAATGCTCCACACAGCGCTAATAATACTTTCTTTTTAGGGTCTTGCTTTACTATTTTTCCTATTGATTTTAGTCCTACTAAAAAAAATGGTATAAATATAACTCCCCATGCTATAGACCATTTTACTGGTAAGTATCCTTCCATTATGTGCATTGCATTCGATGTAACTGGAGTTAAAATGATTAACATAAGTGCAGCTATAACCCCTAATTTGATATTTTGTTTCATTTTACTATCCCCTCTCTCCCTTTCTAATAATTAAAATATAAATAATATATGTCTGATTTATTTTAAAAATAAAAATAAAAAAGCCTAACTCGATGGCTAGGCTTCTAATTTTCGACAATCCAAATACAAACACATAAAATGAACATATCTGTATAATTATTATAAGAAACTTTCTCCATCCCCGAAGAAATTACTTTAATATTTTAGGCAGGTCTCCTGACTTAGCTTCTTCCTACTCCTCTTCCTTCCCATGAAATATAAAAGTATATCATCATAGTGGCTAACAAAAGTTTCGTCTGCATCACAGTAGCGGGGGCTGTAAAGGAATTTAACCTTTTTCCCTATTAATCTTGCTTGAAGAACCTATAATATTATATATTTAATTTTTAAATTATTCTTAAAATATTTTCTATATAAATCATTGTATACCTTTTCTGTGAAAATTTCTACATTTTTTACAAATTTTATTCATTTTTATATTTTTATGTATATAAATTATTTTTTATAATCTTGATTAATTTCTAATTATCTTCTTTAAATACATCGAAACCACATCAGAAAATCTAGTTATATCTCTTGAATATATAAAATCGTTTCCATATATTAATCTTTCAGCCTCAAGCTCCGATTCTTTCCCTGTGAATACTCCTAATACTAATATATTTTGTTTCCTAGCTTTTCTTACTTCATTAGCTGTATCTCTTAAGCCAACTATCCCTCTATAAGCTTTTTCTCCTCTTAAGGTTCTCTCACTATTTTTTCCTATCTTTACATCATTGGGTCTTCCATCACTAAGAACTATCAAAATTTTATTTTCTTCATCTCTATTTATTAGACCACTACATATAGATTTTATAGCTAAACCATCTCTATTATTACCAGCACAAAAGTATTCAAATATATTTTCACTATTTTTTAAACTATCATCATAATCTTTAAATCTTTTTAATATTGTATAATCCAAAAAACTAGAAAATCCCATAACTCTATTTGGTATGCCAACCTCTGTTAAGGCATTTGCAATTATATACGCCTGAATTGCCACATTTCCTTGATTTCTACTTTGAGAACCACTTGCATCTAATAATATATCAATAACATACTTTCCTTTTTCATTTTCTATATCTTTATAAAATATTTTATTATTATTACTTCTACCCACTCTCCAAGCCCTATTTGCTAATATAGTTCCACAATCAGAGTATACTCTTGTTTTAGCATTTTCTTCTATCAAAATTCTAGCTAGACTTTCTTTTAATCTCTTTATTTGTTGTCTATACATTCTAGCATGTTCTCTAAATTTCCCTAAATTATTTTCTTTTTGCCTTGTCACATATTTTAACTGGAATACATTATTACACTCACTTCTAAGAACTCCATCTGTAAAGTGTATTCTACACCCTTCATGAACATTTCTACAATTTTGTGTTTCAATCTTCTTAATTTCACCTTTACTCAAATAAGTTTTCCCATAATAATGTTCTATCTTTGAATATATCTTATTTGCAGTCTCTTCATCAACATATATTACTCTGTCTGCTGAATTGCTAGATTGAGAATCCTCAAAATCTCCTACTCCCTCTATAAGCATAGATGAAGATATAGAGTCTATATCACTTTCAATAATATTTTCTTCTTCATCACTATAAAGTTCTTCATACATAAAATCAGCAAATGTATCAAAATTTACATCAACATCTTTTACATTATTTTCATCATATGTAGAACTACTTTCTTCTCCATTTAACATATATTCAAAATAAGTTAAATATATAACATCTAATGCTTTTAAAATCTCCATAATATCTTGATTTGTATCTATATTCCTTATGTCATTAACTATTCTTCTAGTTAGGCTATCTAATGCTGGATGCTTGTCCATATTATAAAGTACAAAGGCATATTTAATTTTATCCATAATATTGTCATTGTGTATTTTGGTAAAACGTGAAACAATATCTTTATAAGCATTTCTTCTTATATCTTCTATCCCTGGTCTATCTTTAATAGCCTTTTCTTCAACTATTGTATTTAATATGACTTGAATCAGACCCAATATAATATCTTTGTCATATCCTTTTCGTATTCTATTTGTAAGGTATTTTTTTACTATGTCCCAATCTACATACTTTCTTCTAGCACCTGCAATTATTGCAAAATATAAACCTATTTCTTTTGAAGAATAATCCTTTTCTGATATATCTATACTTTCATTGTAATCTCCAGCTATTGTCCAAGATAAATTATTTGCTCTGTTTTCAAATTCATAATCATCATATATCCATTTCATAATCTCACCTATATTAAATATGACTTATTGGAAATACATCTATACTCTCCCATTTATTAGGTATTCTAGTTTTAATTACATCTCCAACCATTTCTTTCTCATATATATCGAAGGTCTTTCCTGTAAGTCCCATGTTAATTGCAAGAGTTGGTTTCAACCCTCTTCTTATAGTCTTAAGTGATGCCATGAGACCACGCAAGTCAATAGCTTTACTAGATATTTCACCATTTTGAGACTTCAACTGTAAATCTAGAAATATTCCTGCAAAATGCATTAATTTTTCTTCATCAGCATCTGGAAATTCATTTTTTAAAATCATCATCAACTTATCTTCTTCTATAGGAGGAATATCTATTACCATAAATCTAGATACTAGTGCCTCATTAAGTTCTTTTGTTCCTGCATATTCATAATTCATAGTCCCAATAAATCTCGTTGCTGGATGCAGATTTACTCTTTCATATCCAGGAACATCAATCAGTCTTCTATAATCTAAAGCTGAATGTACTACAACTACAGCATCATTCTTTGCCATATTAATTTCATCAAATACACCAAATCCCCCATTGATGGCACATTCATAAACAGAACCCCTTCTAAGCTTAACTTCATTATCTATAAATGTGTCTGTACCTATAAGTGTTGAACTATCTGTATTTATGTGAAATGATGTATTCCATTGAGGTCTATTAAATATCTCACCCAAGTTGTCAGCAAGTAAGTTTTTTCCTGTTGCTTTTGGTCCTGATAATAATATATTTTCTTCTTCCAAAATAGCTGCTATACACATAGACAAAATATCTCTTCCATAAAAATAAGTTTTAGACTTTGTTACCCTATATTCTAAATCTTTCTCTAGAGCATAATAACGTCTAAAATATAGTACATCTTCAATAAGTTTCTCATCTACCCCTTGTACCCTTAGATTATCTATTATATCCATATTCTTACCCCTTTTATATAAATAGTATTTGTTTCATTTCTTAACACCATTTTAGCATAAAAAGATATAAGGTGACTAACATATAAATTATTGTATTATTCTCTCTTTTATATTTATTATCTTGACAAGACTGATTTATAGGCCTATACTGTACTTAACCAACAAGTACAGTAAGTACAGTATAGGAGGATTAAATGGAAATAATCATTAGTAATAGTAGTGATAAACCTATATATGAACAAATATGTTTGCAGATTAAAAGTCTTATAATGAATGGAACATTATCTGCTGGTGAGATGCTACCATCTATGAGAAGTCTAGCAAAAGATTTACATATAAGTGTAATTACTGTTCAACGGGCATACGAGGATTTAACTCGTGATGGATTTATTGAAACTGTGTCTGGTAAAGGTAGTTTTGTATCTAGTCAAAATAAAGAGTTCATCCAAGAAGAACAGTTACGAATAGCAGAAGAATTATTGCAAAAAGTTTCAGAAATTGGTCGAACACATGGTATATCTTATGAGCAGATGACCAATATTCTCAAATTATTCTATGAAGATTAAGGGGATGTAAACTATGGAAAAGAATAATGTTTTAGTTCAAAACTTATATAAAAATTTTGATGATTTTTCATTAAAAGATGTTTCATTTTGTATTCCAAAAGGTAGAATTGTCGGCTTTATTGGAGAGAATGGAGCTGGTAAAAGTACCACAATTAATTTGATACTGAATGAATTGAAAAAAGATGCTGGAAAAATTGAGATATTTGGGGTAGACAATGCAACGTATTCAATTAAAAATGATATTGGTATTGTCTTTGATGAGTGCAATTTCCATGATATTTTTACTGTAAAACATATCAGTAAAATACTATCTGGCATATATACGTCATGGGATGATACACTTTATCAACATTATCTAGAAAAATTCAAGCTTCCATTAAAAAAAACTATTGGCTCATTTTCCAAAGGAATGAAAATGAAACTTTCTATTATATGTGCTATGGCTCATAGACCAAAACTTCTAATTTTAGATGAAGCAACAACTGGGCTTGACCCTGTTAGTAGAGATGAAATATTGGATTTGTTTTTGGAATTCATACAAGATGAAGAACACTCTATTTTCTTTTCATCCCATATCACATCAGATATACAAAAAATTGCAGATTATGTAATACTAATTCATAAAGGAGAAATTATTTTTGAAGAACAAAAAGATAACTTAATCTACAATTATGGAATTATTAGGTGTGGAAAAGAAAAATTTAAAACTATCTCACAAGATGATTATCTTATTTGCAAACAGACAAATATGAGTATAGAATGCTTAGTTGATGATAAAGAAACTGCAAGAAGAAAATATAAGGATGTAGTTGTTGATAATGCGACATTGGAAGATATTATGCTTTTCTATATTAAAGGAGGAATATTATGCGAGGATTAATTTACAAAGACTTCTATCTTTTTTTTAAAAGTATTGATAAGAAACTTATTATAATTGCAATATTGGCTATTATCCTTCTCATTATGAATATGGGGATATATGCTGGATTAATGACTTCAATTATGTTTTCTATTTCAATAGGTATGCAAAACATTATAAGTTTTGCAAGTGATGAGAATGTAAACTGGAAAAAATATCAATTAGCTATGCCTGTTAGTGGATATTCTGTAGTGGCAAGCAAATATATTTCTGTTATATGCACATTGATTTTTAGTTTATCTGGAAGCATTATATTTAGTTTGATGAGCAGTATTTTCTATGGTAATTTTGAAATCAGTATATTGGGCTTATCTATTATTGCAGCAATTATTTTGCCACTTACTTGTACTGCTATTTGCTTACCTCTTACATATTGGTTTGGTTTCCGTTCAGCACAAACAATAGGATTACTTTTCGTCGTTCCTATTTTCTATTTTATCAAATATTTTGAGGATGGACCTGGACTTTCTACCATTATGACTTCTACTCAATCCTATTTGTTGATGGCTTTCACTACAGTTATAGTCTTATTCATTGTTTCTTTTGTAATAAGTGTACTTGGATATTCAAGAAAAAATAGCTGTATATAAAAATAAAGCTGATAATTAATTGCTCTTAACTACTACTCAATATGTTATTTCATTATTAAATTTAACTTATTCATTACAATTTGACATTAAATATCCCCGTTTCTACATTGTACTAAAAACGGGGATTTTGATTATTAGAAATTATCTCAAACACTTAAATCTTACAGTAAGTATAAAAAATAATGAAAAAATCTATTAATTTTTTATAATCTTAACTTATGATGTTTTTTATGTATATATGACTTAATAGTAAATCCAATAAGAATTAAAATTATTGGTATAATTAGAACTAGGAATTTATAATCATTATAATGGGACATTATTTTTACCCAACTCTCTGAGAAAATATACCCTATGCTAATTAGTGAAGTATTCCATATGGTAATTCCTACAATAGATGATACTACAAAAGTTATAATATTCTGACCTGCTATACCTGCTATAAAAGATATGTATGTTCTACATAATGGAATTAATCTACATACACAAACAGAAATAGAAGAATATTTATTAAAATAGTCCTGAGATGCAAATATTCCTTTCTTTGCCTTTGGACAAATCTCTACTATTTTATTTATGATAGATTTCCCACCCCAATTTCCTACTGTATAACAAAATATTGACCCAAGTATACCTGCAATTATACTCAAAATCAAAATTGTCAAAAACCCAAAATGATTCCTTGCGGCAATTGCTCCACATAATGGCAATACAACTTCGCTAGGTAATGGAAAACAAGCATACTCAATCATAATTAATACAAATACAGAGATTAATCCATATTGTAGAATAAAACTATTGATTACAGACACTTACTTATCTATCTCCTTTCTTATTTAAAAGTACATATCTATAAGAGCTCGCCACTCTATATTTAAAGAATCAATCTCTTTAAACTATTATATGTATTTATACAAAGTATTTATAACATACTTTGAAAATAGTACTTTAAAAATAAGAAACTTATATAAATAAAAAAGATTACGTGGCTACGTCCTACTCTCCCAGGCAGTTTCCCACCAAGTACCATCAGCGCTAGAGAGCTTAACTTCTGT
>NZ_JRHN01000018.1 GCF_001299635.1 Clostridioides difficile | reverse complement strand
AATTAACCTACTGTTTAATTTTCAAAGTTCATTTTTCATGTTTGCCCTTTTCTTAAGGACAAGTAATACTATATCATCTTAAAAATAATTCGTCAACACTTTTTAAAATTATTTTTTAAAACTTTTTAATTCTTTATATTACGTATTTCGCTGAATAGTAGCTATATCATAGGATTAACGACTTTTTATACAGATATTTTCTTATAAATTTATAATTATCAATCTACACATTTATAATTATTATGATTCTTATTTCTTCATATAAGCTTAGTAATATACATGAATCATCTATATATAAGTAAAAAATATATACCACATAAGACCATTAAATCAAAATAATAGATATAGGTTTATATACAAAAGAAAAAGTATCAATAGATTAAAAATAAACTTATTGATACTTCTCCTTATAATTATATATTTCATTACTGTATTACTATACGTTTTTCTATAATAGTATATATTTAAATAGTATATGTTTATATTTATACTTTATCTCATAGCCCTCATAGCATTTATTACTGCTATAAGTGCTACCCCTACATCAGCAAATATAGCTTCCCACATAGTAGCTATTCCTCCAGCTCCTAATATCATAACTATAATTTTTACTCCTAAAGCAAATATTATATTTTGCCATACTATTTTATTAGTCTTATTTGCTATCTCAATTGCTTTAGATATTTTACTAGGCTCATCCGTCATAAGAACTACATCTGCTGCTTCAATTGCTGCATCTGAACCTAGACCTCCCATTGCTATACCAACATCAGCACGAGCTAGTACTGGAGCATCATTTATTCCATCACCTACAAAGGCTATTTTTTCTTTTTCAGTTCTTCCTTCATATAAAGATTCTAATCTATCAACTTTTTCATTAGGAAGTAAATTTGAATAAACTGTATCTAATTCTAATTCTTTAGCGATATTTTTTGCTACTTTCTCATTATCTCCAGTTAACATTACAACTTCTTTTATTCCTATTGATTTTAAACTTCTTATAGCATTTTTACTATCTTCTTTTACTTCATCTGATATAACTATATAACCTCTGTATACTTTATCAACAGCAATATAGACTACTGTACCCACTTCTTTAGCTGGTGAATAGGATATATTCTCCTTCTTCATAAGTTTCTCATTACCTGCTAATATAAGTTTTCCATTATGCTTTACTCTGATTCCATAAGCTGCTATTTCCTCATAGCTATCTATTGTATCTAAATCAATTTTTTTACTGTAGTAACTTAATATAGATTTAGCTATTGGATGATTTGAGTTTACTTCTGCAATAGCTGCAAATTCTAGTAACTCTTCTTCTGATATACCTTCAGGATTTAATTTAGTTACATTAAACACACCTTTAGTAAGTGTTCCTGTTTTATCAAATACTACAGTATCTACACTTCTTAAAGCTTCTAAATAGTTACTTCCCTTAATAAGGATACCATTTTTAGATGCAAATCCAATTCCACTAAAGAAACTAAGTGGTATTGATAAAACTAGTGCACAAGGGCAAGAAACAACTAAGAATATCAACCCTCTATACACCCAATCACTAAATACCTCCCCAGAGATTACAAGTGGTGGCACAAATGCTATCAATAAAGCAGCTATTACTACTACTGGAGTATAATATCTTGAAAATTTAGATATGAAGTTTTCTGTTTTTGATTTTTTAATACTAGAATTTTCAACAAGGTCAAGTATTTTTGAAACTGTTGACTCTCCAAAACTCTTTGTAACTTCAATACTCAATAAAGCATTCTTATTTATAACACCAGATAAAATTTCATCACCTTTTTCAACTTCTCTCAGTACTGATTCACCTGTAAGTGCAGAAGTATCTAGCATAGAAACTCCATCCACTACTACCCCATCTAGTGGTACTTTTTCACCAGGTTTTACTACTATTATATCTCCCACATTTACTTCTTCTGGTGAAACTACCTTAACTTCAGAATTAACTTTCAGATTTGCATAATCTGGTCTTATTTGCATAAGTGAAGTTATAGACTTTCTGGACTTACCAACTGCAACACCTTGTAAATATTCTCCTATTTTATAGAATAGCATAACCCCTACTGCTTCTGATAATTCTCCTATTAATAATGCTCCTACTGTAGCCAGAGCCATCAAGAAGTTTTCATCAAATACTCTTCCTTTTGATATGTTTCTTATTGCTCTTAAAAGTACATCGCCACCTACTATTACATAAGCAACTATAAATACTATATTACTAAATTGACTTTCATAACCTGTAGCTGTTTGATATATACCAAATATATATACAAGAGCTCCAATTATAAGTGGAATTAATTCTTTCTTATTTGTATCATCTGCACTCACTGCTTTCTCAGAAGTTCTAGGTCCTGTTTTGTCCTTAGACTCCACTTGTATATCAAGTCCTGGTTCTGTTGAATCTATTATTTCTTTTATTTTGTTTATAACACTATCTTCTTCAAAGTCATTAAGTATATTTACTGTAAGTTTTTTATTTACAAAGTTTAAATTAGAAGATTCAACTTCTTTTAATTTAGAAACTTTATTGTTAATCTCTTCTGCACAATGTGCACAGTTTAATCCTCCTAATATAAGTTCTTTTTTAATTGATGTCCTATTAGATGTATTTTCTTTAGAACTTATTTGTATATCAAGACCTGGTTCTGTTGAATCTATTATGTCTATTATCTTTTCTATAGTATTATCTTCATTGGAACTATTCTCTATATTTACTGTAAGCTTTTTATTTATAAAATTCAAATTGGAAGACTTAACTTCTTGTAACTTAGAAACTTTATTGTTAATCTCTTCTGCACAATGTGCACAATTTAATCCTCCCAATATAAATTCTTTTTTAATTATATTATTTGCTTCCATATATATTCACTCCTCTCTGTTATCATTTATAAGTCTCTCTAATATGGTTTAATCCACAATCAAATATTTGGCTTATATGACTATCATCTAATGAGTAATACACCGTCTTTCCTTCTCTTCTAAACTTTACTAATCTTGCCTGCTTTAACACTCTAAGTTGATGAGATATTGCAGAGTGAGTCATATTTAATAAACTTGCTATATCACATACACACATTTCATTTGCAAATAATGCATACAATATCTTTACTCTAGTAGTATCACCAAATACTTTAAATAACTCTGCTAAATCATATAACATTTCTTCATCTGGCATAGTCGATTTAGCTTCTGTTACTATTTCTTCATGTATTACATTACAATTACAATCATTTATCTCTTCTCTCATTTTTAATCCTCCATTATTTTAATATATGAATAACTGTTCATATGTTCATTATATTCCATCACTTCTAAATTTGCAACAATAATTTTTATTTATTTAATAACAATTAGAATGCACATATTATCACCTTTTTTAATATATATATTATTAGAATAAGTTTTTGTAAACTTTTTTATAGTTTTCTAGGAGGTGCAAGTTTAATATGAGTAACAAGAAAAAAAAGGATTTAGACAATAGTTACATGCCTTACTTAGACCCAGCTAACTATGCAGATTATATTACTAATGAAGAAATTCCCCAAGATGAATTGAGAAATGACCCACAAATTTCTAATGGTTATACAAAGATACCTAATAATCAGAATGTAAATAATATTTATCCTAACAGCGCAAATAATTATCCTAAAAGTAGTAATTCTCCAAACAACTTGCCTAACACAAATAATACATCCGGAAATATGAATTACAACACATCTGCTTCAAATAATATGCCTAATAACATGAACTATAATGCATCTAATAATATGGGTATGCCTAACAATATGTCTGGCAATATGAATAATAACATGGGTATGCCTAACAATATGTCTGGTAATATGAATAATAACATGGGTATGCCTAACAATATGTCTGGCAATATGAA
>NZ_JRHN01000017.1 GCF_001299635.1 Clostridioides difficile | reverse complement strand
TTAAAAACATAATATAATACCCTATATGAAATAGTGGCAACTCTCCCTCACATCCTCAATTGTTGCCACTATTTTAATTTTTTGTATGATAACATATAAGATATATAAAAAAATCAACAGAAAAATCAATATCGTATCCATTCAGAAAAACCATATGAAAGAATTGGATTAAAAGAGATAAAATTTTATTTCTGATAAAAACCATATTATTATAATCTTTTCTTGCTAATTATTTATTCAATTTACTAACTTTTATTTTAATTAATGTGTTCTACTTGATTTTATTATAATTAACCTGATTTTTTATCTAAAACTTGTCTATCAATTTTATCAATAACATGAAAATACATATTCACAAAAAAAAAGTCATCTAGCTCAATAGATGACTTTTTATTAGATAATTATTTTCAAATTCGTCGATTGGTATAGGCTTGCTAAATAAATATCCTTGTGCTGTCTCTACTCTACATTGTAATAGCGTAGAAAATTGTTCCTCAGTTTCAATTCCTTCAGCAACCATATAAATATTTAATTTATGACATATTCCTGTAATATATTCCATAATCACCTTTGTTCTAGGATTCGATACAATATTATCAATTAGGCTCTTATCTAATTTCAATATATCAAACTCAACTTCAGAGAGCAGTGCTAAATTTGCATTCTCAGTTCCGAAATCATCAATTGCAATAGCAAAACCAACATCTCTTAAATCTGATATGATTTTTTTCACATCAAGATGCTTCTCATCATGTACTCTTTCTGTTATTTCAATTTTTATGTATTTGGTAGGGACATTATAAGTCTGACAAATTGACACTAAACAATTCACAAATTCTGGTGTTTCTAGTGATTCTTCTGAAAAATTTATAGATATTGGAACGATTGGAACATCATTATCAATCCAATTGCTAAATTTCTTACAAATAGATTCAAATACATAGAAGTCTATTTTACTTAATAGTCCAGATGCTTCTAATATAGGAAGAAAATTATTTGGAGCTACAAGTGAATTAGAATTATCCAAATAACGTATAAGTGCTTCTGCACCTACAACTGAGCGGTCTGAGAAAGAAATCTGAGGTTGTAAATAAACGAGAAAACGATTATTTTGTATTTCTCTTTCAAGAACCTCAGCTTTGCTTAAATGTAACATTTCATCACTATGATGGCGATATCTCTGAGAAACAGAGTGTTTACGATAAAAAGCTTTTTTATCTTCATACATTTCTGCATCCGCATTTTTTATGATTTCTCCTATATCATCAACTGTATTCGCCCAATATGACCCTATCGCAACTTGGCAAGTAGGTCTTTTTCTAAATTCGCCTTTTAGTTCTATTATTTTCTTACTAAAAACGTCTTCTTCAATTTCACGACAAATAATTACAAATTCATCTCCACCTAAACGGTAAAAATCAGAATAATGAAATACCAATTTCATTCGTCTCGCACATTCTATTAATAACTTATCTCCCATTTCATGCCCATATTTATCATTGATATCCTTTAAACCATTCACATCTAAATAAATAATTCCTATAGAAATATCAACTTTTGTAAGTGATTGTGAATCTTCTATAAATCGATTTCTGTTATAGAAAGAAGTAAGTTTATCAATATAACTTAGTTTTGATAATTGCTCCTGAGTTTTAGAATGTTGGCTAGCAAGGGAAATAAAGTAGCAAAGTGTTTGAAGTAATGATGCAATATTCATAATTTTATCTGGAGGCGGATTATCAACTCCTAAATAACCGATAAGTTCTCCATTATGTTCTAATGGGGCTACAACAAGACTAGTAATAGATTGATTATGTAATATTTGGTATTCCCCTGGCGATGTAGATTTAATCTCTTCTAAATCTTTTATAACTATACATTCCTTATTATTAAAATATGGAATCCATCGCTCAATAGTAGATAGTGGAAGGTCTTGTAGATAGTTTCTCTGCGACAAAATATGTTCCTCACACCATTCATAATCATTATACATAAGACCATCTCGAATATAAATAATATATGAACGGTCAGCAGATAAAAAACGACCTAACTTTTCAAGCACAGACATAGTTGCTTTTTTAATGTCACTATCTCTATATAAAATATCTACACACTCTGTAATTATTTTTTCAGCCTCAAGTGTAAATCGTAATTTTATTTTCTCTTCTTCTGATTTTGTGGTATCAAACGCAATCTCCATTCTTGCTGGCTTACCTTCCCATTCAATTAAACGGTCTTTTAACAGATAATGACGACCTGTTACTGGATTTGTAAATTCCCAAGTATAGTTTTCACTTTCTTTTAAATAAGAATTTGTACAAAACTCACAAGGTTCATCTTTTTTCTGTAGTACTTTATAACATTTTTGCCCTTTTATTTGGTCAACCTTAAAACTTTCAATACCTGCTTTATTTAAAAATAATAAATCATAAGTCTCTAAATCACTGATATATAAAAGCTCTGAAATATCATTCATTGGAGCCTGTAAGTCTTCAGCCAATTGAATAAGACGTTCTCTTTTTCTCTGATTATCCTCTTCTGCTAGTACAAGTTTCTTTTGCAAAATATCTTGTTTGGTATCATACATATAAATAAAAATAACTAATAAGGCAAATGAAAGATTTAAAACAATCAAAATATTTTCAGCTGAAGAAACTTTGTTCTCACTAAATTTTTCAGCAGATAAAACTGTTTTGTCTGCTAAATCAAAAAAATCTTCACTGTCTTTATAGAGTGTATCACTTTTTCCACCATCACGAACAATATATATTTCTTGCTTTAAACGTTTCCAATCTCTTTCCATTTGAATCATATTAGTTTGAAAGTCATGGTCATCTACATAAGCAATATTATACACACCACTTCTACCTTGAAGCTCATGAATAATATTATCTACTCTTTTTATTAATTTATCATTTGGCTTATGATTCAATTCTTGCTTAATCACACGTTGTGTTGCTCCACGTATAATCCCAGTATAATTAATTACTTTGGCATTTCCTTGCAAATTGTAGACTAAGTAAATAGATAGTAGGCTGGAAAAAAGAAGCCCTATACTTAAAGTGATTAGAAATCTTTTTCTTCTCATACAGTCCCCTTTCAATTTCATTTAGGAATAAAAACTAATCTCTAATTTATTGGTAACTTTGAAGTATTTATTAAACAAATATAATTACTTTGTATAAGTACTACTAAAATTAGTTATCTTTGTCCATTATACTCCTCTATTTGGCTTTCTTCAACAATAAATACCTCTCTTATTTTAAGATTTTTTTAATAATATAATATTATATATTTGTAATTATATGGAAATAATTAAGATTTTCTCATAATTTATTAGCTATTTTACTTATATCTCTAAGGTCAAATATCCCAAGTATCACAATTTATGATTTCACTTACGATTAAATTTTTAAGTAAATCTATCTAATGAATTTTTTTAATACATATACTTTATTTCTTTTAATAAAATTTTTTAAATATTAAAAAATAGGTAATAAAAAATAACATATAAAATACAATCTTCAAGTGAATGAGATTAATCCTAAAATTAAGAAAAATTAATCTTCAAATATTGATTTAACAATAGGTATAACATAATGGCTTCCTCCACGATTCTTTACATCTTCAATCATAGCAATTGCCAGATACTGTTTATCACTATTTTCATCTACAGTAAAAGCGTTGAACCATCCAAGTTCTGTCCCTGTAATATCATCTTTAGATGCTTTAATTTCTGCTGTACCAGTTTTACCAGCAATAGTAATTCCCTTAGTCATAGCACTATGACCCGTGCCATTAGGATTTTCAACAACTTGAATCAAATCATCACGAATAATTTTTACAGACTGTTTGGAAAATACACCTTTCTTCCAAAATTCAGCATGTGAATTATCTTTAAATTCAAGGTATGGCTTTATCATATCTCCATTATTTACAAAAGTTGAATACATTGATGCCATATGTACTGGGTTTACTAGAACCTTCCCCTGACCATATCCACTATCTGCTAATTGTATTTCAGTGTCAAATTTATCGTCAGTACCAAATCTTGAAGAAGATATTCCAAATTCAAACGGCATACTTTCCTCAAAACCAAGCTTTAACAACTCTTTTGATAATGTATCTTCACCTATTTTTAATGCTGCTTTAGCAAAATAAATATTGTCAGAATAAATTAATGCATTCTTCATGTTTACAGTGTTACCATAATCTTTTAATGTAGTTACCTTATAGCTCCCCCAACTAGAATCTTTTTGCCAGCTAAGACCACTGTGTCCAAAGTTTTCATTTGAATTAAGCTTTCCTGTCGTTAAACCAATACCAGCAGTGATTGGTTTAAAAGAAGACCCAGGACATAATCGTGCTTTAAATCTATTGTACATTGGTTTGTTTTCATTTTCATTGACTTCCTTCCATCTATCTTCTGACATCCCTAGTATAAATTCATTTGGATTGTATGATGGGCTACTTACAAGGGATAAGATTTCTCCTGTTTTAGGATTCATAACTACTGCACATCCTTTATCATTTTTCATTTGTTCATATAATTTACTTTGTAGTTTTGAATCTATAGTTAATTTTACATCTTCTCCATCTATTTTAGGCTCAGTTACTAGAGTTTTTTTCTTGTCTCCATATCTATCAGCTATAATAATCTCATATCCATCAATACCACGTATCCTGTCTTCCAGTAAACTCTCTAATCCAATCTTACCAATTATACTATTAGAATTATATCTCTTACCTTCTTTTTCCTTTAATATCTCTGCATTTACATTTTGAACATATCCAGTTAAATGCCCAGCTTTTTCACCTAATGGATACTGTCTAACTTCTGTATTAGATATCTTAACTCCTGGTATACTAAGAAGTGAGTCTTGTAATGCTTTGTCTTTTATTTTTTCGATGGTTTTTATAGGTACCATTGAATTGTCTTTTACCCAAGATGCATTTAATTTCTTTAGAATTTGTTCAACTGGTATATTTAGTAAAGTAGATAATTTCTTTAAGTCTTCTGTATTATCACTCATTTTTTCAGGAACTAGACCTATCATTGATGCAAGGCCTTGTCCTGCAATTATTACTCCATTTCGGTCTAAAATATTTCCTCTTTTGGCTTTAAGCTTTGATATTCTTATAGTATTATCTTCTTCAAGTTCTGGAAATATAACATCTGACTTCCATCTTATTCTATAATCTCCATCTTTATCTCTATTTAATGGCACTTCATTTGAAAATGAAATTTCTCCTGCTAAGGTATCCATCTTCGAATCGTATTTTATTATTTTGTCACTATCTTTTTCTTTTTTAACTTCATTAATCTTTACACTTATATTACGTGAATTAATTCCTTCATATATTTTTTTATTTCTTAAAATAAATTTTTCTTTTTTAATTTCTGATTTACTCTTTTCATCTAACAAGTCGTACATCTTTTCATATTGTCTTTCATTTGCAAAAGACATATATTGCTTAAATACTTCATCTGGTTTGCTTTTATTGAGTCCCTCTAATATGAATTTAGCTAAAAAACCAACAATAACTACAAGTAAACAAATTAGAAAACCAAAAATTATCATTTTTCTTGTTTTTTTATTTTTTCTCATACAAACCACCCTTATTATTTTATATATTACATATGTAAGTTTTATGTTTAAAGGAATCTTATGAACATAACTACTCTATACTTTTGTTATGTTTTTAAGTATATCCTAAAAATATGTAGGTAAATATATAATTGATAGTAACTTATATATTACACACGTAAGTTTTAAAAGTCAATAATATTATTACTATTTAATTACTCTTCATATCAATTTAAAAATAAATCATGCTTCTTGTATTGTCCAACCGTTTTATAAATTAATATTATTTTATTGTACATTCACTTTATAGAGAATAAATTCGGCTTGACAAAACGACACATGTGTCTCATAATTAAAGTGACACTCATGTCGTTAATAAGGAGGTTAAAGCATATGCCAACAAAAGGAGAACAAACTAGACAATTTATTATTGATACATCAATAAGGTTATTTGCTGATAAAGGATATAGTAATGTAACAATGAAAGATATCTGTGAAGCATGTAATTTAAGTCGTGGTGGACTGTATAGACACTTTAATTCAACAAAAGAAATTTTTATTAATATACTAAATACTCATAAAGACGACTCTCAAAATTTATTAGATAAGGGTATCAAGGAAAATATATCAGCTAAACATATGCTAGAATATTTTTTACAGCAACAAAAAAATGATATAAAAAGTAAATATTGTGGTTTGAATTTTGCAATACATGAATTTGCTTTTGTAGAAAAGGACCAACGTGATTATATGAATAAAAGATATAATTCAGCTATCACAATGCTTTCAAATTTAATCGACTATGGACAATCTAAATGTGAATTTAAAAAATGCGACTCTAAAACAATTGCAATACACATAATGTTTTTATTTGATAGTATGAAAACATCTTCTCCTGTTTTAAAGATTACAAATGAAGATATTGATAATCAAATAAGTATTATAAAGGATATGGTGATTTCATATGAGTAAACGAGAATTCCATAAAATTGACTTACAAAACTGGGAACGATATACACATTTTTACTATTTTTCAAAAATGACAAATGTAGGATTTGATTTAACTATAGAAATAGACATTACTAATTTAATTAAGGAAACGAAAGAAAGAAATATTAAATTTTACCCAGCATATTTATACATAATAACGACTTGCTTAAATCAATATAAAGAATTAAAAATTGCATATGATGAAGATGAACTTGGTTATTGGAGTACATTAACACCATTCTATGCAATCTTTCATGATGATGATAAGACTTTTTCATCAATATGGACAGAATATGATAAAGATTTTTCGATATTCTATGAAAATTATTTAGCTGATATTAAAGAATATGGAAAAAATTATGGTTTTCTAGCAAAACCAAATCAACCAAAAAACTGTTATACTGTTTCTTGTATTCCCTGGATTAGTTTTAAGAGTTTTACTGTGCATAATCATGGTCTTGAAAATTATTTTTTCCCTACGATTGAAGCAGGTAAATACTATCAAAAAGATGAAAAAATACTTCTCCCTCTTTCTATAACAGTTCATCATGCATCTACTGATGGATACCATGTAAGTTGCTTTATTGATGACATACAAAAAATGTGCTTTAATACTAAGGAATGGTTATACTAAAAATTTATATTTTGGATTTAAAATGTCATTAAAATGATTAGATACAATAATAAAAGCCAATAACCTTTGAAAATTAGAGATTATTGGCTCTTTTGCATTATACAAAGTTTTATATTAGTCAATTATTATGACTCAAGTATTTGCTTCTTTGAGTAAACTTCATAGCTAATAAAGATAAAACTAATGTCATGGCTATTAAAATGAAAATATAACCCATATTAAAAAAACTTCCTTTTCTCTCTTCCACATAAGTCACAAAACTAATAAACCATCGTATTGGACTTATAATGCTAATATTTTGTAACATTGTTGGCATTTTCTCAATTGGAATAAATGAACCACCAATAAGTGATACTATAAGGGCTATACATGTAGAAAATAAATTTGCATACATTTCTTTATTGAATAAAGAAGATACAAATGTTCCAAAAGAAGTTGCTAAAGCTGATACCAAAATTCCTAAACAAACCAAGTCTATATAATCCATGCCAATATCAACCTTAAATAACTTAATTATAGATATTGAAACTAAGTACTGAAAATATGTTATTGTAAAATTATATAACATATTTCCTAACACATATCCTTTTATATTTTGTGGAGAATATAGTACTCTTGTAAATGTACCTGAGTTTTTATCTTTGATAATCATTGATGCTGTTACAGTAGATGTTATCATCAGAAATAATATGATAAATGCAATTATTCTTTGTAATATACCTAAGGTATTTTCTTCTAGTTCACTTATATCTATAGGAGTTGAGTCTTTTTTATATCTTTCTATTAAATACTTTAATATATCATTCGTATTTTTATCTTTTACAGAATATAACTTAAAATCACTCTTATTAAAATGTATAACAGCTGAATACTTCCCAGTTATAATATCAGTTTTAACTGTTTTAAGGTCTGCAATCTCTACATTGATTCCTTGAGTATTTTTTAAAGCTATTATTGTATTATCATATATTCTTTTTTCAGATTCGCTTAGGAGTTGTTCGTTTTTGTAATCATTTAAAATACCAATATTGAAAGATGGTTTACTTATGTAATTTGCCAATATCCCAAGTATTACTACAATTATAGGGAATAAGATTGTAACTAAGAAAACTAATCTCTTATTCATACTTCTTTTTAAATTATTATTAAAAATGTTTATTAAATTCACTATATAAAAACCTCCTTTTTGAAAAATTTAATTGTAAGTATTGTTATAAATATACTTGTGACTATAAATATGCATGATATATTAAAAAGGAGATGCAAGTTATTATCATATATACAAGCAACTATAGCTCTATTAATCCATGTTAATGGTGATATATTTATTATTAATGAAATAGTTGAATTTAATGAGCTAACTGGAAAAAATACTCCTCCTAAAAAGCCAAAAATCACTATTGGTATATTAATGATATTACGTAACATATCTAAATTTTTACAAACAAATCCCAAAAACAATCCAATGGATGATACTACAATTGATTCACATGTCAAAAGAAAAATAACAGCTAAAAATTTTCCACCAAAACTCATATGAAAAATACCTATTAACAAAAATAAAGTTATCAAATTGCATAGTGAAAGTATTATTGTACAAGAGAAGAGTTTTGAAAGAACTAAGTTTGCTACTGAAATAGGAGAAATCATATAACGATATGATGTATTTGAAACTTTTTCATCCTGTGCTGCATATGAAACACTAATGATTCCCATAAAAATACAAAATGGTATTGTAACAATGGTATAATAATTGTATGATGTAAATTCCTCTCCATAAGATTTTGATGTTAAATATCCTAATAGTATGATGATGATTACTGGAAAAACAATATTATAAGATAAAATAAAAAAATCTTTACTTCTTCGTTTCACTCCTAATTTGAACAATGGTAAAAAATATCTCATCTATTTATTCCTCCAAATCTCTTAAGTCTGTACCTGTAATATGTAAAAAAATATCTTCTAATGTCTTACAACCAAATTTAAAATATTTGCTTTTATATAAGTTTTTATCTAAATCTTCTATAATCACTCCTTTGTCTATTAAAACAATTCTATTGCATAAGATTTCAATTTCTTCCATATAGTGACTAGTATATATAACTGTTGTACCATTAGCATTAATATCTTTAATTGCCTCCATAATTTTATTTCTTGATTGAGGGTCAATACCTACTGTTGGCTCATCCATAATAAGGATTTTAGGGCTATGTGAAATTGCACAGGCTATGTTGAGCCTACGTTTCATCCCTCCTGAAAATTTTGAAGGAAACTCCTTATGTCTCTCCCAAAGTCCAACAAACTCTAAAGCTTCTTTAGTTCTATTTTTAAGTTCTCTACCTCTAAATCCATATAATGAACAAAAAAATTTAACATTATCATATGCACTTAAATCTTCATATATAGCTAATTCCTGTGGTACAACACCAAGTGAACGCTTAAAATCATTTTTTTGATTAGATATATTTTTTCCTTCATAATATATGTTTCCAGCATCAGGTGACACAATCGTTGTAAACATATTTATAGATGTGCTTTTTCCTGCTCCATTTGGTCCAATAAAACCTAAAATATCTCCTTCGAATACCTTGAAGCTTTCTCCTGATATAACTTCCTTGTCCTTATACTTCTTAGATATATTTTCAATCTCCAATAATACATTACTCATTTATAAACCTCCCAAGTATTTAACCAATATTATATATCCAACATTGTATATATTATTTTTTTAAAACACGAGTATTTTACTCGTGCTATTATAATAAAATTTAATGCTTATTTTTTAATTTTAATATTATTTTATCTATGTTCTCTATAGCTTTATCTGGGTTATCAATTATTTCATCTCTAAGTCTCTGGACTTCTAGTAATTCATTTGTTGTCTCAGATGTAAATAAAAAATCATCTTCTATATTTGAAAAATCTATAGATTTAATTATATTTTGCGTCTCACAACCGACAGATATATACTTATCAAGATTATTTAATATTTCTTCATGCCATAGAATTTGATAATTTAGATTATCTATTGTCATATCAAATGCAATCTTTTCTGTTGCAAGACTCTTTTTATCAATTTTTTTAATCTCTTTCCAATTTTCCCAATACTTCTTCTGTTCTATCAAATATTTTATATGCTTTTCAAGATTCTTTTGTAAAATATCCTTAGGTAAGACATCCAAAATATTATGTAATAGGAATTTATTTGAACCTGTTGGTACTATTGGCGTTTGAAGTTCTTTTTGTATTTCTTCCTTTAACTCTAATTTGCCACTTTGGGTAATCTCATAGATTTTACGAATTCTAGCACCAGTTTTTTCTTCTCTTAAAACCCTAACTGCTCCATCTTTTTCTAGTTTTGTCAACGCATAGTATATTGACCCAGACTGTATTTTAGTCCATCTATCTGCACCAGACACCTGTAGAAACTTCTGAATTTCATACCCATGTGTTGGTTTAATATTTAGATAATATAAAATTAAAGTGCGTATCATAAAATTCACCACCTATACTCAATCTTGGATATTATATTATCACCAATATTGGATATAGTCAATAGATAATATAGGATATACCTATTATAGATTGTTATTTTTGTTACTTAATGCAAGGAAGTCCATGAGACATACATATCCATTCATATTTAAAATTATTTAATTCTTTTATAGATTTCATCATCTTTTCAGAATCCCAATTCCAAAGATTAGGATAAGGAATTATATTCCCATTCTTATTTTTAACTAAATCTCCTGCAAATAATACATCTTCAAAAACCATACACACATGCCCTGGAGTATGACCTGGAGTATGGATAATTTGTATATTTCCAATCTTCATATTTTCTTCATAAGGTTCAATATCCTTAATAATTCTTCTCGAAATTGTCTTTCCTATAAACTTTTTGAATCCAGGTCTATCCTTCTCTCCTATAATAAAAGGTATATCTTCTATATGAGCCCACACTTTCGCTCTTGTCTGTTCTTTTAGCAACTTAACATTAGATATATGGTCAACATCATGATGTGTTAGTAAAATATGTTTAATATCTGTAAGTTTAATTCCAAGTGTTTTTAATTCTTTAATTATGCTCTTCCCCATAAAAGGAAGTCCTGTGTCTATAAGAGTAAGCTCTTTATCAAACACAATAAAACAATTTGAACCACAAGTACTATCTAACATTAATACATTTTCTGTTATTTTCATAAATAAATTCCCCCTATTTAGTCTTTTGCCTATATAATTAATTAGTGAAGTTATAAATATCTATAAGACTTAATATCAATTTTATTTTCATAAAAGTATACCATCAGTATATAAATATATCATAATTACACAAGTATACCATCGGTATACATTATTATCAATAGAAAGGAATAATTTATATGTCAGAATTATCAAGAAGAGATAAAGAAAAATTACAAAAAGAAAACGAGATTATTGATAAGGCAGAAATATTATTTTGCCTTAATGGCTTTGATAATACAACTATGAATGAATTGGCAAAAGAAGTTGAATATACTAAACGTACTATATATAAATATTTCTCATGTAAAGAAGATTTATTTTTTGCTGTCGTTTTAAGAGGATATGAGAGACTTTGGAATAGTATTGAAATAGAAAATGTAAAGGGTAAAACAGGATTTGAAAAAATAAAATTTTCATACTTTGCATTTTATAAATTTTATTGTACTAATCCCTCACTTCTATCTCTTATGGGGATGATTGGTGCTGTACAATCGAGAAACTCAGATACAGAGATACCATTTAAGAATAAGTTTTTTTCTTTTAACAAATTTATGTTTGACGAAATCCAAGCAATGTTTGAAGTTGGAAAAAATGATGGAAGTATTAGATATGATATTGAAATACCTACTCTTATGTATTCATCAATATTTACCCTCACAGGATTTTTTAATTTATTATCTTTAACAGGAAAATCGTACCTAGATAATTTTAATATAGATGAAGAGAAATTTATTGAAACAACACTTTCTCTTTTGATAAATTCACTTAAAGTTTAGAAGTTTATAAATTAAACTTTATATTACTTAAATTATACTTTTCCTATCTTTAATATGAAAAAATATTAAATCTAAAATTAAAAATTTAAACTGATGAAAGGATTAAAAGTAAATGGCTAAAATACTACTTCTGGAAGATGATGATACAATTACATTTGGGATAAAAACTTCTCTTGAAAAGAAAAATCACACAGTGTGTTGTTATAATACTATTGCTGAAGCGAAGAAAAACTTTGATAAAACTATTGATTTGGTTCTACTTGACTTAAATTTACCTGATGGTATTGGATATGAATTTTGTCAATATGTTAAAAGTATAGAAGATACTCCAGTAATATTTTTGACTGTTCGTGATGATGAAAAAGACATTATACATGGATTAGATATGGGTGCAGATGACTATGTGGTTAAGCCATTTTTACTTTCAGTACTCCAATCTAGAATTAATGCAGTTCTTAGAAGAACTCATCCTGATATTAACAATACTATTACATGCAAAAATATAAAATTGAATAAAGTTGAAGTCAAAGTATATTTAGATAATGTTGAAGTACTTTTGACAGCAGGAGAATATAAGCTCCTTTTAAGCTTGATGGAAAATAAGAATAAAGCTATGACTCGCACAAAGTTATTAGAAATGCTATGGGACGTAGATGGCAACTTTGTCAATGACAATACCCTTACTGTTACAATAAAACGTCTTAGGGAAAAATTAAAAAATCCACCTTGTATAAAAACATTGAGAGGCATAGGATATAGAATGGAGGATAATTAGTGAAAACTCCAAGAGACATCAATAATACAGCTGTGTTTATATTATTCTGTTTCGCTATAACTGTTTTGTTAAGTGTAATTCTAACAACTATAACTTCTTTTGATGAATATAAAATGATGTCTAAAGCTATTGGTGCATCATATGAGTTCAATCCTAAGTCTACAGAACATATACTAAAATCTCTAAAAGATTCAGGTGATAATAACCTTAACATTGGAAATGAGATTTTATTAAAGCATGGATACTCTAAAGGTACATTTTGGAGTAAAAACTTTTTTTACTTTTTCGTGGTTTCTTTTATTATAATTTCAACAATAGCTCTAGTTGTATATATACTTAAACATAAACAAAATATACAAAAAATGAATAGAATAAACAATCTTACTAGATACTTAGAAAAAGTAAACTCAGGAAAAGAGTCTGTGCTTTTACGATGTGAAGATGAATTTTCTCACCTTGAAGATGAGATATACAAAACAGTAGGAGAGCTTCGTTGTTCAAAGGAATTTGCTTTAAAAGAAAGGCAGACCCTTTCTGATAATCTTGCAGATATTGCACATCAGCTTAAGACTCCAATTACTTCTATGTCACTTATGGCACAACTACTTTCAGAAAGTTGCTCTGATGAGGAAATAGATTATATTCATAGACTTACAAATCAAATCTCAAGACTTGAGAGATTAGTTTCATCTTTACTTATATTATCAAAATTGGATACAAGTACTTTAATATTTGAAAGAAAACTTATAGATGTACATTCTCTACTCACTTATGCAGTTGAGCCTATAGAAGATTCTTTAAAAGAAAAACATCAAACACTTTCTATAGAAAGTTGCGATTCAGTAGAATTTGAAGTTGATATTAATTGGACTTTAGAAGCTCTTTTGAATATTTTCAAAAATTGTAGTGAACATATAGAAAATGGTGGACATATTATTGCTTACTACAACAAAAATCCTCTATATACTGAAATTATTATAGAGGATAATGGTAATGGATTTTCTCAGGAAGAACTCCCATATATTTTTAATAGATTTTATCGTGGTAAAAATGCTAATAAGGATAGTATTGGTATAGGACTTGCTCTATCAAGGTCTATTATAGAACGTCAAAACGGAACTCTGCATGCAGAAAATTGTCATAATGGTGGTGCAAGGTTCATAATTAAATTTTACACATAAAAGACTGGATTATAGGTAAAATCCTATAATCCAGTCATATTTATATCCTATCTATTATTTAAACAATATATTTCTATTTATATTTCATACTTTATTAAATAAATCAGATTTTATTAAATAAATAATAGAACCATACCTATACTTATCAATAGTCTTAAGGTGTTATTCTTAAATTAATTCAGATAACTTTTATTTATATTGTTTCATTTTTTATAGATTCTACTATATTTTCATTCTTTAATTGCTTATATCCTATCATATATGATGATATTACAATAAAAAGTATCAATACAGTAAAACCTATTATTGTAGATAAAGGTGCAAATGGTAAATACTCTATAAAGTGTATTTCATTTATACGTAGAAAAATATACACTATTGCTATTTGTACAGGAATACTGAGTAATAATGGTGTAATTCCTAAAAATAATCCTTCTAAAGCAAGCATCTTTTTTATACCATCTGGTGATAATCCAACAGAACGTAACATGGCAAACTCTTGTCTTCTGCTTCTAAGATTCCCTGACACTGTGGCCAATACATTAGATAATCCAATCATAGCCAACAATCCTGTAATGAAGCTCACTATTAAATTCATAGTCTTTCTTCCACTAACATCTTTTTCTTCATTTTCTACAACATCCTCAATACTATAATCTCCAGACCCGTAAGCTTTATTATAAATAGACTCTAATTTTTCTTTTACTTTTGGGATATCTTCACTATTATCTACTTTAAATAATCCCATCATATTATTTGAACGTAGTCTACCTTCTTCATTATAATTTTTAGATATTTCCTGCACTATAGACATTGGTACTATTTGAATTAATGTATATCTTGAATTAGTATTTATTATTTGAGGAAGCTTATTTGTAATAGCTCCCACTTTCATATTAAAAGTATAATCGCCTTTACCTTCATCAGATATTCTTTCATTTAATTTAAGATTGTCTCCTATTGAAAGATTTAAATAATCTATATATACTTTATCTCTTCGTGTACTACGATTAATATCTTCCTCTTTATTATATACAATTGAAGTTAGGTTTTCTGTATTGTAGAATATCTTCGGGTCTACAGAAATTTGTCTGCAATATTCTGTAAAACTCTTATCATCAAGTCCAATTATAGCTGAGTATATACGAAATTTACCATTACGTTCTATAGGAGAGTATTTTTTAGATGAAACTACACCTTTAAATCCACCATTTTCTGCAAGTTCTTTCGAGGCATCTTTTTCAGTTAACCAAGTAGCAGCAGACATTTTAAGATAACATAATGAACTCTTTACACCTTCTGTCTTACTTAGTTTTTCAATAAAAGCAGGCTCTACAGATTCTCCATTTGCTAAATGGATTGATATATCCCTTTGTTTTTCATAAGCGTCACTTCCATAGACAGCTTCTGCTCCTTCTTGGTTTGCGATTATATGCAAAAAACCTGTAAGCAATAGAAAAGATAGTGTTAAAGATATTGTTGCAGTACGATAGGATTTTTTACGTGCATGAAGTGCATTCATTGCAAGTTCTCCTTCTATACCAAATATCTTTCCTAGTGAATATTTATGTGATTTTTTTATCTTAATACTATCTCCTTGTCGTATTGCTTCTATAGGAGATATCTTTGATACTTTTCGTGCTGGTATAAGTGCAGAAATCCAGACTGTTATTATTGTAAGTAAAACTGCTGGTAAAAAAGCAGGAATACCATAAGTATATACCACACTTTGAGTACCTGTAGAAGAATTGATTGAATTAATATAAATTATAAGTCTATCACACAATAACCAGCCTAAAAATAAACCAATTGGCAGAGGTATAATAGTTAATAAAAAGCCTTCAAATAGCACAGATTTCCTAATTTGTTTTGGTGATGCACCAATGCTAGATAATATCCCTAATTGAGTAAGTCTAGCATTTGCTGATAATGAAAATGCATTGTAAATCACCATTACAAATACTGCTACTGTAAAAATTGCTATTGTAAAGTACATAATTGGAGTTGCAAATTTTTCTATACTATTCATAGATGCTTTCTGTTCTGGAGAAAATACTAACATCTTTAAAAGATAATTACTATTGTATTTAAGATTATATTTTCCATATTCGTTAGTTTTCCACCCCAATGACTTAGCAAGCTTTGGGAGTTCTTTATATGTATCTCGTATATTTTTAAATCGTAAGTACACAGTTATATTATCATTGGGTTTTATACTTTTTTTGTCCAAATATCCTAAAGCTGTGTATGCAGGTACAACTGATGATGTTGTAACATCCATTTTTCCTACTATTGTTAATGTTATTTCTGAAGTTTTTTTAAAACTCTCACTTTTTGATTTTGGAGCTACAGGTTCAAGAGAATTTCCATTTAAAGTTCTATAACCTATTGGAATAGTAATCTTATCGCCAATCTTTGTACTTGGATTACTTTCAAAGTACTGTTTTGAAAGTGCAATTTCATTAGCATTCTTTGGTTGACGACCTTCTAGTATAGTGTCTTTTTCTGGCATGGAGTTCCAGTATTCTGATGTAGCATTTCTATAAATTATATAATCTCTTTTGTCATTACTAATTTTCCCTACATACCATTGTCCTTTCACCATTACATCATCAACAGAAGAAAAATTTTCAATTAATGATAGGTCACTTCCATAGGTAGTATCAAATAATTCACCATGCCAGTTACCTTCTTTCTCTATTGAAAGTCTTACGAAATCACTCCACATCGTATACAATAGCCCACATAAAGAAGACATCATTGTTGTAGTAAGTAATATGGCTAACATTATGGCTATACTACTGCGTTTATTGCGACGTACAAAGTCTAAGGTGTATTCTTGAAGAATATTCATTTCTTCACCACCTTTTCAGAGACAATCATACCATCTTCCATAGTTACAATACGATTTGCTTCTAGTGCTATTTTCTCATCATGAGTAATAAGAAGTATTGTCTGATTAAATCGTTTATTTGATATATTCAGTAAGTCTACAATTTCTTCTGAATTTTTTCTATCAAGATTACCTGTTGGCTCATCTGCTAATAAAATAGCTGGTCTATAGATTAAACTTCTAGCTATAGATACTCTTTGTTGTTGTCCACCTGAAAGTTGACTTGGAAGATGATTTAATCTATCAGATAATCCTAGTATTGATACAATTTCAGAAAATCTCTCTTCATCCACTTTTCTTTTATCAAGTAACATCGGTAATAATATATTTTTTCTGACATCAAGAGTTGGTATAAGATTATAAAATTGATAGATAAGACCCACTTTTCTACGTCGAAAAACTGCTAGAGCTTCTTCTTTTAAACTTGCTATTTCTGTATCTTCAATATAAATTTTCCCAGATGTTGGTCTGTCTACTCCTCCAAGCATGTGTAATAATGTTGATTTACCAGAACCAGATGCTCCTACAATGGATACAAAATCCCCTTTTTGAACTGATAAATTCACATTATTTAAGGCTGTCACCCTAGTTTGATTTGAACCATATATTTTTGTGAGATTTTCACATTTTAGTATTTCCATATACAATCATCTCCTTTATGGTTAAATTTTATCAACCTAAAATGACATTATAGTGACACAAATCTAAATATAAACAACTATTAAAATACTTGCTTTAATTAGGCAAATTATATTTTATAAACACATTTATATTTTAATTATTTTTAATTAGTCTAAGTCACTTTTACTCAAAAAATCACTCTTACTTAAGTGATATAAATCATTTTCTTCATCGTATTCAAAATTATTCGTTCTTAAAGAGTTACAAGAAGCAAGATTTTCTTTTTCTGGTTTAACTACTATTCTTTCAGCTTCTGTTTCATTAAATATTTTATGTATAAGCAATTTAATGATTGCTTTTCCAATACCTTTCCTTAAATACTCTTCCTCTCCAATTAAATAATCTATACTAAACGTACCTATAATTAGTATTTCAGGGTGAAAGATTTCATTTGCACTAAGACAGTCATAATATTGGCAAAACCCAATTGGCATATTATCATACATAACAATAAAATGTTTTATAAAACTAAATTCCCCAAATCTAGCTTTAATTTCTTTTATCCATTCTTCAGAACTTTTAAACCATTTAAGTATATATTCTTGGTTAATCCAGTTTTCTATCAATTTGACATCTTCATCATATACAGGTCTGATATATAGTAGTCTATCCATAACCTTCAGCTCCTTAAAATATTATTTTATTCTTTAATTGCCTTTATATATTTTTATATATTATTTAAGATTATAATGTAAAATAAAAACTATGCAACATATTTTATTTATACTTTTAATATATTGCATAGTCTCTAAGAGCTATTAACATTTATTTTAATATGTATTATGATTTATTTTATTACTCAATAACAAATATTTTATGTACTATAAGATTTAGACATAATCTATACTTAACTTAGTAAAATTATTTAATGACTAAATAGCTTATACATGCAAATAAAATTAAGCTTATTTTGTGATATTATAGTATTTCTTAATTATATTAACTGCAATCTCTTTTACCTTTGGACCTGTAACTTCTTTATTGGAATCATCTGATTTAATAGCAAAATAATAAGTATCATCTTTAATCTCTACCATACCAACAAACCAAGCATCTACATGTTGATTTTTTCCATCATATCCTGTTCCAGTTTTTCCATACAAATTTATGTTTTTGTCATTTACATCTATTTTCATAATATCTTTTAAAATATTAATATGCTCTTTTTTAAAGCTTGTATCTCCTTCAAATATCTTTGCTACTGTTTCTGCTTGCTCTTTTGGAGATATTTGTAATGAAGATTCTAACCAAAATCCATTTAAATGTCCCATTCCATTTTTTAAATCGCCTTCCCATTCACTAATATCGCAGTTTCCATATTTTAAATCATCTAGAATTTTTTGAACAGAATTAGAGTCAACTTTATTTAATAATTTTTTATAGTACCAAACACAAGATTGCTTAAATGCCTCTTCCAAATTAAGATTTCTATTCCAAGTTTTATTTTTATAAATTGTTCCATCATATCCCATAACTGATTCTTTCGAGTTTATTACTCCTTTTTCTAGACCAATTAGAGTTGAAACTATTTTAAAAGTAGAACATGGTGACCTTCTTGTTTCGATTAATTCTTTGTTATATATATTATATTCTTTATTTTTAGTATTATAAAAAACAGCTCCTCCACTAATATTTTTAAAACAATCACTATAATCAACTATATTAATTTTTTCTTTTTTGTTTTTATCCTTGTTTTCAGTTTTAGAGTTATTTAATTCAGAGTTTATATAATTCTTATCATACTTTTGTTTTGTATCGTTATGCTTTTTTCCTACATAATATACTCCCATAGCTATGACAATTAGGAGAATAACTATCCAAATAAAATCATTTTTTCTTTTCATACTTTATATCATCTCCTCTACATAAGCTTATAATCCACCTTTAAAATAATAGACATTATTTGTAATATACTCCAATCTAGGAGCTTGGATACTTCTGTTTATAAAATCTAACTTTGGTTTAACATCTTTTAGGTCTTTAAAAATTACAATACCATCAATAGACTGTAATTCAGCTCCAAATAAAAAATAGACTAAATTTCTATCTCCAGAAATTTTAACTACATCTAAATTTCTGTTTAATTTTTTCATTTTTTTTATTACTTCTTTAGAAAATATCTTCTCCAATTCGTTTTTATCAGATTTAATATAAAAGGTACATTCAGAGCTTAACTTTTTTTCGTCATAAACTTTCAAAATAGCTTTAGCTACTACACTATAATCTTCTTCGTAAAGTTTAAATCTAAAACTTTCACTTGGACTAGGAATAAATATAGTGCCTATACTTATAAAGATACCAAATATACATCCAATCATTTTTCTTTTATTTAAATCTTTTTTATAGTAAAGCTTAATCATATGTACTAAAATCCATATAAATGCAATTAACATCAATGGTATTGCAAATAAGCCTATAAATAGTAGAATTACTCCTCCCCTATATATGATATTTCCACACAAAAATAAAAAATCACTTACAATAAATAGAATTAAAGGTATAACTATGTCTCTTATATTTTCTTTACCTAATATAATTATATTGATTGAAGCTATGATGAAGATACTTAATATAACTATTAGTATCATTATGTCCTCCTTTCAGTTAGTGAGGTAATTATTTGTTCTTTATTTAAAACTTACTATTGTAATATTTAAATATTACAATAGTAAGTTTTAAATGTCAAGTCGTTTTAATTGTATAATTATCTTTATATTTATCAAATTACGAGTATCTATTATGTACTTTTTTATCTATTATCAACTAGCATTTATTCAGATTGTGTGAGACTGATTAAACTTAGAAATACGTCCTATAACATAGCAGAATATATCAAGAAAGTAGCTTTTAATTTTATTATAATATGGTTACATAATATAATTGCTTTACTAAAATGTACTCAGAAAGGATTTAACATTCATGTCAAATATTATAATAAAAGGACTTACACAAAATAACCTAAAAAATATATCATTTAAAATTCCTAAAAATAAAATTGTTGTTTTTACTGGTGTTTCTGGCTCTGGAAAATCCAGTATCGTATTTGATACAATCGCAGCAGAATCACAAAGACAGATGAATGAAACATATTCTTCATTTATCAGAAATAGACTACCTAAGTATAGAAAACCTCAGGTAGAGCTGATTGATAATTTAACTGCTTCTGTAATCGTAGACCAAACTCCTCTTGGTGGTAATGCACGTTCCACAGTTGGTACTATAAGTGATTTGTATTCATCACTAAGATTATTATTTTCTAGAATTGGAGAACCTTACATAGGAACAACTTCACATTTTTCTTTTAATGACCCAAATGGTATGTGTAAAAATTGTGCTGGGATTGGTAGAGTTAAAGTAATCAATATTGAATCTATTATAAATCCTGAAAATTCATGGAATACAGGATGTATAAATGACTCTTTATTTAAACCTAATTCATGGTACTGGAAGCAGTATGCAGAGTCTGGACTTTTTGACTTAGATAAACCTATAAAGGATTATTCTTTAGAAGAATATAATTTATTGCTTTATGGCTCAAAAAATAAAGATGGCAAACAGGAAAATCCAAAAATAGAAGGTATTTTTAACAAGTATAATCAAACATATCTGAATCGAGATATTAGCAATATGAGTAAACACACAAAAGAGAAATCAGAAAGACTTATAACAGATAAAGAATGTCCTATCTGCCACGGAAAAAGATTAAATAAAGAAACTCTTAACTGCACTATCTTAGGATATTCGATTGCAGATATGTGTGATATGGAACTTACTGACCTTTATGATTTATTGTTACAAATAAAAGATAAAAGGGTTGAAACTGTAATAAAGACTCTTGCTGATGGTTTAAAAAGAATGATTGATATTGGACTTCCTTACCTACATCTAAATAGAGAATCATCATCTCTATCTGGAGGAGAAGCTCAAAGATTAAAACTTGTACGCTATATGGGAAGTAGCCTCACAGGTATGACTTATATTTTCGATGAACCTAGTACTGGTATGCACTCACGAGATGTACATCGTATGAATCAGTTATTAAAAAAACTTAGAGATAGAGGAAACACTGTCCTTGTGGTAGAGCATGATAAAGACGTTATCTCCATAGCAGATGAAGTTATAGATATTGGACCGAGTGCCGGTATGCATGGTGGACATGTTGTATTCCAAGGTTCTTATGACAAATTACTTTTAGCAAATACTCTTACTTCAAATGCAATGAATCTATCATTACCTATAAAAACTAATTCTCGTCAGCCAAAAGGTACCCTTCCAATTAGAGATGCTTGTATAAATAATCTAAAACATGTTGATGTAGATTTACCAGTGGGAATTATGACTGTTGTTACTGGAGTAGCAGGTTCTGGCAAGAGTACTTTAATCTCTCATGTTTTTGCACAAAAGTACGAAAAAGATGTTATTAAAATCGACCAAAGCCGTATTACAGCTACAAGCCGTTCTATGCCTGCTACATTTCTTGGTTTCTTTGATGAGATAAGAAAAGTATTTGCTAAAGAAAATAATGTTGAAGAAGGTTTATTCAGCTTTAATTCAAAGGGGGCTTGTCCTGTTTGCGATGGTAAAGGAGTACTTGTTACAGAACTTGTATTCATGGACCCTATTATTAATACATGTGAAGCTTGCAAAGGTACTAGATATAGTAAAGAAGTCTTGGCAAAATTATATAAAGGCAAACATATAGTTGATGTACTATCCATGACAGTCGATGAAGCTCTTGAATTTTTTACAGAAAAGAAGCTTTGTAAAATCTTACAAACCATGAAAGATGTTGGCTTATCTTATATGACCTTAGGTCAACCGCTTAGCACACTATCTGGAGGAGAACGTCAACGAATTAAGTTAGCTAAAAACCTCAACAAAAAAGGTACTATCTATATTTTAGATGAGCCGACTACAGGGCTTCATGGTTCTGATATTGAAAAACTTATGTTGATTTTTGAGCATATAGTCGATAAAGGTAATACTATAATTATAATTGAACATAATTTGGATGTATTGAAACAAGCTGATTGGGTGATTGATATTGGTCCTGACGGTGGCAAAAATGGTGGTCAGGTCGTATTTGAAGGTACACCACTAGAAATGTTTGAAAGAGGTTGCACTATAACATCAGATTTCCTTAGAAAATCAATAAAGGTATAGATAATATAATACTACTATTAAGAGATTAAGAACTATTACATATATATTACTACTTTGTTTTAGTTCATAAATTTAAAGTTTAACTTTACTTTAAAAGAAATTAACATTATAAAAGCTATAAATCATAAAATTTTATTAAATTTCAAATGTAATTTATAGCTTTTATTTTTTATTTGTTTATAAGTATTATTTTTTATTGATTTATTGATGAATCTTTGTCTCAATTCTCATTTATGATAATAAATGCATATAAAATATAATCTACATGCTTATAAGTTGAGTTAATGTACCAACATATGTTAACTTAAGTTTGTGCATAGCTCGTGTACAAGCAATATACAACAAACTGCGGTCATAATCACTATAATATGTTTTATTATTTACTGAAGGTACAATAACTTCATCAAACTCTAGACCTTTTGACATTTTAATAGAAGTTATGGAGACTCCTTTTGTAAAGCTAGAACTTTCAGAAGATATTAAGTGAACACTATATTCTTCTCTTAACACATCATATATAGCTTTAGCGTCATTATCTGTCTTTAATATAATACCAAGAGTAGCATTATCACTCTTTTTAAATTCTTCAATTTCTATTTTTATCTTATTTATCTCATCTTGTTCGTTATTACATTTTAATAAAGCTGGTTCTTCGCCATGTCGCTCAATAGGCTCTAATGAAGATATGTCTTGAATCTTTTTTGTGAAATTAATAATCTCAAAAGTAGAACGGTAACTCTTGTTCAACATAACTAGTTCCCCATCATCATATAGTTGTTTCATATCATCTAGTGTGTGAGTATGATTGGGATTAACTAATTGTCCAAAATCTCCAAGAATAGTCTTTTTACACTTAAAAAGCAAGTTTATTACAGCATATTGAATAGGTGTATAATCCTGCATTTCGTCAATAACAATATGTCTTATAACCTTATCTTCTTGTAATCCTTCATATGCAGCATGGATATATATAAATGGATATACATCTGACCATTCAAGTGTTTTCTTTTCTGGCATCACAAACATGTTTGATATATTCATTTGCTTAAAGAAATCCTTATACAACAAAAGGGTATTTTTTATTTTCAACATTCCATTTAAGTTCTTAAGTATGCTTTTTACTCTTGGTAAATCTTCTTCCATAATATTATCTGTTTCGAATCTATAACGAATATCTTCAGCTACCTTTTCAAGTCTTCTCTTAACTGGATATTTATTATATGCATCAAATCTACTCTGTATCCAATCACTTTTAGCTATGAAGTCTCCAAAAATATAATCTTCTGGAATAAAAATCTTATTAGGCATTTGTTTTATATAACTATCCATAAGTTTTACAAAATCAAGTGTAGATTTAAAACGCACTCTTTCACTCCATTTAGCATCATTTGTTTCTAATGGGTTTCTCTCACTTTCAAAGTTAATTATTCTCTCTAATTGTACTTCTGCTATATTTTCAAAGCTTAATTCACATAATGGTTCTTCTCCAAGTTCTGGTAGAACATTGGAAATATAGTCTCCAAAAACTTTATTAGGTGATAGGATAATTACATTATTTGCTGATATTTTATCTTTAAATCTATAAAGAAGAAAAGCAATTCTATGTAATGCTATAGATGTTTTACCAGAACCAGCTACCCCTTGAATAATCAATGTATCAGCTTTATCATTTCTGATAATTTGATTTTGTTCTTTTTGTATTGTTGAAATAATTGACTTCATTTTTTCGTCTGAAGTATGACTAAGTTCTTTTTGAAGAATATCATCTTGTATATTGATAGAACTTTCTAATGCGTATTCCAATTTCCCATTTTTGATTTTAAATTGTCGCTTTCTTGTTATTTCTCCATCTACCCATCCTATTGGCGCATCATATCCTGCTACTCCTATTTCATAATCATAAAACATACTGGCAATTGGAGAACGCCAATCAAGTATTAACAGTTCATCTTCATAATCAAATGCAAATCTACCTATGTAGTACTTATATTCATCATCCACATCTTTCAATCTAAAATCTATTCTAGCAAAGTATGGAGAATCTTTAGTTTTATCAATCTTATCTCGAACTTTCACCATAAAAGCTCCATAGTTATCTATTTGTTTTAGTGATTGTTCATTTTGAAACATTTCATGTGGGTCTATTTCGCCCCGATTTTTTACCATATAGATTTTGGCTTCCATATAATCTCTCTCAAGTTTTCCAACAAGATTTTCAGCTTTATTAAAAGCATCTTCTATCTTATTGTTTATATCTATTAGATGTACAATCTCATCTGGAAAAGAAGTTAATAGCTCTGTATCATGTTCATATATGTTATGTTCACAATCAGATACAATAGAATCAAAATTTACTACCTGTTTATTTTTAGACATTTAAATCCTCCTTGTTAATTAAGTACTTATATTGAATCATTATACTTAATTATATTTTGGAGTTTTTAATCATTATTGCTATTTATTGTTCTTTTTATCTACAGAAGTCATGACAAATTTTTGAGTAGGATATCCAAATTCCACAAGCAACTCTGCTTCTGCAAATCCCAACTTCTTTATCATATCTCTATGCCCTGTATCGGCTTTGTCACCCTCTCGAAAGGTAGTAATTGAGATATCTGTATCTATTAAGAAATCTTCAATAACTTTCTTCAAAAACACTTGTGCAATATCTGAATTACGATATTGTGGATGTATACCAAAAAAATCAATACTTCTAGTTTCTCTATTAAATATCATATTTGCAATAGCAATATTATTAAGCTTTAATATCAAGGCTCTTTCTTCTAAAATATACTGTTCCAATTGAGAAATATATTCTTCCTCTTGCAAATTTGGAAATCCATCTATGACTAATCGCACTAAATTCATCCACAATGGTATATCAGACATATTTGCAAGTTTAATTTCTTTTTCCAACTCTAACACGTTTTTTGAAAATAAATCGTCTTTTTTCAAAACAAATCTTAGCTGCAAAGGATAAAATTCTTGTTCTTTTCGATATTTATTTGGAGATTTTTTGTACATAGCTTTAAATATAGAAGTGAATGCCTGTTGACTTTCATATCCAGCTATCAATGCAATTTCAATTATTGGTTTCTTTGAAAATACCAATAGTTTTGCTGCTTCTGTTAATTTTCTTCGCTTTATATAATCATGCATTGTCAAGCCAACAGAAGATGTGAAAGTTCTATGTAAGTGATATTTTGAATAATGAACAGCATTAGCAACTATATCTAAATCCAGCTTATCTGATAAATGCTCCTCTATATAGTCAATAGCTGTTATGACATTAATTACTTTATAAGACATTGCAGCTCTCCTCCTTTTATCCATGCAACATTATATCAATCATCACTTAGTCATATTTAATGAATCTTGCTCTTTTGTAAACAAATTTATTTTTATATATACTTTATATTTACTATAGTATACTTAATAATTTCCTTATATGTTTTCCAATCCTAATAATAATTGTTTCCAAAATAATATCTTAACCTCATAATAAATTCTTAGTTCAATAGTTTAATATAACTTTTACTTTTTAATTAAAGACTCTAACCCTTTAATTTTCAATAATTTTTCATTTAGTAAATCTAAAAAATTATTTATTATTTCTTTCTTACTAGATTCCTTAATTAAGTAATAAATAAATCTATCTGGAGGTGCATCTTTTATATAATGTATTTCGATATTTGATATTTCTTTAAGATGGTATGCTACTGACACTGGCACAATAGCCCACACATTTTCTTGCCTCATAAAGTACTCCAAAAGTGACATCTGGTCTAGAAATACTTTAGGTTGAAGAGTTGAACGAAACCAAAAATTGTGCCATAAATCATATTCAGGATTCCACGGAAGCCTTATCTCATCAGCAACATCTAAGATAGAAGGATGTAACTCACTTTTATATTTTGAACCATAACTTGTTACTAGTAACATAGCTTCTTTAAATATTGGTATTGTTTCTATATTATTAAAAAACATATCATCAGAAATAAGTGCTATATCTACTTCTCCCTTTGAAATGTAATCATATGCTTCATAAGAATGATAATTGTAAAAGTTTATATTATATTCTGGATATGTGTTCATAAAGCATGAAAATACATCTGGAAGTATATATGAACTTACACTCCCTATAGAGGATATGTTTAGAATTTTACTTCTATCCATTTTAGTTATAGACTTGGCTTCTTGTAAAAGAATTTTATATTTTTCTGCAATTGGTACAAATGCTTTTCCCTCTTCTGTCAACTCTGATATTCGTATACCTTTTTTTCTTCTAATTAACTTGTATCCTAGTTCTGTTTCTAATGCATTTATTCTTCTACTTAATGCTGGCTGAGTAACATACAAACTTTCAGCAGCAGCAGAAATACTACCTAACTTTATAACAGTCAAAAATGCTTGTATCTCAAGTTCTGTCATAACCTTACCTCAATTCATAATATAAATATTTATTTATATTATATGGCTAAAAACGGCATTTTACAATTATTTGATATGACTGTAAACTAATTATATCTTAAAATTTAACGAGGTGCTATTATGAAATATACAACTAACTTAACAGAGGGAAATATAAAAAGAGAATTGTTTATACTTATGTTACCATTGCTTTTAGGAAATATACTTCAACAACTTTACAATACTATTGATGCTATTATAGTTGGTAGATTTGTAAGCCAAACTGCCTTTGCTGCTGTAGGTGTAGCAGGTACTATTATGAATCTTTTTATATTTATATTAAGTGGTAGTTGCACAGGTATTTCAATTATATTTGCACATTTTTATGGTGCCAATGACTTGTCTTCATTTAGAAGAGAATCTTTTTTAGCAACTATTTTTGGAGCTACATTGACTTTTGTATTAAGTATATGCTCAATATTTATACTATCTCCACTATTAAACATAATTAATACTCCACATGAGGTTGCAAGTATAGCAAAATCTTACTTAAATATTATTTTTTGTGGACTCATTGCAACATATTTTTATAATCTGTTATCAGCAACTTTGAGAGCTGTTGGTAATACCAAATCGGCCCTTATTATCTTAATGTTTTCAATGATAATGAATACTGTTTTAGATTTAGTTTTTGTTGCAGTATGTAATTTTGGAATTCAAGGAGCAGCCTTTGCAACCGTATTATCACAGACACTCGCATCACTTCTTTGTTTCGTTTATATAAGAAAAAATATCTCATTTCTTTTATTTAAAAGAGAGGATATGAAGTTTGAATGGAAATTATTAAAATTAACTATCTCTTATAGTCTAATCTCTGCTCTCCACCAATCTAGTCTGTATATTGGAAAACTACTAGTACAAGGTGCTGTAAATATAATGGGAACAGATATGATTACATCATATACTGCTACAACAAGAATTGAAGGGTTTGCTAATTCTTTTGGAGATAGTGGAGCTGAGGCCATATCTATATTTGTTGCACAAAATACTGGAAATAAGGACAGAAAAAGAGCAAAGCAAGGATTTTATACAGGATTGATTATTCTGGTGTGTCTAGGAATTGGATTATCTTTAATAATGTACTTTTTTTCAGAAACTACTGTTGGACTTATGATGAGCAATACAAATAATGACATTATGATAAATGGTGTAGAATATATGAAAACTATTTCTATTTTTTATGTCTTATGTTTTATAGGAAGCGCCTTTGTTGGCTGGTACCGAGGAAGTGGTAAAGTAAACATCCCTGTAATTGGAACTATCTTACATATATCAATTCGTGTAATTCTTTCTTATTTGCTTATTCAAAGATTTGGTCTAAAGTCTGTAGCATTTGCTACTGGAATAGGTTGGGTTTCTGTTGTATTATTTCAATACATTGTTTTCTATATGTCAAAAGAATAAAAAGGTGAACACTATACAAAGTTCACCTTTATGTAATAATCTTCTATTCTATTTTTAACTAATCTTATTTTGTATATTGAACATACTCTACAATTGTGCCATCTGGATGTTTTACTGTCATATTATATCCTGTAGGAACTTTTTTCTTATCTCTTACCACAACTGCTCCATTCTTTAATAGATAACTTCTCCATTCATCAACAGAGTCAACTATAAAAGTAGATTTTGTTTCTATAAATGGTTTGAGAGCATCATCAGAACCAGATAATAGTAAGACATTTCCTACCTGTGCTAGTTCCAATCCAACTTCTTTATAAGAAAAACGTAGAGAACATTTTTCTTTTAAAACATTCTCATAAAAAGATATTGCTTTCTCTATATCTTGAATATAAAAACGTGTTAATATATCATGTGTTTCCCCCTGTATCTACTTCTCTTATTTATCCTAAATTATATGAACTATAAAACTATACTCAGAGATAAACTAATCTATGTATCTTATTACCTATTTACGAATTTTAATCTAGCTCCCATTCTACTTAATAATTCATTTGCTATGCTTCCTGAAACATCTGCAACTTCAGAGGCAGATAGTTCAGATAAGTCATCTTTTCCAATTAAGGTTGCTATACTGCCAACTTCTACACTAGGAATATCTGTAATATCAATAAGAAGTTGGTCCATACAAACTCGTCCTATTATTGGTGCCAAGTATCCATTTATTATTACATTACCTCTTCCACAGGATAGATTTCTAGGTAAACCATCAGCATAACCTATAGATAATACTGCAATTATACTATCTTTATTTGCAATAAAAGTTCTTCCATATCCTACACTTTCACCATTTTGTATTTTTCTGATAAGAGTAACCTGTGATTTTAAAGATAAAACAGGACGTAAATCAAGCTGTAGTTTAGTTGTATCGTTTGGAGAACTTAGTACTCCATATAGCGCAATTCCAATTCTTGCATAATCACACTTAAGTTCAGGATAATTTAAAAATCCATAGCTACTTTGAATATGTATTTTAGGAATTTTTATCTCCCTTTTTGATAGCAAATCAATTAACTTATAAAAACATTCAATTTGTCTATTTGTAAAGTCTATGTCTTCGTCTACCATACTATCAGAAACACACAAGTGTGTAAATATACCGTGGATATCTAAGTATTTTAATTCAAATACTTGCAAAATTGACATAATGTCATTAGCATCAAAACCAAGTCGGTGCATGCCTGTATCAATTTTGATATGTGATTTTATATAGTACTCCTGCTCATTTAAGCAGATAGCATGATTAAGGTCGACAATACTCTGTATAAGATTATATTTATGAAGCTCCTTAGCTCTTATTGGATTGGTATATCCAAGAATTAATATATCTCCTGATATTCCATAACGTCGTAGTTCAATAGCTTCATCTATTGTTGCCACTGCAAATGATTTTACACCCATTTGATTTATATGAGTTGCTACTTCAAAGGCTCTATGACCATACGCATTAGCCTTCATAACTGCCATCAATTCGCAATCTTGTGGCATAGCTTTTTGTAATACTTTCACATTATGTTCCAAATTATTTAAATCAACTTCAATCCAAGCTCTGTTGGTATTTACATTTCAAGTCTTTCTATATTTTCCTTTTTTCCCTTTTATCCTGTTAATAATCAATATAATTATTATAGAAGTTATAAGAGACGCTATACTTACCACTATATAATGAATAAGACTGTTATTAACTAAGGTTGTTTGTAGTCCAAGTATCTTAGAGAACATACGAATAATAACAATCATCATAGGATGTATAATGTAAATAATTAATGATGATGTTCGTAAAAATTTAACTCTATGTCCCTTCAAAAATGTTAAAGTTGTAAATAAGAAATACATACATGGCAGTAACATAATATACATACTATCATGACGCTGTACACCTAGATTGTGTAAAATAATACCTTCACAAAACATAAGTGCAAATGATATAAGAAATCCAATTATACTCTTTTTAGGCGATATACTAGCAGATTTATCAGCTATTATACTACCAAGTATGAAAAATACAGGAGCAAAAAACAATCCATTTCGTGTATAATCTGACACTTCAAAAACATATCCATACAAATTCTTTAATAGTGGTAATTTTTCTAAAAAACCATAATAGCTATCACCAAACATACCAATTATGTAAAATACAATCGCAATTATAAATGACATCTTCATCCCAAATTTTTTTACAAGATAATATGCTATACTTGCACCAATAATTGAAGCAGGTAGATACCATAAATGATATAGAGTTCCATCAAATACAATATCCTTAATAATGTTAGGTAATAAATTATCCATAGAAAAATATCCATTATAAATATTTAATGGGATATAAATCAAAATAGCTATACTATATATAAATATCGTGTTTTTTAGAAAATTTTTCAGCTTATCATAATTATAATTGTGTCTTGAAATTAGAAAAAATCCTGATAGCATAAAAAAGAATGGCACAGCAACACGAGCAATTATACGAGTCAGTATAAAGTCACCCAATTTACTATATGATAATAATGGTGATGTATGAATTGCGATTATAAGCAATGCTGCTATAATTCTAAAATAATCAAGCCCTGTATAGGATTTATTCTTAATCATTCTCATTCCCCCATTATCATTCATTTTTACTTCTCCAAAGTGTCATAATAAAACCGTCACTATTGTTACCTGATACTTGATAAGCATATTGCTCAGGTATAGAGATTTGTACCTCTTCTTTATTATCAAGAGGTATATAAAAAATCTTTATAACTTTCTCATTATCTTCTATCTTCAAACAATCTTTATAAGAGAATCTCTTAATATATTCTATGTATTCTTCAAGAGCTAAATTCATTTCACTAATAATTTCAGAATGTGGATATCCAACATAACGAAAATGCCATGGTTCTTGAGATATTCCTGTTATCTCTTCCTTTTTGCACTGATAACGTTCTATAAAACCATAATGTGGAGCTACTTTACGAAACTCATTACATATACCATCGTAAGGAAATTCTGGACAAATGAAATCTATAACATCTTTCTTAAGCCCTAAGTCAATAGCAAGCCCTGTCTGGTGTTCACTGCAATTTGGAAGAGCTACAAACTTTTCAGTAAACTCTTTTCCATTATCAAAAAGAGAACTCGAATATATATCTTTTTGTTCATCTACAGTACGATAGCCACTTACTGGTATTATTTCATTTGTACTTTCTATATTTTTCAAAATATTTTGTAATGCATTTATAGCTTCACATTTCATAAGAATATTTGGAAACTTTGTATCTACAGGGATTAGCTCCATATCCATAGATATTACAATTGGTAAAGAAGCATTTACAAGAATTAGATTTCCATCATAGATTTTATCTTTAGTTAGTGAAATAGTATTCATCATTTTAGATTCTTTATCTTTAACTAATAAAGTATTATTCATTTATATGCACCTCAATTATTTTGTCTAGGATTTCTTCAAAAGATAATCCAATACCTTTCATCATATTTGGATAACGGCTATGAGAAGTAAATCCAGGAATTGTGTTTACCTCATTAAAAATAATCTCTCCACCTGGAGTCAGAAACATATCTACTCTAGCAAAACCTGAACATCCAAGCGTTTTATAAATAGTTTTCGCTGTATCTTGTATTTTTTTCTCACAATCAGCATTGATTCTAGCTGGCATATGAATTTTTGAACTTTTTAATGTATACTTTTCTGTATAATCAAAAAATCCTTTTGACAATTCTATTTCATCTATTTTTCCAACAAGTAAATCATCACTTCCTAAAACTGCACAACCTACTTCAAAACCATCAATATTTTCCTCGATTATAACTTCATTATCGTGTTCAAGAGCTAGGTCAACTGCTATTTCTAACTCTTCTTTCTTATAAATTTTACTAATCCCAAATGATGAGCCTGCACGAACAGGTTTCACAAATAATGGGTAATTTAAATCTTTTGACAATTTAATTACGTCCGATTTCTCTGAATGTTTTAATAGGATTGATTTTGGTACTTTAACCCCCTCTGCATGGACAAGTTTATGAGACTTATCTTTATCCATGCACAATGCTGAAGAAAGAGTATCACATCCAATAATCTGTATACCTGCTAATTCAAATAATCCTTGTACTGTACCATCTTCTCCATTCTTTCCATGTAATATAGGAAATGCGAAATCAATTTTAGTATATTTATGATAGTCTTCATAGAATTCAATAATGCCATTTTGCACACGATTCTGAGATACAACAATAGGAATTAGATAAGTAGAGTTTTCAAACCAAGTGTCATTTTGGATGTTTTCATAATCTCCAATATAATGATACCAATTCCCATCTCTTGTAATTCCAATTGGCATAATATTATATTTGTCTCTATTTAAATTCTCAAGTACTGCAAAAGATGATTGCAAAGATACATCATATTCTGTTGAATTTCCACCAAATATAACTGCGATTTTTTTCTTATTCATAGTAAATTCTCCTTTGTTATAAAATCTATATTAATTACTGTATCAAAATAAAAAGCACTCTTGTTTTGATACAGTAATTATATCAATAACAAGAATGCTTTTTATCTATTTATCCTGAAGGATTTCTCATTTTTTTATACGTAAATTCTTAAGAATTTCTTAAATTAGGAATGATGACTTCAAATACAATAATATTATCCTTACTATGTGCTGTTATTATCCCATGATGAAGCTCAACAATTTCTTTTGATATGGCAAGTCCTAAACCAGCTCCACCATTATTTGAACTACGAGATGTGTCTAATCTATAGAATTGTTCAAAAATACGATTAATTTTTTCTTCTGGTATTGTATTACCACAATTCATAAATTTTATATTTATGTTGTTTCCATCCTGCATAGCTGTTATTTCAATGGTAGTACCTTCATAACTATAATAAACAGCGTTGCGCAATAAATTATCAAATACACGTTGCATTTTATTAACATCACATTTTATCATCATATTTGGAGCTATATTCAATATATATTTTAAATTTTTACTTGTTAAAATAGGAGTAAATTCATATGTTAATTGTTCAAGCATACGAGTTAAGTTTATCTCACTGTATTCAAGAATTATATTTGATAGATTAAATCTTGTTATCTCAAAGAATTCATTGATTAAATCTTCAAGACGTTCAGCTTTATCTAATGAAATAGATAGATATTTATCTCGCAGTTCTTCAGAAATCTGATTTTCATCTCGAAGCAATGTTAAATAACCTATAACTGAAGTAAGTGGTGTCTTTAAATCGTGTGCTAGATAAACAATAAGGTCATTCTTACGTTGTTCTGCAATTTGTGTATCAGACTTACGTTGTTCAAGTGTATGTTTAATTGAATTTATCTTCTTTTCCACAGCCGAAAGCTCTGGAGACAAAGTAACTTCTTCAATATCTTCTTTAATAAGTGATTCAATACCCTGATTAATTTCACTAAAATATTTTGTAAACTGATTTAAATAGAATCGGAATATTATAAAAAATACAATCGCAATAGCTATTATTATGAAAATATCCATATTATTACGAAAAATCTGCTGATATAAATTTAAAGCTGCCTTATATTCCATCCGAAAAACATTTTTAAAAAAAGAAACCACCCATTCAGAAAAGTTCCTATATAATATAAAAGAATATAAAATCCAAATAAATATAATTGCTATAAATACCATTACTGCTGTTTTTATAAAAATTTTATTCCTTACTTGAGCAAAGTCAGAAGTCTCTCTAATATTTTTACTTTTCAATTGTATAACCTACTCCCCATACAGTTTTTATAAATTTTGGATTTCTAGAAGGTTCATGTAATTTTTCACGTATACGTCCAATATGAGACATCACTGTATTGTTATTATCGAGATATTTTTCCTCCCATATAGCTTCAAATAATTCTTCAGAAGGAACCACCTTCCCTTGATGTTGACATAAGTACCAAAGAATAGAAAATTCAATTGGTGTTAGTAATATTTCTTTGCCAAACAAACTACATTTATGTGTTTCTTTATTGATAATCAACCCTTTAATATCATATTCATCAATAGTTTTTGTCTTATGTTCAGAAACATCATTATATCGCATATATCGTCTTAGTTGTGTTTTTACTCTTGCAACAACTTCTAAAGGATTAAATGGCTTTGTTATATAGTCATCAGCACCTATAGTTAAACCCATTATTTTATCTATATCTTCAACTTTGGCTGTTAACATGATGATAGGATAGTAATATTTCTCTCGGATTTTTCGACATATATGAAAGCCATCAGTATCTGGAAGCATAATGTCTAAGATAGCCATGTCTAACTTCTTAGATTCAATACATTCTATGGCTTCTTTACCTGTATAAAACTTGTATACTGTAAAACCTTCATTTTTTAAATATACTTCAATTAAGTCAGCTATTTCTTTTTCATCATCTACTATTAAAATATTTTCGTTCATATATTATTTTTCAATCTGCTACTCTTAATTATATTTAATATAGCTACATATTCAATTACTATATAAGATGGCTTGTTTTTCACTATCTCACTTATAGTTTTATTTATATAATAAGTTCTTATATTAGCTGATATTTGATGAAGTTTTTGTACTTTGACTATGTGCTTTTAAATATTTTGACGAGTAACTACTCCTTCTATGTTATTTTTATTTCTTAGTTTAAAATTTTTATATTATCTTGAAAATTTCTTTTGTTATTTTTATTTTCCTTTAAAATTTTTTAACTGTTGATGTTTTGTTGATATTCTTAAATTTACTTCTATTTACAGGTGCATATTTTTGTTAGCTAAAATTTATTTCATTCTTGTTAAAGATATTCTCCATAATATTGGTAAATTCACATTTATGCTAATCACAAATGACTTCTATACATATATTCTTTACAATACTACACTTTCACAAGGTGTTGAAGCTATTATTAGAACATAATTTATCTATTATTATCGCACAACATATAGTAACTTTCAACTTTCTGTGTATAGTATACTTCGTTTTTGTGTTTCTTTTATTATAAATACTATTTTCAAACTTCTATATTAAAAAACAATATTTTCTATTTAGGCTATCTGGAAAATAATTTTACATAATTATCTCTGCTATCAACTGTGTATAAACCATAGAAGAAAGCTATAAGCAAATTTATGTAAAAACAAATTCACCTATAGCTTTTTTAACATATAAAATTTATGATACTGTTCACATAGATATTCTGGGAATATTAGAAATAAAAGAATAAATTAATATAAAACTTTGAATTTAAACTTATTAACGTCATACATCAAAATTTAAACAAGTTTCAGGTTCATCTTCTATTTTTGCTATTTTAAACTTACATGCAATTAAAACTAGAGATACCAATGGATTTATAATATTTAATAATGCATATGGACCATATGTTAATGCTGATACACCTAATGTAGCTGTTATATATGCTCCACATGTATTCCATGGCACTAATGGAGAAGTTAAAGTCCCACTATCTTCTAAAGCCCTTGATAACATTTTAGGATGTATACCTCTTTTTTTATATTCCTTATTATACATTCTTCCTGGTATAACTATAGATAAGTATTGTTCTCCTGCTATTATGTTAGTAACTGTACAAGTTACCATTGTACATAATACTGTTCCAAATACACCCTTCGCTAATCTTAGTAAAGAAGATGCTACCACTTCAAGCATACCTGTTTTTTCTAGAATACCCCCAAGAGATAGAGCACATATTGTTAAAGATACTGTAGACATCATATTCATAATCCCACCTTTAGACAATAAAGCATCTACTTCTTCTATTTGTGTTGATGAAATATATCCATTTTGTGCCGCATCTAATATTGTCTTCATAGATTCTCCTTGGAAAACTACTGCAAACAGTACTCCTAATACAGCACCTACTATAAGTCCTGGTATAGCAGGGACTTTAAATACAACCAATCCAATTACTATTACTGGAGCTAATAATAGTACTGGTGATAAAGTATTAAATGTAGAATCTAATGTAGACCTAATTAGCTCTATCTGTTTTATATCTAATGCTTGACCTGAATACTTCATTCCAATTACACCATAAATTACTAAACAAATTAATAATGATGGTATAGTTGAATATAGCATATATTTTATATGTGTAAACAAGTCTGTTCCTGCCATTGCTGGAGCTAAGTTAGTCGTTTCAGATAAAGGTGATAGTTTATCTCCAAAGTAAGCTCCAGATATTATAGAACCCACTATTAATCCAACTGGCATCCCTAAACTTTGACCAATTCCTAAAAGTGCTACACCCACTGTCCCCATTGTACTCCAAGATGAACCAGTTGCAAGAGATACGATTGCACAGACTAATGTTGATGCCACTAAAAAAATATTTGGTGATAAAATTTTTAGTCCCCAATAAATCATACATGGAACTACTCCACTTACTATCCAAGTTCCTATAAGTACGCCTATTATAATTATAATCAAGATTGCTTGCATTGCCATCTTTATACTATTAAACATACTTAACTCTAAGTCTTTCCATTTAAATCCAAGCCTATATACAGCTACAAGTCCTGCTACTGCTGCAGCTCCTATTAGTGGCACATGAGGTGATGAACCATATACTAATACTCCTAGGCTTAAAAATAATATCAAACAAGTAATTGGTATCATTGCATCAAACAGACTTGCTTTTCTACATTCTCGCTCTTTCATAAAGTAATTTCCTCCTAATTATTTGAACACTACACTATAATTTTTTTTGAAACGTATTCACTTGTACTAGATGACATGATACCTCCATAAGTTAATAAGAATTCCACATTATCACCTACTTTATAATCATGTTTTGTGTTACTTACATCTAATATCATGTGGTCTGAACTTGCTCCTAATATTTTTATATAAGTGTCTATTGGAATTAAAGAGTCAATATTTATATCCTGTTTACCTATAGCTATAATTGCCCTTTTTAAGATTCCTTTATCTTCATAAACAGGTTTTTTTCTAAAAGCATCAACCCCTATTTCTCCAATGGGAACTGATGGTTTTTCCTTACATTCAATTATTTGGCATACCAATTTAAATACATCTTGATATGCTCCATGTATATTTTTACCGTATGCTGTTTCTCTACCAAGTATAATAGATTCTCCTATTCTTAAATTAGTAATACCCTCTGGCATAGTATTACTTATAATTAGATGCATAGAACTTGAATTTCCTCCAGATACTATTTCTACATTTATACCAAATTCTTCTTCCATCTTTCGTGCTATACTTACTAATCTGCCTGTATTTTCTCTAGATGGTATAACAGCTCCATAACAAGTTAAGTTTGTAGCTATACCAATTATTTTAATATTTTTTAATCTTACTATCTCTCTTACACTATTAAAAAAATCTTCTTCATAAAAGTATCCTTCTCGTAAATCCCCTAGGTCAAACATAAGAACTATCTTGTGAATAATATTTTTACTTTTACACAATTCATTTAATTTCTTTATGGTTTCCAGTTCTGAGTTAAGGCTAATATCACAATAATTGATAACTTCTTCTAGTTCACTTATCATGGGTATTCTAATCAGCATTTTAGGCAAATTTATATTTTGTAATTTTTTTAAGTTCTGTATCCTTGAATCTGCTATATGGTCTATTCCTTCACAACATACTGATTCTACTACCTCTTTTTGTGCACAAAATGATTTAGTTACAAAAGATACCTTAATATTTTTTTCATGACACTTCTGTGAAATTATTTTGACATTATGTTTTAACTTTTCTACATCTATTTCTAATCTAGGGTACATAATCGTTCCTCCTTGAAGTTTAAACTTTTTAGTAGGAGCTTAAGAGATGCTTCTTCATATTTTTTAGATAAAACACCCATAGATGCCATAATATAGTCATTATCTATCAATATCTTTGTTTTCTCTTTTGGAAATAGTAATTCTTTATTTTTATTGTATTTAAGCATACTGTTTAATATTTTAATTCTACTAGGGAGCCTAGTAAGCGCTCCCCCTGTACCAACTATATATCTTACCTCTGTTAAATCTTTTCCTTCTGCAATTTTGACTTTTCCAGTTGTTCCATAAATATTTCTTATTTTTCCAGAGTGTCTTAACATAGCTTTGATAACAGCTTCTGTTGTCAGTCTCTCAACAAATAGGATTTCTTCTTTTGATTTTGGTATTGGTGGATAATTATCTATTATTGAATCAATGTCTATAGATAATTCATTTTGTAGGTTTTCTTTACCTATAACTTCTACTATATTTTTCATATTTACATATACACCTAAATCCCCCTCAACACTTCTCTTCGCTACAGGTTCAGGATTAACTAAGATTTTATTGATATAGTCACTTCCATCTGTAACAGAGTGTACATCAGTAGTTGCTCCACCTACATCTAAAGTTAATAAATCTCCAATATTTTTATATAATAATTTAGATGCTTCCATTACAGCGCCTGGTGTTGGAGTAATATTTTCATTAACCATTTCTTTAATATACTTCATTCCTGGTGCTGTAGTTATGTGGTCTTCAAATACACCTTGAATAATTTTTCTTGTAGGCTCTATATTCAATAAATCTATTTTAGGATATACATTTTCTGTTATATATAGCTTATAGTTTGTATCTTCGAATATTAACTTTACTTCATCTTGATTTTCAATATTTCCAGCATATATAACTGGTATATCTAAATTCATAGAAGCTATCATTTCTGCATTATAAATAGCTGTATCTCTTTCTCCATAATCAACTCCACCAGCTATTAAAATTATGTTTGGATTTATTTCTTTTATTTTATTCAAATCAGTTCTTTTAATTCTACCTGATGTTACTTGACGAATAACAGCTCCAGCTCCTAGAGCAGCTTCTTTAGCTGCTTTTACTGTCATATCATATACTAAACCATGTACAGTCATTTTTAACCCACCAGCTGCACTAGAAGTTGCAAACATATCATTATACTTTATATCCTCTACAGATAATTTATTAGCTAAATCCTTAATAGCACCTGACAAGCCATTTCTTACATCTCCACCTTCAAACACTGTTGTTGGAGCTTGACCTTGACCTAAAAATACAGGATTCTCAGTATCAATATTATGGAAAGCATTTACTACAGTGGTAGTACTTCCAATTTCAGCTACCAACACATCTATTTTCAAAGAAATTTTTTTATTTTCCATTACTTATTATTCATTTCTCTTCTTTTTTCAACTAAGAAAGTGGCTACATGAATACCTTTGCTGTTTCTTCCAAATCCAGCATCTATTCCTTGTTCAACGGCTATTTCAGGTGTTACTTGTGTTCCTCCACATGCTATCATTACTTTATCTCTTATACCTTTTTCTACACAATAATCATGTAATTTCTTCATGTTTTTATAGTGAATATCATCATGACTTATTATTGTAGATGCAAGTATTGCATCTGCATTTAGTTCAATTGCTGCATCTACCAATTTTTCTACAGGCACAGAAGTTCCTAGATAATGACATTCTATACCATACTTTTCAATACCACCATGTTTTATATCTATTATTTCCCTTAAACCAACTGAGTGTTCATCTTCTCCAACTGTAGCTGAAACTATTTTCATAGGTCTTTCTTCTATATCAGCTCTTATTTCTTCATCAGTCAGTACTTTAGGCTCTTCTGGTATTACTAAATTGTTTAAATCTATATCGAATGGAACTCTTCCTTTCACTTCTATTCTAGTACCTTCAGATTCATGCATCACTTCTCTACTTATAACTTCAACTTCTTGCAAGTTCATTTTCTTTACAAATTCCAAAGCTGCAAACTCGGCTGTTCTTTTATCAGTAGGTAACATCATAGTTATCATTACAATTCCATCTGCACACCATTCCATTTCAGGCTTGATTTTATCTCCATTTCTGTATTCTTCTGATTCTTTTAGTCTGTTTTCCACATTGTCAAAATCATCAAGCTCATCAATATATATTATTTTATCTGGACTTTCAAATGTGCATCCGTCTATTAATATTGATGGATTATCTATAGCATTTTTATCATACTGAGCTACATTGTTGTATCCAAAGTGAGCAGTTACAGGTGCTAGATAATCTTCTTCTCTTTCATAAACAGTACCTTCTCCAACTCCGCCTTTTATTTTTCTAGATATACCATCACCATTTCTTTCTGGATAATTTCCAGAATCAACGAAAAATCCTTGCTCTACAGACTCAAAATATCCACCAACTTCAAATATTTCTTCCATATATAGTACAGCTCTTTCTTTAAGCTCTCTTGCTTTATCTCTTAATTCACCAACATCTTTAAGTTCTATCATATCCATAAGGCCATCCATACCAACTAAAGCTTGTTTTGCTGTATCACATGCTTCTATGTTGTATATATGCCAAGGTACATTTCTACCTTCGTCAGGTGTTATAGTTGATTGTATGTCAGCTCTAGTTAGTACTGATGTTAATAAATTTAATACATGAGTAACTGTTGCTTCTCTAGTTGATGATTCCATATATTTAGTATTCATTTGGGCTCTCATCTTATAATCACTAAATAATTCTCTAAGTGCAACAGCATAAGGTAAGTCTATTCTTAAGCATGGTGCTGGAGGAGCTGTTGGTGGCACTGTTGATAAACATATATTACTTTTATCTATCCCTATTTTCTCAGAGAATATAGAGTTTAAAGCATGTTGAACCATAAGTTCAGGCATTACCTTCCATGCTTCTCTAGCAGTAGCATTAGCATTATGTGCTCCATCTATTTGAGCTATATTCGCAAAAGCCATTATTTTTTTAGCTTCACAAGCATCTACAAAAGACCTTATCATATTTATATTTCTATATAGAACATTGTATTGTGGGTCTTGGTGTGCTCCATTGACTCCTTCTTCAGCAAACATTACTGCTACTTCAGGACCAGCAACACCACTTACATATGAATGGTAATTAATAGGTCTGCCAACTTCTTCTTCTATAAAATCAAGAGCTTTTCTTTGAGCTCTTACTTGTTTTCTTGTTATTGGAACTCCACCTATACCTTGAGGAGTACCTTCTATAAGTCCGTCAAAATGGGATTGCCCAGCAGTTCTAATAACCATTAAATGGTCAGCGCCATGATGAGCTGCCATCCTCATTCTTCTTATATCATCTTCAAATCTACCAGAAGCTATTTCAGTAGTAATAATGGGGCTTGGTTGAGGGTCAATATTATTGAAATATTTAGATGATGGTAACCCTACACTCTTCTTTAAAGGTTTTGTACAGTCTTTATATTCAAAAGGTCCCATTTCAAGATTTTCCAGATGTTCTCTCCAAACCCAACCTCTTCTCTTTGGTTTATATTTATCCAAATCTTTTAATATATAGTCTATATCTAGTTTTTTATTTTCCTTTAACATGATTCTACCCCTTCTCTAAATAAACATGTAACTTCATCCCAGTATTCACCATTAACTAATAATAAACCAGCTTCTCTAACTGTTATATTTTTAGATTTAGCCAACTTATAAACTACATGCCCTGCCCCTTTACCTATAAGACCTCTTTCCATAACACCTTCTAAAATAGGTTTTACTTCAAGAGAAGAAAATCCCATTCTTAACAAAACAGACCTTTCTATTGATGGTGTTGTGTTCTTTTTGCCAAGGTCTATCATTGGCTCTACTATTTGGGTAGCTAAACTCCAAAACCTTTCTTTTAACTCATCATCACTTAGTTCTTGAAGATGTTTTCTTCTAACTTCAAAATCATCCTCTCTTTTTTTCATGAACATTCCCCCATCCGTATAATTTTAATTGAATTTTCCGACTATTTATTTCGCATTAAATTAAAAATTAGTAATTATTATAAATTATTTAATGTATCAACAACAAAATCTCTCGAACTTTTTACTTCTTCCATTAAATACTCTATATCTTGATTACTTAAATTATCAACATTCTCAATGTTATTGTTGGATATACAATTTTTTATAAATGATTTTCTTATTTTATTCATATCAATGTCAACACATTTTAATAATTCTGGCCTTTCTGGTAATATTAAGTTTACTCCTGCAATCTCTTCTCTTGGATTTCCAAATTTTATATCTATTCCATTTTCTCTTGCAAAGGTAAGTTGTGGACATATATGTTTACCTGCTCCTGTATACTCTGTTTCTTGTACTACTATAACTTTATCTTCATCCAATTCTTGAGCTAAAGAGAATGCTGCTGCTAAAGATGTATTTCCTGCAGGGCCTCTTTCTATTCCTTCTAGTTGTGCCAATAATTCAGTTGTATAAAAAACTTCTCCTTGTTTTACTAATACATATCTATCCATATATCTAAGCGGCCTAGCTGCAGACCTAGGTACATCTGACCTATCAGGCCACGTACAAAATGGTATACCAAAACCTGTATGCCCCGTTGTAAATGATTTTTTATTAAATTGATTATCACTAGCCATGTGTAATCCTTTTAAGTCAACACTTGCTCCTACTACTTTAGTATTAAGAGAACCAGCTTTTATCAATCCTCTTGCAGTTCCAGTGAGATTACCTCCACCTGCATTTGTACAAACAACTACATCAGGGTCTTTTTTATATTTTTCTCTAAATTGAATAGCCAACTCATACCCTAAAGTCTCTACACCTGCAATTCCAAATGGTGAATATAATGATGCATTAAAATAGCCTGTTTCTTCTAATAAAACTAAGAATGTATAAAATAATTCTGGTCCAACAGTTAATTGAATAACTTCTGCTCCATATGCCTCACATTTTCTAGCTTTTTCTATAATTTCAGGTTGACCTATACCATTAGAATCATAACACTCTTGAACTATTATACATTTTAGACCCTGCATAGCTGCCTGAGATGCTACAGCTGCACCATAGTTGCCACTAGTAGCTGCTATTACGCCTTTATATCCCATTTTTTTAGCATGATATACGGCAGTAGCTGCTCTTCTTGCTTTAAAGCTACCAGATGCATTCATTGCTTCATCTTTTACAAATATTCTAGCTCCTTTACCCTCTGGAGCACATTTTCTAGCTAATTTAGTTAAATTTTTAAGTTCTATTATGGGAGTATTCCCAACAGCATATTGTGACTGAATTGCTTCAATATCCTGTAATGTATATCCTGTTTCACCCATCATTTTTTCATAATCAAATCCTATTCCTTCTTGTTCAAAAGAAGAGTAATCCAATCCAATCGCATTTTTCATTATTTCATTATTTCTTCCCATAACAGCTTTATAACTCATATCTTTCATTGATGCTGTATTATTATTCATTATATACACCTCCAAATAATATTTCTTTAGCCTGTATTCCTATTTGGAGTAATTCTGGTATACATTTACCATAATCATGAGTATAATATGGATTTACTTTAAGTAAATTACCTTTTACAAGTCTACCTGTAATTGTTTTAACTTCTACTAAATCACCTATAGAAGCATCCTTTTGTATAAATCCTTTAACCCACATTTCTAAGGATACTTTCTTAGTATCCTCTGGAACTTGTGGAGCTCTTTCTTCTGGAGTCAGTACTATTTTGTGTATAATAACCCAATCATTAACTTTAGCATCCATTTTTTCATCTCCTTATTAACCAGCTATTATTTTATTAATTGGCCTTTGATTCTTCCTCTAATTCAACTTCAATCTGATTTCTTACATCTCCCATTATTGCTCTAGGCACTGGTATATCTAACATAGTTTTAAGACCTGGTCTAGCATTTATTATTAATGGAATAGAGTTTACTATCATCGCATAAGTGCCCACTCCTCCAGGTATCTCAGGATTTATTTGTAAATCAATGTTTGGTATACCTTTTATTGATACATAATCTCCTGTTTTAATACCTTCTGCTTCAGGTATTATCTGTTGTGGATGCTCCATTTCAATCAAAATATCTCCATTTACATATCCATATCCACATTGTCTACAACCAGCAACATTTCCAGCCAATGCCTCTCCATACTTAGATTTTCTATCTACTGTAGTCATTATTGGTTCTTTTGTTTGTTCTATCTTATCTAGTTTCCATCCTAATCCATCAGCTATCATATTTATTGATTCTACAAATCCTACATGACCTGCTATAGTATTATTTTCTACACCTTTTATGAATTCTTCTCTTGTTACTCCTACACCTTGCTCTACCATAACAGATTTTCCAAAAGGAGATAAATCATTTACTCTCTTAGCTTTTATACTAGTAACTTCCTCACAAGTTCCTGAAAGTGCTAATACTAGTAAATCCAACACAAATCCTGGATTTATTCCTGTTCCAAGTATACTTACTCCATTATCCTTTGCAACTTCATCCATTTTTTTAGCTAAATCTGCATCATCAGCTTGTGGATATGCCATTTGCTCTGCTGTTGATATAACATTTATTTTTCTATTTAACAAGAACATTATTTTATCAAAAGCCTTTTTAGTAAATGAATCAGTTGCTAATAAAACAACATCTACACTTTTTTCTTTAAAAACTTCTTCATAATTTCCATTGATAATAACTTCTGGTCTTTCTCCTCTTTCAATTTCTAAGATGTCATACATGCTTTTCCCTGAAGTACTTCTACTACAAACAGATACTATTTCGATACCTTCTTTTTTTAGAATCATATTAGCCATACCTATTCCCATAGCTCCAAATCCCCATATTCCAACTCTTACTTTTCTCATATATACACCCTCCTAAAAATTTATATATTCTCAATAAATAGTTAAAGCATAAATCATGCCAACTTCAAAATTAAAGCAAATATTTCTTGAAACGTTGAAACTATAATTATTTTGTTATGTGTTTTCATAAATAAAAAATTATATCTATTTTGAAACATAAAAAAAGAGCAAAAAATTTTGCTCTTTTATAATAATTTTGCTCCTTTATTTTTCTTTTTTATTTTTTATTTATAAGATTTTAATATTATATTTTTTTATTTTATATTGTAAGTTTTGCCTATTCATACCTAAGATTGATGCTGCTTTAGTTATATTGTACGATGTTTTTTCTAATGATTCACATATATACTTTTCTTCTATCTCACTAATAATATTATTAAGTGTCTTGTCCTCCAAATCATTTAAAGAATAATCGTTACTCTCTTTATTCTCTTTAAGATTGTAATAGTCATTTATATTAATCATACTTGTTTCTATTTGTACCTCGTCCTCCATCATACTCATAGTACAATAAATTATGTTTTCTAGTTCTCTTATGTTACCTTGCCAGTCATAATTTTTTAAGGTTTGGATAGCTTCCTCTGAAATTCCTACCACTTTTTTATTTAATTTTTTGTTATACTTTGAAATAAATTTTTTGCATAACAAAGATATATCTTCTTTTCTATCTCTAAGAGGAGGAATTTTTATATGAATTATGTTAAGTCTATAATATAAATCTTTTCTTATTTTATTCTCTTTCAAAATAACTTTTGGACTTTCATTTGTTGTTGCAATAATTCTTACATCAACAGGTATATCCTTAGTTCCACCAATTCTTCTTACATAACCTTCTTGCAAAACCCTTAGTAATTTAGCTTGTAACATAATAGGCATAGAATTTATTTCATCTAATAATAAAGTTCCTTTGTTAGCTTGTTCAAACAAACCTGGTCTATCTACTGCTCCTGTAAATCCTCCCTTGCTAGTGCCAAATAGTATTCCTTCAAACAGTGACTCTGGTAGAGCTGCACAATTTTGTGCTATAAATGGATAATTTTTTCTATTACTTCCATAATGAATGGACTGACTAAATAACTCTTTACCCGTTCCAGTTTCTCCATATATAAATACTGAAGCGTCAGACTTACAGGCTTTCTTAGATTTTGTTATTGCCTCTTTAATCAGATTACTTTCTCCTAAAATATCATCAAAGTCATAACCTTTCTTTTGTTGATTATTAACTTTGTTGATTAAATTTTTTTTATAGTTTCTGTTTAATAAAGTTTCTATGGTTGTCATATTTTTTGATATTTCAAGTGCCCCTACAAATTCCCCTTTAATATCAATTGGTATTGTAGTATTGATTGCTGTTATTTCTTTCCCGTTTTTATCTAGATATTTTTGAACATTGTCTTTGATAATTTTCCTTTTTTCCAAAACTTCTACTAGTGTACTTCTATTTATTTTCATTTTGCTGACTATATCAAAAAATGAATTCGTTAAAATATCTTGTCTGTTCATTTTTTCCATTTTTTGTACAGAATCATTGTAGATTATAGTTTTCCCTTCTTTGTTAACAAAATGGACCCCTTCGTCAATATTTTCTAATATTTCATTCATTATTTTAAAAAATATCTCTTGGTTCAACTATATCACCCCAATACTTAAATATATAAAAACCCAAAAAATTAATAAAATGGTATTACTGTATTTATATTATCATATATTTATGATATTTTTTATGCACATTGTATTAATATATCCTTAAGCCTATTCATATATTTCTGTTATTTCATATTTATACATGATATAATCTACTAAATAAAAATTTTGTTAAGCAGTTTTAATTGTAGATTATTCATATAATCTAATATTTTAATAAGGAGGTATGATAACTTTGAAATTAAAAATTATTGGTAGTGGTGGTATGTCAATTATTCCAAGTTCATTTTGTAAATGCAAAATATGTGAAGAAGCTAGGAAAAAAGGTGGAAGATATGAACGCTTAGGCCCAAGCCTATATATTGATGATATAAAAATGTTGATAGACACACCTGAAGATATTGCAGTGGCTTGCAACAGGCAAAAAATATCACAAGTAAAGCACCTTTCGATTTCTCACCATGACCCAGACCACGTTAAAGGCATTAGAATCGTTGAAAAAATTGGCTATGATTTTATTGCAGATAAAAATACTCCTATTGAATTTTATGCGTTGCCTGAAGTGATTGAAGATATAAATCGAATGAACCTTGATTGTCTTAAATATTATGGGGATGTTCTACACTGCATTTCTGTTAATGAAACTTCTCATATAAAGATAGATAATTTTGATATTGATTTGTTTAACAACAACCGAGATAGGAATATAACGTTCTATGTTATCAGAGAGAATGATAAAAAAGTCATATATGCTTGTTGTAATCCAAAACCATTTACTCATAATGATATGTACTTCGATGCAGATGTTTTAATAATCAGTTTAGTTTCTGATGATGGCATATTAAATGATGGAACAGAACTTAAAGATGCACCATTCAAAGATGAAATATTTACTTTGGATGAAGTTATAGAAATTAAAAACTATTACAGAATTAAAAAGGTTATAGTCACACATATTGATGAAATGTGGGGGAAATCCTATGGTTATTATAGTGAATTAGAGAAGGAGCTTGATAATATTTTCTTTGCTTATGATGGTATGGAGATTATAGTTTAAAGTATCAAGTAATAAGCATAATGAATAGTTGGTAAATTTCAATTTAGCATTGTAGTCAAAAGCTGTGATTTCAAAGTGTCACAGCTTTTAATAAACTTGTTCCTAGTTACAAATATTTTGGAAACAAATTACATTTGCTAAACAGATTGTAGTTCTTCTTGCTTTTATTATATTACAAAATTAATAATAAGATACAATTTTACATAATTTTATTATCAACTATTTCATTAGCCTTATCTAATTTATCTTTAGTAAAATTAGATAATATCTCTAACTTTTTTTCTGATTTTTTAATAATTTTACTAAGTGTTGCTGCTATTTCTATTCCTATTTTCCCAGTTCCAGGTATACTTACCTCTAATGCATCCTTAATTATGTTCGTACTTAAATAAAGTTGAATTTGTTTTATCTCTCCTTTTCTCTGTCCTAAAGCACGGAAAATTGCATATACTATAGCTATTGGTTCAGTACACCCTTCTGCAGAAACAACCTCTATTTTTAAGATATCTATATATTTGCACATAATATCTCTTATCCTTTTACAATTCTAATAGTTTTATTAAAGCCAAGGTATATATCTCCATATTCTTTCGTATATGCTCTATCGATACTCTTTCATCTGCTCCATGACCGCCAGTTTTATACGCTAAGAACTTAGGTCCAAACGCCACCATATCTTTAAACCAACTTGCATATGTACCACCACCCATAGCAATTGTATATCCATTTTCATCTGTTATTTCTTCATATGCTTCTAATAACTTTTTAAGTACTAAATTATTCTCATCCACATAATGTAAGTCCTTATGAGTAATAATCTTTATTTTCCAACCATTACAAAAAAACTTTTTGAATCTATCTATTATGTTGTTTAAATCTATATTTTTGCCATACCTTATATCTAGTTCACATATGATTTTTTCCTCATTTGCTTTTAATATTCCTAAATTTAAAGTAGTGCTTTTGAATACCTCATCATATTGATTAATTCCCAATGCATCTCCATAATAGTCACTACAAAGGTATTTTGAAATTAATTCTATATCTTCTCTATACTGAAAATCCATATTATCTTCAACTATCTTTATTACCATTTTAGATATAGCATTTTCTCCCTTTTCAGGATTACTTGCATGCGTAGCTACTCCTTTAGTAGTCAACTCTGAAATAATTCCATTAATAATTTTTGCAGTACAATAAGATGGAACAACATTTTCTTTAGTTCCTCCCCTCACTATTATGTAAGGTTTACTTATATCAATTTTAATCTCTTTTTCTATCCTTATATGAACTCTTCCTTTTTCTCCATTAACCACTGGATACATAGCATCTGGAGTAAAGCCCATACTTGGAATTTCTTCACCTTTATCTAGATAATATTTGATACACTCCATACCTGTTTCCTCATTTGTACCAAAAATTAATCTTATTCTTTTATTAATTGTAGGGTACACATCCTCTATGTTTTTCAATACATGTATAAGCATAGATACAGCGCCCTTATTATCTATGGCACCTCTTCCATAAATAATATTGTCAATTACTGTTCCCGAAAATGGATCTACACTCCACCCATCTCCTGGTGGAACTACATCTAAATGCATTGGAATTCCTATTAATTCTTCTCCTTCTCCAATTTCTGCATATCCAATATAATTATCAATATTTTTAACGCTAAAACCCAAACTAGCGCAGTAATCTAAAGTTTTTTCTAAAGATTTTTTAGGTCCTATACCAAAAGGACATTGTGAAATAGGTTCACCTTGTTGTGTATCAATTTTTATTAATTCTTTTAGGAATTCTACTGTTCTATTTAAGCTATTATCTACACTTCTGCTTATATCCATAAATCAACCTACTTTCTGTTTTTTTAAAGCCTGTCCATAAGGACAGGCTTTTACATTAAAAACTATTTTCTTGTAAATACTAATTCGCAAACTTCATCATCATGAGCACATTTTTGAGCAAACTCTAATCTAACACCTCGTGCACAATCAACTCTTCCATAATCACCATAGCAAGCTAATCTACAAATTTCTTTTCTTTCTTCTTTATTTAATCCATATTCTTTCCAAGCAGCATCTAATGGACAGTGATGGAATTTTAAAACTCCATTTTCATCTGTATTTTCTACTAATTCCATTTCAAACACTTTTTGTCCTTTACTATTATATAACATTTCCGCCATTTTTCCTGGAGTATCTGCTACGTTATATTTTTGACCTCTCATTTTACCAAATCCGTATATTGCTTCTTTACATATATCATCTGGATTAACTCCTAATTTTTCAGCTTCTTTCATAAGAAGATAGAACCATACTGCTCTTTCTCCTGTTGCTCCCCTAATTCCTTCTAAATATTCCTTTTCTGTATACATTTTTTCTGACATTTCTTTCTCCTCCTAAAATTAAATTCTATATTTTAATCATTGTAAATTAGAATATTCCAATGAATGATCCTACTAATGCTACTACAACTAAAATTACTAACAGCTTAGTTATTGTCCACTTCTTGTATTTCATTCCCCAATATACAAAGAATACAACACCAAGTGGTAATAAGCCTGGAGCAATCATATTTAATGTATCTTGAACAACAATTGCTTTACCACCAATATTAAATGATAATGGTGTTGAAAGCTTAACTGTAGTTGCAGATAATGCTCCCATCATAAACATTCCTAGAATTGAAGCACCATCAATTATCTTATTGACAATACCACCTGATAGAATTTTCTTAATTGAATCTCTACCTAAAGAATATCCTAAATGGAATAAATAATAGCCTTCACAAAATAGTAATATACTAAACATTATTGGGAAAAATGCACCTATAACACTTCCTTCTGCACCAAATGAAGCACCTAAAGCTAGGAATATTGTTTGAAATGTACCAAAATCTAAAGTATCTCCAATTCCAGCCAAAGGTCCCATAAGACCATTCTTAACACCTGAAATAACTTCTCCTGGGATTTTTCCTTCAGTAGCTTTTTCTTCTTCCATAGCTAAAACTGTACCATGAATTAACCCTCCCCATATAGCTTGAGTATTAAAAAATTGTAAGTGTCTCTTTAATGCATCTACTAAATCTTCTTTTTTCTTATACAACTTTTCTAAAGCTGGAGTGAAACTTGCACAAACTGCTAATGCTTGCATTCTTTCAAAAGAGTTAGATAATTCTGCTGTCCACCACCATCTTAGATATGTTTTTGTTACATCTTTTTTCGTAAGTACTCTTATCTTATTAACTTCAGTTGTACCTTGTTCATTTTTAATATCTTGCATTATACTTCACCTACCCTTTTATCTTCTTTCATAAATGTAACTAAAAGAGCTATACAAACACCAAATATTGCAGCTGCAGTAATTGATATTTTAAAATATTGAACCATAAAAAATCCTATAATAAACATTGGTAAGAATTTATTTTTACCTATAGTAAATATTGTTGTTGCAAAACCTAATGCAGGTAATATACCACCCATTACTGTTAATCCATTCATTAACCATTGTGGTATAACATCTAATAATGATTGAACTAAATCTGCTCCAAAAAAGTTACATACAAAAACTATTGGAAATCTTAAAAAAAATCCAAATATTAAAGAGTAAAGTGTTGCGCATCTCCAGATACCTTTTGTATTACCTTCTTCAGCATACTTATCTGCCTTATGAACTAATACAGCATTACCAGTTCTTCTTAAGTTATTAACTAATACTCCTATAACACCTAAAGGTACTGCAATAGATACTGCAACTTCTGCATTAACACCAGTTTGAAGTGCTACTGGTATTGCAATAAGAGCAGCTAAACATTTATCAGATGGAATATTTCCTCCTGCTGCAACCATTCCTAGATAAACCATTTCTATACTTGCACCAACAATCATACCAGTTGTTACATCACCCCAAAGTAATCCAAGGCTAAAACCTATAAATAAAGGTGACTTTAGTGTTGAGAAAAGAGTATATCCTGCAAGACCTGCTGCAAACCAATACCATAATCCTGTTACAATTGCCAACATCAAAACAGATTCCATTTATAATTCCTCCTTATTTATAATTTTTATTTAAATTTCTTTAATGCATTTTCATATGTCATAGATGATTCCTCTGGTATAACTTGTAGAACTATTTCAACCCCCTCTTCATTAAGTTCATTTAGTTGTTCTACATCTTCATTTCCTAATGAAACAGCTGTAAATACCATTTTCTTTCCTGCTTCATTTGGAATGCCTCCTAATTGAATCTTTTCATATTTAAGTCCGGCCTTATACGCTTTACTTGCCATATCAACGTTCTTAAATAGAATAAATATATTTTTATCTCCTAAAGTATTGTTTTGGAATGCTTGTCCTGCATCTTCTGCTGTTAAAATAGATACTTCTACTCCTGATGGTGCTGCCATTCTATATATATCAGCCATAAATTCATCTTGACCTAAGAAGTCATCAACTATTATTATTTTTTGAGCTTGAGCGATTTTCACCCATTTTGTTATAACTTGTCCATGAATTAATCTGTGATCTACTCTTACTAATGTTATTTTTGACATTATATCCACCTCATAATTTATATTTTTTTAAATTCTTTAATCAAATCTACACAAAGGTTGTTATTCTTTTTCACAATTCTTTCTGGTAATGTATGTACTTTATCGTCTTTGCTTAATTCTTCATCTACGATTAAAATTGTCTGTAAGCTAAGTCCATTTATTGCATCTATACCTCTTCTTATAGCAATAGCTATTGCAACACTTGATGTAGACCCCCCATAAAGATCTGATATTATAATTTTCACATCTTCTTTATCTACTGCTTCTTCAACCTCTTTCATGAATACAGAAACATCTTTTTCAGAGCTTAGTGATAAAACTTCGTATTGATTTGACAATCCAAAATTTTCATTCGCTTCTTCTACTAATACCTCTCCCCAAGTTCCATGGCAGAGTATGATTGCCTTATATTTATTCATTACTAAACAAACTCCCCTTTATAGCGATTAATACTGTGATTTAATTCTACTTCATCATCATCAGGTACCATTTGAATTGATACATTAATATTTTTTTTAATAAATTCATATATTAAAAGAAACTCTTTTTTATTAATGTATACATTTTGAGATATTTTCTTTTTTCCTATCCCTGTAGGTATTCTTCCAATAATAAGTTTTTTAATATCGATTCCTTCCTCTATCATTCTATTTGCAGTATCTAAGTTTTTAATTAATACAAAAACGTTATCATCAGCTTGGTTATTATAAAAATACCTCCTTGATTCACTTACAGTTAATATTGATAAATCAATATTTTTTGGTGCTGCCATTTTTATTAAACCTTTAGAAATAACATCATTGGTTGTTTCATCATCTACTACTACTATTTTTTTAACACCTAGATGCCTAACCCATTTATATATCACTTGACCATGTATTAATCTATCATCACATCTGCAATATTCCACTAAAGACATTTTTAATCGAACTCCTTTTTATATTACATTGAGCTAAGAACTTTATTAATATTGTTTATACCAGTTTTTCCAGCTTCAATACATGCATCTGCTAACTCTTCTAGATTTTTTCCTTCTCTATTAATTAAAGCTTCAAGTAGCATTGGAAGGTTTACTCCAGTAAGTGCATGAAAGTCTCCACCTTTTTTAAGGTTTAAACTTGCGACATTACTTGGCGAACCTCCTAATAGGTCAGCTAATACTAAAACTCCGTCACCTTCATCTAATTCATTTAACTTTTCTACAAAATTTCTATTTAAGTCTTCAATATTATCATTCCTATTTAGTTTAATTGCTGCTGTTCTTTCTGCTGGTCCTGCAATAAGTTCACAGCTTTTTATAATTTCTTCACTAAAACTCCCATGAGTCATAACTATTATACCTATCACCAATCTCACCTCACTTTTTTTGTCACTTTTTATATAAGCAATTGCCATGCCAACGTATGTGTATCAATAACAAGTGGCTATTCTGCAAGATTTAACCAACCCTTTTTGCTTAATTTATTAAAAAAACTTATTCTTTCAATATGTATCAAAATCTTTTTCCGACCTGTATCAAATCTGTATCAAAAAAAGTAAAAAAAAGATAGCCTTTTGGCTATTTTTAAATTTTGTATCAACTTTTAAATTTATCTGTATCATATTGTGATTCAAATATATCTAATATATTTGCATATTCCATATCTGAAATAATTATATCGAATGTCTCTTCTACAAGCTTAAAATTTTCTTTTATAACTAAATATAATTCTTTACTTCTACTAATTCTTTCTTCGTATGATTTATAAACTAAAGACTCTTTTATTATTATTCTTTCAATCATACATGAGCAATGAAATATAAACTTTACTAAAAGCTCATCTTGAATTACTAAAGAATAATGCTCACTAATCCTATTAATTACTTCTTTTAATATAAAATAAGCTTTTTCCCCATTTAAAAAGGTCAAGGTCTTACTAATATTATCAATTAGTAATCTATCGAAATATCTACCACCATTATCTTTTTCAGCATATGTAATTTCCATATCTCCATAATGTTTCTTTATAGATTCTATAATATTAAAATATAATTTCTCTAATGTCATTTCAGGAGTTAGAGCCTTTCTAGTTGCTTCTATTACAATAGGTGTACTTACCATATCTATTGCTTTTACTTCTTTTCCAGTAGCATCATGAATAACTTTAGCAAATGTTAAAATAGAACCCATATCAGTTAAAATTAAAACTCCCTTTCCTTTATCAATTTCATTGGCTATTTCTACAGCTTGGACTAAAATATCCTGAACTCTATCTTCTAGCCCCATATTGATTGCCACTGCATGGTTACAATCCAGTAAAGTATTAGCTACATTCACCATGCTAGATGCTGTAGATTCACCATGCATTATAACTAATATCGCTATACTCTCCTCATTTAATCCCACATAAGATAAATAAAGAAATGTTGCTAAAAAAATTGCTTCATCTTCTGGAAAGTCAACTCCATACATTAATGACATGTTAGATAAGATTTCTTTTGCTATGTCATATTCATATGCTCTTTCCTTCATAATTTCATCTTTATTAGGATGCTTTACTATGTTCCCAATCTTTATTCTTTCAATTAAATTCTGAATGTGTAAAGCTATAGCTTTTATTAATTTATCTAATCCTTCTTTTCTACTCCATTTATCATGCTTTTGTAAAATATACTTCACAGTAGTTGCAATTGAATCATTAACAATATTGTTATAAGCTGTTTGATTACTACTATTATATATAAAAGTATTCATTAAATTATAGGAATACTTCTGTATATCTTCATCTATAAAGCTTCTAATTTGTGACTCTTTAATACCTTCTTGTTGAAGTTTATCCCAAGTTTCTTTTATCATTCCATAGAAATCTAAATCATATTTTTTATTTTCTATTAATAAATTTTCACTTTCAAAATTCTTTTCTTCTGGTAAAAAAATAATATCATCTTTCCCAATAAAACTGAAATTCTGTACAAACTCCTCTTTTCTGTTATTTCCATACAACGACTCTCTAATATTGTTTGGTAGAAGAGAAAGTCTTACATATACACATTCCATTTTATAGGTCATATAGTCTAAGAAAGCTCTTGCACAAATTAATTGTATGTCGCTTTTTAATTGTCCTATATTTCCCTTACACTTATATAAAATAAATGCCTTAATAACTTCTTTTGAAACCTTTAACTTAACACCAATCCTAATACTTTCTTCTTTAAAAAAATAACATATAAGCCTCATTCTCTCCTGAAAACCTCTTTCCTCTAAAGACGGAATCTTTATAGTTACAGGTATTCTTCTTAAAAACGTTTCCAACATTGCTGTTTGTGGATCTTCTGTAGTAGCCGCAATTATCATAACCCTACACTCATGTACCTTATTAGTCTCTCCTAACCTTCTATATATACCTTTATCCATAAGCAGAAATAGCATTTCTTGTCCCTCTGCAGATAACCTATGAACTTCATCTAAAAACAATATCCCATTATTAGCCTCATGTACAATACCATACTTATCTTTATCAGCCCCAGTAAATGCCCCTTTTACATATCCAAAAAGTTGCGCTAATAATAATTGCTGATTATCAGAATAATCAGCACAGTTAAATATGATAAATGGTGCATTATCACTATTTTCTTTTATAGTTAAGCTATACTTATACATATATTCTGCAAATATAGATTTACCAACTCCTGTAGGTCCTATTATTAATGTACTCAAACCCTTAGGTGGATATATTACTGCTGCTTTAGCTTGCTCTATCTGGGACTTTAAACTTCCATCATACCCTATTAAATTAAAAATATTGTCCTCTTTTTTTATGCTATCTACAATATACTCATCTTTGATAGAATCATTCTCACTATATTCGTTTATAGAGTTAATATTATCAAATATCCCTTTATTTAGTTTCTTTCCTAAAATACTCTCAATACTTTCTTTATATAAGTACTGAACAGGTTTTCCTTTTATCTTTATAATAATACTTTCCTTTATTAATTGATTTAATTCCTTACTAGCATTACTTCTATTTATACCTACTTCAGTAGCAATATATTCTGCATCAAATCCAAATCTAATGCCATTATTAAGGTTCAAGTGTTCCTCTGTTAGCCTTTTCAAGCAAATTAAAACTTTTTCTTTCCTTGATAGCTTCTTTTGTATCATAGTTGACCTCCCCCATAAGCAGTAATACTGTTAAATATTTATTATTAAGCTTAATTCTACAATATTTTAATATTTTTGTCTAATTGTGTAACTATTGATTTTATTTCTGGTTCGTTTTATAATATAAATTACGTTACCCTCATCTTTTATAGAGGAGGAATTTATATGAATTTTTTATCAGATTTACACACCCACTCTATAGTCAGTGGTCATGGCTATAGCACTTTGTTAGAAAATATTAATTATTGTAAAGAAAATGGAATTAAGATACTAGGTACATCTGAACATGGTCCTAAGATGCCTGGTTCTCCCCACAAATGGTACTTTCACAACATTCAAAATATTCCAAGAATCATAAATGACATTATAATCCTAAGAGGATGTGAAGCAAATATACTAGACACTGAAGGAAGCATAGACCTAGAACCCTTTGTCATTCCTCGATTAGATTATATTATCTTGTCATTTCATGAAGCCGTTTTTTCACCAAATACATTGGAGAATAATACTAAAGCCTTAATAAATGTAATAGATAAGCATGATAATATTGAAATATTAGGTCACCTTGGAAACCCAAACTACCCAATCGACTATGAATTAATCATTAAATTAGCCATGGAAAAGAATATATTAATAGAAATAAATAATTGTTCTATCAAAGGCGTGTCAAGAAGTGGTAGCTTGGATAATTGTAAGTATATTGCTACACTTTGCAAAAAATATGGTACTAAAATCATACTAACTTCAGATGCTCACATTTGTTTTGATATAGGTAACTATGAGTATTCTGAGAATATCTTAAAAGAAATTAATTTTCCAGATGAATTAATAATGAATTATCCTAAAAAACTTGTTAATCATTTTCACCAAAAAGGTAAATTGCTAGATGTTGATTATACAAATATTTAAGTAATAATACATGCTTGCTTTAACTCTTATAAAAATCTTAATACTATTTATATTAATGAAATGATGAAATTATAATGAAGATGATATTTGATAAACTCCTTGTATCTTACACATTTATGATTTTATACATCCTAAGTTCATTAGGTATAATAATTCTAAAGAAGAGTGATATTGTTATTACAACATCCAATAGAAATATAATTATTTACCAAATAAAATTTTAGTTTCTATAAAAATAAGAATAAAATAGTATAAATAAAATGATAGATATATAAGTAATTTAGAAGATATAAAATGTAAATAGTAAAATAGGTACTTCTCCACTTAAGAAAAAATACCTTGGAATATTATCCTATTGAAAATGCCAATCTCATATTAACTACAAATAGACTATAATTTATGTATTTGTCTACTTTTTATGTGCTTACAAAAAGGTACTATACTATCAATGTTTTAGTATAGTACCTTAATTGAATATTTATAGTGTAAATTAAATTTTTTCATCTATATCACAAGTAATTATTTACTATTACAAATCTATTGTATAGACTTTACTCTAAATTAATTTGGAGTCTGGAAATATTTTTAAAAGCATTATAGAATAAATTTCCCACTGAAAAATAATTATGGTGGCAAATCGGTGGCAGAACCACCTCTATAACATCATTCAAACAGCTATAACCCTGTTATTCTCTAATAAGTTTAACTACAGTCTCGCAATGAGGTGTATTCGGGAACATATCCATACACTTAACCATCTTAATCTCATAACCATAACCCTTAAAATCAACCAAATCAACAACCAAAGACTTAGGATTACAAGAAATATAAACAATCTCCTTAGCACCAAATCCACAAATATCCCTAATAGCATCCTTATGAATACCTGGCCTTGGAGGGTCAACAATAATCAAATCAGGTTTGTCCTTCAAATCCTTAACAACCTTAGCCACATCTCCAGCAATAAACTCACAATTAGTAAGCCCATTCAACTTCGCATTCTCATTAGCAGCAACAACAGCTTCCTCGACTATCTCAATACCATACACCTTCTTAGCTGCACCAGCCATAACCTGTCCAATAGACCCAGTCCCACTATACAAGTCAAACACAACCTTATCATTGTAATCTCCAATAAAATCCCTAGCAATACTATAAAGAACCTCTGCTCCCTTAGTATTAGTTTGGAAAAATGAAAATGGCGAAATCTTAAACTTAAGACCCAAAATTTCTTCTTGTATATAATCTCTTCCATACAACACTCTTAACTCATCACATTGGACTGCATCTGCTAAACCATCATTAATAGTATGAAGTATCCCTACTAACTCAGCTTTGAAATCAATTCCTAAAAGCATCTCTTTAAATTCGTTCATGTCAAAATCTTCTTGAGAAGAAGTTACTATATTAACCATAATCTCATTAGTATGAATCCCTTTTCTAACTACAAGATGTCTCAGATATCCTTTATGATTCATTGTTCTATAATAAGGAAGCTCTTTTTCATTAAAAAACTCTACACTAGAAACTAATATTTTTGAGAAGTCTTCATCAACTAACATACACTCCTCAACAGTTTGTATATCTATATGCTTTCCTTTTTTATGAAGCCCTAATGTCAAAGGCCCATTTTTTACTTCATCTCCAAAAGTATACTCCATCTTATTTCTATAATATTTGTTTTCTGGACTTCCTTCTATCCCTAAAAATTGAAATCCAAATAAGTCTTGCTTTAAGAATAAATCCATAACTTGTTTTTCTTTTATTTCCAATTGCTTTTCATATGGTACTGATAGTAATGTACATCCTCCACACTCTCTAAAGTGCTTGCAAGCTTCTTCAGTTTCAAGTGGTGAGTACTCTAATAATTCTATCATCTTAACTTCGGCTTTCTTACTTCTAACTTTTTTAACACCAGCTCTTACCTTTTGACCACTTATTCCACCCTTCATGTGAATAACTCTGTCTCCAATTTGACCTAACGATGTACCACCAAATTCCATTTTATCTATTTCAAATTCTACAATATCCTTTTTCTTCACAAACCTTCCTCCAATTTATTATATTATCTTTCTTCAATCATCTTTACTTCTTCATCTGTTAACTCTCTATACTCACCTAATTCTAGGCTCTCATCCAATTTCAAATTACCCATAGACAATCTTTTTAAGTATACTACTTTTTTGCCTACACTTTCAAACATTCTTTTTACTTGGTGAAACTTACCTTCATGTATTGTAAGTTCTATCTCTGATTCATCATCACTCTTTAATATATTTAACTGAGATGGCATAGTTTTATATCCATCATCAAGCACTACACCTTCTAAAAAAGCTTCTACATCTTCTTCAGCAACTACTCCATCAATTTTTGCATAATAAGTCTTAGGCACATGCTTCTTAGGAGATAAAACTCTATGAGAAAGCTTCCCATCATTAGTTAAAACTAATAATCCCTCTGTGTCTTTATCTAGCCTACCAACAGGGAATGGCTCAAAGGCTAAGTATGATAAATCAATTAAATCTAAAACCGTTGGGTCATATTTATCAGTAGTTGCTGATATATATCCATCTGGTTTATTCATCATTAAATATATATATTCTCTATATATAACTTCTTCTCCATTAAACAATATCTCATCATTTTCAGTGTCTACTTGAGTTCCTGGATTTGAAACTTCACTTCCATTTACTACTACAGACCCCTGCTTACAATACTTCTTTATTTCACTTCTACTTCCATAACCTAAATTTGAAAGAATTTTATCTATACGTTGCTTTTTAGCCATTAAAAATGTTCTCCATTCTCATAATATTTTTCTTTTTCAAATACTGTAAATGCTAAATCCATACTTTCTACATCTAAATTATTTCTTATACTATCAGTTATTATTCTTGCTACTATATCTTGTACTTCTTGCCCTCTATCAAACCAAGCTACTTCAACAAAAGGATATACATCTGCTATTTTACCATCTCTTATTGCAACTGACTTTATACATTCTATTTCAAAATAATCTCTTGGGCATTTTACAGCTTCAACTAAATCATCTATCATCTTTTCACTTATTTTGCATATATCATTTTCATTAATTCCTCTTATTTTTATCTGTGGCATTGTTAGGTCTCCTTTATCTTAATTCTTCTTAAAACGTTCATATTTTTTATTATTTTATCTAATCCTATTATCTTATATTTAACATTATACTTGTAATTTATAGTTATTACAATTTACTATATACTTTTTTTGATTTAACGTTATAATATAAGTGATGGGTAAATTTTAAAAGTTAATAGGAGGAGTTTTAAAATGGCATTAATTACTACAAAAGAAATGTTTAAAAAAGCTTATGAAGGTGGATTTGCTATAGGTGCATTTAACATAAGTGACTTAGAACAATTACAAGGTGTTTTAAAAGCTGCTAAAGCTAAAAATTCTTATGTTATGATACAAGCTTCTATGTCAGCTGTTAAATATGCTGGACCTCATACATTAGTTGAAATGGTTAAAGTTGCTTCTGATGAAATAGGTGTAGACGTAGCTCTTCACTTAGACCATGGCCCAAATATGGATGCTATTAAAACTTGTATTGATGCTGGTTTCTCTTCAGTTATGATAGATGGTTCTCATTTTGACTTTGAAGAAAATGTTAGAATAACTAAAGAAGCTGTTGAATATGCACACTCTAAAGGTGTTGTTGTTGAAGCAGAACTTGGTGTTTTAGCTGGAACAGAAGATGATGTTACTTCTGATGTTCACAAATATACTCAACCAGCTGAAGCTGTTGAGTTTGTTGAAAGAACAGGAGTTGATTCATTAGCAATAGCTATAGGAACTTCTCATGGAGCTTTCAAATTCAAAGGAGAAGCTAAATTAAGATTCGACATACTAGAAGAAATCCAAAGCAAATTACCAGGTTTCCCAATAGTTCTTCATGGTGCATCTGCTGTTGACCAAAATGCAGTTGCTACATGTAATGAATTTGGTGGAAATATAGCTGGAGCTAAAGGTGTACCTGTAGAAATGTTAAGAAAAGCATCTTCTATGGCTGTTTGTAAAATAAACATGGATACTGACTTAAGACTAGCTATGACTGCTGCTATCAGAAAATTCTTAGCTGAAAATCCAAAAGAATTTGACCCAAGAAAATACATTGGTGCTGGTAGAGATGCTATACAAGCTGTAGTTGAAAGCAAAATAGATGATGTTTTAGGTTCTGCTAACTCTATAAACTAATATAACTTTTAAATATTTATAAAAGAAAAGAGATGACTTGGAATAATTAATTTTATTTCTAAGCCATCTCTTTTAAGTTGTACATACATTTCCCAAAAAGGTTGTCCAAAATCAACATAAATTAATCTATTCTTTTTTTAAGTTATGCCAAACAGTTTATGCTTTCTATGTAATCGACCATCATTAGCTCTTAAAAAGTAAGACTCCATCAATTCTAATTACTTTTATAAGCTAATTGACTATACATGAATGTGTCCACTTTTTATCTTTCTATGAATAGTAGAAGGATATATACCTATAACTTCAGCAGCCTTTGTTATTGAACCATACTTATTTATAGCCTTACTTATCATTATTTGGTCTACTATTTTATATGCATCATTAAGATTCATAATTCCATTTACCACTATTGGTGATAAATCATCTGTTTCATTATCAATCATATCTAGATTTATAAGCATATTAAATTCATCTTCTCCAATTACATTTTTAGCTGATAAAACTACGAATCTTTCAATGATATTTTTCAATTCTCTTATGTTACCTGGCCAAGAATATTCTTCCAATAATTCAATAACCTTAGGTGAAACTTCTACTTCTCTATTATACTTTTCATTGTAAAGCTTTAAGAAATAATTTACTAATGGTACTATATCTTCTTTTCGCTCTCTAAGTGGTGGTATTTTTACTGGAATAACACTCAATCTATAGTATAAATCTTGTCTAAATTTAAGGTTATTTCTAAGGTCTTCATGAGAAATATTAGTAGCACTTATATATCTAACATCTATCTTTATAGGTTTGCTACCACCTATTCTAGTAATCGTATTTTCTTGTATAACTCTAAGTAATTTTTTTTGCATCTGCATTGGTAACTCACCTATCTCATCCAAAAAGATAGTTCCACCATTTGCCTCTTCAAAAAGTCCCTTTTTACCTTTTTTCTTAGCTCCAGTAAAAGAACCTTCTTCATATCCAAAAAACTCTGATTCTAATAGTTCATTTGGTATAGCTCCACAGTTTATTGCGATAAAAGGTTTTTCCCTTCTTGAACTGTACTTATAGATAGTTCTTGCTATTATTTCTTTTCCTACACCTGATTCTCCATTTATAAATATAGAAGAATCCGAAGCTGCAGCTCTCTTGACAACTTTTTTTATGTTATCCATAATCTTACTTTGACTTATATACTCTGTATCCTCTGACATATCACTATATCTTATCTGAGATTCAAGCTTAATGACCCTTGAAATATCTCTTCCTGTAAGTACTCCTCCTGTAAGTTTTCCTTTAGAGTCCCATCTTGGAACTGCTGTATAGGCAATAAGTTTTCCATCAGGGTAAACGATATTTCTATAAATCTTTTTCTTCACTTTAAGCATATTTAATATTATTGGTTCTTCTACTAATCCTTGTCTTACAAGGTCCGTTATATTTCTACCAAGTACTTCAGTTCTTTTAAAAGGTAATATCTCATCACTAACATTATTCATCTTTTCAATTACCCCATCTTTGTTAAATACAACGACAACTTCATCTATATGTTCTATTATATCCTCAACTACTTTATCCGATATTACAGATTTCTCAAATAAATAAACTATAGTATTTTCATTATTATTATCTTTCATATTGTATATATGTGCATTCATTCTTAATTCTCTGAAAGCTATTTTCTTTTTACTATCTGTCAGAATTTCTTTTTTGTCAAAGTTAGAATCTAATTCATTTATATTTTTAGGCTTTTTTATATCTAGAAAACTAAAAATACTATCTATTAGATGATTACAATATATTATTTCGCCTGATTCCTTACATAAAATAGCTGGATTTTCTACATGTTCTATAAGCCCTATTAAATTATTATCCATTAATATTCGCACCTTTCATTAAGTAATTTATTGAACTACATACAAAATTTATTGTTTGCTTACAATAAATACCATTAGCACATACAACCAACTCCTCGTAATATTTGTCTTTTTAAATAGCTTCCTTCATTAAAATGTAACTAAGATATAATTTTAATGATTATAGTTTGTTAAAAATTTCATTTTGCTTTTAATTGTATTTTATCACACATTTAGTAATTATTTGTCTATTTAGTACAATTTAATTAAATTTAAGATTTATTCAAAAAAATAAAGATAATCCTTATAGGGTATGACTCACATTTTGTAAGCAATACACATATAAGGATTATCTAGATTATCTTGTATTGTAAAATTTTATTCAAACAGACTTTTTAATAACTGACAAATACAAACTAGCAACAACTTATCAAAGGGTTAATAATCATGTTACTAACTAATAAGACTTATTCAATCAGTAATATTTATATAATTTGTATCAATTAAGCTTTTATAGCTTCTAATAAATCATCAACGCTATCTAATTTATCTATAAGCATTGGTACTATTTCATGTAAATCTCCAACTACTCCATAATCAGCGATTTCTAAAATTGGAGCTGCTGGGTTTTTGTTTATAGCAATTATGAAATCTGATGATTGCATACCTGCTAAATGTTGTATTGCTCCTGATATACCACAAGCTATGTATAGGTTTGGCTTAACAGTAGTTCCTGTTTGACCTACTTGGTGAGAATGGTCTATCCATCCAGCATCTACAGCTGCACGAGAAGAACCAACTACTCCACCTAATTTGTCAGCTAATTTCTTAAGCATTTCAAATCCTTCTGGTCCACCTAATCCTAAACCACCTGATACTATAACATTTGCATCTGTAAGAGATACTAAATCTTTTTTAGTTTTAACTGTTTCTAAAACAGTAGTTCTTATATCATCTTGAGTTATTTTATAGTCTAATGCTATAACTTCACCAGTTCTTGTTTCGTCTTGTTCAGCTTTATCCATAACACCAGGTCTAACTGTAGACATTTGAGGTCTATGGTTTGGACATATGATTGTAGCCATTATGTTTCCACCAAATGCTGGACGAGTTTGTTTTATTTTCTTATCTTCTGGGTCTATTTCTAACTTAGTACAGTCAGCTGTTAATCCAGTTCCAACTCTTGAAGCTATTCTAGGTGCTAAATCTCTACCTATATGAGTTGCTCCGAAAAGCATTATTTCTGGTTTTATTTCATCTATTGCATCTTTTATTACTTTTGTATATGCATCAGTTGTATATTTTTCTAAAAGAGCATCATCTGCAACATAAACTTTATCTGCTCCAAAAGTGATTAACTCTTTAGCTAATCCATCAACATCTTTTCCTAATAATACTGCACAAAGCTCAGCATCTACTTCTGTAGCTAATTTTCTTCCTTCTCCTAATAATTCGATAACTACTGGAGCTATTTTTCCTTCTCTTTGTTCTGCAAATATCCATACGTTTTTATAAGAACTTAAATCTTTTATATCATTCATAGTTTGTACTCCTCCAACTTATATAATGTGCTTTTGTTTTAGACCGATTATTATTTTGTTAGCTATTTCATCAGCTTTACCTTCTAAGATTTCTCCTTTTCCTCTTGGCTCAGGAGTAAATGATCTAAATACTTTAGTTGGTGATGCTTTTAAACCAACCTCTTCTTTATTTACATCTAAATCATCAATTGTCCAAACTTTTACATCATGTTTATATGCTTTTACTATTTTATCAACAGACATGTATCTAGGTGCATTTAACTCTTTTACTGCTGTTAAAAGTACAGGTGTACTTACTTTTATTAATTCATATCCATCTTCTAATTGTCTTTGAACTATTATATCTTTTCCTTCTATTTTGAAGTCTTGTACATATGTAACTTGAGGAATGTCTAACTTCTCTGCAATTTGTGGTCCAACTTGTGCAGTATCTCCATCTATTGCTTGTCTTCCTGCAAATATTATGTCATAATCTCCAACTTTAGCTATACCTGCTGCAATAGTATTTGATGTAGCCCAAGTATCAGCTCCTCCAAATGCTCTATCACTTAATAATATTGCATCATCAGCACCCATAGCTAAACACTCTCTTAGCATAAAGTCTGCTTGAGGAGGTCCCATTGTTATAACTGTTATAGTTACATCATCATGCTCATCTTTAATTTTTAAAGCTTCCTCTAATGCATTAGCATCATCTGGGTTTAATATACTTGGAACTCCATCTCTTATAAGAGTACCTGTTTCTTTATTTATTCTTACTTCGTTAGTATCTGGAACTTGTTTTACGCAAACTAATATTTTCAAAGTCTATACCTCCAATTTCATTAGATTATTTATTATTTTAATACGTTTGATGAAATTACCATTTTTTGAACTTCTGATGTTCCTTCGTATATTGATACGATTCTAGCGTCTCTGTACATTCTTTCGATTTCATAATCTTTTATGAATCCATATCCACCATGAAGTTGTAATGCTTTGTAAGCAACTTCATTTGCAACTTCTGCTGCATAGTATTTAGCCATTGCAGATTCTTGAGCAACTCTCATTCCTGCATCTCTCTTTTGTGCTGCATCGTAAACTAATCCTCTAGCTGCACAAACTTTTGTTTCCATATCAGCTATAGTAAATTGAGTATTTTGGAATTTAGCTATAGGCTTACCAAATTGAACTCTTTGTTTTGTATATTTAACAGCTTCATCTAAAGCACCTTGAGCAATTCCTAGAGCTAGAGCAGCAACACCTATTCTACCTACTTCTAAAGTACCCATTGCTATTTTAAATCCATTACCTTCTTTTCCTATAAGGTTTTCTTTTGGAACTTTAACATTTTCAAATATTAAGTCAGAAGTTTCAGTTCCTCTTATACCCATTTTATCTTCATGAGCTCCTGTTGAGAAACCATCCCATTTACTTTCTACTATAAATGCTGATGTCCCTCTAAGACCTTTACTTCTATCTGTAACTGCTATTACTATAGCTATGTCGCAGAATGGTCCATTAGTTATGAAAGTTTTTCTACCATTTAAGATGTAGTGGTCTCCAACTAATTCTGCTGTTGTTTGTTGCCCACCTGCATCAGAACCAGCTCCTGGCTCAGTTAAACCAAATGCTCCTATTAATTCACCTGTTGCTAAACCTTTTAAGTATTTTTGTTTTTGCTCTTCAGTACCATTGTAAAGTATTGGTAATGTAGCAAGAGAAGAACCAGCTGTAACAAAAGTAGCTGTTGATGCACATCTTCTAGCTATTTCTTCCATTATGATAGCATAAGAAACATATCCTGCTCCCCCACCACCATACTCTTCTGGAATATTACTGCTTATAAATTTTGTTTCAGCTAACTTTTTGATTAATTCCTTAGGCATTACACCTGTTTTATCCATTTCTGCTGGTAAAGTATCTAATTCTTTACTAACAAAATCTCTTACTGCTTTTCTTAAAAGTTCTTGTTCTTTGTTATATAACATAGCTTCCTCCAATTTTCACATTTTATAGTAAATTTATTTTAATGAACTTACGCTAAACTCATCATCTCAGCAAAAGTTTGAATACGAGTTCTGGCTTGTTCATTATTCTGAGTTTGTTGGTCAATTTCAACATATAAAGTAGGTATTCCACTATCTTCTATATCTTTTTTAACTAAAGGATAATCGTATTCTTCTGGGTCACAGAACTTCATCATACAGAAGATAACACCATCTATATCTTTCTTTTTAACTTCATCTACTATAAGTGACCCACGTTTTTTCTTAGGGTCATAAGCTAATGAACATCCTTCTATGTTTGACCATTGTCTTGCTAATCTCTCTAACGCATCATCACCTGCTGGTACATCTGTTCTGAATTGTCTTGTTTCTTGAGCTAAATCATCTGCTACAACTGATATATTGTTGTCTTCTAAAATATCTAATATATCTTTAGAATCAGCTACTATACCTGTTAATAAAACTTTCTTTCCAGAACAGACTTCTTCTGGCATAGCATTTAATTTTGCTATTAATTCTTTTACTAATTCAGTGTGTTCTTCTTTTCTCATAAAGAATCCACTTTTGATTACCAAGCTTCTTACTGATGGTTTTATAGTATTAGAATGTTTATAAGCTACTTCAACAAAGTCTCTCATAGTTTTTCTATGTTCATTGTAAACTTCTATACTTTCATGAATTTTTGCTTCTTCTATTTCATAACCACATATTTCTTCAAGCTCTCTTTTTACACCTTTGTACTCACTGATTAGGTATTTTACACCAGCTTCAAGTTTTCTATTTTGTGGATGTACTAATGATATATATTTTATATGAGGTACTGCTGATTTCCAGTTTTGTCCTAGACAAATTAATGTATCACACATACCTGGTATAATAACTCCAGATAATTCATCATAAGCACCTTTTAATCCATATTCTAAACATGATTGCATTATTGAACATGCAAATGCAGGGAAATATTGTTTAGCTAAATCTAATTCTGTTTGTCCTCCCCATATACCAACTGGAAGCATTCCAGCTGCATGTATAATCTCTTCTGGGCAGTAAACTGGGAAACAACCTATAGCTTTTTTACCAGTTTCATCTTTATATTTTTTTACAGCCGCATTTGGATTTTCAACTACTTCTTTCATTTTAGATAAAATAGCTTCCATTATATCTCACCTCTATTAAGTTTTTTTCTTTCTTCCATTACTTCAACTAAACCTTGAATTCTTGTTTCAAATTGAGCATTAGTAAAAGCTCTAGGATCTGCTTGGTCACCATCAAATCCAGCATATGGTAATCCAGTTTCTTCAGCTGCTCTTCTTTGCATTTCATATTGTATTAAACTCATAAGCTTACAGCTTCTGTTCATATGATAGAATGCTCCATCACATTTACCATCTATTAAAGAATCAACTCTATATTTTGTCATACGGTCTAAGTTTACATTGTTAAACATAGTACTGTATGCTACTGCCATTCCATCTAAATCATTAACTTCATATTGTAATGCCCAAGCATGTGGGTAAACACTACCTGTCATGTTAACTCCAAATTTAGCTAATGTTTTCATTTTGTATCCTATATATGGCCAACAAGGTATACCTTCCATCATTATTCTGTATTTTTCTTCTCCTCTGAAAGAAGATTTCCCAGTTTTCATGTTGTCCTCTAATTCTTCTATAAGTAACTTAAATGCTTCTGTAGTTTCTTTTTTACCTCTAGCACAAACTATTACAGCCATGTAAGTAAATAAGTCAAATCCATTCATTGGTGAAGGAGAAGAATCTGCTGGTAAACTCATAGAGTATTTCCATAGTCTTCCATTCTCAGCTGATATTTTCATTACTTCTTCAAACTTCTTAGGGTCAAATTTCTTTCCTGATATAATTTCTAATTGCTTTATAGCTTCTTCAAATTGAGCTTTAATATAATCAATTCTTGATTGAGTAACTTCATCTTCATTATTGAAAGTTGTATCAATCATTATTAGAGGTATATCTAATTCTCTTGAAATATTTTCATACCATTTTATAACTTGGTTACATATATTGTTACAGCAAAGTAGGAAATCTGGAGCTGGCATATCTAAAGCTTCACAGCCACCATTTTCTAAAAGACCAAAATTTGTTCTTGCATATGCACATAGGTCGATAGAATATCCTTTAGATTCAGCCATTTCACATAATTCTAAAGAACCTTTTTTAGCCGCTACCCCAGCTGCTTGGTTTTCTGGATATAATACATTTAAGTCAAATACTTCTGCTAATTCTTGAGGAAATACTGATGTTGACCAACCTACAGGTCTTCCTTCTTCTTTAGCTTTAAATGCATTTGCATATTGTTCAGCTAATAAATCATTTATTACTACTCTAGCTTCTTTTTTTTCAGACATTTTCATCCCTCTTTTTATATATTTTTCACTTCTTTTTGTGATGTTTTCGCCTCATCAAAAGCGTATAATGCTGCTCCTAAAGCGCCCGTTAATTGAGGTATATCAGGTACAATAATTTCTGTGTTGATTTCTCTTGCCATAGCTCTTACGATACCACTATTTCTAGCAACTCCACCAACCATAACTACATTTCTTTGTACTCCTATTCTTTTTACTAGGCTAGAAACTCTCTTTGCTACTGAAGTATGAATACCTGCCACTATATCTTCAATTTTTGCATTTTCAGATAAATGTGATATAACCTCAGACTCTGCAAATACTGTACATGTACTGCTTATTGACACTTCATTTTGAGAATTCATAGATATACTTCCGAGTTCAGATACATCAACCTCTATTATCTTTGCCATTACATCTAAAAATCTTCCTGTACCAGCAGCACACTTGTCATTCATAAGAAAGTTTAGTAGTCTTCCATTATTATCTAACTTTAATACCTTTGCATCTTGACCACCTATGTCAATAATGGTTCTTGTCTCTGGAATTATGAAGTTTACTCCCCTGGCATGACAGCTTAATTCACTTATCTGCTTATCAGCATCTGAATAATTCATTCTTCCATATCCTGTAACTACAACTTTTTCAATGTCTTCTCTTGCAAGACCAGTCTTGCCATATAATTTTTCTAAAACTCTTGATGGTCCAGTAGTCCCAGTACCAGAAGATATTGTCTCATAAGCTACAATATCTTCTCCATCTTTTAAAATTACTCCCTTTGATGCAGTTGAACCTATATCTAATCCCATTGTGTACATCTTTAGCATTCTCCTTTTATAAAATCTAGAATTACTAATTAGTATCTTACAACTTTACTATCTTTGAAGTTATTTATTTTTTCTTCATCATAACCTAAAGATTTTAATACTTCTACAGTATGTTGACCTACTTTTGGTGCTGGTGTATAATCTTTTATTCCTTCATTTCTAAACATAACTGGAGTATTAACTAAGACACCTGTATTTCCGCTATCATATGTTTTCTTAAATAAGAAGTCGTTTGCCCAAGCTTGTTCGTCATCTAATAAGTCTTCACAGCTTTGGATTTTTTCAAATGGTAAGTCTGCTTCTTCTAATAGAGCTGACCACTCATCTAATGTTTTTTCTAACATAGCTTCTCCAACTATCTTAACTAAATCTTCAACATGATTAACCATTGAATCTATGTTATTGTATCTATCGTCTTCTAATATATATTCTCTATTTATAACCTTACAGAATTTGCCTAACCACTTGTTGTATTGTATTAAGGCTAATTGAATCCATCTTCCATCTTTACATTTATATGTAGTCATTAATGGGCTGTTTGGATTTTCTCTTGATAAAGGCATTTCATTTCCGTATTGTGCTGTTGTTATCATTGTTCCCATTCCATATATAGCTGTATGGAAAAGACTTACTGTTACTCTTTCACCTTTGCCAGTTTGACTTTTTTTATGTAATGCTGCTAAACTTCCTGCTGCTAATGCTAGACCTGCATAGTGGTCACCAAATCCTGCTGCTGTATTTGCTGGAGATGTTCCTTTTTCCATAACAGATTGGCTAACTCCTCCTCTTGCGAAGTATGCAGTGTAGTCAAATCCTGGTTTATCTTTTAAAGGTCCTTTTTCACCATATCCTAATATTTGAGAGAATATTAATCCTGGATATTTATCTTTTATTTGGTCATAAGCTATACCCATTTTTTCTAATGCTTGAACTCTAACATTAGTTACAAATATGTCTGCTTCTGATAATAATTTATGTAATATTTCTACTCCTTCTTTTGATTTTATATTAATACTTACACCCTTTTTATTTCCATTTTCTAATTCAAACATAGGGTTTTCATCATCTGATGCTGGAGATTTAAATGTTCCACCCATAACTCTTATTCCATCACCTTCTATAGGTTCAATCTTAATAACCTCTGCACCCCAGTCACCTAACATTTTTGCACAACATGGTGCTGCGATGAAACTTGAAAGTTCTACTACTTTAACTCCTTCTAAAAGCATAACGTTTTCCTCCTTAATAGTATCAATTATAAAATTTCGATTAAATCACTCATGAAATACCTTTTTCTGATATTAACTATTTGATGTCAAAGTTCCTAATCTTATCTAAAATAACTTAAAAATTATTAAAATTATTTTTTATTGTTTTATTGTCTTACACCTATATTGTTAAGCATTTATCGTGCCAACTTTATATTTAAGCAAAATATCGCTTGATTTGAATGTTTTTTAACAATATACAATTGAATTATTATTTTCATATCGTGGCATTATGCAACTCTCCATTGCATTTTGCCATCCTTTCTATGCATATAAAAGTTTTTTTTATATATTTTTTTGTGAAAAAGCTTGACATTTCAAAAAAAGTTTTCATTGCTAAACTCAAAAACACATGTTATCATTGTAATTAATCAGCAAGTTAGTTAACTAATTTCAAACTTAGATAAATTTTTAATAATATTTAATCTAAAAAATAACAATTTCTTTGATAAATTTTTAAAGCAATTATTACATTAAATAAAAAATAACTAAATATCGAAATATGACAGGGAAAACAATTTCAAAACTAAATTTTTAACCTTAAAAATTTTGTATAAAAAACATAGCCTTATATGTTACATATTATTTCTAAATGAAAGATTACCATATAATTTAATAATTACAGGAGGGTATTGATATGAAAATACTAGTATTTGGAGCACGCGATTATGAAGAACCAGTAATAAAACAATGGTCTGAAGAGCATAAGGATGTTCAAGTGGATATTTATCCTGAAAACATGACTGAAGAAAATGTGGTTAAAGCTAAAGGGTATGATGGTATATCTATACAACAAACTAACTATATAGATAACCCTTATATTTATGAGACTTTAAAAGATGCTGGGGTTAAAGTTATAGCTTCAAGAACTGCAGGAATGGATATGATACATTTTGGTCTAGTTAATGAAAATGGACTTATTGTTACTAATGTTCCTTCTTATTCACCTAATGCAATAGCTGAATTAGCTGTTACTCAAGCTATGAACCTTTTAAGAAAAACTCCTTTAGTAAAGAAAAAAGTCTGTGAAGGTGACTATCGTTGGATAGCTGAACTTCTTGGGACAGAAGTTAGATCTATTACAGTAGGTGTTATAGGTACTGGAAAAATAGGTGCTACTTCTGCAAAACTATTCAAAGGCTTAGGGGCTAACGTAATTGCATTTGACCAATATCCAAATAATGATTTAAATGATATATTAACTTATAAAGATACTTTAGAGGACCTTTTAAAAGAAGCTGACCTTATAACATTACATACTCCTTTACTTGAAGGAACAAAACATATGATAAACAAAGATACTCTAGCTATAATGAAGGATGGAGCTTATATAGTAAATACTGGTCGTGGTGGTTTAATTAAGACAGGGGACTTAATAGAAGCACTAGAATCAGGAAAAATAAGAGCTGCTGCCCTTGATACATTTGAAACTGAAGGATTATTCTTAAATAAAAAGATGAATCCAGGCGAATTAACTGACCCAGAAATAAACAAACTTCTTTCTATGGAACAAGTTATATTCACTCATCACCTTGGTTTCTTCACTAGTACAGCGATAGAAAATATAGTTTATTCTAGTTTAAGTAGTGCTGTAGAAGTTATAGAAACAGGAACTGCTACTAATAGAGTAAATTAGTATTTTATAAATATATTTTTTTATTAATTAGCTATTATCTAACAAAATAGCCTTTAATTTCCCAAATATAAGAGAGTCTATTGGGTAGACTCTCTTATATTATTTTTTTATCTATAATTTATCCACTTCTAATACATCACATATTATATTCTACTTTGCCTACTACTCTATTCCACGTTTCTATTTATATACATTTGAATGGGTACAATCTATATTTTACAAAAAAAACACTAAACAAACTATGAAAATTGTATGATTAATATTAATATATGTATAAGAAAACATTACAATTATCTTAGTTTTGGATTTCTAGGGAGGGAGTATATTGGAAAAAATGAATAAAGTTACTTCTAAAAAAACGACCTATATTGTTACTTCTGCGTTATTTGCATCCATAATATGTTTGACAATAGCGTATATACTACATATCCCAGTGGGTGGAAATAATGGATATGTTCATATAGGAGATGCTTTTATTTATCTTGCTGCAACCATCTTACCAACAAACTACGCTATAGCAGCCTCTGCAATAGGTGCTGGTCTAGCTGATTTATCTACAGGTGCTGCTATTTGGGTAATACCAACTATAATCATAAAGCCAATACTTGTATTATTTTTCACTTCTAAAAGTGACAAGATAATAAATAAAAGAAATATAATTGCTTCGATTATAGCGGGTATAGTAGGGTTAGTCTTATACATGTTTGCTGAAGGAATAATCATTGGAAGCTTTACAAGTGCATTTATAATGAGCTTACTCGGTTTATTACAGCCAATAGGAAGTTTTATTGTCTTTATAATTTTAGGTATAGCACTTGATAAACTTGACTTTAAAAGACGTTATTTTAATTAAGAATTTAAATTTATGGAGGGGAAATTATGAATATCTTATATACAATTGAAAATAGTATCTATGTAAATATAACTAATACATGTCCATGTAGTTGTGTTTTTTGCATAAGAAATGAAAAAGATGAAGTAGCAAATAGTGGTAGTCTATGGTTGGAACATGAACCAAGTATAGACGAAGTAAAAGAAGCCTTCAACAAATACAATTTAGACGACTACGATGAAATTGTTTTTTGTGGATATGGTGAACCATTAATGAGAATAAATGAATTAGTAGAAGTTGCTAAGTTTATAAAAGAAAAAAGTAACATAAAGACAAGAATAAATACAAATGGTTTAAGTGATTTAATACACAATAAAAAAACAGCTATCCTATTAAAAGATGTTATAGATGCAGTATCAATAAGCCTTAATGCTCCAAATAAAGAAGCATATAATAGAGTTACACAACCAAAGTTTGGAGAAAAATCATTTGATTATATGTTAGATTTCGCAAGAGATTGCAAAAAACACATAAAAGAGGTGACTTTCTCAGTAGTAGATGAAATATCTCCAGAAGAAATAGAAGAATCTAAGCAATTAGCAAAAGAACTTGATATACCACTAAGAGTTAGACATAAGAACTAATAATTTGTGAGATTCATATTATATCAAATATAAAAATCAATATAACCAAAATAGGGAATATAAACGAATTTATCTAAATAAATATGTTTATATTCCCTATTTATTATTTATTAATTATGTATTAGCTATTTATTAAACTGACTTTAATTATCTATACTTCTTTTTAATTAATGGAACGATTAAAGTAACAATAGCCATCCACCAATTAGTATTAAAATTGAACCTGGTATTTTTTCTTTTATATTTTCTTTGAATATAAAATGAGCAAGTATCAAAGTTATTATCATAGATACCTGAGAAAACGGTTCAGCTATACTAAGCTCTAGATTATTTAAAGCGATTAATAATGCTAAATAAGAATATCCATTAATAGCACCACTTACAATTGAAAGACCCTTTTTATTACTAAAAATCTCATAAATTACTTTTTGCTTCTTTTTAAATGCTAAGAATACAAATAGATTTAATCCTACAAAGAAATAAAGTATAGTCGAATATAGTATAGGAGATACTTGTACAAAAAAAGCCTTATCCAGCACTCTCCCTACTGATTGTAAAAATATGTACAAAAACATTAGTCTACATGGCAAGTTGTTAAAAATTACGGATACATTTTTTAGAAAAGAACTTACTTTTTTTAATATGAACACTCCACCAATCATAACTATGATTCCTGCAACTTTGGCTAAACTTAAACCTTCACCTAAAAATATAACTGATAAAAGTAATAGAAACAAAGAATTTAAACTGTTTATTGGAGTCACAAGTGAAACTTCACCAGTTGCTAAAGATGTCACATATGCTACTGAGCCAATTGAGTAAACTAAGCTACTTATATAACATGGTATTAAAAATGACCAATCACTAACTTTATACGTTAAACTAAATGGAAGTAAACATACTCCTCCAATAAAGAAAAATAAAAATGATGAAGCTATATTTTTATAAATATCACCTTCTTCATCGCCTAATAACCTTACAACTACTCTCTCAAAAGCTAATAGCACTACTCTAATTAATAATGCAAAATAAGATAATATCATTTTTGACCTCACTTAAAAATTAATCTGACTTATTATTTATATTGATTATATAGCTACCATATAGGCAAATCTTTTGGATTTTTTAATATTTTATGTTTAAATACAGGGACATTAAGTTTTTCACCTAATTTACGACATTGCTCTTTATAAGTACCTTTTAATTTATCATGAAAAACTATACCATCAATTCCACCTTCAATACTATTTACACACTTCTCTAATTTTTCAAATCCAAATTCATCATCATACATCCCACTTACAATCCACTGATTTGGCAGTACATGTCCAATTGATATGTTATATTCTTTATTTTTTATAATATCTGCAAAAGATTTTTCAAAATGAACCCCTCCAACACATAATAAAGTTTTTAAAGGTTCATCATTATCAAATACTCTAACCAGTGCTTTTGCTAATACTTGTATTGCCATCTTATTATTAAAACTATCACTACTACTTCCTATCTCTATGTCTAACATAGGTACAGAATATTCTGTAATTAGTTTAGATTCTTCGCCATATGTTGTGCCAGACCAATGGGTTGCTTCTGTTAATGTAGTAAATTCATCAAGTGAAGTTTCATTTTTTATATCTTCAATTGCATTAATTATGTTTTTAAAGTATCTTGGGTTAGAATTTCCAAACTCTCCTGTTGGTACATCTCCAATTGTATGAGCTGTTAAAATCTGCGCTGGAGCATTTTCCCCCTCATGCCAATTTACAACACCTGCAAAATTATAATCTTTGAAATATTTATTTAAAATTGGCAAGTAATATTTGTAATTATGACTTATTACATCTTTTGTCTTTACAAACTGAAATAAATTATTGTCTTTATCTGTAAATTCTAATACAAAACTTTCATCAATGACAATATCACTTTGCTTTAAATCCATCATTTCCTCACAACATTTAATCACACTATTTGCTACTGGGTCTTTCTTTAAATCATTACAAAAGAAAAAGACAGCTTTTTTGTTAATCATCATAAATCACACTCCTATTATTTAATCTCATACCTAAAAGCATCTAAATATAACTATATACTTCACCAAATTATTTATACATAATATACTACCATGCTCATTTTAGCTATACCCTTACCTGAGTTTCTATATATATGTGATACATCCGCTTTAAATCTTATAGAATTTCCACTACACACAACATAATCATCTCCATTTATTTTGATGGTTACCTCACCACTAAAAACAGTTATAAACTCTTGTGTCCCTGGAAGTTCAGCATTTGAATCTAAATTTCCACCCTCTTCTATTTCAATCATAAATATTTCGAATCTTCTTTTAGAATCAAATGGAAATATCGGATAACTTATATATTTTCCATCATCCTCAATAAAATGGTCTACATCACTTTTTTGAACCAATTCTATATCACTTTCCTGTCTCTCCATCAATGATGTAAATGAAATTTTTAGTCCATTAGTTATTTTCTTTAAAGTAGATATAGTAGGATTTACCTCACATTTCTCAATTTGGGACAACATACTCTTACTTACTCCACTAAGTTGAGCAATCTTATCTAAACTAAGGTGTTTTTCTTTCCTTATTTTTTTCAAATTTTCTGAAATTATTTCATTTAAATTTTGCATAAATTCTCCTCCTGCTATACTAAGCTAAAAATAAATCATTTAGTTGTTTAATACATTTAGTAACTCAACTCTATTTTTCCATTATACTGTACATTATGTTTAATATACATTACTTTTTTAATAATGTAAATAGTTTTCTGAAACTTTGTGAAAATGTACAAATAAAAAAACTAGTAACCAATGTTTTTACAAGGCTACTAGTTTTTAACACCATACGATTCCATTTTAACTATAAAACTTAGATGCACCTATAAGCTGTCTTTTAGAAACAATCTTAGCTAGGTTTGCTAATGAAGAAATTTTTATATCTTTAAAAGAAACTAAAAATACAAACTTAAAATCGGTAAATTCTTGATTTATATTGTATATATCAAAATAACATCTCAAATTATCAAATAAGTAATTTTCTTGTAAATCTGCTTCTATCTCATCAGTAGCATCTTTTAAATAAGCTCTTACATCTTCAAATAAAACATTGAAATAAGACTCATCTATTTCTTCACCTAATTCTTCTAATATTTCTTCTATATCTAAATCATCCATATCAAAAGAATTTCCTGTCAGTTGACAATCAAACACTAATATGTTTTCTTGATTTATAGTATTTGATATATCTTGTACATATTCAAAGTCTGGACGTAATTCTAAAATATCTTTTACTTCACTGCTCTTTACATGAATCTTTCCTTTTCTATTTTCAAGTTTTAAATCTATCATATGCTCCCCCTTTCGATTTACAAATCTTTTAAACACTTTGTTTTATAATTTTTTCAATATCTATCCAATTATTAACTCTAACTATATTTTGATGTGTAATATCTTTATTATAGTTAGTATCTAGAAGTATTACTTTAACTCCAGCATCAGCTAATTGTACTGAGTTTAAAGGATTATCTTCTATAAATATATCACAACTCAGCTCTCTTGCCTTTTCAACTTTATAATCACTTCCTAATAAGTAAACATCTATATCTGAAAATCCTTGTCTCGATAGCCAGTTTTTAGTTACATCAGTTAAACACTCATGTCTAGCTGTTACAAAAGATAACTTATGTCCTTTAGATAATGTGCCAATTACCTCAGTAGCACCCTCCACAATCTTTGCTTCATCATATGAATGTATATACTTATTATTAAATTCTGTATATACATCTCTTATCCCTGAACCATATAATTCTTCCCAATTATGTGTTATACACTCTGCTTCAGTTATGTTTTTATTAAAAATATCATTTAGGTATGGAAGAAAATGATAAGGGCTTGTTATTGTTCCATCTATATCAATACATATATTTAATTTGTTCATTTTTACCTCCATGTAACGTTTATTGATTTGATTAATCACATATTATAGCACAGCTTTAATTATAAATCAAAACTCTGGATATGACTATACCTATATAATACCAAAAAGCTTGCATATTTAAGCAAGCTTTTTGTAAATTTTACATTTTTAACTAATATATAAGTTTTTCTAAAGTTGGTTCAACTCCAAATTGAGCTTTAAGCTCTCTATATTCTTTTAATGCTTTTTCATTATTTGTTTTAGTTTTTATTGCTCTTATCATTAAATTTTTTGGTGTATCGAGTGGAGATATGTATTCTACTACAGAAGTATCATATCCATTGCCTTCTAATAACAAAGTTCTTAGACCATCAGTTATTAAATCTGCAAATCTAGCTTTAAATACTCCATGTTTTAATATTGGTTCCATAGATTCATATTTATATTGCCCTAATAATTCCTTATGGCAACATGGTACTACTACTATAGCTTCGGATTTTGCCCTAATTCCTAGACCTATTGCCATATCTGTTGCTGTATCACAAGCATGTAGACTTATCACAAGGTCAACATCTCTATTTGGTGTATAATTAGTCAAGTCCTCTTTTATAAACGACATATTTTTATATCCTAAGTTTTTAGCCATATTTCTTGATGCTTCTATAACTACATCTGAATAGTCTATTCCTATAAAATAACAGTTTTTCTTTAGCACTTCTTTTATATAAAAGTTTAAAACAAAACTTAGATAAGATTTACCACAAGCACAATCCAAAATTGTTATACAGTCTTTATCCTTTATTTCCTTTAGAATACTATCTATTAATTCCACAAAATGGTCTATCTGATTGTACTTTCTTATTTTATCATTTTTTATCTTACCATCTTTTGTAAGTACCCCAATTTCTTTTAAAAGTGCATTTGCCTGTCCTACTTTTACATAATAATCTCTGTTTTTTATTTGAGATGCTGTAAATTCATCTATTTTAGGTACTTCTTCTATGTTGTCTAGATACTTTACATTTACCTTCTTATTATCACCTTCGATTACAACGATAGTTCCTCTCTCAATATATTTAAATACTAAACTATCATAGTTCTCTGCTTCTTTAGAAATATTCTTAAGTAATTCATTAAATGTATATAAATCTGATTTTCCTTTAAAATTAAATTTATACTTATTATCTTCCTCTGTTGCCACTCCTTTAAATTCTTTTCTTCCAGATTTAAAAATCACTTCTAACTCAATAAAAAAATCCTTATTATCAAGGTTTCTTTGAGTAATCCCCATAAAAAACATATTTAGTTTTCCAATACTCTGCTTATTCATCTTAATCTCCCTTTTAACTTATATGCTTAATTCTTATTAATCAATACTATTTGTTTCTGCTTCATTTATTTCTTCTTTTAAATCATTCAATCTATTTTTAAAACTTTCTATCTGCTTATCTGACAAGTCAAGATACTCAGTTATCTTCCCTATATATTTAGGGCTTTTAGTATTTATTAACTTTAAAGCACTTTCCATAGATTTTTCTCTAAGTTCATATGCTTTCTTTACATCATCTCTAGCATTGCTCAATGTTTCTGTATACTCTTCCTTAGAAAGTTCTAGAATCTGCATATTTTTATACTCTTTTACAACTTCTTTACACTTATCTCTAGCATTTGTAACATCTTTTTTTATACTAGACAATTTAGTTATATTTTTTGCTATGTCCTTAGTGTAAGGTATACATTCTCTCATTGGAACCAAAGCTACTCTTTCTATATTATAGATTTCTTTCTTAAAAATTCCTATACTTTCTATATCTATTTTTTTTATATCTTCACTATTTTTTTCTTTGTTCGTTTGATTACTACTTTCTTTTGTTGTATTTTCTTGTTCTTCTGATTTATCATTTGCTGAAACATTATTCTCTGAACCGCTATTTTCTTTTAAATTCGTATTCTCTTCATTACTTTCGTTATTTTGTTCATTTTCATCTTGTTTACTATTTAATTCTTTATTATTTGATGCTTCTTCATTATTTACCTTATTCTGTTTTAAATCAGTACTTTCTTTTTCATTAAAATTTGATACATACTTTTCATCATACCTCTCATCGGAAATATAATTGTGATAATACATAGATTCTTTTATCTTATTAAGTCCACTCATATAAATATTACTTATCATTATTGTTGTAGCTAATACCACATAAATACTACTGTAGATACAAGACCTCTTAAAATTCTTGTAATTTCTGAATATCACTACTAAAGGAATAAGATATAAAAATATAAAAACTAATATCCACCTCATAAGTCGTGTCTCCTTTCTCAAAACCGAAATCCCTCAAATATTTATTTTTAATCATGTATCTTATAGTATTTACCAATTTATGTTTTTTAATCGTTAACTTTTATTAATTTAAATTCTGTATAGTCACAGGATGCTAATATATATTCTACTCCATTTCTAATTCCCTTTAATCCCATTTTAAAAGATTCTTTTCCATGTAAATGACCATAAATCACTTTCTCTACGTTATATTCTTCAAATAGCTTTGTAAATAAAGATTCTTCTAATTTATCATTTGTAGGAGGATAATGAGTAATCACAATTATTTTTGAGTGACCTCTTTTGCGAGCAGACTCTAATGATAATCTCAGTCTATTTTCTTCCCTTTTATAAACTTTCTCATCAGTCTCATCAAATTTGACATCATTAGGGCATATCCAACCCCTACCACCACAAATTGCATAATCTTTATATTCATAGAAATTTGTCTGAATGAAACTCATGTTTTCGTATAATTTATTTAAACTTGTAACAGTTGTCCACCAATAATCATGGTTTCCTTTTATAAGTATTTTCTGTCCTGGAAGTTCGCTTATTATATCTAAGTCTTTTTTAGCTTCTGATAAATTAATTCCCCAAGATGTATCTCCTAATACTAAGACTAAATCGTCTTCCTTAACAACTTCTTTCCAGTTATCTATAATCTTCTTTTCATGACCATCCCAATTACTTCCAAAGATATTCATTGGCTTATTGACTGATGTTGAAAAATGTAAATCACCTATAGCATATAAACTCATAATATCATTCCTTTCTTGATTACACTAAATAGGCTGTCTCTTTTTAGAAATTATTTTCCATTAAGAGGCAGCCTCATTAATATTTAGCAAATTTTCTATAAGTAGCTTTTTATTGAACTACTTTATCATCTACCTTAGTATTTTTATATTGCTCCAGTAATATATCTATTTCTTGTTTTAATTCCAATATCTCGGTTATATTTTTATCTGTTTCAGTTCTATCCAATTTTCTTTGATACTGCATAGCTTTGTGTGTGTCCCCTAAGTCATATAATTCTTGTATTCTATTTAGAGTATCTCTAATAGCTATAGATTTCATTTGATACATAGCCTGAGCTTTCATTATGTCCTCTCTTATTTCACTCATTTCTTGGTCTAAAAGAAAGGCAGCATCAGATGCTCTTCTAAGTCTTTCGGCAAGAGTCTCAGGTATGTAATGGTCATATTTATATTTTAATGAATGTTCTATTGTAGCCCAGAAATTCATTGCAAGAGTTCTTATTTGTATTTCACATATAATTTCCTTTGAACCCGCAATTGAGTTTATAGGGTATTTTATTATAACATGATAGCTTCTATAACCACTATCTTTGTAATTTGTAATATAATCTTTTTCTCCTATTATAGTCATATCATTTCTTACTTTTATCAAATCAACTATAGCATATATATCTTCAACAAACTGGCACATTATTCTTATACCAGCAATATCATCAATTTCAGTTTCTATATCTTTTGCATTTATCCTTTTTAATTTAGATATTATGGAAGATATTTTTTTTGTTCTGCCTGTAACAAACTCTATGGGAGAATATTCACCTTTTGCTAAATATTCTTTTCTTATATTTTTAAATTTTATTTTTAGCTCTTCTACTGCATGTTCATAAGGCGCTAGTATTTCATTCCATTTTTCGTATTCCATATTGCTCACCCTTTATTTGTTTTTTATGACCTTCTTTATTTTATCATAATTTATTTTGTTTTTGTATAGTAAAGCAATTCCCCATTCTCCAATATATATCCTATTTCTCCTAAATCAACTAAGTAACTTATAACAGATACTAATGAAGATTTAAAAAAATGATACTCTTTATAATTATTGCTTAAATTATTGTTATTTATAATGTTTTTTAATAAAATTTCTAAAGATTTAGGCTCTTCAAGTAACTTTCTTATTTGATATAGATATTTTTTTAGAGCATTTAAATGTTTTTCGATTAATTCATAAGAATCTTCCTTTGATATTACTTGCTTGCCATGCCCTAAGACTAAGTACTCAAAATCTATATCTTTTAATTTCTCTAATGAATTTATTTGTTCTTGTATATCATATAAAAACAAGAAATCATATTTTGATAGAATTTCATCTCCTATCAATAAATCTCCAACAAAAATTACCTTATCCTTTGTCAAAACAGCGACACTTCCAGGTGTATGACCTTGAAATTCAATTATATCAAACATTTCATTATTTAATTCAAGCTTACCAGCTTCTATAGATTTATCTATTTTTATATCATCCAAAAGTTTATTTTTTAAAATATTATCCATAAATACATTGCTCTTTCCCCCGACAATATACTTTGAAAATAGTTCTGGATTTTCTATATATAATTTATCGTATTTTGATGACATTATACACACATCTTTATAATACTCTTTAAATTGATTACATGCTCCATAATGGTCATCATGACCATGAGTGTTTATAATATATTTAACTTGTATTTCATTTTCATCTAAAACTTTATTTACTCTCCTAGGTCTTGAACCACATAACCCTGGGTCTATCATAAGTGCTGTATTATCTTCAAATACATATATTCCTGTATTCGTGCCACCTTTTATAAAAAAGGTATTTCCTTTTACTTTTGTAAGATTCACCTTCTTCACCTCATTTTGACAATATTTATGCTACAATTTATTACTTACTAATATGAGAATCTACAAGAACAATCCTTTTTATTCTATCAATAGTTCTTCTTCTTATTTTGTACTCTTTAGATATCCTTATTTTTACATTATAGGATAAGCCTCTATAAAGTAATGACTCTATAAAATATTCAACTATCCCTCTATCTCTAAAATCTATATCTATGAGTCCATTAGAATAAATCTTTGAATCTAATATCATAAGTTTATCAGAAAAACTTAATCTCTCAGATTTACTTAAATAATCCTTGTCTGGAACAAAGCTATCACAGTAATCTATTCTATAATTTACCACTTCATCATTTATTTCAAATCCATATTGTTTCTTCATCAATATTTTATAATCGTTATTTTTCTTAGTGACATTATCTAAATTTTTATTATAGTCCTCTTTTTTCCAATGTCCAAACAGTCTACAATTTAATGGTCTAACTTCATATATTAAACATCTATTATTATTATCTTTAAATGGACATGCATTCTTTCTTGTATACTCTTCAAAGTAGTAATCTAATACCTTACTTATACAACTTCTTTTTAAATCAACTCTATCTTCAAGATAACAAAATATATTCAAAAACTCAATTAAATTTATACCTACTGATTCCATACAACAACTTCCACATCCAGAACAATTTCCTGTTGGCAAAGATTTATATACATCATTTAATTCATCAAAGAGCTTATTTTTAATGGAATAATCTATACAATTTAAAATATCTTTATTTTTTATACTAGTCATTATTATTACTCCTTGTTATAATTATTAAGTTAATACAAACAATTATTATAACATATTTTTAAAATTTAATCGCATAAGGAGGCATTTTATGAATAGATATACAAAAATAATTAATATGATGGGAAGTTATTACACAAAAGACTTTGAGAAAGAAAAAAAGAATGTAATAAAGGTTAGAGAAGTTAAAGAAGATACTGTTAGAAAATTTTTCTTACAAGGTGACTGTGAAGTTCTTGTAGTATTTGAGGATACTGGAAAAGAAATACTTATTGATGACTTTTCTCCTGAAGAAGAAATAAAAAAATATTTAGGACCAAAATTTGTAAATAAAAAAAGATAGATACCAAAAGTAATTCTAAAATTAAAATTTAATAAATGTATGGTTATAATTTTATATACTCATAGTTAAAAGTTATCTTTTATTTCTTTTTTAGACTTTAAGATAGCTTTTTTTCTATTTTTTGTAAAATAATCTCATAATTCACATTAATAATTCACAAAATGATATAATATAACAAATAGATAAATTTTAAAATATATAATTAATGTTTTGCGAGGTGATTTTATGCAAATTTATTTTAGAGTTAAAGCCGTTGGCAAACGTAAACCTATGCTAGAGCTTACTCCTTTTGATTTATCTGACAACATCAATTGCCTAAAAGAGGCTATCTCTGAAATTGTATCTAAAAATGTTCTTGAATATAATGAAAAAATCCCAGAAAAATCAATAATAAACTTCTTAACTAATGAAGAAATTGAATCTCAGGCTGATATTGGAAAAGTTGGATTTGGTTCTATTTATAACGAAAATAAACAATCTGTAGAAAAAGCAATAGAAGTTGCATTACAAGCATTTGAAGATGGAATTTACAAGGTGCTTATAAATGAAGATGTTATTGAAGAACTTAATTCCCCTATAAGTCTAAAAAATGGAGATATATTTACCTTTATAAGACTTACCCTACTTGCTGGAAGAATGTTTTAAAATAAATAATTTGGAGGTACATAAATGTTGGAACGTACTAGAGTAGAAAAAAATCCTAAAATAATTGAAAATTTAAAAAATAATATTACTAAATCCTCTTCAAAAAAGTATTATGACTTAGCAAAAGCTCTCTGGGACTGTATAGAAAATAGCTCATACTATTATAGAGACCCTGAAGATAAATTCTTAAATATGATAAAAAAATACTATAATTGCTATTATTATGAGATTAAAAATATAGATGAACTACTTTCTGGACCCTTAAAAAATGCTTTGGAGTTAATACTTACTTCTGAACAAGTAGAAGAACTTTGTCAGTTAATTAAAAGAAAGATGGATTATACATATTCAGGAGGCTATTATCGTAAAGGTTATCGCTCAAATAGACTTGTAGATTATTTTAGAAGTATAATTAGATTTATTTCAAACTATGTAGATTTAATTTATTATGATTTCTCAGTTATAGATTATCTTACGCTTCCAAATAAGGTCTTATACTATGACTCTGTAATGAGTGATAAAATAGCACTGGAAATAGATAAAGGTAATCAAGAAATAATCAATGCCTTGGAAGAAGTAATATTTGGAGAGAATCAAACTGCTCTACTTACAAGACAAATGATAATTGGTATTATGAAAAGTCATAGTGAGAAATGCTATGAAATGCTTTCTAAACTTCTTTTGGCAGCTAAGCAACAAGAAGGGCTTAGACAACAAATTGTGGAGAGCTTAGATGAAGGTACAATTCCTGCATCAATATACATGTTAAAAACTATCTTGGACAATAATTTAGAGAGATTTAGTTCTGTTATAAGAGCCTTAGATACATGGACAGGACTTGGTTTTTCAGACCAAAAACCCGGAATAATACGTAAGTGCTTAGAACTTTCATATAAATCATTAACTGATGAAAATTTCCGTACAGAATCAGTTAATAGTGATGATAATCTTGAAATTTATTTTGCTTTATGGTCTACTGCAACTTACAATATATATGACTCTTACTCTCTTATTGAAGATTTACTTTCTTGTCAGGAAAAATATAAAAAACTTGTAGGTCTTTACTTCTTGTCACATACAGAAAGTACATATTTCAAACACTCAATAGCATCTAAAAATATCAAGGGAGATGATTTAGAAATTCTAGCATGGGTAATTAGAAATTTCTATGTAGAAAGTTCTGTTGGCTACTACTATAATTGGCAAAAAAGAGAAACTGACTTTGACCTGTCAAACACTCCAATTGATAAAGACTTTAGTGCTAGAAAAGAACAATTTGAAAATTTAAAACATACTTTAGAAATTTTAAATTCAAAGACTAAATCTTTTTCAGGAAGCGTATTTCCATGGACTTGGATTGAAATTTCTTCTCACGATATACTTAAATGTATGATGACATTAACAGCATACGATATGAATGCCCAATTTATAGACACTCTTATGGAAAATTGTCATCTTATGAGCTCAGACTTAAGAGCTTCACTTATAGTCAACTTTATAAATGAACCAAAAACGGATAGACAACGTGAGTTCTTACTAGAATGTTTAAGTGATAAGAGTGTTTCCAATAGAGAAACTGTATTAAGTCTACTTAGAAAGCTTGAACTAACAGATATAGAGCTAGACAAAATAACCAATCTACTTTCTTTAAAGACAAGCTCTATTAGACAAACTGTAATAAAAATTTTACTTGAACAAGATGATTCAAAATTAGAGAACATCGCTTCCTCTCTTATAAAATCTTCAAATTCACAAAAATGTCTTGGAGGTCTTGAAATTGTAAACTTATTAAAAGACAATACTAATAGACAAAAACTATATAATAAGCTTATTTTACTGATAGAAAATATTGATAAATCTAAAAAGAATACATCTCAAGTTCAAATATTAATTGATAATTTATTAGGTAAAGCAAAAAATGATTATTGTAAAGAAAATGGGTTTGGAATATATAATCCTAAAGACAAGGTTCAAATTCCTGAACAATTTACTTTTAAAGATGATTCTTCTACTCCATCAAAACTTAATAAAATTATTTCAAATATAAGTTTATCTTCAGGTGAAGAATCTATTTCTATATCAACAAAAAAAGAAGCTAAAAAAATTCTTGATACAGACATAAATAAAATAATACAAGTTTATGAAAAATTTGATGAACTTATTACTGAAAATGCAGACTATGAATATGAAGTTGAAAGATGGTCAGGTAATGTAGAAAAAGTACTTTTAGGTTACTCTACTTATAATCTGACTCCTATTAAATATAAGACTTCTAATGATACTCTTGATAATTATCCATTGGCAGGACTTTGGAGGGGAATTAGTAAAAAACTCGATTTAGACTACAAATTAATACTTGATATTTTATTTTATAATATAAATACATGCGGATATAATGAAATAGAAAAAAGTTGGTTTTCGTCTATCTATTCAAATGTTCTTGACTATAAAAAACAAAAGAAAATATATGCAAGACTTGATAAATTAAAATTCGATGCACTTACAAGAAGACTTCTAAGAGTTTTACTAAATGAGTTTGACCATAAAGATATATTTGACTATTGTTTAGAAATATATTATAAACTAAGAAATTTATTAACTACAGAACAATGTAAAAAACAAAGAGTTGAATTTACTAAAAACTATTATAGACAAAATGAATACTGCCCTGCTTTGGATGCCCCTATTTTAAATTATTGGCTTGATAAAGCAAATTCATTTATTTATGATGATATTTCTTTTACTAAGTTTTTCTATACTACATTTTCAAATTATCAGTTATTAGAATATAAGTTTCCTTTTTATACTAGCATAGGTGTATTTGCTCGTGCTCATGAATTGGGATTAATGACTGAAGAACAAGTTAATAGAGAAATTATAAGTGGATACAATTCATCAAATATAATAAGAACACTAACAAATCCTAGATGGGCTGGCGACACATTAGAAAAGTATCCTTGGCTTAAAAACAATTTAAAAACTGTTACAAATAGAGTTATAGAAATTGAATCACGTAGAGGTGATATGCCAACAGAAGTTTCTCATCTAGCTAATAACATACAATATTTTGAAGGTATAAATTATTTTGTAAATCTATTAGTTGCTCTTGGTAAAGAAACTTTTCAAAGGGGATATTCATATGGTAACAATTATTCAAAGAAAGATGTTTTAAGTTCTCTACTTAAAAATTGTTATCCTACTAAAGAAGATGACTCAAAAGAATTAAAAAAATTGCTTAAAGACACTGATATTACTGAATTAAGATTGATAGAAGCTGCTATGTATGCTCCTCAATGGGTCAATATAATTGAAAAGTATTTAAACTGGAAGGGTCTAAAGAGTACAATTTGGTACTTCCATGCACACATAAATGAAGGATTTTCTGCACAAAAAGAATCAGAAGTTGCTCTATTCTCCCCTATTTCACCACGTAGTTTTATCGATGGGGCTTTTGATATAGACTGGTTTTTGGATTCATATAAGACCATTGGTGAAGAAAGATTCAATCTACTTTACAAATCAGCTAAGTATATAACTAGTGGTGGAAACTCTCATAGACGTGCACAACTTTATGCTGATGCTACACTTGGTAAACTTGATAAGGACATGTTAATGAAGGAAATTGAAACAAATAGAAATCAAGACAAACTGAGAAGTTTTTCTTTACTTCCTATGAAAAAAGGAGACCTTAAAGAAGCAACTTTCCGTTATGAATTTATCCAAAAATTTGCTAAAGAAAGTAAACAATTTGGAGCACAACGTCGTGAAAGTGAATCAAAAGCTTGTACAATAGCGCTAGAAAATCTAGCTCGAAGTGCTGGTTTTGGAGATGTCAATCGTATGATGTGGGCTCTTGAAACTGAAAAACTAAATGAAGTCTCTCATTTATTTAAGCCAAAAGATATTGATGGAACTTCAATTTGGATAGATGTTGATGAAAATGGTAAAGCATCTACTAAAATCCAGAAAGGTAATAAAGCTTTAAAAAGTATACCAAAAGCCATTGCCAAACATCCATATGTACTTGAACTTAAATCTGTTCAAAAAGATTTAAAGAGTCAGTATTCTCGTGCAAAACAGAGTTTAGAACAAGCTATGAAAAATGAAATAATATTTACAGTTAAAGAAATCTCCAATATTTATAAAAACCCAGTTATCTGCCCTTTGATTAAGAATCTAGTGTGGGTGTGCGATGATAATATTGGATATGTTTATAATGATAAGTCTAAGTTCTTTATTTGCAATATAGAGGGCGAGACTTCTAAATTAACAGCAAAAAATAAATTAAAACTTGCACATCCGGTTCATCTTTTTGAATCTGGTAAATGGAGTGAATTCCAACATGACTTATTTAATAAGCAAATTGTTCAGCCATTTAAGCAAGTATTTCGCGAGTATTATAGAATAAATAGTGATGAATTATCTGAAAAAACTATATCTCGTAGATATGCTGGACACCAAATCCAGCCAAAGAAAACTGTAGCACTTCTTAGAAATCAGCTTTGGACTGTTGATTATGAAGAAGGTTTACAAAAAGTGTTTTATAAAGAAAATATAGTAGCAAAAATGTTTGCACTTGCTGATTGGTTTTCGCCAGCAGACATTGAGCCACCTACTATTGAAACAGTAGAATTCTTTGATAGAAAAACTTATAAAAGCTTAGAATTGGCTTCAATACCTCCAATTTTATTTTCAGAAGTTATGCGTGATATAGACCTCGTTGTAAGTGTCGCTCATGCTGGTGGTGTTGACCCTGAAACAAGCCATTCTACTGTAGAGATGCATATAGCAATTGCTAAAGAATTGCTATTATTGTTAAAGATTAAAAATGTCAATTTTGAAGGGTCTCATGCTCTTATAGCAGGCAATTTAGGTGAGTATTCTGTACATATGGGTTCTGGTATTGTACATAAAAAAGGAATGGGTGCTTTAAATATACTTCCTGTACATTCTCAAAGTAGAGGAAAGATATTCCTTCCTTTTGCTGATGAAGACCCTAAGACTGCTGAGATTATGTCTAAAATCTTATTACTTGCTGAAGATAATAAGATTAAAGACCCTAGTATCTTAAGCAACTTATAAATATAAGATTTATCTCTAAAACATATTGGGCTTTCTAATTTTCCATGAAAGTCCAATATGTTTTTATATTATATTTTATACGAATTAATTTATAACTATAGCAAATTTATATGATATCTTCATCATACATATTGTATATCACTGAAAATTTTTTTCTTCATTAAAACCTTTTAACCCTATAAAATCTGTATAGAAAATCTTTTTCTAAAGATTTATTTAAAGTAGCACTTTCTTGAAAATTTATAAATTTTATCTCTAAAGAAGACTTATTTATAGGTATAACCTTATGTATAAGTCTTAAATTTACTATGTATTGTCTATGAGTCATAAAGAAATTAGGAGGTAGGCGTTTTTTTAAATCATCAAAGTTTTCATAAAATTTTATCGTATCTTCATCTCTAGTATATAAATTAATAGCTCTTGAATTTTTCTCAAACATGACTATATCATCAAAATTAATCATATGTATCTGTTTCCTTATTTTATATACAAAAAGAGTATCTTCTATAAAATTATTTTTTGCAATTTTATGAGAGTTAATGTGGTCTATTGCTATATTAATTGAATCAAGTATTTTTTCTTTTTTAAACGGCTTAACTATAAAATCTATAGGATGTACTTTAAAGCTCTCAAGACTATAGTCAGCAAAACCTGTTACAAAAACTATATGTATATCTTTATCTATAGAAAGAATTTCTTTGGCAGAATCAATCCCATTTTTATATGGCATATCAATGTCAATAATCAATAAGTCTATTTTCTCACTTTTTATAAATTCAATTGCTTCTATACCATCCTTGACTTTCTTAACATAATCTACATATCCAGACTCTTTAACTATATTTGCTATATCATCTCTTACAATTTTATCATCATCACAAATCAAAACTTTTATCACAGACTTCTCTCCTCCTAACTAATAATATTTTGGTATTAAAATTACAAATTCAGTTAAAAAATCGTCACTATTTACAAGTATACTATAATCATACTTATCTAGTATATTTTTAACTAGATATAGCCCAAAACCTCTGTCTTGCCCTTCTTTAGTGCTAAATCCATCCAAAAATATACTTTCGACATTATGTATTTTAGGACCATTATTTTTTATGGCTATAATATACTGAAATTCATCTTCATATGCATGTAATCTTATATACTTCTTTTCCTTTTGTATAGCAGACAAAGATTCTATTGCATTGTCTATTATGTTTAATAGCACTGAACTCATATCATTAGGTTCAATCTCTAAATTATCCATAAAATCTTGGATATATACATCAAAAGATATGTTCTTTTCAAGACATTCCTCATATTTTAAGGAAGCTATAGCATCTAAATAAGATACTTTCCCATATCTTGAATTTTTTGATTTAAAGCTATTTGATATATTCGTTATATATTCTTTGGCATCTTCAGCTAAGCCAGTATTTAATAGAGAATATACTACTTGTAAATGTTTTAAATAGTCATGTTTTTGACTTCTTAATTTTACGATTATATTGTCCTTATGATTTATTTTACTGTCTAATTTTTGTAGCTTATACTCTTGTTTATTGTTATTGTCTAGTAATCTTATAAATTTAAATCCTATATAAAAACTTAAAATAATTAAAATTAAAAAAAGTATAATATTTAATACTCCTTCAAGTAAAAAATTATATCCTAAACTTAATTGTATATACTCAATACCCTCCATGAATAAAATCCATACAAAACACGATACAAAAAATGTTAATATTCCTCTTTTTAATATGTCTAATTCTTTATAAAACCTGTATTTATTCATTATAAGATTACTAAATATAAACAAAGTTAGTATTACTATAGGAAATATAAAATTATTCTCCATAATTCCCCTCCCATCTACACTTTATATGAGGATTATATCATTTTAGAAAAATTATGTAAAAAGTCAAAATTTACATGTACATTAATTAAACTTGTAAATATGCATATAAATTTGTACAATTAAGTACTCAAAACTTGAAGATACTTACTTTGATATATATTTTAAATAAACATATAATTGATTTAGCTAAGAAAGGAAGTGGTAAATATGAAAGATAATTTGAAAATAGTACTAAGATACATAAAAAGTTATAAAGCAAGATCTTTAGCAATTACTCTGAGTATAATTCTTGCTACATCACTCATTGTTGGTATTGGTACCCTCTCAAGAAGTGCTCAACAAGCAGAGGTAGATAGATCAAAGAGAGAGCTTGGAACTGACCATGCATACTTTAAAGATATAAAGAGAAATCAATTAGAATCCATAAAATCTGGTAAAGATATTAAAAACCTAGGTATAACATCTTATTATGCATCTACAGATGTTAATGAAAAATTACCTATAAACATACAATATGCAAATAAAAATTACTTAACTAATCAATCTAAACTTATAAAAGGTCACCTCCCAAAAGCTAACAATGAGGTGGTGGTAGAAAAATGGGTTTTAAATAGTATGGGTTTAAAGCCAGAAATAAATCAAAACCTTACTTTTAAATTATATCAAAAAGAAAAACCAGAGACCTTTAAAGTTGTAGGAATACTTGAAGATAGATTTATAGAGAAACAAAAGGGGAAATGTGAAATTTTTTTAAACCTACATGAATCAAAATTGAATAAGTTTACAGCTTCTATTGAATTTAATGAAGGCAGTGATATAAATACAAACATAGACAATATAGTAAAAAATGCTATGTTGGATGAGAAAAGCGTAGGAAGAAACTCAATGCTTATAGACGATACTATGGAAAATGGTACTTTAGATAATTCAAGTAAATATGTTGCAATTGCTATGAGTATATTTTCTGGTATTGTAATCTATAGTATCTATGTTATATCAATATACCAAAGAGTACAAGAATATGGTATCTTAAGAGCTATTGGCTCCACTAACTTTAGGATTTTCAAACTTATGTTTTATGAACTTTTCATACTTGCTCTGATAGCAATGCCTCTAGGTATATGTACAGGTATGGGAGGTGCACAAATATTTAATAGGTTTGCAGGAAATATTCAATTTGAAGGAAATATAAATGTTACCCCTTTTGTTATTCCAGATAAAATAATTCTCTTATCAATTGCATGTATAATACTGACAATACTCATTATAAGTTTCTTTACATATTTAAAGATAAGAAGAATTTCTCCTATTGATGCTATAAGAAAAACTTTTGGAACTGATAAAAATATAATCAAAGTTAATTCTTTAATATCAAAATTGACTTTAAATATGTCAGTAACAAAATCTATATCTGCAAAAAACATCTTTAGAAATAAAAAGGGATTCCTTATAATTGTATTATCTATGAGTATAGGAGGTATAATTGTCATAAAAGACAATTATAAATATTCTTTTTTAGATGTCAAAAACAAAAACATTCAAGAGCAAGTATATATGAATGCAGATTTTATTCTATCAAATACTTATCTCAATGAAATTGGTAGCAATACCTCTTTTAAAGATATAAGGGGATTTAATGATAATCAGATAGATAAAATTAAAAATATAGATGGAATTGACAAAGTCAAAACTGCTAGCATCTTAAACACGAGAATAGAGGTAAATAAAATAAATAGATTAGATTACTACGAAGCTATAAATTCAGCTCCTTATTATAAGAAAAATCCTTTATTTATAAAAAATAAGACTACTGGAAAATATACATTAAAACAAAAGTTAAAAGGTTATAATGATGAGATGATAAATTCATTAGAAGATTACTTAGTAAGTGGAAGTATAAACTTGAAAAAAATGAAAAAAGAAAACTTAGCTATAGTATATGTACCAGAAATTTCTGAAACACAAAAATATACAAAGACCTTTACTCCTGGTGAAGGGACACCAGCTATAGATACAAAGGTAGGTGATACTATAAAAGTTAAATACCCGAAGGCTGGAATGGATACAGGACTTTATGAAAGTTTAAAAGATAATTATGAATACTTAGAATATGAATTTAAAGTTGGAGCTATTATAAGTTATCCTTTTGCAGATAATGGTATGTACTCTGGAGATGATGGTGTAGATGTAATAACGAGTAGCGAATATCTAAAAAAATTAACTGGTGTAGATAAATATAACTTAGTTTATACAGACATTAATGAAAATGCAAACAAGAAAAAAATAAATAGACTTCTAGGTAAAATTGGAAGTGAAGTTCCTGGAACTACAACAGTAGATATGATGGTAGAAAAAGAAAATTCTGATAAGATGACATCTAGGTCTTTGATTTATAGTTATGGCATAGTAACAGTAATGTTTATAATTAGTGTACTTAACATAATAAATAACATAAGTTATAACTTAACTTCAAGAACTAGTGAATTTGGAATGTTGAGAGCTATTGGTATTTCTGAGAGAGGCTTTAAAAATATGATACTCTATGAAGGAATATTATATGGAACACTCTCAAGTGTAATTACCATCATTTCAGGACTTATAATACAGTTTAAAATGTATTATATGCAAGGCTTTGTATCATATGGCTTGGGATTTTCAATAGATTACAAAATATATATCCTAGTTGTTTTAGCAAACATAATTGTAGGTATTCTAGCTACATATATTCCATTAAGGAAAATAAATAAAATTAGTATAGTTGAAGCTATAAACATTACAGAATAGGAGGATTAATTATGCCTATATTAGAGATTCTTAACTTAGGTAAGATTTATGGAAAAAAGGAAACAACTGTACATGCACTAAAGGATGCAAATTTAAAAATAAATAAGGGTGAGTTTGTTGCGATAATTGGTCCAAGTGGAAGTGGAAAAAGCACATTTCTACATTTAGTAGGCGGTCTTGAGAGACCAAGTAGTGGAACTATAAAAGTCGATGGCAAAGATATATGTTGCCTTTCAGATAAAAGATTAGCAAAATATAGAAGACAAAAAGTAGGATTTGTCTTTCAACAGTATAACCTAATTCCAGTATTAAATGTAAAAGAAAATATAGAATTACCACTAAAGTTAGACAATAAAAAAGTTGATGAAGAATACATCGAAGACATTATAAATTTATTGGGTCTTAGTGAGAGGAAAAATCATCTTCCAAATCAATTATCTGGTGGTCAACAACAAAGGGTTGCTATTGCACGTGCTTTATCTGCAAAACCAAGTATAATACTAGCAGATGAACCAACAGGAAATTTGGACAGTAAAACTACAGAAGAAGTCATGGATTTACTAAAAAATTCTATAAAAAAATATAACCAAACTCTTATAATAATAACACATAATGAAAATATTGCTAGAAAAGCAGATAGAATTATATCTATAATAGATGGAGAGCTTAGTTAAACTAATACTCTAAAACTACTTATAGAAAAGAGGATTTAAATGTTATTAGTTTTAGGTAATTTAAATTTAGACTTAGATTTTGACTATAGAATAATAAGAGAAGAAAACGATGATGTAGATGTATTTATAGATATTAATTATCGTAGCTTAGATATAGATACTGACGGTTCTAACTTATTTAATTCTAGAATCCAATTTCCCTTTGTAAGAGCATTGATTCTAAGGGTAAATAAGAACAATCAATGTATGACAATTCATTTATTAAGGGACATAGATTTATTCTCTGCTTTTGCTAACTTTGAAGTAGATTATACTGATTCTATAATAAATATAAAAAATCAAAGTGAGAAAGTTATTCTAAATAAATCTATCAAAAAGTAGTAAGGGGGCCTTAATAGGCCCCAATTCTTTTTGTTTTCTAAACTTATTATATCATGATAAATAAATTAGTCAATAGAATTTTCTGAATATTTTTATAATTTTTTCATAAAGTTTTTTATATATTCTGCTTTAAAATTATATGTAATAAAAAAATTTTCCGACTAATTTTAAAGTTAATTGATTAAATACACATATTCAAAATCAATATGAATTTCTTAACTTTTTATCATTTCCGTTTAAGATTTAAGTTATAATGTATTATTAAAAACTATTTATATACGACTCTAATAAAAATCTATTTATATTCAAATCTAATAATTTATATTCAAGTCTAATAGAACCTATATTGTACAATAAATATTATTTACCATAATAAACTTTTAAATATATCTCTTTTAATTCACTCATCAATGGGTATCTAGGATTAGCTCCTGTACATTGGTCATCAAAAGCTTGTTCAACCATAGCATCTAATCCTTCTAAGAATTTAGATTCTTCTACCCCAGCCTCTTTTATAGTTTTAGGAAGTCCTACTCTTGCCTTTAATTCATCTATTGCTTTTATAAGGTTATCTACTTTTTCTTGGTCTGTATTTCCCTTGATTCCTACAAAAGAAGCAAATTCAGCATATCTTTGTATACAATCAGGATATCTGTATTGTGAGAATGCACCCATCTTATTTGGAGCTTCTGCACAATTGAACTTAATTACTTCATTTATTAATAATGCATTTGCAACACCATGTTGAACGTGGTGGAATGCACCCAGTTTATGTGCTAGAGAGTGACAAATTCCTAAGAAAGCATTTGCGAAAGACATCCCAGCCATAGTAGATGCCATTGCCATTTTTTCTCTTGCTTCTTTATCATTCTTTCCATTTTTGTATGCACGAGGTAGATATTCAAATATTATTTTACCTGCTTGAAGTGCTAATCCATCAGCTGGTTCAGTTCTTAGCATAGACACATATGCTTCTAGTGCATGTGTTAAGGCATCAACACCTGATGCTGCTGTTAATCTTGGTGGCATCTCCATCATCATGTCAGCATCGATTATAGCCATGTTTGGCATTAATTCATAATCTGCTAATGGATATTTTACACCTGAATCTTGGTCAGTTATAACTGCAAATGGAGTTACCTCTGAACCAGTACCTGCTGAAGTTGGGATAGCAGCAAAGTATGCTTTTTCACCCATTTTAGGGAATGCATATACTCTTTTTCTTATATCCATAAATCTCATAGCCAAATCTTGGAAGTCTACCTCTGGATGCTCATACATTACCCACATTATCTTACCAGCATCCATTGCGCTACCTCCACCTACAGCTATTATTAAATCTGGTTGGAAATCAGCCATAGCCTTAGCTCCTTCTCTTGCACAAGCTAATGTTGGGTCTGGAGCAACATCAAAGAATGTAGTATGCTTAATTCCCATCTCATCTAACAAATCAGTTAGCTTCTTAGTGTATCCATTATTGTAAAGGAAAGAATCTGTTACTATAAAGGCTTTCTTTTTATCCATAACATCTTTAAATTCTCTTGCTGCTACACCTAAACAACCTTTTTTGAAATAAACCTTTTCTGGTGCTCTAAACCAAAGCATATTCTCTCTCCTTTCAGCTACTGTCTTGATATTAAGTAAATGTTTCACTCCTACGTTTTCAGATACTGAGTTTCCACCCCAAGAACCACAACCAAGAGTAAGAGATGGTGCTAATTTAAAGTTATATAAGTCACCTATACCACCTTGTGACGATGGAGTATTAACTAATACTCTACAAGTTTTCATAGCATTTACAAACTTCTCTACTCTATCTGGATGATTTATAGAGTCTGCATATAACGAAGATGTATGGCCATATCCACCATCTGCAACTAATTTTTCAGCTTTAGCAACTGCATCTTCAAAACTTTTAGATTTGTACATTGCAAGTACTGGAGAAAGTTTTTCATGTGCAAAAGGTTCTTCTACTTCAACAGATTCTACTTCACCAATTATTATTCTAGCTGTTTTTGGAACTTCTACATCAGCCATTTTAGCTATCACATGAGCTGGCTGACCAACTATCTTAGCATTTAATGAACCATCAATTATTACTACTTTTCCTACTTTTTCTGTTTCTTCTTTATTTAAGAAATGTGCTCCACGATATTTAAATTCTTTTTTAACTTCTTCATATATTTTTTCTGGCACTATTACTGCTTGCTCAGAAGCACATATCATACCATTATCAAATGATTTTGATACTAATATTGAACTAACAGCCATTTTTACATCTGCACTCTCATCTATTATTGCAGGTACATTTCCAGGTCCAACTCCAACAGCTGGCTTTCCTGAAGAATATGCAGATTTAACCATTCCAGGTCCACCAGTAGCCAATATAAGGTCTGCCTCTGCCATAACAACGTTAGTAAGTTCAATTGAAGGTACATCTACCCAACCTATAAGTCCTTTTGGGGCACCTGCTTTAACTGCTGCATCATGTACAACTTTAGCTGCTTCTATAGTACAGTTTTTAGCTCTTGGATGAGGAGAGAAAATTATACCATTTCTAGTTTTTAGTGCTATTAGGGACTTAAATATTGCAGTCGATGTAGGATTAGTTGTTGGTATAACTGCTGATAAAACACCTACTGGTTCAGCAATTCTTGTGAAACCAAATGCTTCATCTTTTTCTATAACACCACAAGTTTTAGTGTCTTTATAAGCATTATAAATATACTCTGAAGCAAAATGATTTTTTATAACCTTATCTTCAACAATACCCATACCAGTTTCTTCTACTGCCATTTTTGCTAGAGGTATTCTTTGTTGATTTGCTGCAGTTGAAGCAGCTAAGAAAATTTTATCTACTTGCTCTTGTGTAAATGTTGCAAATTCTTTTTGTGCTAGTCTGATTTCTTCTAGCCTCATTTTTAATGTCTCAACACTATTGACAATTTCAGGACTACATACTTCAACATTTAATTTTTCTACAGCTTTTTCTTTCTTCTCCATACTAAAAACCTCCCTAAATAATTATGTATCGCCTATTTTTATAAATCTTAAATACATCATCTATATTTTAACTTATACTTAAAATATTTTTATAGATTTCATGTCTATACCTTAGATTTTATTTACTTTGTCTCTCTAGGTCAAGAAGTTTTTTTCTGAATATTTTGTCAATTTATTTTTTAACAAATACATTATTTTTTTTACTTTTATTTAAATTTTTTATTTAAATGAGATATTTTTCATTTGAATAATTTACTTTGACTAAATAAAATACTAAAATGATAATTTATATCTTTCACTTTTTTTACTTATTAAATTTTATATGTTATTTATGTATTATTTGCATAAATAACATACAAAATTTTTGTCATATTTTCATAAAATAGCACTTATTTTTGACTTATATGCAATTTTTCGTTCTACAACATCCGTATAATTTTAAAAAATATATAAACTGAAATTAGTATAGTTTATATAAGTTATTTTTAAATCAATACATACTTAGTATACTTTTCATATCTATAAATAATTTTTATGTTAAATCCGTTAATTTTTTACTTATAACATATATACAAAAATTTTTATAGTATAAAATATTTATAAATTTTTAGTTTATTATCATATTAATTAATTTTTTCGCAGGTATATTTAATCGATTTATTTCAAATAAAAGTAAATTTAATTGAGAATATAATTGGGTAAAAGTATAATATCATAATGATTTTTATATCAAATTCATTGTATTTATGTAAGAAATAAAATTTTATATAATATTTTTTCATTAAATTTTTTTCTTTTTACAACATATACCCACAACCTTTTGATATAATATTTTTATCAATTATTATTTATATTCAAGTTTTGAAAGGAGTATTAAAATGAGTTTATTAGTTTTCGGACATAAAAATCCAGATACAGATTCAATATGTTCTGCAATTTCATTAGCACATTTAAAGAACAAACTAGGAATAAAAGCAACAGCTTATGCTTTGGGAGATATCAGAAAAGAGGCTAAATATGCCTTAGATTACTTTAAGGTAGATGCACCTGAAATTTTAGATAATGTTAGAATACAAGTTAGAGATTTAAATTATGATAAAGTAGTTCCTTTAACTCCAACTTCATCTATATTAGAAGCTTATAATCTTATGGATGAAAAAAATGTTAAGACACTACCTGTAACTTATGATGATGGAACTTTTGCTGGTATCATTACTATGAAAGAAATAGCTAAAAACCTACTTCATCAACACTTTACAACTATACACACATCACTATCAAATATTTGTAAAAACCTTAATGGTACTATTCTTGTGGATTGTGGTGAAGATGTAAAAGGTAGAGTGGTTACTCTATCATTTGGTATGGAAACTCTAATAGAGACTCTAAAAGAGGGAGACATAGCTATTGTTGGCGATAGATATGATAGTATTGAATATGCTATTGATACAAAAGTTAAACTTTTAATACTTACTAATCATACAGAAATTTCAAAAGATTTACTAGCTCTTGCTAAAATAAATGGAGTTTCTGTTGTTTCTGTTGAAAGTGATAACTATAAAACTTCTAATGTGATAAATCAATGTAGTTTCTTAGACTCTATAGAGGCTACAGAAAATTTAATTACATTCAAAGAAGATGATTACATGGATGAAATTAAAGAAATCATGCTAGAGACAAACTTCAGATCTTATCCTATATTAGATGATGATAATAAGTTTTTAGGATTGATTTCAAAAGGGCATCTATTGAACCCAACTAAAAAGAATGTTGTTTTAGTTGACCATAATGAATATGCCCAAAGTGCTGATGGAATTGAACAAGCAAATATAGTTGAAATAATTGACCATCATAAACTTGGTGGTATTTCTACTGATGTTCCTATGTCTTTTAGAGTTATGCCTGTTGGATGTAATAGTACTATAATTTACCAAATGTATAAAGAAAATAATGTTGAGATACCTTATGAAATAGCTGGACTTCTTTTATCTGCTATATTATCTGATACATTATTATTCAAATCTCCAACAACAACTGACATGGATAAAAAAGCATGTGAAGAACTAAGCAAAATAGCAAATGTAGATATGGAAAAATATGCTATGGATATGTTTAAATGTGGTACTTCTTTAGATGAATATACTATAGAAGAAATAGTAAATATGGACTTTAAAGAATTCAATATGAGTGGATATAAAGTTGGTATTGGACAAGTATTTACTTTAGATATAGATTCTATATTTGCTAAAAAAGATGAATTTTTATCTTATATAAATTCAACTGATTATGATAAATTAGTTATTGCAGTTACAGACATAATTAAAGAAGGCTCTTATTTAATCTATAAGGCAGAAGATAGATTAATTGCTGATGCATTTAGTGTTGAAGGTGTTCAAGGTACATTTGCACCAGGTGTTGTATCTAGAAAGAAACAACTAGTGCCTAATTTAACTACTGCAATCAAGAACTTTAAATAATATAAAATTTTTAAACAGAAAAACTGTTTCAAATATATATTTGAAACAGTTTTTTATTATACATATATTAATATTAAATATAAAGTTAAGTCATAATAGTATCAGCTATTCTAAATATAGTCAAAGCTGCCGCTGTCCCTGCTGATTGACCATTTCTTATTCCTACAGACACAGATGAAAAATTATTTATAGTAAATGTAGTTCCACCAAATAGAAAACCAGCGAAATATCCAGAAACCACACCTCCACCACCTGGCTCAGTAGTGATACCTGCTAAATCTCTCCCTCCTAAAATAGGAAATAAGAAAGAAAAAGAGTATTGATTTATACTTGATGAACCTGGTTGCAATGCTAATGAAACTGAAATGTAGTACACACCATTTTCTTCTACTTTAAATGTACCATTTGCATCCACTGTTATACTTGAACTATTCCCCAATACTGCTTGCCAATTTTTTATAGCTTCCCCATTATTTAAGATTTGTGCAGATGGAGCATTTACAAGAAAATTAGCAATTGGCTGTGAGAAATTACCTGTTGCTCCAGTATTTCCGGTTGGTCCTGTCGCTCCTGTTGCTCCTGTGTTTCCTGTTGGTCCTATTTCTCCTGTTACTCCTGTATTTCCGGTTGGTCCTGTTGGTCCTGTCACTCCTGTGTTTCCTATTGGACCTGTTGCTCCGGTTGCTCCTATTTCTCCAGTTGCTCCTGTGTTCCCTGTTGGACCTGTTACTCCGGTTGCTCCTATTTCTCCAGTTGCTCCTGTATTTCCTATTGGACCTGTTGCTCCGGTTGCTCCTATTTCTCCAGTTGCTCCTGTGTTTCCAGTTGGACCAGTCGCTCCGGTTGGTCCTATTTCTCCAGTTGCTCCTGTGTTTCCTATTGGACCTGTTGCTCCGGTTGCTCCTATTTCTCCAGTTGCTCCTGTGTTTCCAGTTGGACCAGTCGCTCCAGTTGGTCCTATTTCTCCAGTATTTCCGGTTGGGCCTGTTGCTCCCATTGGACCTTCTAACCCTGTATTTCCAGTTGCTCCTGTGTTTCCGGTTGGGCCTGTTGCTCCCATTGGGCCTTCTAATCCTGTGTTTCCTGTTGAGCCAGTTGCTCCAGTTGGCCCTATCTCTCCTGTATTCCCTGTTGGACCTGTTGCTCCAGTTGCTCCTGTGTTTCCGGTTGGACCTGTTGCTCCTGTTGCTCCTGTGTTTCCGGTTGGACCTGTTGCTCCTTCTAATCCGGTGTTTCCGGTTGGGCCTGTTGGACCTATTTCTCCGGTATTTCCGGTTGGACCTGTTGCTCCGGTTGGCCCTATTCCTCCAGTTGGTCCTGTGTTTCCTATTGGACCTGTTGCTCCGGTTGCTCCTATTTCTCCAGTTGCTCCTGTGTTTCCTATTGGGCCTGTTGCTCCGGTTGGTCCTATTTCTCCAGTTGCTCCTGTGTTCCCTGTTGGACCTGTTGCTCCGGTTGGTCCTATTTCTCCAGT
>NZ_JRHN01000016.1 GCF_001299635.1 Clostridioides difficile | reverse complement strand
GGTATGCCTAACAATATGTCTGGTAATATGAATAATAACATGGGTATGCCTAACAATATGTCTGGCAATATGAATAATAACATGGGATGGAATATGAACAATAATATGGGTATTCCTAACTTCTCATGTAATCAAAATATGCCTCCTAATGTACTTATGATGATACCAGGTGTCATATGTCATAATACAATGCAAGGTATGCCTGTAGTTATGCCTAGTACTATGCCTCCTAGTATATTTCCTACTCCTTATGGTTCTAGTAATATGACTATGCAAGGAATACCACAAAATACTAATATTGAGGAATTTGATGAGGAAGAAATGTAAAATATTTTTTAAGTAATTTTAAGTAAATTGTATAAGACATCAATAATTGGCCATAATAATAAATGTATTCCTCATAATATTCCCCCAATATTATTATAGGTATAGAGAGTTGACTGAATATACTTTTATTCGGTCAACAAATATTAACATAATCTAATAAAATAAATATAAAAAAATCAGATAAAATTAAATTTTATCTGATTTTTTTGCTTGTTGGCATTTTCTTCTTTTTAAATTATCAGTAATATTTAGGTAACAACCTCTATCATGATTACTTGGATTTTTCGGTTATTTATCAACTACAATACAAATCTTTTTGGCTTTCTATTAAGTTAATTAGTTATATGTTATAATGACTCTAACAAGCTACTATTATATTTAATAGGAGGTATCACTTTGAATAAATTATGTATGTTTTACTTCTCTGGAACTGGCATGACAGAATATATAATTAATAAACTAAAGCAAGAATTTGAAAATCAACAATTTTGTGTTGAGTGTACAAAAATAGAAAATATTAAAAAATCTAAAATTCATTTGACATCATATGATATGGTAGGAATAGCTTACCCTGTACATTCTTTTAATGCACCTCAGATTGTATTAGATTTTGTAAAAACTTTGCCTAACACACACTCTATGGATACATTTATAATACATACAGCAGGTGAAGACAATCATATGAATTATGCGTCCTCAAATTTATTAATCAAAAGATTAGATGCTAAAGGTTTCAAAGTATTTTATAATAAATTGTTTGCTATGCCATCAAATTTTATGGTCAAATATGATGATACAAAAACAAGAGAGCTTATTGATAAAGCAGATAAAGAAATACATAATACTGTACATAATTTAATTAATAGAATTTCATACCTTCCAAATAGTAGCACTTTAGTAAAAACACTATCCTTTATTGGTAGGTCAGAATGGTATGGAGCTCATATCTTAGGTAAGTTTTTTTATGTCAAAAATAATTGCATACACTGTTCTAAATGCGCCAATAATTGTCCTAAACACAACATAAATATTACAAAAGATAAAGTTAAGTTTAATTGGAGTTGTTGCTTGTGTATGAGATGTATTTATAATTGTCCTGAAAATGCAATTAATATACATCAACCATTTAAATTTATCCGTTTTAATAAATGGTATGATTCTAACCTATTCACAAAAAAATAGAGATTAAAAAATAAAATGTATTTAATATCTTGCAAATTAACTCATATATATAATACATACTAAAAATTAATATTGGTAAATAATATGAGAAGAATTATAAATTTTTTTATTTTTCTAATAAACTGTATAAAATTTTAATAATTGACCACAATAATAAATGTATTCCTCATAATATTCCCCCAATATTATAGAAATTAATTTAAGCGAGATTAAATTCAGTTAATCTCGCTTAAATAATGCCCAAAAATATTATTCCAAAAAATCATCAAAATCTATTGAACCTGATTCTGCAAAATCATATAACGCATTTTGTTCAAAGAAAAAATTCTCTTCAAACTTTATATATTTACTATAGTTAGCTTGACTTATCTCATTAATATAATTGCAATCATTTTCATTATAAGTGCCAATAAAAAGTTTATTTCCCATTAAGTAATATATAGCTTTCATATCATTATTTATTATATACACATTTTCTTTAACATGGTCATTATTAAAATTAAATCTAGTAAAAAATACACCTTCATTCATATAACTTTTTAATAAAAATGGATTATCTCTATAAAATACTTTAGCAAATTCTTCAGATGAGTTTACACTATAAACACTTACAAATTCATTCTTAGAAATCTCATCAAATACCTCAAAATCATACATTGCTTCTTTATCTGTTACCAATAAAGAATTAATCTTAAAACCAGTTTCATTACATTTACTTATACAAAAAGCAATTTTACAGATATAATATCCATCATTGTCTTCATATAAGGCTTCACTTATATACCTACCTTGACCTTTATCACTTACCACATTTTTGAGCAATGTGCCATTTATATTTGTAATATGCATATTTGCAATCTCATCACTACCAGAAAAATATTTTAAACTTTCCCTATCCCATGCTATAAATCGCATAGTCATGTAGTTTATAAATTCAACTTCTTCATCAACTCTTTTACATATTTTGTTATATAATTTTTCTATAGTTAAATTTGTTTTATAATTTTTTATAATATCAATGTACTCAACTTTATCTCCTGGCAATAACTTGTCATAGTAAAGATTTTTATTCCCAAAATGAGAGACTAAAAACAAAGATTCATCCTTTGTTAATTCAACTCTATCTGAACCAAATCCGCCCATTAATCTTTCTTCTTCCATGTAAGCTTCTTCTTGTGTTGGATTTTTTAAACTTACATAATCTGCTAAACCTAATCCCTCTGCATCTAATAGAAAATATTGACAGAAGTGATTATTTTTATCATCTATCCAATTTATTATAAGACCTAAACTACCCATAAGTCTAGAATTCGTAACCTTTGCAAAATTAAAATTCATATAATCACACCCTTTAGACTTTAAAATATTTGTTTTTTAATATATAAATTATTATACATATATTTTAACAACTTAGATACAATTTATAATATAATATAAGGAAATGATTAATTGAGGTGGTCTTATGAAAAATATAGCAGCTTTTTTTGATATAGATGGTACTCTTTATAGAGACTCTCTTATGGTTGAACATTTTAAGAAATTAATTAAATACGATATAATTGACCAAAAAAATTGGTATAAACATGCTAGAGACACTTTTATGGATTGGGATAAAAGACAAGGTAATTATGATGATTATCTATTGGAAATATGTGACCTTTATGTCGATTCATTAAAAGGATTAGATAAAACTTGTATTAATTTTACAAGTGACCAAGTAATTAAATTAAAAGCAGATAGAGTTTATAAATACACACGTTCAAGAATCGATTGGCATCTAAATCAAGGTCATATAGTCATATTCATATCTGGTAGCCCTGGATTTCTGGTTGAAAAAATGGCAAAAAAATATAATGTAACTGATTTTCTAGGAAGTGACTATGTATTTGAAAATGATATATTTACAGGAACAGTTATTCCAATGTGGGATTCTATAAGTAAGAATAATGCTATAAACGATTTTGTTGTAAAGTATGATTTAGACTTATCAAACTCATATGCTTATGGTGATACTAATGGTGATATAAATATGTTAAAAAGAGTTGGAAATCCAATTGCAATAAATCCAACAAAGGAACTTTTAGCTCAAATATCACTTGATAATGAAATTTCTAAAAATGTTGAAATAATAGTAGAAAGAAAAGATATTATTTACTCTTTATCTACAGATGTAAATATAGTAGATATTTAATTTATATTATATCTTTTAAAATAAACCATTCTATCTAATATATAAAAAGCTTTGACTAAAAATCAAAGCTTTTTATATATTAATACCAAGTATATATTAAATTTATTTTTAAATATAAATACATATTCAGATACATTATTTATATTTATTTAAATTACAATTCCATTAAAATTAAATATAAAAATCAACTCTTATTTTTAAATAGCATCTTTCTTAGCTTATTATTGTAATAACTTATAAAAGAGCTATAAACATAGTCATATACTATAAAGGCTACTTCAAATGAACCTATAATAAAAATATTTATTGGGATATAAACTATTGTTCTTAATAAAAAATACAATATAAGTATCATTATATTTGCAAATACTAACTTCATGAAATATTCAATATATATTGCCCTATCTTTTTCTATAAGATATTTTGCAATACCATATATTCCAAATGTAAGTGAATACACAATCCATTGAGACTTACTTACCATCACTATAAATCCCAAAACTATAGAACCTATATAAAAAGCAATTCCACTCTTAAATCCCCATTCCATTATTACAATTGATACTAAAAGTGATGCTACTCCCATAATGAACAATGTATTTACAGGAATAATATTTGTAAGAGTCAACAATATCACATTTAATGCTAATAAAACTCCTCCATAAGCAACTTTTATACTCATATTTATCATCCTAACAACAAGTTATTAAATCTCCTCCAAAGCATTCACAACATGAATCTAGACACCAAAGTTTAGCACAGTTTTCACAACAATCATCACCTAGACAACAGCAACAATCATCACAACAACAGCAACATCCACCTAAATCATTACGTCTTCTTCTATTATAGTTATCAGCTCTATTGTTATATTCATTTCTATATTCTGTATAACTTCTAAGTGCCTCACTATATTCATGATTTTCTGGCTCCATAAATTTTGCTCTTTTTAAGAAGTCTTCTCCTTCTTCATAATATCCTATGTTCATTGCAGAAAAACCAGTTAGATAATACCATTCTGCACACTTGTCACTCAACGACTTTAAAAAATCATATGCTTTTCTAAATTCACTATTTTCTATAAAAGCTCTTGCTCTCATAAAATTTTCATTATTATAAGTATTACTGTACATTCTTTCCACCTCTGCTTTCTAATATATTCATATATCTTAAATAAACACCAGAATAAATTATATTTTCTATTATCCCGACATTTGTATTTAGATTTAAATTATCAATTCCTCTAGCTAAAAATCCCAATGATGTTACAATTATTTTTTTTACCTTTTGTTTTAACTCATCGTTTTTATCTACATATTCTATAAAAGGATTGTATCTTCCTTTCTTAAAATCTTCATCTAAATCTTCATATGCATCTAGTAGATATATATACTTACCTATATTAAAGCCTATCATTCTTAAGTTTCTCTCATTTTCATCTTTTTTGTAGGCAAACACTTCACCCATTATATTTCCAAATGTATTAGATACTTCATCTATATTTATATTGTTTTCCTTTTCTAACTTATTTAATTCATTTAGTTGTTGTTTTATATACTCTGCTTTTTCGGGATACTTTTCATATGCTAAGTTTAATTTGTTTTTATATATATAATATGCTAATTTATCTTTTATGCGTTTATCATCCATTAAATTATCTTCCAATTTATAATATGTTAAAAGAATATTCATACTTGCTGCATATTCTGTAATATCATTTGTAATTACCTTTTTCTTTTTAAATGGATTAACTATACATGCTTCCTCTGTATTTATAGATTCTGGCTTATATACTGAAGTTAATAAAATAATTAAAAATGTTATATCGTAATTCAGAGAAAATCTAGAGATTTCTCCATGATTTCTTTTTAAATATTTACATAGACCACAGTAATAAGCTTTATAATGGTCATATTCTCTAAATGTTAAATCCATTTTGTTTATTTTAACATATCCAAACATAAATACTCCTTTTTGTACTACTTTTTATATAAATTATATATAGTATAACACTTTTTATCAAGATTATATAATTTACAGTATTCTAAGAAACTTTAAAAATACCTTCTAATCATTGTATCTTAGATTGAAAATAATTAGAAGGTTAAGTTAAAAATAATATTAAATTATATACTTATACTAATTCATGCACATAATCTTACTTACATTAACTTGATTTTTAGATAATTGGAATATATTCGAAATTGCCTATAGTATCCTTTAATTCCTTTTTTGCTTTACCTACAATAGATTCATCAAGCATTACATCACTTATTGAACATGCTATAGCTTTAGATGCTAATAACATTGCTTTAAATCCCATATTAGAACCTGCACTAGCACAAGATTGCCATGTATGAGCAGAAATGCCAATAGGCCAAACTGAGCAAGAGCATTGTGCTGTAGGAGTTATATAACTAACATCTCCAATATCTAATGATAATGATATACAGTTATTATAAGTAAAAGTATCATCTGTAACTTCATCATGTAAAGCCATTCTAGTAATATCTTTGTTTCCACTTAATACACTAGAAACACTAATTCTTTTATCTATAGAAACTGTTTTAGCTAATTCTTCTGCAAAATAGTAGTCATTTTCATCATAATTTTGAGTTCCTATCAATTTCATATTTTGTGATAGAATATCTGTTAATATTGTATTTGGAATATAGTCATATACTCCACTTATAATATTATATTCCATACTAGTACCTGTCATCAGTGCTGCTCCTTTTGCTATATCAACCACTCTATCAAATACATCTCTTACATGTTCCATTTTCACACCTCTTATGTAATACCATACTTCTGCGAAATCTGGAACTATGTTTGGCATTTTTCCACCATTAGTAGTTACATAATGTACTCTACAACTATCAAATATATGCTCTCTTAAATAGTTACAACCTATGTTCATAAGTTCTACTGCATCAAGTGCACTTCTTCCATTATAAGGAGCTTGTGCCGCATGAGCACTAATTCCATTATATCTAAATTTTACAGAATAATTAGCAAGGGTTGGAATCCTTATTGGAGTATTTATATCAAATGGATGCCAACTAAATGCACAATCTATCCCATCAAAAAAACCTTTTTTTATCATTAATACCTTTCCAGACAAATCTTCCTCTGCGGGACACCCATAGTACTTTATAGTTCCTTTAATCTTTTTTAGTTTGATTAGTTCTTTTATCGCAACTACAGCCCCCATTGAACCTGTACCAAGTAAGTTATGTCCACATCCATGACCTGCACCACTCTCTAAAATAGGTTCTTTTGTAATGGATATTTTTTGAGATAAACCATCCAAAGCATCATATTCTCCTAAAACTGCTATAACTGGTTTACCTTCTCCATAACTAGCTACAAATCCTGTATCCATACCTTCTAATTCATCTATATTAAAATCATACTTTCTTAAATATTCTTTTTGTAAGTTTGAAGCATAATATTCTTTATATTGAAGTTCTGGATTTTCCCATATCTTATCTGATATATCCCTTAACTCTTCTTGTATCTCATCTATATATTGCATTAAAAATTTTTTATTTAAATCTTCCATATTAATTGTATAATCCTCCTTAAATCAGATATTTTATACTTAACTAATTAAAATAGCTAATTTTAAAATATATTCTACTTTATAATCATTCTATACAATAAAACCTCTTGACTTGTAAGCTTCACTTTATCAAGTAAGAGGTTTTCAAATTTTATAAAATTTTTAACATGTTAACCAGTCTAGCATGTTAACCCATAATTTATTATAGTACTTCCAATCAGTAAATTCTTTAGGTCCCCAATGAGGTGCACAGTCAGAACTAAATATAGCAGATTTTCCTTTTCCAAACTCCCCAACTGCTACAAATGGGTCTCCTCCAATTGTTGCTAATACAGGACAATTATCTCTGGCAACTGTCTTGTTATATCCTAAAAACTTCGGCCAGTCTTTTGGAATATCTTTCAATACTGGATGCTCAGAATCGACAACTACAGGAATTATTCCTGCTGGTTTTTCTACTCTATCATCTTTATCTATCATAGTTATTGGTAATACATCTTTTATAGCAGTTTCTCCAAATCTAGCTTTTGCATCTATACCTGTAAATGACATGTATCCACCTACCATAATTAATGCTCCACCATTATTTACATACTCTTTGATTAGTTCAAGTCTATCTGGATTACTATTACAATCTATAAAAGTGCTATTAGATAGTAAGAAAGTGTTAGAACCTATATCAGACAATATTATACAATCATACTCATCTAATTCTTCTAATGTATATGGGAAACTATCTGCTGCTACATGTGCAGGCATATGAACTGTCTCATATCCTCCAGATTCTATTGCTTCTTTTAACCACTTTACAGCTTCTTCATAGTGAGTTGTAACAAATGTATCAAACCCTTTTATATGAGTTATATTTTTTACCCAAGATTCCCCTACTATTAATACTTTTTTCATTTATATAATCCTCCTACTTTTATAAGTTTAATATTAGACTTGCATACATAAGTATACTGTCTAAATACTCATTGATTTCAACATACTCATTTATTGAATGGCATTGTTCTATTGAGCCTGGTCCCAATATTAATGTTGGTATTTCAGCTAAGTTTTTCATCAATCTTGCATCATTCCCAGCTGTCGAACCTTTTATTTCTAATTTTTTCTCTAAAACATCTTCTAGTATTTTATGTGCATTCACTACAAAATCAGAATTTTTATCCATCTCAAAACCTAATCCTGATTGATATATATTTATATTTGGCTTATTGTCTTTAAGCCACAAATCTCCATTAGACCTTGTCATTATAACATCAGTCACATCATTTACAACTTGTTCATAGCTCATTATATTTGGTAAGAAGTGCACACACAAATTAAATACACACTTATCTGGCACAGTAGAGCCTGCTGTTCCACCGTTTATTACACCCAAATTTATTGTAGGCGAAGGCAATAGTGGATGCTTATATATCATAAGCCAGTTATGTTCTAATTCTTTTATATCTTGAAGCAGTAACATAGCCTTCTCTATTGCGTTTACACCCTCCCACTTACTACCACAGTGAAGAGATACACCTTTAACCTCGACTTCAAAGAATACAAATCCCATATGTGCAATTATTAAATTCTGTTCTGATGGTTCACAAATTACACAGTAATCTCCATCAATTCCATTCATAACTGCATTTATGGTCCCATTTCCTCCACCCTCTTCATCTACTACTGACATTACCTTTACATTACCAGGTACATTTAAACCACTATCTTTTATAAGTTTTATAGCTAATAGTGATGCTATAAGCCCAGACTTCATATCCGCAGTTCCAAGACCATAAATCTTACCATCATCTTCTGTACCACAATATGGATTGTATCTCCACTTACTTATATCACCTGGTGGCATAGTATCTACATGACCATTAAATACGATTGTCTTCCCAGGTAAATTATCACTGTATTTACAAATTAAATTATATCTATCTTTATAATTGTGACCTAGATTTCCTTCTTTATAGGTGTCTTTTGCTTTTTTAATTAGCTCTTCACTCATGTCTTGTCTATCTACATTAAAACCTATGTTATTTGCAAGTTTCTCAATATATTCTTGTCCCTCTTTTTCAAATCCACCTAGTATTCCATGACCAATATCTTCAGTCTTTATACTTACAAGTTCTTTTAAATAATCTATGTATTCTTGTTTTTTATTATTTAATGTATCTAAGAGAATTTTTTTCATATTTCCTCCTAAGATTTATTTTTTCATTTAAAGTACAACTGTTATTTAGCTTTAGCTGATTTTTTTAATTTTATATTATTTATCCATATAGCAAATAGCATTACCAACCCTTTTATAATCATTTGATTATATGAAGATACACTCAATAGATTTAGACCATTTCCTAATATTCCTATTATCCCAACACCTATACATGTACCTACTATAGAACCAGAACCACCCATCATATTAGTACCACCAAGTACAACTGCTGCTATAGCATCTAACTCTGCTCCATCTCCAACAGTTGGCGAACCTGATGCTAAACGTGATGATAATATTATTCCAGCCAATGCTGTTAGTAATCCAGCTAGTGCATATACTTTTACTATTACTTTATTTACTTTTACTCCGCATAATCTAGCAGCTTCTTCATTTCCACCTACTGCATGTACATGACGTCCAAAATTGGTTCTTTTTAATAGAAAATGGCCAACTATTACAACTATAATCATAATTAGAACTGGTATTGGTATCGGCCCAACATATCCTCTACCTAGCATCTTAAATGCATCTGTATTTACTGATATAGGTCTTCCTCCTGTAAATACAAAGCTTGCTCCACTTATTATTGTCAACATGGCTAACGTTACAATGAATGGTGGTAGTTTTTGTGTTGAAATAATTGCACCTTTTATAACTCCTAATATTGTTCCTATTGCCAAGGCAAGTATCATACCTACCCATATAGGTGCATTATAATTTACTACTGTTGTAGCCCAAAATGTACCCACTAGAGCAATTACTGCTCCTACACTTAAATCTATTCCTCCAGTAATTATTACAAATGTCATACCTACTGCAAGTATTGCATTTATTGATATTTGTCTTCCAACGTTAATTAAATTATCTAAAGTTAAAAAATTAGATGAAGCTACACTCATTATTATAAAAATTATTACAAGTCCTATAGCTGCACTCCCTTGGTCTCTAAATGCACTTGTTAATTTTGTTAATAATGGAGATGAATTATCTTCTCTATGCTTAGTTATTGAACTCATTAATTTTACCTCCGAAAGCCAATTTTAATACATTATTTTCAACCATTTCTTCACCTTCTAAAAATCCACTTATATGACCTTCTCTCATAACCATTATCCTATCACTCATTGATATTAATTCTGGTATTTCGGAAGATATCATTATAATACTTACACCACTCTCTACTAAATCTCCCATTAGATTGTATATCTCTGCTTTAGCATTTACATCTATACCTCTAGTTGGTTCATCCATAATTAATATGTCTGGCTGTAATAAAAGCCATCTTGCTATTATAGCTTTTTGTTGATTCCCACCACTTAAACTCTGTATAACTTGATTCATATGTGGTGTTTTTATCTTTAATGCTTCTATGTATTTTTCTAGTACTTCTTTTTCTTTTTTTCTGTCTATAACTGATTTAAACTTAGATATTTTCTTTAATCCAGCCATAGTTGTATTTTCTTTTACACTCATCTGCAAAAACAATCCAGTACCTTTTCTATCTTCTGTTATTAGTCCTAATCCATTTTCAATTGCATCTGATGGTGTTTTAAATTTAATTTCTTTATTATTTAAGTATATTTTCCCATAATCATATGTTCTAAGCCCAAATATAGCTTCTACTATTTCACTTCTCTTACTTCCAACTAATCCACCTATTCCAAATATTTCACCTTTTCTTATGTTAAAACTTATGTTATTGAAGACGTTGTTCTTAGTTAAATCTTCTACTCTCATAACTTCTTCTTTTATCTCTACATCTCTTTTAGGAAAAAATTGTTCTAGCTTTCTATCTATCATTAAGTTAACTAATTCTTCCTCAGATGATACTTCTTTAGTATTTAGAGTCGAAATCGTTTTCCCATCTCGCATTATAGTTATTCTGTCACAAATTTCAAAGAGCTCTTCCATTCTATGAGAGATATATATTATACTAACTCCACTACATTTTAAATCATTTATAAGTCTAAAAAGTATTTCAGTTTCTTTTTTACTTATTGAAGATGTAGGCTCATCCATTATTAATACTTTGGTTTCTGATGATAAAACTCTAGCTATTTCTACCATTTGCTTTTGAGCTATACTAAGCTCTTTAACTAGACCATTTGGATTTATATCTATTCCCATATTGTCAAAAATCTTTTTAGCCTCTTCATTCATTTTTTTATCGTTAGTTAAGACTTTGCCATTTATTTCTTTTCCCATAAAAATATTTTGTGCTACTGTCAATTCATCAAATACTGTTAATTCTTGATAGATTGCATTTATACCTATCTTCTTAGAAACATCTGGTGATATATTCTCTATTTCTTTACCTTCAAAGACAAATTTGCCAGAAGTTTTTGGATGTGCACCAGTTAAAATCTTTATCATAGTTGATTTACCAGCACCATTTTCACCCAGTAGTGCATGAACTTCACCATGAAGTAACTCAAAATTAACATTATCTAATGCTCTGACACCAGGAAATTCTTTAGCAATATTACTTAACTTCAGAATTGTATTACTCATAATGACACTCCTTTTTAAATAGGATTTCTTTCAAATAATCTCATTTTATTTTACTAATTCTTAAAGTCTTTTATATTTTCTTTATCATAAAGTAAAGCTGGTACTGGTATATTTTTTTCTACTTTTTCACCTTTTATAGCTTTTACTACTGCTTCTACAGCTAAACGTCCCATTTCCTTAGGTTGTTGTTGAATCATAGCAAGAATAGTTCCATCTGTTATTCCACTTGCTGCTTCTTCAGTTAAGTCAAATCCTACAATCTTAACATCTTTATTCTTTGCAGATTCAAGTGCCGCTTTAGCTCCTAGTACACTATTTTCAGCTGTTGCATATATTATATCTACATCTGGATTAGATTGAATTAAGTTTTCAACTGTATTAAGAGATTCTTCTCTATCATATCCTGGTTGTGAGTTTAATATCTTAACATTTGCTGAGCCTTTTAATGCATCTTTAAATCCATCTATTCTTTGCATTTGTATTTGAGATTTTAAATCTGTTACTATTGCTATTTCTGATTTCCCACCTAATTTTTCATCTATGTACTTTTTAGTGTATTCCCCTAATTTTTTACCAGCATCATAACTAACTGTTCCTACATAACTTGTAATATTTTCAGTATTTAATACAGCATCCACTGTCACTACTGGCATTTTTTCAAATGCTCCCTCTACAGCTGGTACTATAGCTGAGTTATCTGTTCCAAGTACTATCATTCCATCCACATTTTGTTGTATAAAATCTTCTATTGCTGATGTTTGCTTTGCCACATCTTGGTCTGGGTCATTTACTATGACTTTCACGCCTAGTTCTTTGGCTTTTTCTTTGATTCCCTCATCAATATCTATAAAAAATTGATGTTGAAGAGTTATTGTAGATACTCCTATAGTTAAATCTTTCTTATCTGAGCCACTTTTATTATCTGACTTGCTTGGCCCTTCCATTGAACATCCTGTTAACATTCCTATTGCTAGTGTTCCAGCAATTCCTAAAGATAAAATTTTTCTCACTCTCATAATTAACCTCCATTTTTAATAGTTTTAAATTTGAACAAATTGGATTTCTATTTATTAATATTTAAATATTTTTCAACATCTTCTTTATAAGGCATACCAGATTGAGCTCCCAACTTTGTTACAGAAAGACCTGATACTACTACTGCATATTCCACTGCTGTATATAGATTTTTACCTTCTGTTATAGCCACTGACAATGCTCCATTAAACGTATCTCCTGCTCCTGTAGTATCTTGGACATCAACTCTTATGCAAGATACATGCTTGATTTCCTTACCATCATAAAATCTAGCTCCATTTTTTCCTTCTGTTATTACAAGTTTATTAGGATATTTTTTTAATACTTCCTCTATCTCTTCCTCTGTATCAAAAACTATTTTATATTCATGTTCATTTGGTGTTAAGTAAGTTGCTTTTTCTATTATATCTTCATCTAATTTTATTGCAGGTGCTGGATTTACCAAAACTTTTATCTTATTTTCAAAACAGAAATTTACCACATAATTTATTGTTTCTAATGGAATCTCTAATTGTAGTAATACTATGTCTGCATTCTTTATCTCTTCTTCATTCTTTTTAATTAATTCTATGTCTACTAATTCATTAGTCCCTGGCACAACAACAATACTATTATCATTTTCACATAGTGTTATGACAGCAACACCAGAACTTTTGTGCTTATTTCTAGATACTAAGCTATAATCAACTTTATTATCTCTAAAATTTCTTATTAACTCTTCTCCTAAGCTATCCTCACCTACACATGATATCATTTTCACATTTGCTCCTAGCTTAGATGCTGAAACAGCTTGATTAGCACCTTTTCCACCAGGTGACGTAAAAAAACTATTACCTAGTACTGTTTCTCCTTTTTCTGGTCTTTTATCTACAGAACATACCATGTCCATGTTTACACTTCCTATGACAACTATGTTTCCCATTACATTACTCCTTTACATATCTATTTATGTCTCGAATGTTGCTATTTATTATCTTTCGTTGAATCTCTTATAACTAATTCTGGCTTAAAAATTAACTCATCAAATGATTCTTTTTTATCTCCTCTTAAACAATTTATCAGTATCTCACTAGCCTTGTATCCTATGTCATAAGATGGCTGTCTCACTGTTGTAAGAGAAGGACTTATTAGGCTAGATGTCTGAATATCATCAAATCCTACAACATTTACATCATTTGGTATATTTAATCCTCTTTCTTTAAGCCCTCTTATAACACCTATTGCAATCAAATCATTTGCACAAAATATTGAATCAAAATCTATTTTTTCCAGTTTTTTTATAAATTCCTGTCCCCATTCAATTTTATACTTACCTTCAAATACATAATCAGGGTTGTAACTTAAATTACACTCAATTAATGCTTTTTTGTATCCCTCTAATCTATCTACTGCTATTTCATTTTGAAGAGGACCACTTAGGTATATTATTTTCTTACTCCCAATATCTAATAAATGTTTTGTAGCTATATATCCACCTTCAAAGTTGTTTATTTTAACTATTCCTTTTAAAGTTTCTTTGTTCATACTTATTTTCTTATCAATTAATACAGTTGGTATTTTTATGTCTTTATAATTTGCCTCTTTCCAATTTGTATTTGAAGAAGCTGCAAAGATAATTCCATCTATCATTCTCTCTGATAATGTTCTTATCCCTTCATATTCTTTTTTGGCATCTTCATCTGTATTACATAAAATTATGTTGTAACCTTCTTCATTAGCCTTGTCTTCCACTCCTCTTGATACATCTGTAAAAAATGGATTTCGGATATCTGGTATAAGAAGCCCTATAGTGTTAGTTTTTTTAGTTACTAGGCTTTGTGCTAGTTTGTTTGGTACATAATTTTTTTCTTTCATTATTTTTAAAATTTTTTCTCTTGTTGCTTGACTTATATTTTCATCTTTATTATTAATGACCTTTGACACAGTTGTTTTAGAAACACCAGCCAATTCGCCAATTTCTTTTATAGTAATACTCAAGAAGTTCACCCCCACAATTTAGGAAACCGTTTTACTTAACCGGTTACCTAGATATTAGCACATCCTTTTTTCCTTTGCAACTATTTTATATAAATTTTGATATTTTTCCCATTTTTCATAATATTGCAATTTATAATTCAAATTTAATATTTATATTAATATACAAAAAAAAATTAATATACTTTTATAATTATTTAAAAGTACATTAATTAATTTAAGTAATCTTTATTAAAGTTCAAGTCCTTGTTCTATAATCATTTTTTTATCATTTTCAATTCCATTTCCGACAGTTGTTAAATAATCACCCACAATTGCAGAATTTACACCACCATTAAATCCAATTTTGTCATACCCTTTTAAAGATAGCCTTCCTCCAGCATATCTTATGTATACATTGGGAATTATGAATCTAAATACTGCTGTTGTTTTTAATATTTCCATAGGCTCTAATATATCATACTCTTCCATAGGAGTATTCTTAATAGGGTTTAAAATATTTATCGGAATTGATTTGACATTTAATTCTCGTATTTCAAAAGCCATTTGTAGTCTTTGTTCTTTACTTTCATTCATCCCTATTATTCCACCTACACATACATCTAATCCAGCCCTTTTAGCTTCTTTAATTGTTCTTATTCTGTCTTGATAAGTATGTGTTGTACATATATTATCAAAATTATCTTTAGATGTCTCGACATTATGATGATATGTAGTCACACCTACTAATTTTAGCTTTTTAGCTTGCTCATAATCTATAATACCTAGAGATGCACATAATTTTAAATTAGTATTTTCTCTTAATCCTTCATAGATATTTAAAATATCATTAAACTCTTTTCCTGTCATACCTTTACCACTTGTAACTAAAGAGAATCTATGTACTCCTTTACTTTCCATTTCTTTAGCTCTCCTTAAAATCTCATTGTACTCGAGCAATGAATATTCATCTACCCCAGTTTTATAATGGGATGATTGTGCACAAAATTTGCAGTCTTCACTACATTTGCCAGACTTAGCATTCATTATTGTACATAAATCCACTCTTCTTCCCATAAAAGCTTCTCTTATTTCATTTGCAGATTTTAATAGTATATCAAGAATATTTTTGTTATTTGTATCAAGGCTTATTAAACTAAGAGCTTCTTCATAATTTATTTCTTTTCCATCCAAAACTTTATTTTTTAATTTAATTATGTATTTTTCCATATACCCTCCTATTCGTCAACCTATATTATTTATATAGTTTACTTATTATATATAGTATTACATAGGTATCATTTATTAGTCAACCTTGTGCTATATACAAGTTTACTATTAAACAAAAAATACTGCCTTAAAATAGTATTCGTATAATATATTTATACATATCACTATTAAAGCAGTATTTTTTATTAAATATTATTCTTATTAATTTACAAAACTATCTTTGTCTTAACTCCATCCAAGCTTTCCATTGTAACAACCTCTAAACCTTCATACTCTCTAAATAGCCATTTTAAATCCTTCATAGCTTGATTAACCTGATTTTTTGTTAGATTATTTATAAAATATTCTTTTCTAGTTTCCTCATACTCTTTGCTAGTTAAAAAGTTTCTTAGAAAATTAAATGCAAATACACTTGGGATATTGTTTACATTAGCTTTCTTGCTATTTTCTTTCTCATAGTAAATTTTCATAAATGCATACTCCTTTGATACTTTTAAATTTCTCTTACAATAATTATATGCATTTAAGTCCTACTATTCTTATAATTTTATTAATTCATATTCTTTATTTCCCATTCCCATTTCACATGCATAATCTATTATTCTAGTTCCATTTACATGAGGATGCTCATGTTTGAACACATCATGACCCATTTCCTTACAAACCAAATCATAGCATGCTTGTTCAATAGCTACTGGGTCTGTTGATGCTAATATTCCTATATCATGTGCAATCGGTCTACCTGACCAAGGCACGCAATCACAAAGTGGAGTTACATTCATGACAAAAGTTATATATCCTACCTTATCTTTTTTGTTTGATACTGCTCCATAAGCGTATTCTGCCATCTTTTCAACAAACACATCTGAGTCACTTTCCCATTGTATAGTTACTGCTCTAGTTGGACAGACAGTTGGACATTCTCCACATCCATAACACACATCAGAATCTATAATTGCCTTCTTATCTACTATACTTATAGCTTTTGTAGGACAAGAATTAACACATTTTCCACATCCTATACACTTCTTCTCTTTTACTACTGGCGTAACATCAGAATGTTGCATTTGCTTTCCTGCTGCACTTGCACACCCCATAGCTAAATTTTTTAATGCTCCTCCAAAACCTGCTGCTTCATGACCTTTAAAATGACTCATTACTATCATTGCAGAAGAATTATAAATTTCGCCACCTATTTTCACACTTTCAAAATGTTTTTTATCTATTTGTACATTTTCATAATTTCTACTGTACAATCCATCTGCAATTATTACTGGCGCATTTACCACTGCATAGGCAAAACCATTTTCTATAGCTGTTGTAAGATGGTCTACAGAATTTGTTCTACTTCCTGTATATAATGTATTTGTATCTGTCAAAAATGGCTTTCCTTCACAAGCTTTAATCTTATCAACCACTTGTCTAACTGCTACAGGACTCATATATGTAGTATTTCCTTTTTCTCCAAAGTGAAGTTTGATTGCTACTTGGTCATTCTTTCCTATTAAATCTTTGAATCCTGCTGTATCAAATAATCTTTTTACATTGTTTGGCACATTTTTATTTTGCGAATTTGAGTATAAGTCACAAAAATATACTTTTGACTTTTCCATATCTACACCCCTTTAAAATATTTACTTGAATTAATTTTATCACTTTTAAAGTGATTTTTTAGTATATTTTACCACAATTAAAGATTCTTATCTTTATTTAATAAAAACAATATTATTTTAACTCCTTACTACACCGTTTTAACTTTTTACTAGTTAGGCTCTATATACTATAGCATATCTTAAATAACTGATAATCACTAGATTATAATCTAGCTATTTTTTATTTTTAAACAATTTCTTAAGGTAATAATTTAATTATTATAAAATAGAATGAGTAGAAGTAAAACAAAAAAAGACTTGAAACTTAAGTTCAAGTCTTTTTTGCTTAGATATATTCTTATACATTATTAAGTTTATTTCTACACAATATATTGCTATTTATATTTATAATGAAGATATCATTAAACTGGTTTTTTATTAAATAAAATAACAGCTGATAACAGACACACTGTTGAAATAATAATTGTTACAATGATTGGAATAATAAATTCTGGAGCTGTCACTTTACCTGAAATCAAATCTATATTTTTTGATAATATGAAATTAGGCGTATAAGGTGCAATCTGCTTAGGAATAGAAATTAAACTCAAAGCAAGGGTTACTACTAATACAAGTAATACACTTGCAAATGCTGGTCTAAATAATACACATCCAAGAATTAATATAGTAATATACATAATACCAATTATCCATAAGTTAAATGCTGAAAATACAACATGATTAAGATTTGCAGTTGGCCAAAAATACATTGTATAACCATAAGTACATAAAAAACTCAACCAGAAACCAATGGTCATAATAATTACTGCAATAGAAAATTTAGATAATACTACAGATGAACGTGACAATCCTTTAGTCAACATAATGACAAGTGTTCCTTTAGAATATTCGTTTGATAAAATATTACAAAAAATAATTAGAGTTAAACTCATTCCAAGACCAGAAATATTGCTAGAAAACTGTGTCCAAGAATCTAAAGCAGTTGGTAAAGCAGTAACTTTTAAAGTTGGGGCAAAATGAGCAATTATGTCTGGCATAAATTTAGCAGAAAGAGGACTCATTATTCCAAATATTAAAAATAAAGTAATCAGACTAAATAATTTGTAATTTCTTACGTTCTCTACAAATTCTTTTTTTGTAAATGCTATGTATTCTCTCACTTTACTACCTCCAAAAATAAATTTTCAAGTGACAATTCTATTAATTCCATCTTTATTGGACAAAGATTCATTTCTGCAAGTGTAGATATGACTGTTTGTTGTATTGATTTTATATCTTTACCATGGAAAATAATTTCCATATTAGTCTCTTCTGAATCTTTAAGTAAGGATTTAATCCTACTACTAGACTTAAATACTTGGATTTCATCATTACTTGAAAACTCCAATAAAAGTCTATCTTTTCCGTGCATACTTTTTATTTCTGAAAGTGTACCACTAAGAGCAATGTTTCCGTTATTTAATATAGCAACATGGTCGCAAATTCTTTCAACATCAGACAGTATATGTGTTGAAAATATTACGGTTGTTGAGTCTTTGATTTTAAACATAATATCTAATATTTCTTTTCTACCAACAGGGTCAAGTGCGCTTGTTGGTTCATCACAAATAAGTAATTTAGGGCGTGAAAGTAATGCTTGAGCTATCCCAAGACGTTGCTTCATTCCACGAGAAAATCCACCTATTCGTTTCTTTTCATTTCCAAGTCCTACAAGTGATAACAACTCTTCACTTCTTAACTTTATTTCTTGTTTTGAAAGCCCTGTGATTTCTCCACAAAGAGAAAGATATTCAAGTGGTCTCATATAGTTATAAAACTCTGGAACATCAGGTAGATAACCTACATGGCGATTAGAACTTGTTCTTCCATAGGTCACTTTCTCACCACAAACATTTATAGTTCCACTATCTGTTTCAAGTAACCCAAGCACCATTTTCATTGTTGTAGTCTTGCCTGCACCATTCTTACCTACAAAGCCAAAAACTGACCCTTCTGGTACAGTAAGATTTAGATTATCTATTATCTTTCGATTACCAAAACTTTTTGATAACCCATTTATTGAAACAATATTCATCATTCATCACCTCTCCCTATAGTGAAATATAAAATTGGGCCTATTATACTTATAAATAACACTAAAAGAATCCATATTGCCTTATTACCAACTTTATAATTTGGATGTTTTATTATATGAATAAGTGCAGTAATTACGAGTATTAAATTTAAAATAATAATAGGAAGTAACAGTGGTAAATTTTCCATTAAATTTTCCATAATTTTATTCCTCCAATAAAGATAATTTTTCTATAAGAAATCTGTATTCTTTGTTCTCATTTAATACAGAGAACATAGGATTATTCTTAATAGCAGCAACAATACCTGCCTTTACAATTGTATCATCACGTGTAATACCTGTTCCAATCTCAGAAATCCAGCCATCGATATGATTAAAAAAGTCATCACTATGTAGCATAATTGGATATATATCACTCATTGCCAAATCTACATATCTTTGTAATGACTTAATAGCTCCTTTAGTATTTCCATGTATTAAATTCATTTGTATCTGTGTTAAATATACAGAAAACATAATGCCAGGAGACAATGCATCAAGGTCAAAAGTATCTGAAATCATTAAAATACGTCTTTCTATTTCTTCAATTTGTGATTTATCTGAGTTTTGCAGAAGTCCCACTAAATCTTGAACTAACAAAGTAAGATTCTGATATGCTCCTATCTGTAACGTTTCATTGGCTTCACTAGTTTGACCATTCATCATTTGTCCCTGTGCAAGGAGTATGCTTTCATTTACCATGGGAAAATCGCTATCTTGAAATAAGTCAATAACTTCTATAGGTTGATTTAACAAGATATAACAGGTTGCCTCCATACCTTTTGACTGACGACAAATTTCTATATCATCACTTGTTTCTCGTATTCGAATAAAAATTTCTAATGCTTCACTAATTAATAGTTCACGTTTTTCTTCATCTACAAGGTCATAATGATTAATTATTAAAACACCCATCTGATAAATCAAAGGAAAGCATGAATAATATTTCTTTATGGTTTCTCGTATTTCATCCATAACTTCGTCAAATGGTTTAACAGTAAAATCTTTACACAATCGCTGATATAGTTTATTAATATCTTCCTTAATCATTTGCGGTTCGTAACAAATTAATTCATCAACTGTAATGTTGAAATATGTCGCGAGTTGTGGCAAAAAAGTGATATCAGGATAGCTTTGCCCAGTTTCCCATTTAGATACAGAGGCTTTAGAGATACCTATATAATTTGCAAGTTCATCTTGTGTAATTCCTTTTTCTTTACGCTTTAAAATCAGTGTTTTTGCAATGTTTAATTCATTCATATCAACGCCTCCTTTGTATAATTATATCCTTAAATCCATGAACCTAACAAGCGATTTAAAGTTGACTTTTGATGAAAAAATCAACCATAGAGAAACAAATAAGCAGGTATCTTAGATACCTGCTTAAATATATTTTTAAATTCAATTTATATAATTTTTTATTTATCCCAATTATTTCCAAATTTTTATACAAAACCACAGATGAATATATCCAAATATAGTTTTTATTTATCATGCTTTTTAAACGCCTTGTATAAAATATCTTTTAATATAAGTACATTATTCTCATTGCTCATCTTGTATTCTTTTTCAAATCTTGAATATAATTCTTCAATAGCTATTTGATACCTTTCTATCCCCTCTATATCAACATATGCTTCTAAAATAGGATACTTAGAGCTCCATGCTTTTGTCCAGTCAACATCCTTACTAATATTATCAGTTATATCTTTAGAACATAAATTACTTTCATCAATCAAGTAATCATAAGTAATATTAAATAGCTTTGATATATTTTTTATATTTTCTAAGTCTGGCTTAGCTTGCCCTAATTCCCACTTGCTAATAGTTTGTCTAGATACATTTAGTCTTTCTGCCAACAACTCTTGAGAATAATTATATTTCTTTCTTAGTTTTGTAATCTTGTCTCCTAAATTCATATATTAAACCCCTTTCAATTTAAAATAATTATATTTTAATTATAAAGTATTAAACTCAACTGTTCTACAAAGTAAGGTTTGAAATATGTAAACTTTAGTTTACATACATAATGAAACATTCTATATGGACAAGACTAATATTAATGTTTAATTACAGTTTTTAATAATAATCAATTATTTATTCTTAAATAATATAAAAAGGGCTTGTGTTGTAGTTAACTCCAAGTAGTATACTCTATTTAAGAGTTGAGTAAACATAATGAGTTTTACGTAGAGATATTGTACAGTTTGTAAGTAAAATCAATAGGAGGAAATTTATGAGTAATATAGATATATTTGAGAGAGACAAATCTGGTGAAGTAATTTCAGATTCTGACCCAGATATGGATAAAATAAGATATGTAATAGAAAGGGCTAAAAAAATAACTGTTGAGCTAAATAACTCGTATCATACTAAAAAAGAAATAAGAAAATTATTTTCTAAACTTACAGGTGTTGAAGTTGATGAAAGCTTATATTTAATACCACCATTTTTCACAGACTTTGGAAAAAATATAAGAGTTGGAAAGGATGTATTTATTAATCATGCCTGTACATTTATGGATAGAGGTGGCATTACGATTGAAGATGATGTACTTATTGGACCTAAAGTAAATCTTATAACAATAAATCATCCTTTAGAACCATCTAAAAGGCATTCCACTGTGTCTACACCTATAGTTATAAAGAAGAATGCTTGGTTAGGAGCAGGAGCAATGATTATGCCAGGTATTACAATAGGTGAAAATGCTGTTGTTTCAGCAGGAGCAGTAGTCACAAAAGATGTACCTCCAAATACTGTTGTTGCAGGTGTACCTGCTAAGATAATAAAGAATATATGTTAGATTATTAGATTCTAAGTTGAAGTTTAGTTGTTGGATTAATAGAATATTATTATAGTGTTTCAATAAAAAAGACATTCTTAATTTAATTAAGTTTGTCTTTTTTTATTGATTAATATCATATTTATGCCAAGTTTTATTGTCAAAGTTCTTGACAAGTAAACTTGGCATGATATAATTAAAATACCAAGTAAACTTGGCATCTAATTAGGAGGTGTCTCATATGAATAAAGAAGAAATCTTAAGTAAGAGTCGTCAATCCAATAAAGATGAAGGATTAGAGTACATTGAAAATAAAGGTAGAAAAATAGGATATTCAATTTTCACATGTGTCTTCGCTTTCATTGTAATATTTAACACCTTTATTGGACAAAAGAGTGATGCAGTATCTGCTTTATTTTGGACATTTGGTCTTGCTGAAAATATAGCAAAATACCAATTCACACATGAAAAAAAGAATTTGATTTTGGCTATTGGTTTCTTAATTACAACTATATTCTCATTGACTAATTTTGTTTTATCATCATTGAGGTAAGCATATGAATGAAGAATTAATATTAAAAAATCACTTAAAAATAGTAAGAACAGAGAAAAAATTATCTCAAAGTCAACTAGCTGAAATGGTTGGTGTGTCAAGAAACACTATTAGTTCAATAGAAACAGGTCAGTTTAACCCAACAGCAAAATTAGCACTTATTTTATGTATAGCTCTAGATAAAAAATTTGAGGATTTATTTTACTTTGAATAAAATCTATTGTAGCCATAAAATATAAAAGAAACTGTAGTCATTATATATCTTATTAACTTCCAAAATTTAAAATAAAAAGATTTATATAAATAAAACAAAAAGAGTAAATGATTATATATTTATTATCTTATCACTTTACTCTTTTATTTATTTTAAAGTCTCATCCATCTCCTTAATACCTTATATTTCATATTTATTAGAGCCTCTTCTGTTTTAAAAAAACTCAATTTTAAGTCTATATATTACCCAAATATAGTGCAATTATACAGGTACCTTAAGAAATGTGTTGCAAAATTATTAAGGTACCTGTATAATATATTTTATAAGGTGCCTTATCATTATAATTTATATTATTTAGGAGGATAACATGGAAAATGAAAAATCAAATATTAAATATTTAAAAGAAGAGCCAATAAAAAAAACTATTCTTTATTTATCTATTCCTATGATGATAGGAATGTCAGCTGGAACTATTTATAATGTAATTAATGCCTACTTTATAGGATTAGTTCATGACACAGCTATGCTTAGTGCAATAACATTGGGACTCCCTATATTTACAATTCTAATGGCTTTTGGAAATATGTTTGGTGTTGGTGGCAGTACATTCATAACTAGGCTAATTGCACAAAATAATAGTGATGAAGCCAAGAAAATTGCTGGATATACTTTTTATGCAAGTATTATAACGGGTCTATTAATAGGTCTAATTGGCTACTTACTAATGAATCCTATTGTTAAATTATTAGGTTCTGATATGGCTACATTTGAATATACAAAACAATATGTGATTACACTATTTGTTGGTGGATTCTCTATTGTATTGAACTTCTCTCTTGAGCAAATTGTAAGGTCTGAAGGTGCATCAAAAGAATCTATGTATGGTATGTTTGTAAGTGTAATAGTTAGTATCATATTAGATGTTTTATTTATACTAGTTCTTAATATGCATGTGTATGGTGCTGCATTATCAATGATACTTTCTAATATTGCATCTAGTGCTTATTATGTTTGGTATTTAAATGTTAAAAGCGAGAACCTTAGAGGATTTTTACATTACATAAAAATCAGCATAAATAGCCAAGTTGAAATATATAAAGTTGGTGTATCCCAATTAATCCAATGCTCTTTCTTAATTGTGACTACACTATTATCCAATAATTATTCTATGCAATATGGAAATAACATAGTTGCTAGTTTTGGTATAGCACTTAGAATTGCTCAAATTCCAGAATTCTTTGTTATGGGTATTGTTTTAGGTGTAATGCCACTTATAGCATATAATTTCTCTAATAAGAATATACCTCGTTTAAAAGAAAGTATAAAGTATTCTGCTTTATTCATATTTGTAATCGCAGTTGTATTTTCAGGAGTTGTTTATATATTTAGAACTCAAGTAATACAAACATTCTCAGTTGATACATCAGTTATTGAAATAGGAACTTATGTATTGATAGCTATGCTAGTATCTGCCTTATTCAATGGAGTTACATCCTTATTTATGACAATATATCAAGCATCAGGAAAAGGCATTGAAACAGGTATAATGTCTATAAGCCAAGGTGGATTGTATATACCTATAGTAATATTTCTTAATTATTTTTATGGACTTGATGGATTGATATGGTCTATGACAGTAACAGAAATTATAACATTTTTAATAGGTGCAGTTTTATATATACCTTATAGTATAAAACTAAAAAAAGAATCAACTAAAAATAAAGTAAGTCTTATATAAGATTTACTTTATTTTTAGTTTTAATGTTAGTCAATACAAATTATTTTATTATATGTAATTATTAATAGCTTACTGAACCTCTCATGACTAAAGTCACAAGTGTGCATAGCTATTTTTTAATCAATTTTATTAAAAATAACAGTCTTTTCCTTTAAAGAGATTTTCCCTACTTGATATCCATATTCATTTAATTCTTTTTTATATTTCAAAAACGAATGGTCTATCTCTATCCCTGCAATATCTTTTATTTCTTCAAAATTTAATTTAAATGATTGATTACCAGATTTCTTGACATATTCCCATAAAGAACTATATTTACTCACTTCATATCACTCCTTTTAAAATTATATCTTATCTATTAGTTTATATTCTATCACTATTAATTTATAACGTCATGCTACTTATTATTTATATAGAAAAATATACAAATAATAAGTAGCAATTTTTTATAATTATCATATTTTATTCATATTTAAGAAAAGTCACTAATAGTTAAACTATTTTTTAAAGGAAGTTTACTCCATCAGAAAATAAATTTTAATTGTTCTTATTTTTATTATGTAATTATTCAACACAATATGTCATTGTTGAAATACAAATCTAATAACTAAATATTTTTACAAATTCATTACTTAAATTTTTTTATTGCATCTAAGTTAAATTTGTCATTATTTTAGTAATAACGTTTTCTTTATTTTCACTATGGATATCAATTCCATTATAATTAAAGCTCTACATCAATCTTTTTACCACTCATTGAACAGCAACTAACTTTTGCCTTATCAATAGAGAATATTTCAAACTTACCGTCTCCTACAGAGTACATCTGACTTAGACTTGGCATTATTTCAAGTGCTTTAGCTTGTGTTTCTTTTGATGTAACGAATACTGCTTCACCCAAAATACGTAGAGTATTAAGTTTTTGGTCTATACAGCAAATCTCAAGCTTTGGATTAAAAATAAGTTGTTTAAACATATCTTTTTGATTAGATGTGCAAAATGTAAGTCTCCCATCATATTCCATAACAAACCCTAGAGGACGCACATGCGCTTGATTGTTCTCATCAACTGTTGCTAAATAATAAACTCCTGCTTTGTTCAAAAATTCTAATACTTTCATAATTTTTACACCCCTTTTAAATACTTGTATTAAGGATTATCCTTTGATATAATTTTAATATAAAATACAAAAAAAACAAGTATGCAGTTTTTTCTGATAAAGTATAAAAAAGATACTACTATAGATAAGGAGTAATTATAATGAGTTTAGATAATGAAAAAAATACGACTACAAAGATTGAAGAATTAACCTGTCCAATACGTTATGCACTAGATATTGTTGGTGGTAAATGGAAATTACCTATTATATGTATGTTGGCAGTTGATAATCCGATTAGATATAGTAGCATAAAAAGAAAACTAGATGGAATTACAAACACTATGCTAGCCCAATCATTAAAAGACTTAGAGTCTGATGGTATTATTAATCGTAAACAATATAATGAAATTCCTCCAAAAGTTGAATATACATTGACAAGTAAGGGCAAAAGTATTGTGCCTATTTTACAACAATTTGCTAATTGGGGAGCTATAAATATGCAAGAAAAAAGCATATGTGGACTTAATTGTAAGGAATGTCGAAAAATAAAATAAATTGAAGTATATTAGTTTATTTAATTGATTACAAAAAGCCACTCTTTTATGAACTATACCCCTCTTAGGAGACAGTTCACATTATACAGAGTGGCTTAAAACTTAAATATGAATACTGCCCTACTTAACTACCTTGCCATTCTTAAATCTCATATTTGGAAAACTTGCACCTAAAATTTTATTCTTGTTTATAGCATTTTCAATCCTTCTTATATCTTCATCGCTCAATTTAATATCTTTAGCTTTTAGAGAATCTAATAATGTAACTCTTCTTGATGCTCCAACCAAGGTTATAATATCATCGCCTTTTGATAAAACCCATGCAAGAGCTATTTGTGGAATAGTAGCTTCTTTTTCATTTGCTATTTCTCTTAAATTCTCTACAAGTTCAAGGTTTTTCTCTATATTCTCATCAGAGAATAAAGGTATCCACTTATATCTTTGAGCATTAGATTTTGAGCATACTCCACTTAAAAGACCATGAGCAAGAGCCCCAAAAGCGACAACCCCTACTCCTAAGTCTCTAGCAGTTGGTAATATATTTTCTTCTATATCTCTATTAAATAAAGAATATTCAGCTTCTATAAAGCTTATATGGTGAACCTTATTAGCTCTTCTTAAAACATCTTCACCAACTTGAGTAATACCTATATGTTTTATGTATCCTTCTTTTACTAAGTCAGAAATAGCTCCAATAGTCTCTTCTACTGGTATAGCCAAATCTATTCTTGCAGGTTGATAAAGGTCTATATAATCTAAATTTAATCTCTTAAGAGTCTGTGCAACGTGACTTTTTATATTAAAAGGATTGACATCAAGACCATACATTTGACCATTAGGTGCAACAAGAGCCCCTGTTTTTACAGATACAAAGGCATCTTCTCTTTTTCTACCTTTAAGAGCCTCACCTATTATCATCTCACTTTGACCTGCTCCATAAAAGTCAGCTGTGTTTAACACATTGATACCACTATCTAAAGCTTCATGTATTGTGGCTATATTCTCAGCTTTATTGTCAAGATTTACCATACCTCCGCAACCTAGTCCAATTTTATAAAGTTCTAAATTATCATTTTTGTATCTCATTGTAAGACCTCCTAATATAACACAAATATTATTTTAGTACACTCGTACTTTACTTGACATTGTAGTACGAATGTACTAAAATGTCAAATAAATGTTATTATAAATTTTTATTGGAGGATTCAATATGGCAAAACAAACAAAAGTGGATATCTTAATTAAAGCTCGTGACTTATTTAATGAATATGGCTATAACAATGTATCTATGAGAAACGTTGCTGATGCTTTGGGAATGAGTGTAGGTAACTTAACTTATTATTTTAAAAAAAAGGAAGATTTGATTGAAGAGGTAGTTGAATACAAACATAAAAACTATAAAAAAATAGACATGCCTAAATCCTTACAGGATTTAAATAATTTATTTTTAAATTCACTAAACATTCAAAATGAGAATGCATACTATTTTAAACATTATGACCAATTATCTCAAATAAGCCCTAAAATATATAGATTTCAGCTTGATTTTATAAAAGAACTTAAGCAGTTGTTAAAAGAAAGCTTCATCAATCTACAAAACTCTAATTTAGTTCAGGAATGTACTATGCCTAACCAAATAGAAAACATTATTGAATGTATTTTGACAATACTTATATATAAACCCGTTGGTACTAAAGAACTTGATGAACATGATAGTATAGAAAGTACTCTAAACTGTTTATGGAGCATTATTTTTATGTTCCTTACTGATAAAGGAAAAAATATATATTTAAGTTCTATATCAAATCAGTTTAAATAATACTTAGTAAATTCAAGTTATATAATATTATGAAAAATTAAGATACAAAAACTAATTTAATTCATATAAGTTACTAAAATTAATATAAAAACAGGATGCTCATATAAGTCATCCTGTTTTATGTATTAAGCTCTAAATTTAATCAGTTCAAGTGTATCATTCAATACAGATATATTATCTATTTGAATCATTAACCACTTACTACTATTAAAAAAATCTATCTCACTGTATATTTGTTTGATATAATCACAACAAGTATTAATAAATAAGTCAACTTCCACTCTATTACTCTCATTTACAATAACCAAAGCTTTAAAGGAACCTTCTTGTGGATATAAAGTACACAATGATTTACCTCTTTTTTTGTATTTTACATTCCAACCTCTTTGCATTGAACATTTACTGTATTCAAGCTTAGGCTCTACATTATAAGTTGAAATCAAAGCATTATTTAGATTGTCCCATAATGGATTATTGATAAACTCTTTGATTTGTTCAGGTGTTGGTTTGTTATCTTGAAAAAACATATCTTGCCAATCCATATTCATGCCCCCTTCTATTATTCAATAGGTACTGGAACAGTCCAGTGCTCCATATATGCCACTTCAGGTGTAGAAGGATAATACATCTCAATCGCAAAATCAGTGGCCATTAAATTATGATTCTTCATCCATCGTTCCATAAACTTATCTGCTTTAAAAACAGCTGAATCGACCAACTCATTAAAATTTTCTGCTTCAAATCCACATACTAAATATTCTTTAGCAGGTAACTCAAAGGTACTATATCCTTCTACCAATGTACCTGGCTCCACTTCTATACCTGCCATATACATACAATTCCCTTTTTTTGCACTTCCCATATAAAGAGCAGCAAATTCATTTCCACCTGGGATTTTATTTGGTATATTGTGTTTTTGACTTCCAAGTTTCATCCATAATTCCTTTGCTAACGCAATACCAGTTGTCTCACCACCCATCAACTGGCAAATAGGTATTTCTCCTTCTATTCCAATAAAAGACCTTGGATTCCTCAATCTTCTGCGAGTTACTTCAATTACTATATCATCTGCAATAAGTGGTACACCTTCATCAACCATAATATAATTTAAGATTAATTCTGGCTTAACAAATTGATTAAGTTTTACTGGATTTGCTCTATATTCCTCTGGCGTTAATCCATATGCTTTTTTAAAAGCACGTGTAAATGTCTCATGACTTTCAAATCCAAAATTTAAAGCTACATCAAGTATACGATTCTTATATTCTGCTAAATGTTCAGAAGCTTTTGCAAGACGTCGAAGTTTTATATACTCCATCACTGTTTTATTGACTAATCTTTTAAACAGTCTTTGATAGTAAAATGGTGATAGGTTTGCTTCATTTGCCAGTTCATTAATTGAGATTCCTTCTGATAACCTTTCTTCTATTAAGTCTAATGTGATTTGAATAGATTCCCATGCATGCAAGTTATAAGTACCTCCTAATATTGTTATTAATCTTATACCTTTATATTATCAAAACTAAAAAAAATGTTCTTGATATACAGTGCCTTTTTTAATTTTTTGTATGATGGTACTGAGTTTTATCAATTTTTAAGTAAATGTAAAATACATATAAACATAAAATATAGCAAATCTAATTTAAAGATTTGCTATATTATATATTTTATTAAACTATTTTCAAATACTTCATTTATTTCCTTATGAAAAAACTCTTTCATATCGTCTATTTGTTCTTTATCATATACATACTTTCCATATCCAAATTGACCATATTTAAACTTTCTATCTTCATTTTCCATTGGCAACAATGTGTCTGGATAAATTTCTAATATTCTATTTTTAGCTTTAGTAGTATATCTATGAGATATAACTTCAAATATAATTTTTCTATCAAAATCCTTTGGTAGTGCTTCTTTTATGTTTCTGATAAGGCTTCTATATTCTTCTTTCCAACCTTCATATAGAAACACAGGAGCTATTATAAAACCAATCTGATAGCCAGCTTTAGCAAGTTTTACAGCTGATTCTATTCTTTTATTAGCAGATGCTGTATAATGTTCATGTCCTTCTATAATCCTAGGAGTATTTATACTGAATCGTATTTCTGTATGATTATTATGTTTAGCATCCAATAAACTATCTACATCACTGTATTTAGTAACAAATCTAAATCTTCCTTTTTCTTCTCTTCCAAAAAACTCTATTGTTTTTTTCAATGAATTGGTATACGGCTCTACTGGAACTGGGTCTGATGTAGCTGCACCTTCAAATATAGTAACTTGTGGCTTTCTATCTTCAATATACTTCTTTGTTTGTTCAAGTATCTCATCTATATTTACAAATACCCTTATAAAGGGTTTATCACCTAGTTGTGTGTTTAAATAACAATATTCACATCTTCCCATACATCCACTGACAAGTGGTAGTTGATAATTAGCAGAAGGTTTACATGTTTGAAACTTCATGCTTTTTCTAATCCCAACTACCATGGTCTGTTTTCCACTCCTATATTGCTCGTATAGATTTTCACCTGGAATATGTTCCTTGACTCTATTTGATGATATATTAATTATCTCTACATCTTTTTTATCTTTAAATTTATCATATATGTTTTTTCCAACATCAGTATCTAAAGTTCCTTTTTCAAATATTATTCTTTTGGGATTAAACATTTATTTCACCTCTACTCAAAGTTTTTAAATTGAAGATTTTTATAAAATATTACTTAGTTAATCTTCCCTTTTTTAAGCACCTTTATTTATTAGAAAGTAAAATAAAAATTTAAGATTAATTTCCTATATGTACACTATTATTTATGAGTTTCTTACTGATAATAAATGTATTTATCTAAAATTAAATGTATAATGTTAAGTTAAAGAGACTTGTAGTATATTTCTTTTATTTGTTCTTTATTAAAAGTTTTTGGATGTCTCTTAATATTTGCAGCCGATATCTTCATGCAATTATCAGTTAACCAATCTATATCTGATTTTTCAACACCTAAATCAGTTAGTTTTATATCTAAATCTATTTTTTTAAGGAAATTTCTAATTGCATCTGAACAATCTTCTGCACAAGTTCCTCCTAATATTTTTGATATATTTCCAAATCTTTCGATGTCACTATCCCATGAACTTTCTACAATGCCTGGAGTCAAAGCTGCAAGTCCTTTTCCATGCATTACATCTCTAAGACCACTTACAGGATGTTCCATACCATGTTGTTAAAGATTTTTTATACATCTATACTTGAACTTTTTAAGTTGCTTTTTTCTTTTCTATTATTTTTTCTTTTTATTTTTATATTTTATAATTAAATTTATAAGCTTACATTTTATATGTAAATTTACAGATATACTGCTTTCTTTTCTAGTTTTTCTACCTTTAAACCATTTTAGTATTTTTAAAATAAATAATTTCATGTAGGGACTCCTTTCTTTTTATTTCCCAAAATATCTGGAATCTTTCATTATAGATTTAAGCCCCTAGAAATATAACAAAAATAAGTAAAAAAATAAGATTATTTTTTCTTTTCTTCTAAAACATTACATTTTATTTTATATAAATAGAAAATACATAAATTCTTTTTTAAAAACGACCTTTTAAAATCGCTTTTAAGCTACTTATAAAACTTCCTTCAATACTTTATCTTATTTATAAATTTAAGCATAAAAAAAGAAGATAACAGTTTCTGACTGTTATCTTCTTTTTTATTTATAAATTATCTTTGTACGCTCTTTCTATTCTATTTTTACCTTGTTTAAAATAATTATTGTCTAGCTCTATACCTATAAACTTTCTTTTAGTATTTGCACATGCAACACCAGTTGCACCACTTCCAAAGCAATTATCTAATACAATACAATTTTCTTTAGTATATGTTTTTATTAAATATTCTAATAAATCAACTGGCTTTTGAGTTGGATGAATACAATTAGTTTCTTTATTAAAATATAATGTGTTGCTAGGATAATTTGTGTATTCTTGTATATATTCTTTACCAGTTAATCCACCATTATATATTTCTATTCCATTTTTTCTATTGCTTATAATTGGATTTTTTAATCTTTTTAAACCTTGCGGTAAATATAAAGGTTTCCTTTTGTAAAAAACATTTATATCTTCAACTTGTCTCAAAGGTTGGTATTTACAAAATGCAAATCCTGTTTTTGTATTTTTAATCCAATACCAACTATACTTATAATTTTTTATATTTGAATAAATTAACTTGGATGTAAATGGTTGAGCTGAAAATAAAACTATAGCTCCAGAATTTTTTATTATTCTATTATATTGTTTCCACATTTCTTCTAAATTTATAATACTATCCCATTTGCAAGCAGTTGTCCCATATGGAGGGTCGCATAAAATTAGGTCAATCGATTTATCTTTTATTGTCTCCATTATTTCAATACATTCTCCATTGTGAAGCTTATACTTTTGTATGTCTAACATATTGTAACCCTCCCATATTATGTATTATTTCAAGATTTAATCAAGATATAGTATTTTACTTACCTATAAATGATAGCACTTTTTTAATAGTATCAAATCTATCTTTTCCTACTATTTCAGAGTAATGTTCTCTGGTAATAGAACTTATTTTATTACACGCTCCTCCACCTATGATATATAGATTTTCTGTATCACCTGCTATATAATCTTTTATATCACAAACCTTACATTCATTTTCTTTGAAGTTCCAACTCATAATCGTTGCTGATATTTTATCAATTTCACCTTCATATACTATAGTATATTTATACATTTTTTTCCCTCCATTATTATTTATTTTTTTATTTAAAATAGCTTCTGCTATTGCTTTTGCCATGCTCTTGTAATTATATAACTCTACATCATCCCTATCATCAACAAAACAACATTCAATTAATATAGCTGGAGCTTTTGTATTTCTTAAAACATATAAACCTTTATCAATCTTAACACCTCTATTTTTAAATCCTAATTTAGATATATTTTCACATATTTTTGTTGCTACTTCTCTAGTTTTTTCATTATATATAAAAACTTCTACTCCTGTAGTTTTCCCATTACCTTTTTCGTCTTTAGCTCCACTGTTAAAATGTATGGATATGTCTAAATCAACTTTATGAGAATTACATTTATATACTATTTTTTTCAGAACATCTGTTTTGGATGTTCCATTGTCAACGGTACAGTCATACACATTTTTGCTATTAGCTCTTAATATAGATACAACTTCATCTTTTACTTTTCTATCCTCTAAGCTTTCATCTATCAACCCAACAGCTCCACAAGCAACTTTTCTTGCTGGATTATGTCCACCATGAATATTCAATAAATTATAATTCATAATTATTCCCCTCTCTTTTCTGTATTTTCTAAATTAATTTTTGTTTCAACATTCTTTTTTAAAATAAGTACAATTGATTGTAAAAAACTTGGAAGTCTAACATCTGCTCTATATAAATTTTCTGTTATAGATAGTAGTTCATTTAGAATTAACCATATTGTCGTTAATAGTCCGAAGAATGTATCTACGCCTATTGTAATACCTAATTCTTTAGTTAATACAACTATTAGGTAATCTATAGACATACCAACTACAACAGCTAGACCATAACCTAGTTTTTTAAATATTCCTAATGCTCCCTTTTTACTACTCCATCCAAGCTTTGGATTATTGGGATTATTCAATTTTTCCACTTTAGCTGCTAATAATGCAGACACATAGTCTGCTATCATTTCTATTAATAACAAAAGTATTAGTGGTGCTAATATACCAAGTTTTGCAGATACATAAGCACTTATAGTTGTTATTAACAATTTAATTGCTGTAAAATAACTTTCCATAATTCTTATTTCCTCCAATTTAATCATTTTTTATATATAAAAAGAGAACTAGAAAAAACATTCTAATTCTCTAATTTATATCTTTATTTTTATATATTAATTATTTAGCATAAGCCATATAGCCCCAAGTACCCGAGTCTCCAGTTTCTGTAAAAACACATCCACCTACACATACATACCTCGCTGTTTCTCCTTTACCTTCTTTAATGCTACCACTCGTTGTTGTCACAGATTTTACCAAACTATTATTTTGTAAATGAGATATATTTCCGGTTGTACTTGAGCCACTAGTCCAAGAACCTATTGTTAAACTCATATATAAGCATCGGTTCGGGGTAGTAGCTTCTTGCATTGCTCCAGTTGAAGTTGAGTTCTTTTTTCCACTATCTATGCAAGCATTATTTCCTTTTGCAAAATATGAAGCATTTGTGATAGCTGTCTCAATATTATTGTAATTTGATTGCAGATAAGGAGAAGTTGCTAGTTTTATTCGCAATCCTTCTGCTTTTAATATTTTATTTAATGCAAAAGATGACCCTGTTATCTTACTCATAGCATTGCTATTGTTCATAAAAATAGTCGAGGCATTGTTGTTATCTAAAAAACTAGCAATAGTGGAACTGTTACTTACAAGCGTACTCATAGCATTGCTATTATTTGCGATTTGAGTAATAGCGTTAGTATTATTCATAATTGTACTGACAGCGTTATTGTTAGCAACGACATATTTAAAAGCATTTATATTATTCATAATTACAGTGAAGGCTGTAGAATAGCTAATAATTGCATTTATAGCTGTTGTGCTTGCTGAGATTTGCGTCATTGCAGTTCCACTACTAATGCACATATTTAAAGCTGTAGAGTTCTTTATCATTTTATTAATAGCATTTGAGTTATTACTAATAGCTTTCATCATGTTAGAATTATTTACTATAACATTTAGTATTGGCGTACTAACTAAAATTGCATCTATAAACATTGAAGCATTAGCAAGCGAATTTGCCATATTCGCATTATCCATTATCAAATCAGCAATATATGCAAAATTAGAATTATTTTCTTTTATGACTTGTATTTTATCATCTATTTTTTTATAATTTTCGCTTATTTCTTTTAAGAATGGGAATACATCTTCTTTGTACATATTCGTGTTGCATTGTTCTTTTGATGCATCTACATTTGTTTTAATATTGTTAGTATAATTAAAAACTGTCACTAAAATCCCTTTAGAATTTATAATTTTAGGCATTATTACTCCGCTTACTTCATTGTTAGTTAATATCTTATTTATAGAATCAGAATTAGCTATTAATGTTTTTACAGCTTCGACATCTTTTAATATTTCCATTACTGAGTTTTCGTTCGTGGCAATTTGCGTCATAGCTTCATCGCTGTTAATAATCGCATCCATAATGACATTATTTTTTAAAATCGCTTTAATAACTATTGGCTCCGCTGTAACTCTTAAAATATATTGACTCAGTAAATCCATTGCGATTGAACTCGCCACAACAGCATCCATGCTTGATTTGCACATAGTTAAAGCTACTATTGCATTACTATTATTAAGTATCGCATTAGTAGCTTCTGTATTGGCTAATATCTCATCTATAGTTGTAAGGGTTTCTAAGATAGCATTATTAAGGCTGAAAGTAGAATTAAACCATGTGCCTATAGTTGCTTTTTCCTGCTCTCTAGTAACATATCTATCATAACCGTCTTTAAATTTTTGCTCTAATGAATTGTAATATTCTATAGTCATTCCTTTTACTACATTATCAGCATTTCCTAAACTAAATATATCTGTTCTATAAAAAGCATTTAATTGTTCCCCCAGCTTAGTGCTTTTATCAAACAGGTTATCTATGTCTGTTTCTGAAAAAGCCGCATACACTACTGCTCTAATTCCTCTATTAGAAAATAAGTATAGACTATTTAAATATAACTCTTCCCATATTCTAATATTACCACCATAAATTATATAACTGTCTAGTTCGTTTAGTTTTAAATCATTTAAATAGTTTAAAAAATTCAAAGGTTCGCCTTGTATATCACTGTTTACCTTATATATCTCTGACCAACTCATCAAATCACCTCTCCATCTATAACAGATTCTTCTATCATTCCATTTTTAAATCTAGTTATTGTTGTACTGATTAATATATCATTTACATACTTTTCTTTTGATATAGAACCACTTGTATTAAACTTTGTAATATACTTGATATTATTATCTAATATTTCTGTTATAGAGCCATTCGCATTAAACTTTGTCTCTTTATTTTTAAAAGTCTCTAATTCAGAAAGTTTTTCTTTTTCCTCTGTTGTATAATCTTCTGTAGAAAGTCCTTTCCCTTCCACTTTCTCAACATATATATCATGAACATGTTCTAAATCAGATTTTTTATCTAATCCATTTTTTAATATTTTTTTTATCTCTGTACTAGAATAAGTACTTTCAAGAGATTCTAAACCATCATTAATTAATGATTTCATTACTGAGATTAATTTATCAAAATCATAATTTAACCTTTCTTTTAGAGTACTTTTTATTTGATTATCTGTTGTTTCTCTTGCTTGTACTATTTCTCCTCTAACATCAATAGTTTCTAATTCATTAAATCTATTCTCGATTTCAGTTATTTTATTAGATACAGTAGTTGTCATATCTGTTTTTGCAGTATTAACTTCAATTATTTTATTATTAACCTCAACTACTTTATCATCTATATTTTTTTGCATATTACTTATAGATTCTTGTCTGATTTCTTCATTTATTTTTCTTTCTTCTTCATTAGATTGTCTTGTTGACTCATTTACTTCTCTAGTTGATTCTTGTGTATTTCTAGTATCTTCACTTTCTTTT
>NZ_JRHN01000015.1 GCF_001299635.1 Clostridioides difficile | reverse complement strand
TTGTTTTTCTTTCTTCCTCATTAGACTGTCTAGTTTCTTCATTTGTTCTTCTTTCTTCTTCATTAGATTGTCTTGTTTCTTCATTTGCTTCTCTAGTTAATTCTTGTGTATTCCTAACATCTTCACTTTCTTTTCTAGTTGTTTCACTTATTTTTCTTTCTTCCTCATTAGACTGTCTAGTTTCTTCATTTGTTCTTCTTTCTTCTTCATTAGATTGTCTTGTTGATTCATTCACTTCTCTAGTTGATTCTTGTGTATTTCTTATTTCCTCTTGCTCTTCTATCAAATCTTCTAGTTTTTCAACTCTGGTAACTAAGATATCATTGTCTTTTAAAACTTCTTTAACTTGACTTATTAATAATACTAAAACTCCAAATTCATCTGCATTCTTGACATCATCATCACTAACAATAGCTTCTTCAACTCTATAATAAAAACGAGGGGACTCTAAAGAATGTTCTTCATTCATAATTGAAATTGTAAATGGATTTACACCAGCTCCTTTTAGTGATTGCCTAGTTAGCGGAACCTCTATCTCTCCAAGTTCTGCATTTAATATCTTACAAGGATTCTGGACTTTATTTCCTATATTCTTCCATATATTAGCTATAGCTTCATAGCCAGTTAAATTTATTACTTTATCATTATTTTTTAACTGTATATTGATAAAAGCAGTATTTATATCATTTTCATTATAAATTAACTTCTTAACTACATTCTTATTCTCATAACATGAGAAATCTATTTCTAAAAAATATTCTTTTACTTCATATTCTCTCATTCCTCCACATCCTTTATTCACTCTTACTTTCTTCTAATTCATCAATTTTTTTACCTAGCATTTCTATATTCTTCTTGTTATCTTCTATTTCTTTTTCTTTTTGTGTTAATAATGTTTTATATAGTAATACATCTGTTGTTAATTTTTTTATTTCATCTAATGCATTTTCACACATTATTTTTAAATCTACTTCCATTTTTTAAACTCCTTCACACTTTAAATTACTCACCATCTGAGTTATTTTATCTTCTAATTCTTCTCTTTTTATTATTTCTTCTTGCAAGGCTGCTGCTATGACAGTTATGTAACCAGCCATACTAAATTTTAATCCTATTTCTTCTCCATAGTTATATATAAATGTACTTCCAATCTCTGAGTCTTTTATATCATTTGCTATGAATCCAATTTGTTGATTATTTCCATCTTCTTCACTAAAGTTTTTATAATTAAACGTAGCTATTTTTAATTCATTCTTCAAAAAATCTGAAAAAGGTGTTTCTTCATCCATTAAAAACGACCTTTTAAATTTCTTTCTTTTTGTAATACTTATATAATTAATATTTTCTTTAAATTTACTATCTGACGTGCTTCTAACATCATCACACCTTAAAGTATCACAATAAACATTTCTCCAAGTATTATAACTCTGTCCTAGGTCAGTTCTACTTTGGTCTGGGAAAAATGAATATGGGTCATTAGTAAAACAAAACCTTGCATTCCCACATTTTACAAAAGCATCATCTTGTTTCACTTGTAATCTTACCTCATCATCGACAAATATATTTGCTCCAAGTCGATTTATAAACAAATAATTTTCATTGTACTTTAGTCTTATTGCACTTCCTTTTACAGCTCCATTGCTTTCTCTTGCATCTAGAGTTATATTTGCACTACTATCTTCAAACAGACGAATAATAGGTTCATGACCAGATGGTGTTGTAAGACAATCACAAGCAATAGAACCATTCAAAACTGTTAATCCTCTATAGTCTATAGTAACCGCAGCAGAATTTATTTTATTAAATGCTATCTTTACACTATTGTATCTCTGTTCTATCATAGAGCTTAAATCGCCTTCATTAACTTTCAGCAATATTTCATCATTCATTATCTTTATTTCAGAACTTATTTCTACAATATCTGAATTTATTTTTTTTACACTTAAATTTATTTCATCAAATTTTATATTGATACCTGCAAATTCTTCTGAAATACTTCCCCCTGCTTCTTTTAAAAAGATAACATCTAAAGTATTTTTTAATTCATTTATTCTAAGATTATATTTTGAAAAACAATTTATAACTAATACCCTCTCAGAATTAGTTACTATACTGTCTAAAACAACTGAATCAATAATTGATTTAAGGTTATTATGTGCATTATCTAAAGCAGTCTTTGAGCTATTTATTGCTGATATACTTACATTGTCATTATTACTCTGGCATTTATCAATAATCTTTTGTAACTGAATATATACATTTGCTTTATCATTCTCCATTAACTCTATCTGAGTATATATTTGTTCTTTTTCTATGTCCGTTATTTCATCATCTTCAAAATAGCCTACTATGTTAGAACTGAATAAACCTAAATCCTCATTTAATTTAATTATAGTTTTATTCACTTCTTCTCTTAATTTAATAGCTTCTTGAGAGTTATTAAATTTTTTTGTAACCTCTTTTACAAATAAATTTATATTATCAGCTCTTTGTTCTATAAAAGATATGTTTTCTTTCATATGATTTGTATCTTCTTGTATTAATCCTACTGTTTGCCTAATTCCATCAACATCTTTCTCAACAGCTACAAATCTATCACCAAATTCCTTATCATTCTCATATAAGGCATAAATTTCTTTCTGTATATTTTTAACTGAATCTCCATCAAAAGTTATACTAAAAATATCAGAATAATTTTTGTATTCTGTATGGACACCATTATCATTTATTATAATTAAAAATCTAGTATTTCCTTTATCAAGCATTTTATCAGAGAATTCAAATTTATACGGATTTTCTCTATTCCAATATACATATTTTTTATTTGTAAAATCATCTTGTACTTGATACAGCTCTTTATCATAATTAACTAAACATCCAGTTATACGGATATATGAATTTGTATAGCTATTATCTGTTATAGCCATCACATCACCCTCTCTGGAACATTCATCCTATTATATTTTTGTTTATTCAATAAATATTTTTTCTTATTTAGCAAATTAGTGGTACTCCTAGATTTTGTTAAGTAATCTGCTATGGTTCTTGTATTATCTGTTTTTAACTTCTTATTTGATAATTCTATATTTAATTTATCCTCTTTAAAATCTTGTGTATAACCAACAAAATATACATGTTCCTCATAACGCTCTACATTATTATAAAGAACTATTATATCTCCTAGACTTAGGCATCCTTGAAAGTGTTGCCTAAATCCTGTATCTAAAATTCTACGCAAAAAATTAACAACATCTATTGAATAAACTGTTGTTGGTTTACATTTTAAATCCAATTCTCTTTTACCTGCATTAACAAAATCATTAACATTTAAAAAAGAGTCATTTGAAAAAGTATCACAATATATAAACTCTTTAAGTTCTTCTAAAAGTTCATAGCTAAATATTAAATGTCCGTCTTGGTCTGTTGCTGTTTCTCTTTTACATAATCTATTTATATTTATTATGCTATCTTCAAGTCCTTTTATTTCTTGCTCTAACCTTTTTATTTCAACTTCAAGTACAGTCTCCTCGTCTTTTAACTTAGTAAGTTCACTTTGTTTTAATGCTACATTTTTATCATCTTTAGCATTCTTGTAAGATACTATCATTTTCTCGCATATCTCAATATTAGCAATAATCATCTGCCATTTGTTACTTTTTTTAAGTCTCTCAGCTTCTTTGGTATTTTTTATTTCAACCAATTTTGACCACTCTTTTTTTCTAATAGCAACCATTTCTTCATATATTAGCATTGCATTAACTAAATCTTCACTCATTTCCCCATTTTCTAGAAAATAAGAATAATTCTCTAAATATTCATATCCAGTAGGTACTGCACTTATTATGTCCATTTCTTCCCTTCCAATTAATTTTAATCTTGTGACAATATCATTTGTACTATTAGTTTTTTTATTAGACTTTATGTAATTATCGTAGTTTAAAACTAACTCAATATTATCTCCAAAACTATCTATATCATACAAATTGATTTTTTTATTGTATGTGTCAAACTGCACAACACAAGAAAACTCTTCCTTGATATCTTTAATAAAAAAATCATGCCAATTACTGTTGACACTCTCTTGTATCCTTAATTTTTCAGTTTTATCTCCATGTTCATTTATTTCATATCCAACTACATCATCTACATGCCCAATAGACCAAGATGTTTCTTGTTTTAAGTAGTTGTTTAAACTTATTACTCCATTTTCTTTATCATCTGAAAATAATTGTATTGCTACATCTTCTATATTTACATCTATTTTGGATAACTTTATTTCTGCTGAATATGCTTTGACTATTTTATCTTTATTATCATTAATTTCTATTTCTTTTATAACAAAATACTCTCTATCATCTAAACAAATAAATCGCTCTTCTTTTACTTCATCATATAATACATATCTTATATTTTTTAATCCATTTCTATCATATATAAATTTAGGAATTGTAAATTGTATCTCATCCATACTATCTATATTTCTACTTAATGTATCAATAAATCCAATATTAATCTGTCCAACAGCACATTTATTTATTTTATATAAAACTATTTCATAATCTTTTTTTAGCTCCTTAAGATTAATTTTCATAAATTACCTCGCTATAGGATATTCAGCATTTATAATAACTTCACAATTTCCAGTAAACTTCAACGTATTTTCTCCTTTTTTTAATAAAATCCATTTTCTATTTACTAAATTAAATCTATTATTTTTACTTTCATCAAGAACAGTATACATTAGGTTGTCTATAATTATTTTTTCATTCAATTTCAGACCTGCTACTTCTAAGCGTTCAGATTTAATAGTTGTATTTTCTACTGTTATATCTTCATCACTTAAATTTTTAATTTCTAAAATAGGTGCATAGTTATCATCAATATTACTATAGTTAGTTACAGTTACCTCTCTGCTTCCTTTTATAGTAACAGCTTTTTTTAGCTTTTTATAACTATAATTTGTATATGGCTGAAAAGTAACTTCTAACAAACCCTTTTTATCAATGTTAAATTTTTTAACTATTTTCTTTACCTTTAAATAATAAGTTAATTCCACATTATCATCAGATACAAACGGTTTGAAATCTTTTTTTATAAGCCAGCTATATATATCCTCAATTGTATAATCATCCCATTCTATAGGATTATACATATTATCTACTCTACACAAATTAATATATATATCTTCTGTACTTTTATCACTTTTTGAATAATAGTAAGGATTATTATTATATGTATTGTCTATTTCTAACTCTTCGGAATATATAAAACCATACTCATTTAATACATCTGACTCTTGTGTAACTGATATTACACCTTTTTCACTTGATGATATATTGTCAAACATAAAATGCTCTGATACAAACAATTTAATCACCTCTTCATTTTTCTAATTATCTCATCAACCACACTATTTTTTATATCTTTACTTAACTTTTGTAAGTCTGCTATTGTATTTTTCGATACATCACCTTGAACAACTACCAATGGTTGATTAAACTCTATATTAATTTCTTGCGTGTTTTGATTATTGATACTCCTTTGTTGTGGATTATATCTCTCAGACGAGTAATCTACATTAGGATAATTTATGCTTCTTCCACCTTTACCTAAATTCAAATTTTTAATTATCTCAGTATATTGTTTAGCAACATCTGTAGCAACTTCTAAATTTTTTACTAATTCATCTTTTATTAGTTCTCCTGTTATACCTAAACCTTCTCCATAATCATCTAAGAATTTTAACATAACATCTTGAAGGTTTTTAACTTGACCATCTATATCTTCAAAGAGTCCACTTTTTAATGCTTCCTTTATCAGTTCTTTTATCTTACTATCAGAAAATTTTTCTTCTAAATCCTTAACAGCACTCTCTGCTTCATTCTCAAGCCTATCATTTTCTTTATCGAACATATCATTTACTTGCTCGTCGATTCTGTCTTGAACCATTTTTTCTAAGTTCTTTTGTTCTTCTTTTAATTGTTTCATAAGCTCTTGAACTTTCTTTTGACCAGAAAGTGATGTATCTCTTTTTGCTAATTCAAGATTTTTCTCTATATCTTTTATCTTTTGTAGTTGCTCATCTTCTTGATTCTGGTAATCAGCTTCTTTTCTAGCATCATTATAGGCTTCTTTTTCTTTATTCAAAGCATCTGTACGTTTTTTTAATTCTTCATCTATAAGCTTTTTTCTTTCTTCCAGCTGCTTTTTATATATATCTGTAATTTGATTTTCAATATCTTTAGCTATATTAAGCTGTTCTTTATAAGCACTTTTAATAGCCGTACTAAGTTTTTCCCAATCTTTTACTGCATCTGGCAATTTATCTCTTTGTATAGTTAAGTATTCATCTACCAATTTAGTTATTTTTTCTAAATCTTCACTATCTTGATATTTATTTAGTATATCATCAAGATTTTTTATAGTCCCTTTATCATCAAATCGAAATCCGAATTTACTTAAATCTGTTTGATAAACTTTTATAGCACTTTTATATGTATCAATTAAATCCTGTTGTACTTTCTTTTGCTTCTCTATAAGCATTATTTTTTCTTCTATTAAATCAGTTTTTTCAGAACCAGAAGCATTATTTATTTTTTCTTCTATTATATCTATTTCATCTGAATACAAATCTTTAAACATATCAAGCTCTTTGATATGACTATTCTTAGAAAATAGTTTTTGTTGCCTGTTTAACTCTTCTGTAATATCTATATTTTCTTTTTTCTTTTTATTTAATTCTTCCCATTCTTCTATACATTTTGGAATATCTGTTAAAGTTGTTTTTATATATTCATCAATATATTTGTTTACATCATCTAGACTTGCTTTTTCTTTATCATAAGCCTTCTGTGCTGCTTCTGCTTGTTTTTCTAATGCTTCTTTTCTTTTCTCATTTTTTTCATTACTAGCTTTATCTGATAATTCTTTTGCTTTTTTTTCTAATTCAGCAGCTTTTTTTTCACGTCTTAGAAGTTCTTCTTCTGCATTTTTAAGATTACCCTCATTATTGAATTGTAACCCATAGCCTTCTAATTTACTTTTAGTAACTGTTTGTTTGAAAAGCATCTTATCTTGTAATTCCAGTTGAAGCCTTTGTTGCTCTTCATACAGTTCATTTTGTTTTTGTAAATGTTTTATTTTTTCTTTTCCAGTTGCTTTTTCAGCTTTTTTATCTAATAAAGTTAATTCATTATTTACTGCTGATATCCTATTTTCTAATTCTTGAAAAAGATTAACATTATACTTTAGAGAATCTCCCATATTACCCATATTAATTGGAGTTTCTTCTGTCTTTCTTAATAATGGTACACTTGACCTAATAGGTACTTTTCTTGTTGGAGTTTCAACTCTTTTCAAATTAATTGGTATAGATTTTCTGCCATCTTCTGATTGTTTGTCAGTACCTCCACTATTATTTGTTCCACTAGTACTTGTTGTAGTAACTTTGTTTGTAACCACTTTAAATGTCGTGGTAAATGTCTTATTTCCATACTTTGATACATAATCAGATATGTTGCTTTTTAGCCCTGTCACATTCTTACTTGCAAGTGCTGTTTCTGTCTTAAAAGTAGTTTTCTTTGTCTTATTAGTATTCTTTTTATCATAATCAGAAATATTCTTTTTTAATCCTGTTACATTCTTGCTTGCGAGTGCTGTTTCTGCTGAAAAAACAACTTTTTTATTCCCTGTGAATGATTTAATAACTTCATTCATCTTATTTTTTAGTAGCTCTAGGTTTCTTACTGCATCTGTAGTATTTGCTTGTACATCAATCTTGTATTTTCCATCCTCAACCTTTTTAGACATCTCTACAAGCTGGTTAATGTCTTTTACGCTCTCTTCCACTTGCTCGTTATTAACCTTTGTCTTAACTACTTTACCATCAGCCTTATCAGTTTCTTTATTTAGCTCTTGTGTATCCTTTTTTGCCTGTTCAGCACCTTCTAATTTCAATTTCTGAGTTGTTGTCTTACCATTATTCTTTTCAAACTCTTTATTTGCTTGTTTGGTTTCTTCTTCACCTTCTACTTTTATTCCTAGCTTAGCTAGATATTCCTTATCTTTAAAATTTTTCAGAAATTCTTCATAATTCTTGGCTTGATTAATTGCATCTGTATTTTCTAAAATAAATTTAGTTTTTACTTCTTTTGTAGCATTAATATTATTAAATATTTCATCCACCAAACCAATTTTGCTTGTATCAATTTCCCCTTTTTCAATAGCTGTATTAATTTTTATTGTAACCTTATCTTTACTAAACTTATCTTTTACTTGTTGCTCTATATTATTTTTATCAATTCCAGACGAATCTATCTCTCCAGCAGTTATCTCTAAATCTTCTGTTACTTTTACCTTCCCTTTTCCAAATAGCTTATCTGCTTCTTGTTGTAAAATATTCCAGTCTGGTTTTTCTTGTTGTAACTCAAATAGCAAGTCTGCTGTAAATTTAATTACCTCTTCTGAGTTAGTTATATTCCCATTAGCATCTTTCTTAATTAAACTACTTGTAAATTTTCTTATATCTTCTGGTATATTCTGATTGTTTGTGAAATCAATTACAGTCTGTACATTAACATCTTTATTTTCTGTTATTTGTAATCCTTCTATTGCTGAGTTTAATTCGTCAAATTGTCTTTGAGCTGCAACAGCTAGACTATCACCACTTTCTAATTCTTGTCTAGTTCTATTGAACTTTTTCAAAAACGTATCTGTAGAGTCTGTTGTTCTTAAAAATTCTTTATCTAATGAAGTTAATAGTGATATCCAATCACTTGACTTTGTCCCTGTTGCGGTTGCTATTGTCTTTGCTAGTTCTTGCATCTTAGTGTTATATGAAGATAAGTCTCCATCTTTTGATAATGCTGTATTTGCATCTTCTATTTGCTTCTTTACACCCTCTAAATTTATTTTACCATCCGAAGCTGATTTAAATAATTTAGACATAGACATTTCAGCTTTTGCAAATTGTTCATCTGTCTTTATACCAGAAAAATCTAATAGACCTTTGAGTTCATTGAATTGTTTCTTTGCATCATTATTTTTACTAGATTTAAAAACACTTCCCATAGTGGTACTAGCAAATATACCTTTTTCAACTTCTTGTGCAACTTTTTTAGCTGCTTCTATATCTCTTTCGTTATTTTTCTGTGCATCCTGTGTAACTTTCTCTTTTTCTCTTAGATGGTTTTTGTATTTCAGTAAATACTTTTCTCTGTCTTTTCCTTCTGTATTTCTAATTTTACCTCTTAAAACTGCACCTTCCTGCTCTAATTTAGCCATATCAGCATTATATTTTTGTTGTACAGTTTTAACTTTTTCTATATCTGTTTGCAAAGAATCTGCTGCTTTACCTACAACTTTATTTCCGTCCTTATCACGTTTTCCAGCTTGTTTTTCCATCGCAATTTTAGCATTATCTTGTTTATCAAATCCGATTAAACGCTCTTTTTTTTCTATAGCTCTATCTAACTCTGAGCATAACTCCTCTGCCGAACCTTTCATACTTAGAATTGGATTTCCATCTTCATCATAACCACTTATAAGCTCTGGCATTAAATCAGCTATTTGTTTTGTTAACTCCTTTAGTCTTTCCGCTTCTTCATTGCTCAACTTAGATTTACTTTTTAATGTATCGTATTCTTTTGCTATATAACCTATCTTTTCTTTTGCTTCTTGATATCCTTTTTTTTCTCTCTCTAAGCTTTCTATATTTTTCTTTCTTTGTTCATATAATTTGCCATCTTGAACACTATAATCATGTAAAGCCTTTACCGCTACTCCAATACCTGCAACTGCGAGTAATGCAAAAGCTCCTTGCAAAGAAAATAATTTAGTAGTTAGATTTCCTAATTTAGTTAATAAACTTGTTGATGTAGCACCTACTCCACCCATTGCTTCTTTTATATGTCCTATAATAAGCGTTAAATTTCCTCCAACAATAATCAATTGTCCGAATGCAATAAGGATTGGTGCTAGAGCTGCTGCCATAGCTGCCATCTTCACAATAGATTGTTGAGAAGATTCACTAAGATTAGTAAACCAATTTGAAAGTTGTGTTATTTTTTCTATTAAACTCGCAAGAACAGGCTCCATTGCCTTAAATGCTTGTATGCCTGCACCTTCTAAGGCTGACTTCATATTTGTAATTGCTCCACCCAAATTATTTTTCATAGTGGCAGCAACTTCCATTAATGAACCTTTGGAGTTTTTCAAACTTTTCTCTAATTCATCATATTCATCATTCACACCTGCAAGTAACTTCATTAATGTATCATATTGTGTTTTCCCACCAATCATTGTTGCAAACCTTGCTCGTTCTTCTTCTGTCAACTTTGTTGTAGAATCAGAAGTTACACCTAATGCATTACTCATTTCTTTCAAAACTGCAACTGTATCCTTCTGCTTCCCTTGCGAATCAAACAGTGATATATTTAATGCATCTAACGCTTTTCCTGCTCTTCCATTTTCACCAATTATATTACTAAAAACACTTATTAATGCATTTCCAGCTTCACTTGCCTTTGTTCCTCTATTCGCCAGTATTCCAATAAGTGCGGCAGACTGTTCAAGTGGCATATTTAAGTTTTTAAACATTCCCCCTGCCGTTACATATGCCTCTAGCATTTGTTGCATATTAGTATTAGATTTTCTTTGTGCTTGTGCTGTTATATCTAAATATTTAGTAAAATCTTGACTTGCAATTCCTGCTGATGACATACTATCTGTTACCAAATCCGAACATAAAGCTAAATCCATTCCTCCTGCTTCTGCTGCACGTAAGACTGGTTCTATTCTTGATAAAGATGTCTCTACATCCCAACCTGCAAGTGCTAGATATGTAAGTCCATCAGCTGCCTCACTTGCTGAAAATGAAGTTCTTGCACCTAAATCTTGAGCTTTTTCTTGCAATTTTTGAAACGATACACTACTTTTATCTGCAATTCCTGCTGTTGCTTGTAACTTACTCATAGAAGTATCAAAATTAACTCCTGCCCTTGATGCTGCCACACCAAGCATTGTAAGTGGCATAGTTACATACATTCCTAAACTTTGCCCAACACCTTTTATTTTTTGCCCTGCTGATACCATAGATTGCCCCATAGTATTGAATGGCATTTGTCTTAATTGAGCTGATAGTCTTGTTATATCAGCTCTTGTATTATTTATTTCAGCTTGATATCTGTCTAGAGCTGCATTTGACTGTTCAATTTCATGTTCACTTTTATTATAAGCATCTTTTAATTGTAATAATTTAGCATGTAATTGTTGAGCTTCTGTTGAATTTGCTCCAAACTTACTTTTCGCTTGTTCTAGTGCATTTCTAGTCTGGTTAATCTCAGTTTTTAATTGGCTATGTGTTTGTTTATTTTGAGTTAAATTTGTGTTTAATTTTCTGATTTCAGATTCATAAATACTTAACATAGCTTTATTAGACTGAATCTTTGCACTTAATTGTTGCATTTCATTTCCTAGTCTTTGAAAATATGTACCCGATTGATTTAATTCAGCACCTAATTTATTAAATTCTGATTCTGTAAGTGTAGTTTGCCTATTCACATTAGCAAGCTTTTGCTCTATTGTTTGTGTTTTATTACCTAGATTTGAAAATGCTCTAGTTGATTGATTCAACTCTGTACCTAACTTATTGATAGTAGATTCCGTTTGCTTAACATCAGAATTTAAGCGATTTAATTTTGAGCTAGTTTGTTGGACAAGTTGAGCTTGTTTTTGCCACTCTTTGCTACCTTTGCCAAGTGTAGCTTCTAAACTATCTAATTTTGACTTTTGTTCAGTCAATGTACTTTTTAGTTTATCTTGTTCTTGTTTTTGACTAATTAGTTTTTTATTATATAAATCAATTTGCCTAGCGGTCTTTTGAATCTTTGCATCTAATCCAACAAAACTATTTTCAAAGTTTTTAGTCCCATTCCCTGCACTCTTAAAATCTCTTTCTAGATTCTTTATTTCTTTGTTTATACTAGAAATCTGTTTAGAGAATGAACCCGCTTCAAGAGCTAATTCGACCGCTAGTTTCTCAATAGTTTCTGACATTCGTCCTCCCCCCTTTACATAAACTCAGTTGTATCAACTGTTTCTTGCTTTACTACCTCTTCATTTACTCCATTATATTTTTTATGCGCATCTAGCTGAGCAAATAGCTTTTTAGGAGTAATGTCCCAAAATTCCTCTTTACGCTGTAAAACTGTATACCACAAATATTGAAGATATTCAAAATCCCAATCTTCAACTTTTTTATTGTCTATTCCTTTTCTTTTTTTTTATCATCTTTAGGAAGTGAGTTTATTATTAATTCACCTGCATAAGCTTTTATCTTACCTATCTCTTTTAATAACATATTATCTAGTATTTCATCACGCTTTAATTGTTTATGGCATCTTTGAATACTTTGTATAATTATTTCATTTATAATCATAAAATTTTCTTCTGAGTATCCTCGAATTATCTCTGGAAGCTTTAAAAAATCATTTTTCTTTCTAAAAAAATCTTGTATTTCAGCTAAAGCTCCCATATCAAGTTTAGCTTCATAAACAACACCATTCATTTTTATTTCCATTTTGTTTCCATTCATCTTTTCACCTCTTTAGGGTATTGTATCTTTTTAAACCAATTATCCATCACTTTTTTGTCACATGTTTCTGTATCTATTGAATAATAAGTTAAATTTGTATTATCATCTTTTAACCCTTCAAAATTAATCTCTACTACATCTTCTGACATTGTTTCTTTTGTTGTGTTTGCATCTATAGAACTTAAGTCAAAAACAACATTATAAATACAATAGAAAACTTTATATCCATTTGCTTTTTCCCTACTGAATAACAACCTTAAATTAGGAGAGTTACTGTTTTCCCCAACAGCAACTCCCTCGCTTTCAATATGACCAAAGATTAAATTCTGTTCTAATGAAGTTAAGCCTAATAGTTTCAACTTTCCTGTACATTCTATCGCTCCATTTATTTTGACTCTTTTTCTCCCTCTCACATATAAATATTTATATTGTTGTTTTACTTCAACTTCTACAGAGATTGCACCCAGTATTTTAATAGGTATAGAATCATTTGACATTTTACACACGCTTATATTATCTAATCCAAATAAGATTTTTTCCTCATATCCCATTTTGACACCTATTTAGATTTCCTATATATCTGAATCTGCTTTTATTTTTGGTAACTGAACCTCTGTAAAGAACTTTGATATCATATCTGCATCAACTTTTGAGTCTGTTGTATCTATTGTATAATACCAATATCCATCTTTCCCTACTAGTGCTGTAAAATCTAGCTCTGTTTTAGTCTCTTCTATACTATCCTCTGTTGTAACTGCTGCTATAGAAACAGGGTTAAACTGGACATTATATATTACTGTTAGCAAACTACCTCCATCAGCCTTATCCTGTGCAAATAATAGTGCCAAGTTTGGTGGTATAACATTATCCGCAAGAGCATATCCACCACTCATATTTTCAGTTCCACCCAATAAACATTTTTCATCTGTTGTAAGACCTATTACACCTAATTTACCAGAACCTTTTGATATTTTTTTATTATTATAAATGCCTTTATTATCTGCATATATTGTTTTGTCTCCTATTTCAAAATTTGCTTCAACATCCTTTGCTCCCACTATAGCCATAGGAGTCACATACCCATCTTCACTAATCTTTGCTACATGTATTTTATCCATTCCATAAACTATTTTCTTTGTATAAGCATCCATTTTATAATCCACCTTTTCTTTTATATTAAAAAAAGACTACTAAATTGTAATCCCTTCTCTTTGTTTATATATAAAATCAATATTCTTTCCATAGTAATCACCAGTTTTAGGTAAATCTCTACAACCATCAATTTTAAATTTATTCAATTTCATTTTCTTTTTAATTTCTTTATAAAGTTCTGCATCCATAGTATTTCTAAACCAATAATTTACTGTTATATAATATTTTATTGAGCTATGTAAGTTATCAAAAATATCTTCTTCATTTTCTTTATAAATACTAAATACACAATATTTATCTTTTCCCTTACTAGCTTCTATATAAAATGTATCTATGTCTAAAGATTCTATAGTTTCAATTATTAACTTATTTATATTCATTGTATCACCTTACTTTTTACTTTAAATCACTTATAATAGATTTTTTTATCGCTTCATTAGCCTTTTTTTTATTTTTATTGAAACTTCTTTTATTATGTTTTTTACCTACAACTCTTAAAGTCCCATATTCATTATAAAAATTTCTGGCTATGACATCTCTATCATTAGATTGAGAACCTATTTCTATACTCCTTTTTGTACCAGAGCCTTTTTTTCTACCGATTCCAATTGAGTTATATAATTCTCCTGTATCATATACATTTGCTCTTACTTCTTCTTTCATCCCTTCCACTAATACCCTTCCACCAGCATCAATTGCATTATCCACCAGTTCCTTTCCTGCTTTCCTTTCCATAGAATCGAGTTTTTGTTGAAGTTTGCTAAAATCGAATGTTATTCCCAATTTATTCACCCTCCAGCATTATTTCCATATATTTATTAGCTTCATTTATATTGTCTATATATAAAATGTTATATATTATATTTTTATAAACAACTCTATATTCAATACTAGAATCCTTGTTTATAGAATTATCTAGCTCTTTTATATATCTGATTATTATTTTCTTACTTGCTCTACTATCTAACGCTTGAGCTTGTAAAAATTCTTTACCATGTAAGTTTTTTATACTAGAATAAACAGTTTTAAAATCTGACCATTCATTTATTGTAAATCCATTTTCATCTTTTCTTTCTTCTCTGATTTGTATAGTAACTTTTCTATTTAGCTCTCCAACATTCATTTTTATTCATCCTCTTCATAGCAAAATTGTAGTTGCAACATGATAGTCTTTAATCCAAAATCAATTCCTCTTGTATCTCCAACAACTCCACGATTTTCATACCAATGACAAGCCATCATTTCTACAGCTAATTTATAAAGTTCTTCATTTTTAATAGAATCAATGTTAATACCTGCGTTTCTAAAGTATACATCAATAGCTGGGATTAAAGTTTTTTCTATCCAGTTATCATCATCATTTGAATCTATTCTTAAATATGCTTTAATTTCTTCTAACATTATACAAGTTCTTCTGGCAATGTTAATTTAGCTATTATTATTGCTTCATCATCTTTTACAGAACCATCTAATTTATTTATTACTCTAGCCTTGTTTGTATTAGTTTCAAAAGCACCAGCTCCTATATTAGTTGTTGCTAATTGGTATTTACCATCATGGAATATCTTGTATGCTTCTTTCAAATCACCTAATATAACAGGAGCTACATTTGTTATTGTTTCACTTCCTTCTGACCCACTCTTAATTGTTTCAGTTTCTAGTGTTTCATTATTTATCTCTATTACTGGTAAGCCTAAAAATCTGTATTCAGTTTCATTTTTAGGGTCTGGTTGTAAATAGCTCCTTCCATTTTTATCTTCTAAGCTATCTAGATAATTAAACCCATCTTGATTTACTATCCACTTAGAACTCTTTTTAAATACAGAATTTAAAGTTACATTTTTCATTTTTTTAAAGTTTTTAATAGTTGAATTACTCTTTAAGTCTACTTTTTTGAATTTAGTGCTATCTGAGAATATCCCCTCAATTTCATCACCATCATCATCTTTGTACCCCTTTAATATTATCATGTTTCTTGTTACCCTTACTTTATCAACTATCCAATCTATTACAAAGTTCTCTAACTCCTTTGATGCAAATTTCAGCAAGTCATTAGGAATTGTTATCATACCAGCAAAATCTATTAAGTTAAAAGAAATTCGCTCTAATTTAGGATTATCAGTATCTTTTATCTTTCCATATGTTTGTGTAGTAGAATTATACTCTGATAATTTACCTAATGGTGTTTGTTTCATTCTTTTTTCATAAGTTCTTTGACCACTTCTAGTATAAACTTGTTCTGAATCAACTAGGGTAGATAAATCAATAGAATCTTTTAATCTTTTATTGATTTTTACAGAAATATCTTCTGGAACTGCATATCCACCATCCTCGTCTATATTTTCAGAAATAGCCATTCTTTCAGAGTCAGTAAATTCAAATTGCTCCCTTGTTGCTGAAAATTCATTTTTTTCTTTCTGCTTTAATAAAGTATTAGCAATTACTTTACAAAATAAGTTTCCATCATATTTTGCTTTTTCTTCTATATTTTTTATTTTAGTTGCCTTAGAATTATTTATTTTGTTTTTTATGTTATCAAGTTCATCTTCTTCTAATTCAACTAAACCATCATAAATTTTTTTAAGTTTTTCTGTATCAGCAGTTAGTTTTTCAGCTTCATCAAGCTTATTTTCTATAATTAAGTTCTTTATCTTTTCTATATTTTCATCAATAGATGCTTTTACTTCTCTTATATCAGTTGACATATATACATTTAAGTTTGTATTATACTTATTTTTATTTTTCATTATTTGCCCTCCACTAGATTCTTTCTATTCTTTTTAATAAATTATTTTTTCTTTCTTCAATGTCATTTACTTTTATGTTATTAATAACTTTAGGTGTTTTATTATATTTATCTAATATGTCACCAGAACAGGCAACTGCATCTACTTCACTAGATAATTCAAATTTAAAATATTTCGCTGCTTCTTCTCCTGTTAACCATGTTTCTTCTTCTATCATTTGCTTTATCTTTTCAATATCATTTTCATTTTTTAAATTTTCTTTGTAAATTTCTAATGCTGTTTTGTCTATTTTTTCCAACAAACTTGCATATTCAATAACTTTTTTTGAATTTCCTTGCACAATTCCCCACGCTTTGTGAATCATAAAAAAAGCATTGCGTGGGATAATTATTTTATCACCTGCAAGTGCTATTATTGATGCTATACTTCCAGCAATACCGTCTATTTTTATTGTTTTAAACCCTGCATGTCTTTTTAACATATTGTAGATAGCCATACCAGCAAATACAGACCCTCCTCCACTATTTATATAAATATCTAGGTCTTTATCCTCTTGACCCTTTAAAAAGTTTTTTATTGATTCTGGATACTGGTCTTCTTCTTCCCAAGCTCCCCATGAGCTAGATACTATATCACCATAAAAATATAGTTCTGCTTTTTTATCAGTAGAATTTTTTATTTGTAATATACTTGTTAAATTATCTTTATTTTTCTTACTCATTATTTACACCCCCCTTCTCATATTGCTTACCAACCTCTGTAATTGGTATATAGTTTCCATTTGTTATAAGAATATCGCCACCTTCCTTTTCTGGTAAATCAACAAATTCACGAGCTTCATTAGGAGTATAGATACCATTGTTTACACCTGCTGTTAATGTTTCCATCTGCGTTTTTGTATCAGCTCTTAAAATAGCTCTTTCATTATATTTAAAGAAACAACCTTCTTCTATTTGTTTATTTGTAAGTAGTTTAAATGTTGTTTCTTCTTCATATTGTTTTAATATAAACTGTAATGTATCAACATAAAAGCTTAACTGTTGCATTTCTGAATTTGAATAACTTGATTTTTCATAATCATTTATGTGATTAGGTTTTATTCCAAAAGCTCCAGCGATTTGCAGAGAAGAGTATTTTCTAAGTTCAAAAAATTGTACATCTGTAAATTTTATATTTAATGGTTGCAAAGTCATTCCTATAGGAACAGGAATTATCTTTCCTGTGTTATCAATCCCATTTGAAAATTCTTCATAAAATGATACTAATTTTCTCTGTGCTTTTTTATCTAAATCGCCAGTATATTGTAATATAGCTTTGCCTGTTAAACCTTGCTTATATAGTTTGTTCATGTATTGCTGGCTATTTAAATTCCCCTCTAAAGTATCTCTTAATATTTCTCTTACTGGTAATCCTGTTATCCCATCTAGTGTATGACTTGTTTTAAAATGTAAAACATCTTTTCCTTGAAAGATATGTCTCTCTCCACTTTTAGGGTCATTATATACATACCATACTTTATTTTTTTTACCAAAGAAACCATGATTATCTACATATATTTCAACACAATCACTTTGCATAATCCATAAATCAATTAATTTAGCTCCACTCCATCTACACCACACATACGCATTTCCAAAATGATTTCTGTTCTGCTCTATAGTTGACCAAAAAATGGCTGGTGTTGTATACTCATTAGGTCTTACTTTCAAAACTCTATTTATATCTGATAATTCAATTGCTTCTCTTCCTTTTTCTGTTCTTTTATATGTTTTCAAAGACAGTTTTCCAAGAGTTTCTGATAAAATCTTCAAGCATGTAAAATATGTTATTTCACTTCTTACATTTTTACTGGTTTCATCAATTCCTAACCATGTTAAAATATCACTATCACCTACACTTTTTGGTGTAGGGTCTATTTTATTAGATATATATTTTCTTATTTTATTAACAGCATTAATCTTCTTCACCTCCCATGACTTTATTTAAAAATTTATCTACATTATTTTGTGTTGAAAATTGTTCACCCTCATTATTAAAAATTGCTCTTGATATTCCCATCAACATTGCTATAATACCATCTATTTTATATTTACTTCTTTTCTTTGAATATTTTATATTTCCAGCATCATCCATAACTGCAACAACATTCTTTGCCATTCGTCTAAACAGACTATTTTTAGCTATTATTATTCTTCCATCTAAAAGGATATTTTCAAAATCTCGAACTGCTGGTGACATAGAACTATATCCTTGCCCAAAGGGCAAAACGTCATAATCTTCTTCTAGCTTATTTCTTATTCCTATAGAACCCCATCTATCGAAGCCTATTTCTTGAGTTTCTAATTCATATTTTATTTTAGTTTCCTCTAAATAATCATGCATATACTGATAGTTAATAGAGCGACCTTCTAGTGCAATCAATTCTTTTTCTTGTACTAAAATATCATATCGAATATCATCCCTTTCACTTCTTTCTTCAATTGTATCTTTTGGGGTAAATAAAAATGGGTAAATTATATACTTATTAGTATCTTCATCATAAAAAACCATCACATAGGCTGTTATATCTTGGGTTGAACCCATGTCCATCCCATCCCAAGTTTTCATATTTCTTAATTCTTCTAGATTTATTTCTCTTTCAGCTTTTTCCCACAATTCCATATTTATTGCACCTTCACCATCAAGTGCAACATGTTGATTCAGATATAGCCTTCTAAATGCTGCTTCTTGTGTCTTTAATCTCGTAGCTCTTATTGCAAGGTTTTTCAGTTCTTCATAACTTCTAAATGTCCCAAGAGCTGGATTAGCTTTAAACCATTGTTCTTCATCCAATAATTCACACTTTTCCTCTGCTTCATAAATTGCATAAAAAAAGGAATCATCCTCAAATTCGCCTTTCATTAACTCTTTTGAATACGAATATAATTCAAACTCTAAATTTTCTGGATTATCTCCACTACTTGCAGTAGTTATTGTTAACATTAGGGGTTCTTCCCAAATTCCAGCTCCAGTTTTTAATTTATCATATAATTGTCTATTTTTAGCTTCATGAATTTCATCAATTATACAAACGTAACCTGCATAACTGTCTGCTGTTCCTGCATCTGATGATAAAACCCTCAAATATGCGTTCATATTCTTTTTAAACATATACTTTCTACTTTCAAGTATATTTACATATTTTTTTAAAGTTTTATTAGTCTTAACCATGTGATGTATTGTATTAAAAAGTAATGATGCTTGGTCTCTACTATTTGCAGTTATTATTGTTTCACTTCCAAACTCATTTTTACAAAAATATAAGTAACTAGCTATAAGAGCTATCAAGAATGACTTAGAATTTTTACGAGGTATGTTTATATGTGCTTCTCTAAACCTTCTTAAATTATCACTTCTTCTTTTAACACAAATAATACTAGTGCATATTTCAAACTGAAATTTTATTAACTTTATTTTTTTACCTTTTTTACCTTTATCAAGCTCTAATTTGCTTGCAAAGGTAAGAAATTTCTTAGCTTCTTCTACATCATAGTAATATTTTTCATTATCCCACTTATTTTTTAATTCCCTAATGGCATCATACAAATTCCAAGTCAATTGTTTATCTATTTTTTCTTTTAATTTTTCATTCATATAATTACCTTATTTCTGAATCATGTCATCTAGTTCTTTGTCTATATTTTCTACCTCTGTAGGATTTAAAACAAGTTCTTTTAACTTTACTCTTTCTCTTGGAGTTAAAGCAAATTCTTTTATAAATGTTAACATCATTTTCATACAGTTATTCGCAATTGAAATTTCTGGTATTTGTTGCCTATATCCTGTTTCTGTTTCAAAACATAAATCTTTATTGGTTTTAATAGCTTTTTCAGCTTGCATCCAACGCTGATAATTTACACATAATGCAGTTAACGCTATTTCATCTCCGACTTTCCATTTTTCTTCATCTACCAAACTCTTTGCAATTTCAGTGTATTTTTCTTTTCCTAATTTAGATAAAATTGCTGGTGGTTTTGGTATTATTTCATATGTTTTTAGACTTGACCCCTCCCCCCTGCTATTTTCCAATAAACCACCCCCTTCGGAAAATTATGTTTGGTTGCACAGTTGACTCCACCCTATCGCTCGTCTACCCCTCCAAAAACTTTTTTATGCCCCCCTACTACCTCTAGCTTCGATTCTAAGGGCTTTGTTTTTCTTCTTAACATAAGATTATGCATAAGATTTCTGCATTCTTAAAATCCTTCTTCTGCTAAATCTTTCAATTTTTCTTTTATTATACTTGCTTTACTTTTATATAACAGATGGACTTCTCTATGGCATCGTTCACATAAACAGATAAGATTATTAGTATCATATATTTTGTCTTTACATTGTTTCACTTCTTCAATATGATGCACTAAATCAGCCTTCTTTATGGTTTTATTATCATAGCATAGTCTACATAAATTCTTATCTCTTACTCTAGCTTTATCTTTTGCTATTCTCCACTTCTTAGAACCATAAAACTCTTGATTATTTCTTTTCTCTGAATTATATTTTTTATTATATTTTTTATAATCATATATCTTTTTATTTGCATCATTATATCTTTTATAACATTCTTCACACATTTTCTTATCATAGTCAATCTTCTTACCACATTTACAAATTCGTTTCATTGGCATATAGCTTCACCATAAACTTTCACTTCCAATTTATTTTGATATTCAATTAAATTATTAAAACTATCTACCATTAACCATAGTGGTGTTTCTTTATAGTCCAATCCATTTGCCCTATACTCTTTTCCTTTATTTAACATTTCATTATAATTCTTTTTCATTTCTTTTAACTTATCATCTTCAAAAGATATAATATATCTTTCTTTACATTTTCTACATTTAAAATATTTTACTTCTATATCATCAATGAAGCATGTTTTTATATCTTTTAAATTAATTTTAAAACTATGATTACACTTATCACATATAACTTTACTCATTCAATCACTCCTATTCCAATGATGATAAGCAGTCAAATTTTTCCTTAATTGCTTCAATTGCTTTTTCATACCTTTCTACCAAACTTTTTTCTTTCTTAATATCTTCTTTATTTAAGCTTTCTATTTCATCCTCTAGCTTCATACTTTCATCAAATAACTTTACGAGGTCATGAAATATATTTCTCATTTTAACTGTTAATTCTCTGTTATTTTCCATTAGTTTTCACCTCACAAAACAAAAAGGACTATCTCAATTACTTAAAGAGATAATCCTTTTTTTATAATATATATTTCTGGTTCACAACAAATCTAATCTTACACTTTATATATTATCATTTTGAAATTGTTTTGTATATGAACACTTATTGACACATCATTCTTATTATATAGCTTTCTATATTAATTAAACCATATCACTGTATACATTGAAATAACTATCCTCCATTTATCTAACTAATTAATATTTTATTTTATTATTCTATAAAAACATGACATTTGACTATTGTATTAGAATTTATTTACTCCATCTATACCAAATATAAATACTGACAATTTTTCGCAAGCTAGGTTTATATCTCTATATACAGTTCTATTGTCTATATTTTCAGAGATAGCTATTTCTTTTATACTCCATCTTTTTTCATCTATAAATCTTTTATATATTATTCTATATTTTCTTACTTCTAATTCTCCGCATTGTTTACTATAAGCTTCATAAATATTTATCATAGTATTTATATGAGATATGATTATATTCGTACGTGATACACTATTGCTTATACTTTCTACAAATAGGTTCTCTGTTATTTTAGAGTTTATTAATTCCTCTAATATTTCAATAGCATTTTCATTTACATTAGATACCTTAAAAATAGAATTATTAACATGTCTTTTAAAATCTTTATAATGTTTCAATAACAACTTTGTATTTCTAAGCTTTCTATCATATAAATACTTAATTTCCTCTTTTCTTCTATTTTCATATGTAGCTATAGCCTTCTCTGCTGCTATATTTGTTACTTTTTCAATTAATGTATCAATATTTATCTTTTCAGTTCCTTCTCCTATTTCTTTTACCATATAACAAATTCCTTTCCTATCATAGATATTTGTTTTACTTGTATATAGCTCCACTTTTTTTGTTTCTAAGTTCTATTCTGCCTATAATCTCAAATCCTGCTATCTTAGTCATTTTTTTAATTAGCTCGATTAAAGTATTAGCTTTTTGTTTTTCTTCATCAACTTTACTTATTGCCTTATATGCTGTATTATCAATGTATCCACTTTTATTATATTTCAAGCTATTCATTATTACCCTCCTGTGCTTCCGTTTTTAACCATCTTAAACATATATTTGTTTTTCCTACTCCTCGTTTTTCGTTACATTCAATAGCATTACCACAAAAAGCCCCAAATATTTCACAACGCCCACATATATATTCAGCTAATTTTTTAACATCCATATCTTTTATAATTTCAAATACAGTCTTAAAAATCTTTCCCTCTTCTTGTTTTTCTATTAAAATACTTTCTTCTTTTTCTTCACATTTTTTCTTTTCTTCTTTTAAACTATTTTCCTGTTTTGGTTGTCCATCTTCCTGTTCATTATTTTTTTTGCCTTTTTCTTTGACATCCTTAATACTCAATTCTTCTTTTTCTTTATATTCAGCAAATAAATTTTGTTGCTCTGCTCCTTCCAGTTTAGATAACTCAAAAGCTGTAGATACATTTATATTTTCTTTTTTAAGTTCAGCCTTAAATTCTGGGTTCAAATTTTTTGATATACTTTCATATCTTGCTAATTGCATTGTGGATATTTCCAACATATCAGCTATTATTTCTCTAGTTCTACCTTTTAGTTTTTTTCTTTTCTTAAAATCAAAGTTCTCAAATATTTCTTTGATTCCCATTGCTTGTAACATTTTCTCATAATCACTTATTTCTCTAATAGTTGAATTAGACATTATCAATAACAATTTTTCTTCTAACTCCTCTAAATCAGTTTCTATTGCACATGGTAAAAATTCGTATTCTTTTTTACCTTCATTGACTAACTCTAATGTCGCTAACCTTCTTCTATGACCAGATATAACTTTATATTTATTATCACTTATTTTTTTTACATTTAAATTTTGCTTTATTCCAAACAATTCTATTGAATGTTTCAATTCTTCTATATCATCAGTAGAATAAAAGTTTTCTTTAGATTCTACAAGGTCAAAAACACTTATGTATTTTATATTCAAATTATTTTCTTTGTTATCTTCTTCAACACTATTTTGAGCTTTATTATTAGCTAGTACTTCTAACATATTAAAAGACATATATTTACCTCCTTTAATGTGTACGATTCGTACACGTTTTTACATACTCTTTAGTAAATTTTTTATAATCTTGTGAAGCTCCACAACGACTATTATATTCTCTTAGTGTTTTTTTATAGAATGTACTCTCTTGAATGTTTTTATTAAATCTTATATTTGTTTCAAACACATTGCATTTAGTTTTTATCAATCCTTTAAACTGATTATTAACTTCATTGTTTTGGTAATGTGTAAGTAAACAACCTTTAAATTCTAATTCACTATTTATTTGTTTAGCATTTTCTACTTGCTCTAGCAATTCATTAATTGCCTTGTATGAAAAATCATCTGCTCTGATAGGTATTATTACTTGATTAGATGCTATAAGCGAATTGATAGTAATTAAATCAATCGTAGGTGCATTATCAATAATACAATAATCGTATTCATTCTTAACACTATCTAAAGCTATTTTTAATATATTAAATTTATCACTCTCCATATTGTAAATTTTTCTTTCAGCTTCATAAAGATTCATATTACTTGTTATAATATCTATATTTTTATTTCCCGTCTTACATATAAACTCTTTTATATCAACACATTTAGTTGTTAGTATCCTATCTAATCCTTTTTTATCTTCTTTAAACTTTAAAAAATATTGAGATAAATTTCCCTGTTTATCTGCATCTATAAATAAAATCTTAAACCCTAATTTTGATAACATATCTCCAAAATTAGCTGCTGTTATTGTTTTTCCTACTCCTCCCTTAAAATTTAAAATAGATATGATTATAGCTTTTTTAGTTTCCATGTTTATATTTCTCCTTTTTAATAATTCTTTGGTAATCTTATTGGCATTAAATATCCAATTATATGTTTTTTTATTGATATACGTACTAAAGATTCTGAATCTATAGCTTCTACTTTATCAAACTTTCCAAAGAGCTTTATAAATTCCCCATTTAAGTAGACTTCTAACCCTTCGCATATATATTTATGGTATGTAATATCCCCGACTGGTATATAGTATTTTAATAACATTTCTTTGTATCCTTCTTCTTTTATCCTGCTAAGTATTATCTTTGCTTTATCGTTATTAATAGTAAAAAGTTTAGGGTTTAATATCATTTCTTTCTTATCAATCACAAATATGCAAAATCCATCCATAAGATAACATTTATCATCTTTTTCAATTAACATTCTTGTCCTATTTTTGTTAATACAATCTATAAAATGGTTTATTACTCTCTTTTCCATATTGTTAGCTCACTTTCTTCATTCTTAATCAAACTTAGAAGCTCATTATATTCATCTTCCTGTATAAACCCATTTACTTCAATTTCCTCTAAGTACTGTATAGCTTTTATTGTTGCTTCTAAATCTTCAAAATTGTACAGTTCTACCATTTTACTTGCAAGCTGTATTATTTTATCTTTATTGGCTAATAACATAATAATCAACCTTTTTTTATTCTAAGAAACTTTTTAATTCTAGTTCCTCAATAATTTTTTCTATTTTTTTCTTTATTCTAAATCTTTTTGTTCTCGCTTTTATAGCTTCAAGTCTAGTTATTTTATCATTTAGTATTTTTTTAAATTTTAATTCTATTTCTTTAATTTTATTGTTAAAAGTTTCTATTGTTTTTTTCAAAATCTCATTTTCTTCTTTTAATTTTTCTATTTCTTTTCTTAAAATTCCAGCTCCAGCTTCCATCCCTTTTTTTATATTTTGGTCATTTTCATATCTAATTTTTAAAGACATTTTTTCTGTATGTAGTGCAGCGTTTTTATTTTCTAAGTCTGAAATTATTTTTTCTTTCTTTGAACATTTATCTTTTAGTTCTTCTATTCTACCAATAGCTATTTCATATTCTGCTTTTATTTCATCAAAATCTTTTTTAGTATATAAGTTTAAAAACATTTTATCCCCTCACCTTTTTAATACTATCATCTATTTCATTTTCAAATTTTTTTCTTAATAAGCTATAATTTTCATTTAATATTTTCTCGTCTTTAGTTATATAGTCTAAAAACAATACAGCTCCATTAAAAAATTCTATTTCAAATCTTTTTATATCTTCTTGTTTTACATATTGTCTACCAAAACAATTTTTCATATTTTTCCATGTGAGAAAAGGTATAAAGTAAAATCTATCTTGTATACCTATACAAACCCCTGTTATCGCTCCCATACAGTAATATCTGTCTAATGTTTCTAATTGCGTGTTGGTTAAAACACTTCTTTTTATATTATCTTTAAGTGTGTATTTGGCTTCAAAGCATATACACACTCCACCCTTTAAAGTACCTTTAAAATCGGGCTGTGCATTAGCTATAAATCTACCTGTAAATTTCCCTGTTTTATCTTTGCTTAATACTCTAAACGGTTCTGGTGTTTTATCTATTTCAGCTCTATTATCATTTCTATAAATTATACAAGCTGAATTTATGTAATTTTCAAAGTGTTGACCTTGTGCATTAGCAACTTTGTTTCTATATCTTTGTTGTAGTTTTTTATCATCCATATTTTATTTTCCTTTCTTATTATCTACACGGAATTTTATATTATAAATTATCTCTTAATTATTAATTAAACTAGATTACTTTATCTTTTTTTAAATTTCTTGGTATCTTAATAGCTTCTATTTTTTCACTACAATCTTGGATTACATTCTCTAGCATATTTATAATTTCTTTTTTTATATAATTTCCTACTTCTTTATTAATTTTAAATTCTAAATCTTCACTCCAACCAAAATCAAAACTTATCATTCGTAAATTTGAACCATCGCTATTTTCAATAATATCTTTTATATCTTTTGAATCTACTTTTATTTCCTTCAATGCTTTACATCTACAATATATTTCTTCTATCTTTTCAAATTCTTCATTAGTCATTTTTATCACCTTCCATTTATTTTTATTTGTTATCTTCAAAGATTATAAAACTTTCTCCACAATCAGTTGTAACTACTCTATAAGTTTTTTCATTCATGCTACAATGATAATCCAAGATTATTTCGTCTATTCCAGCCCTTTGAACATTTTTTAATCTTACTACCATTTTTTCTTGTATAATTTCATGTATATTTGATGTTGTTATCTCTCCTGTATATAATTTTGTTTTGAAACTTTTCTCTTTTTGCATTTCTTTCTCTATTTTTCTTCTATCTAATACAACATCTTTTACAAATTCTCCAAATTTTTCATTGAAATTATATAATTCTATGTGATACTTTTCATCTTCTTCTGCAAAGTAAAAATTAAGTTCTCCTTTTTCTGCTAATTCTTTGTAAGCTTCTAATTCTTTTTCTAACATTTTTATTTTCTTTTCTTTACTTGAAATTATTTTTAATAATCTTGTTAACAAGCTTTTATCTTTATAAACCATTTTTTATCACTCCTTTACATTACCAGATAACATTTTCATTTAACCAATTTCTATATGCTTTTTCACAATCAAAACTTTCACAATCAATCTCAGTATTATTACATGAATTACATATATCTTCTGAGTATTTTTTACATGCTTTATTTTCTCTCATTGAAGTGAAAGTTACCAATTCTTCATTAGTCATATTTTTAATAGCTTTTTTAAAACTTACAATTCTAAAATAGTTATGAATACATTTCTTATTTAATAAATTAAGTTCTCTCTTAGCTTCTTTTTTAGTTTTATATACTTTAGATTTATTTATATCCTTCACTAGTACAGGGTACAAATCGTAGTTAAAAGTATGGTTTTTGCCTGCATAATAAGTGTCTTTTTCTCTTTTTTTACTAGATTCATCTTGACATAAATCAACTAGTACAAAGCCCTTTATTTTCTCTTTATTATTCATTAGTTTTTACCCTCTCTTTATCTGTAAAGATTATTATTTGTTCTTTTCCCCATCCACAAATTTTTATTTTTTTATTATTTTCCTCACAGTAAGATTCAACTTCTTTCATACTTATATTTTTTAATTTAAAATCCATAGTAGTTATGAAATTACCTTTTTCCAGTATTTTTTCTATCTTGCTCTTTACTTCAAAGTGACCACACATACACCCATTTTTATTTTCAACTTTACAAGTATTATTAAATTTACATATTTTACAAATATACTCTCCAGCCTTGGCACATATCGCATCTATTTCTTTATTCATTCTTATTACCTTCTTTCTTTTCTTTTTTTCTCCCATTCTTAAACTTGTTTTTACAAACATAAGAACAATATGTTTTTGAATACAAATTTGTTTTAAATTCCTTTTTGCAACACTTGCATACTCTTAAGTACATATAATCACCTCAATTTTAATTTAATCTTCGCATTTTTATATATAAGCTAACTCCTGTTATATCGTTATATGCGACCTTACATTCTGTAAATATATAACCTCTATACTGTTTTTCCCAAAACATTCTATTGTCTAAATCATTTCTTACTATATCCATTACTTTCTTTTTGCTATATCTGCTATCATTACAACGCTGATAAGGCTTTTCTAAATTTTGTGATGAACTCCATCTTTTTCGACCTTTTGGGTCTTTCATTAGATATTTGCATAAATGTTCTAGTCCGAGTTCATTCGGTTGTAATCTATGTGTATTTATCCATCCAAGTTTTTCACCTTCTTTTTTTCCCCTTTGTTTCTTGACCCATAATTTTTCGACTATGTCTCTGTCAAGTTCTCCAGAAAGTATCATATGATGGTGTACTCTCTTAGTTCCATTTTTCTTTTCACCAAATTCTGTTATTAGCAAATACTTAATTGCTCCTAATCTTTCTTTTTTTCTTCTATGATTTATTCTTCTTATATAATTTCTAGCTTCTTTTTCAGCTTCTTCAACCGTATTAGGTAAAAACTTTGGTGCATATGTAAAATGTACAACTAAGTCTTTATTATTAAAATTTGTATTAGCTAATTGTATAAAGTATCTTTTAGCGTTCTTGTCATTCAAATTCTTTTGTTTCATTTTAGATATGTATTCCTTCTTACCTCTCTTACCTTTTGTCCCATCTACTCTTGGTATTATGTCTATTTCTAAATAGTCATTACAATATATCTTTTTCTCTCTTATAAAACTCTTCATAGCAGTACCTCATTCAGTCTTTTATTAGCATCTATATATTAGTATCTAGTGTTATATATTTGTATAGATACTTTATATCGTTATAATGTTAATACCTATTACAAGCTCGTTAATCGCTCCATTTTAGCGAATTTATTGAACTCTATTGTCTTATCTGCTATAATAAAAAGTAGATATGATTTTATAGCTTTGACAACAAAGTTATTTTGTGAAGTGTCTTATAATTCGTAGTTATAAGACACTTTTTGTTTACATAATTATTAAATTTCAATTAAATTACTTCCTTTTCTCCCTTTTTTAGTTCTTCTTCTGTCTTTTCTCTATAAGTGATTTTATATTCTATTTCTTGATTGAATAATCGTTCTATCATCATTTCTTTAGCTCTTGCATATCCTTCACAAAACAAACCCATGTCCATTTTGTTTTCAAATATTGCCTTGCATGCCTTTGCCATATGTATTTCCCCCATTCATTTCAAATATTTTAATTATGTATCAGATAGTGTTATTATCTTGTTTTACAAAATGCCTTTTAGTACTTTCTAGTATTTCAATAACACTATTCTTTTCTATAAATTCTCTTGAATAAAAATAAATATTTTCTTCATATTTTATTGCAATTAAAAGTTCTTTTTTAAAATTTCCGTTTAAGTGTTCTTCAATATGCTTTCTATATAAAGAACTTTTTTTATTTATATTTTGTAATATGTAATCTTTATCTACTCTAAAGTAACCATACTTTTCTAATTCATTTATTTTTATTTCTATATCTAAATCATTCATGTTTCTATCACTCCTTATCTAACTTTTATCAAATCAGAAAATGAGTTCAATTCATTTTTAAGTTCTTCATACAATCCTTTAATTTTACTCATTTTCTGATTCAGCAGTTCCCTATTTATTTCTATACTCACTTTCAAAAGTATTACTTCTTTTTCCTCTTTCATTTGCATCCACCTTTTATTTATATATATAAATTATTTATTATTTCTTTTTTATAACTTTATCCCAATTTATTCCATATTGCATGCTATAATTTACTCATTAGTTATTAAACTAAAATTCATCAGAAAGGGGGACAAATGATGTATAAGTATACATATACATTTAAAGAGGTTTCAAAAATTTTGACACCTTTTGATATTGATTTATCTGATGTTAAGACTGATATTGTTCAAAGTTCAGACTGCATTAAAACTACAGCTGTTTATCCAAACGGTTTTGAATTTGAATCATTTTTATACTCAGACAAAATAGTTTTTCATTCTAGCAAAGAGTTAGTTGATAATGGTGATGGCACTCTTAGTGTAGTTTTATAACAATATTTTCAGCTGTCATTACTAGGCTTGTATCTTCTATAGATATGATTTGAGAGTCTTCTATAGAGGATACTACCTTTTCTAAAATTTCTTCAACAGAGTACTTTTCTAAGAATTTAATCGAAAAATAGATTATCCCTTGAGTAACATTACATTTTCTTGCTAATACAATTTCTTCTCCGTTTATAGACCATTTTGTAAACCACTCTTTGACATTTTTATTTTCTTTGTCCATCCCTGTAAAACTTTCATTATTAATTCTGTAAAATCCATATTTCTCTAATTCTAATATTTTAAGTTCTGTTGATAAATTGTATAGTTTTAACATTTATATCCCCCCATTCTATTTTTGTTTATTGAATAAGACGCTTTTATCATAATATCCAAACTCTCTTTTACAACCTTCTTCAACATCAATTTCTCTTTTAAATTTTAAAATCAGTTTTCCATCATTATCATAGTGAAAATTAATACTTATTGCGTCTTTTGGTATTTCATTTATTATTGTTATCTCATTAGCTCCTACAAGTTCAGTTATTTCTTTTAAATACTGTTTTAAGCTCTTATAAGAAACTATTGTATCAAGATAGAATGTTTTATCACTGTTATTAAATTTAAAACTTTTTTTAGAAAAGTTACCTCTATAGTTATCCTTTTTATTTTCATTCCATTTTATATTTTTTCTTTTCTTCTTTTCTTTTTTATCTTCTTCCAATTCCCATTCATGAAAATACTCTTCTTTTGTTAAATCACAAGAAATCTCTAACACCAATTCATCATCCTTTTTATATTCTTTTTCTATTTCAAATAACGAGTTGTCATATGCTTCTGTTCCATTCGCTACTATCTTTAAACCTTCCACTTCATAATCTTCATAAAATCTAAAGCAAAATTCTTCTGTGCTTATAGAGTCATATACAAGTTCTCCTTCTGTTTCTTCGTCAGTCACAATCCAATAAAGAACATTTAGTTTATCTATCTCCTTTTCAAAATCTTTACCTTTCAATATAAACAATTTTATCACCCCTCTTAATTATTAAATGTTTGGTGTATCTAGTTCTTTCACAAGATTCGCACCTTGCATTATGTAAAACATTTTCACTCGTTGCTCGTATGACATCTTTACAATTTCTTTCATTAAATCATCACTATCAATTTTTTTACTAAGAAATTCATTTGCTGAACTTCCTTTTATTTCAATTAGTTTTTGAGTTTTATTTTCAATGATTTTATTCATATTTGACACCTCCTAAATTATTAATATCTCTATCGCAATATCATAATATCACATTAGGGATATTAAATCAACCTTATTTTTATATTTTTATTGCATTTGCGATATTCATATGTTAGTATCTTTTTAGGAGGTGATAAAATGGATATACATGAAAGAGTCAAAGAAGTAAGAAAAGCATCAAATCTTACACAGAAAGAATTTGGCATGAGAATAGCAGTAGCCCAAAACTATCTTTCTAATTTAGAAAAAGGCTATCGTGATGTTACAGAAAAAATTATAAAAATTATTTGTGCTGAATTTAACATAAATGAAAAATGGTTAAGACATGGTATTGGAGAAATGTTTATTGAAAATGATGATACAATAATTTCTGAACTATCAAACAAATATAATCTTGATAATTTAGATGTGAAAATACTTGAAAGCTATTTAAAATTGACTGGAGAACAAAGAAAAGCAATAAAAAAATATGTATACTCACTTGTTGACACAATTTTAGAAGATGATGAATTGTATCAAGACTATAGAGGTGAATATATCGAAGAAAATTCACAACAATCTGCTGCCCGAAATGGCAATACTGAAAATATAGAAGAAGCAATAAATTTATATGACAATTTAGAAAGGTAAATTAAAAATAAATAATGCATAAATTTTTAAGACAAATAGCTTACGAATTCATTTTAAGAGAAGAACTTACGACATTACCCTATTTGTCCTTTTCAAATTATTAGAAATAATAATTTGAAAGTTTATTCCTATGAAGAATTTGCAAAATTGATAAGAAAAGATATTGATTTTATTATTGAAAAATATGACAAGCAAGGATTTGTATTCTGGAGTAAAAGAGATAATACTTTTGTAATTTGTTACAATACGTATTATCCCTTTCATTCCATACGTTGGACACTTATACATGAACTAGCACACATTTTTTTAGGACATGCAACAAAAACTAATGTTTTAAAGCTTCATTCTAAAAGCAACAAATTATTTGAAGTGGAAGCAGAAACTTTTACAAAATATATACTATGCCCTAATGCAGTATTAACAGAATGTAAAATTTCGGAAATTTCTGAAATTATGTATTTTTGTGGTGTGGATAAAAATGTTGCTTTTAAAAAAAGTGTTTCTTTAAAAAAAAGCAAAAATAATACTACTAGTTTAGATAATTTAGTTATAAAACAGTTTAATGTTTTTATTAAAAATTACATGAAATATAGAAAAAAAGGTACTTAGTTAACTAAGTACCTTTTTTTCTATATTTTATTCTATTTTATCATATAAAGGATTTATAACGAACGACCCTTCCTTATCAATTATTCCAAACTTGCCATTTGTAGAAACAGCTGCTAAACCATTATTAAATTCTTTAGCTTCATCAAATTGTGGTTCTATTATAATTTCACCTTTTTTATTAATATATCCATATTTATCATTTATGCATACATAGGCTAATCCATCATTAAAAATACCTGCTTCGTCAAATTGTGGGTCTATTATAGTTTCATCTTTTTTATTAATATATCCATATTTATCATCTATGTTAACAGGAATCAAATCATCACTAAAGTATGAGGAATCCATATGAGAATCAAATTTTGGTTCTATAATAACATTTCCTTTTTTATCAATAAAACCATATTTGTTTGATTTATCCCTAACGCATGCTATACCATCATTAAATGGGTATATAAAGGTAAATTCAGTTTCTATTATATTCCCTTCTTTATTTAAGATACACCATTTCCCATCTTTAACGGCAATAGCTACTCCTTCAGCAAATTGAAATGTATTACTAAATTTAAAATCAGATAATTGTTTCTCATTTTTATCAATATATCCTAATTCAGTGTCACTTTCATTTTCTCTATATATAGCATAACCATCACTAAAATCACCAAGATAATAATATTTCGGTTCTATAACTATTTCTCCACTTTCATCAATAGCCCCCCATTTTCCATCAATTTCAACTGGTGCTAATCCTTCTCTAAAATTATCTGCATCATCAAATTGTGGTTTTATGATAATAGTTCCTTTTTTGTCAATAAAACCATACTTTCCATCTTTTACTATACATGCAATACCACTACTAAATTTAGATATATAATCTGCATTTTCACCTTGTTCAAAGATAACTTTGCCATCCTTGCCAACTACTTTCCACTCATTATATTTATAAATCTTTCTATCTTCCTCACCACTTTCAAGAATTGCAACATTGTCATTAAATATTCTTTCTCTCTTAAAAATTGATTGTGATTCTTTATTTGCACTACATCCAGCTATACTTAATAATACAAAAATTAAAATTAAAAATATTTTTTTCCCCATAATCTCACTCCTCAAAATATTGTTTATATATAATTTACCATATTTTTCATAGAAAATCATATATAATCCAAAATAGAGGTTTTTAACATCTTATATTACAAATTAATATAAAACAATTTAATTAATACGTATTGACACGTATTAAATCATTTGTTATAATATAACTATAGAAAGTTAGAGAGAGGAGGGAATAAGATTGAGAGTAAGAGAGATTTTAAAAATGGTTGGGAAATAAAAAGTCAAAATGGTACTTCTCATATAAAGTTGATACATAGAGAAACAAATAGAACTGCCATAATCCCAAAACATTCTGGCGACATAAAAAAAGGAACTCTTCATTCAATTTACAAGCAGTTAGGGCTTAAATAGCCCTAGCAGTTTATAATTTTACTCTCTCTAACTTATTTTTATATTTTATAAAGGTGGTGAAAATATGTATAAAAATGAATATATATTTCCAGCAATTGTAATAAGACATGATGATGATGATTATGAAGTTAATTTTTATGATTTTTCAAATATAATAACTTGTGGCGAGAATTTAGAAGAAGCTTTTCTTATGGCAGAAGATGCTTTAAAATTAGAATTGTTCGACTTGTATTCAGATGGTTTAGAAATTCCAAAACCTACACAACTAAATAATATTAGTACTAAAGAAAATCAAACTGCTATATTGGTAAAAGTTAATTTAAAAGAAACAATAAAAGAATATGATAGTAAGTCAATTAAGAAAACTTTATCTATTCCTTCATGGTTAAATAAAGAAGCTGAAAAAAATAATATAAATTTTTCTCAATTATTACAAGAAGCTTTGAAAAACAAACTTAATATTAATTAATCTAATCATAGTGCCTAGTGTGTTTAACTAGGCACTAAACACATTTAACAAGGAGTGATTTTAAATGGACAATATAAAACGTGTTGCTCTTTATATACGTGTTAGTACAGAAGAACAAGCACTACACGGAGATAGCATTAGAACACAAACAGAAGCTTTAGAGCAATATGCAAAAGATAATAATTTTATTATAGTAGATAAATATATAGATGAAGGTTATTCTGCTACTAATTTAAACAGACCTGGCTTACAACGTCTACTTACAGACATAAAAGAAAATAAAATTGATTTAATTCTATTAACTAAGTTAGATAGATTCAGCCGAGGTGTTAAGAATTTTTATAAAATTTTAGATACTTTGGAAAAGCATAAATGTGATTGGAAAACCATTTTAGAAAATTATGATTCTAGTACTGCTGCTGGTAGATTACATATAAACATCATGCTATCTTTTGCAGAAAATGAAGCTTCTCAAACATCTGAAAGAATAAAATTTGTTTTTAATAATAAAATACAGAAAAAAGAAGTAATAAGTGGTAAAGTTCCTTTCGGATACAAAATTGAAAACAAGCATCTAGTAATTAAAGAAGATGAAGCTGAAATTGTAAGAGAATCTTTTGACACTTATATAAAGTTTTCTGCTCTTACTAAAACTATACAACATATAAATTCTAAATTTAATATGAGACATATGTATAAATGGATGCAAAAACTGTTGAAGAATAAAATTTACATTGGTACATATGAAAGAGAAAATATTTTAATAGAAGATTATTGTGACCCAATCATAAGCAAGGAGCAATTTTATTTTGTTCAATCTCTTTTGAAAAAGAATAAGCGAGTTTCTAAAAATAAGTTTAATATTGATTATATTTTTGCAGGAATGATAGTCTGCAATTGTGGTAGAAAGATGTCTGGTTCATATCATTTAAATAACCATGGAACACTTTATTTACACTATAGATGTTCTCTTTCTTATGGTACAAAACTTTGTAGCAATACATCCCGTCTAGGAGAAAAAAAAATTGAAACTTTTCTCTTAGAAAATGTAAAAACAGAATTATATAACAATATATTAAAGCATGAGTCAGATAATAAAAAAATTTCTAAAAAAAATGATACTGAAAAACTTAAGAATAAATTAAAAAAACAAATAGAAAAATTACAAGATTTATACTTTGAAGATTTAATAAGTAAAGATAATTATAGATTTAAATATAAAAAACTGAATGATGATTTACTAGAACTTGAAAAGAAAGAGAACGAAGAAAAAGTTGTTATTAATGATTTGGAGAGAATGAAAAACTTTTTAAAAATTAATTTTGAAGATGATTATGTAAATATGAGCAGTCTGGAAAAAAGGACGTTGTGGACATCGCTAATTGATAGAATTGAGGTACAGAAAGATGGTAATTTAGTCATTAAATTTTTATAATTTTTGTTGTACTAAATTGTCCATACCATGTGGTAAGGCTGTCCCTGCTGTACCAATTGTCATTCCTCCAATAGTGCTTGCAAGTGTTATTTTCTCCCATGCTTCTAGGTCATCTACATTATTATATACTCTTACTAAATTTTTTGATATAAGCTCAATTCCATAAATAGCTTGTACATCTGCAAGGTAATTTCTTCCGTTAGAAAGATATGCTTCCATATTATGAGCAAGTGCATCAAATCCAACTGATGCAATTATATGTTTTGGCATTGTAACCATAAGTTCTGGGTCAATTATTGATGCCTTTGCATACATACTATTCTTTTTTATGGATTTTTTATCTTTGGTTTCTGAATTCGTAAGCACTGCAAAACAATTCCCCTCACTACCTGTACCTGATGTAGTTGGAACTAAAATTATAGGTAAAGCTTCTTCTCCTTGTCTGATTCCAAATATATATTCATTTAAATCTCCTGGATTTTTATAAGAGAAAGCTATACTCTTAGCAGCATCCATTATACTTCCTCCACCAAGACCTAAGACACAGTCACATCCAGTTGCTTTTATAATTTCTACACCTGAATATATAGTAGTTATAAGAGGATTTTGTTCTACTTTATCAAAAACTTCATATTCTATTTTAGAATCTTTTAGTAAGTCTATTGTTTTATCAAGTAATCCAGTTTTCTTTGTACTATTTTTGCCAGTTACAATTAACACCTTTTTACCATATTTAGATACTTCTTTTCCTACATCATTGATTCTACCTCTCCCAAATAATATGTTTACTGGTAAATTATAATTAAAATTCATGCCAAAACCTCCTATTTCTACTTTAGTAATAATTTTATTTTTCAACACAACGTAATTATGTATTAAAACATAAATTACAAAACAATCTTTTACTTAATTATATGTATTATTTTATACTATATCAAGTTATCTCTATTTAACCAAATTCAATTTTTAATTGTAATCTATTTAAATATTTGAAACTTTAATCAAAGATAAAAAATAAAGAAGAGTTACACAAAGATAATTTCAATTATCTTAAAATAACTCTTCTCATAATATTAGATATTTTTTATAAATTTACTTTAATATATTTAATCTTACAATTCTATTAACATGTTCATAAGTTTATTACTTCTTTGAACAAATGAGTCTAACTCGTCTGGTTTTAATTCTTTATTAGAAAGTAAAGCTAAATCTGCTATCTGATTGCAAATAAGTGTAACTTTATCTTTCTTTTCTTCATTATCTTTAAGAGAAACTAATTTTTTAATAATTGGGCTATTTTCATTTATCACAAGAGTTTTCTCTTCCTCAAAGTTCATTCCTAAATCCATTCCAGCAAATCTTGACTGCATTTCTGCCATTCTGATAGATTGTTCAGATACTAATACCATAGCTGGAGTATCCTCGTTTTTCAAGCCTTCTACAGAATAATTTTTCACTCTTTCTCCAACAGCTTCTTTAAATAGACCTTCTATCTTAGCTATTTCTTCTTTATTTTCTTCACTATCTTTATTTTCATTTTTGTCTTTTAATACATCAGAAAGGTCTGCATCTATTCTATTAAACTTAACACCATTTTCTTTATATTCCATAAACGAAATAAAGTGAGTATCTATTGATGAGTTTAATACAACAGCATTTAAATCATATTCTTTAAATAATTTAATGTATTGTGATTGTTGTTCCTTATCACTTACATAGAATACTTTATTTTCGTGCTTGTCTTTACATTTCTCTAGATAATCTTGTAATGTTATATATTCATCATTAATAGTTTTAAATAATATACATTCTTTTACTTTTTCATAGAAACTTTCATCTTTTAAGCAACCATATTTAATAAATATTTGTATATCATCCCAAAACTTATTGTATTCTTCTCTTTCATTTTTACAAAGAGATTTTAACTTGTCAGCTACTTTTTTAATTATATGTTTAGAGATTTTACTTACATCTCTATCATTTTGTAAGAAACTTCTTGATACATTTAATGGTAAATCTGGGCAATCTATTACACCTTTTAATAGAAGTAAAAATTCTGGTATAACTTCTTTTATATTATCAGCTACAAATACTTGATTGTTGTATAATTTCACTTTTCCCTCTGTCAATTCAAACTCATTTTTTAGTTTAGGGAAGTAAAGTATACCCTTTAAGTTAAAAGGATAATCTACATTTAGATGTATCCAGAATAAAGGCTCATCAAATACATGGAATACTTTTCTGTAAAACTCTTTGTATTCATCATCAGTACAATCTTTTGGAGATTTTAGCCATAGAGGATTAGTATCATTTAAAGGCTCAATTACCTTTGCATCTATAACTTCTTCTTCTTTTCCTTCTTCCTTTTGCTTTTTAACTTTTTCTTCTGCTTCCTTAGCTTCTCTTTCTAATCTTTCAACATCTTCTAAATATATTTCTACTGGTAAGAAAGAACAATACTTATCTATTATACCCCTTACAGTAAATTCATCTAAGAATTCCTTACTATCATCATCAATAAATAATGTTATAGTAGTTCCTCTCTCATGTCTAGCATCTGATTCAGATATCTCATATTCTGTACCACCCTCAGATATCCATCTTACTGGAGTTGCTCCTTCTGTATATGAAAGTGTGTCTATTTGAACTTTTTTAGACACCATGAATGCAGAATAAAATCCTAATCCAAAGTGACCTATTATGTCATTTGATTCTTCCATCTTATCCTTATATTTGTTAAAGAAATCCTCAGCACCTGAAAAAGCAACTTGATTTATGTATTTTTTTATCTCTTCTTCAGTCATACCAATTCCATTGTCAATAAATTTAAGTGTGCCTTCCCCTTTATTTACAGATACTGTAATTTTATAATCTGATGGCTCAACTTCTGATATTTCTCCTAATGATACAAGTCTTTTGTGTTTACTTACTGCATCACATCCATTACTTATAAGTTCTCTTATAAATATGTCTTTATCAGAATATAACCATTTTTTAATTATAGGAAAAATATTTTCTGTATGAATTGAAATACTCCCTTTTTCAAACTCCATTTTTATCCCTCCTCATTTTATAGTTAATATTTTAAATTTTTTAAAATAGTATGTCAATATATTATGAGGAAATTATTTTAAAATAAAATAATTTCTTTTTCTTATCTAATTTAATTATTCTTCTTTCAAAATTTCTTTCACTTTTGAATTATTATACATGCTATTGGGTACCTTATTAACTAATTTTTTTAATGTTAATTTAGAATTTTTTAAATCTCCTTTATTATAATACATCATACCTAAGTTATAATATGATTCATCAAAGTAGGAATCTTTTTCTGAATAATTTTCTACATACATTTTATAATATTCTTCGGCAGTATCATAGTCTTTTAATTTTTCACTAAGAATAGCAACTTGATAAGTTGCCTCTGATGTATTTCCCTTATTCTTTCCTATATCTGCAACCTTTTTATATAGTTGTATAGAAGATTTGGTTTGCTTTTCTGACTTTAATGTATTTGCCTTTGACATCAGTTCATCCTCTGTAAATAAATTAGAATCACTATTACTTTCATTTTCCACAGTATTTTCTTGGGATTTTACATCATTTTTATTAATATTTTTAGTACTCTTGTTGGTATCTGAAGTCTTATCAGCAACCTCATTTTCTTCTCTGTTATTTTCTTTCTTATTCAAGCTAGAATCTATTGACCCTCTATCTTTAGTTCCACTATTTTTAGATATTTTATTAGTTAAATTATTCATCTTATAAGAACTATATATATTTTGTCCTATTAATAATACCCCTAATATTATTGCTATGTATATGTACTTGTTTTTTCTAATACTTTTTTTCTTATTAGAATCTGAAGTTTTCTGTTTTTTATCCTTGCTTCCTTCTTCATTCATATTTTTAGTTCCATCAATCCTAGAACTATTACTATTTTTATATACAGGCTCATTCTTATAATCATCTAAATTCGCATTGATTTTAACCTGTCTGTTAATATTACGGTATATATCTAATGTATCATTTTCTTGATTTAATAAATAATTTTCTTTATCAATAGTCTTCAATACTTCTAGACATTCATCAAATTTTATATATTCTTCTTCCTTTTCATAAAGTAAAGCAAGCAACTCATACGGTTCTATTAAGTCACTATATTGCTCAGTTATGAGTTTAAATCCTTGTATGGCTTCTTTATACATACCTTTGTTTATCATTCTTATAAACTGATTATATCTTTCAAAGAAAATTAAAAACTCCTCAGATGTAAGCATATTTATATACTTTTCACACAGAGCAGTTTTTTCACAAATTAAACTCTTATAGAAACTTTCTACAGACTCATCAAAATTACATTTTAGTAAATTTACAAGACCTATGAGATTTAATACATCCACATCATCTGTCCTTAAATCTCTTGCTTCTTTTAAAAATTTTAATCCACTCGATATGTAATTATTGTTTATATTATCAATAGATTTATTATAGAGAGCACATGAGTCCTTTTTATTGAGTTTTAATATATCTTTTTTTATATCATTTAAGTTTAAAATAAATACCACCTCATGCCTTAAGTATTAATTAATGTTGTTTTTAAACAAGAGATTTTACCATATCCTCTTCACTTACTATACTCGTTACTTTTACACCAAAGTTCAAATCCACTACTACTACTTTTCCATAAGCTAATACTTTATTGTCTATTAATATTTCTACATCTTGGTCTGCTAAAGTATCCAGTTCAATAAGAGAACCTTTATTTAGATTCAAAATGTCTCTTAGACTCATCTTTGTTCTTCCTATAACTACAGATAACTCTAACTTAAGGTCAAGTATTCTTTGTATATTATTTTTGTTAGCTTCAGAGACATCTAGAGCTAATTCACCATCTCCATCAATTTCACTTTCAACTTTATCATTTAATAACATCTTTGCTTCTTCATCTGAAATAAGATTACTATTATCCATAACTACACCTCTTTTCTGACAGCATCGTTTATTTTCACACCTTTTTTACTTGATATAAAACCTGGTGTTGCTGTGTATGATTTTGAATTTTCTACAAATACATCTATATAATCATTTATTTTTTTATTTGTTACTATTACATCTCCAACCTCTAGTTTGAGTAAGTCTTCAATATTAATCGATACTTTTCCTATCTCTGCAATAACTGCTAACTCTATATTAGATACACTATTGTATATTTTATTAGTGAATTCGTCTGAATTATCTCCTGCATCCATATCTAAAAAGTCTACAACAGAAATACTCTCCAGCATAGCCTCTAATGCATTATATGGGAAACAAAGAGAAACACTACCAATATACTTATTATCATTTATCACCTTTAAATCTACTACACATACAGGTGCAGTTGGAGAACATAATTGAGGTAAATTAATATGTGTATGTGTATCTAATACTCGTATGTTTTCAAAGCCTTCAAATAGATGCATGTTCCTTACTAAATCTTCCATAAGATGTAAGAGTACTTTCTTATCAAGTTCCGTAAGTTCTCTGTCATTGTCTTTTACAATCCCATTACCTCCAGCTGTCACGTCAATCCACATATCAGCTACACTTCTATCTATTCTAAAAGAAAAGTTTTTCATAATAGGTTCCATCGAATTTTGTACTACTATACATGAAGATGTTACCTTATCTAAAAAAGTTTGATAATTTACTTGGTCTATACTCTCAACTACCATACTAGAATTACACTTAAGTTCATAAATTATATAATTTTTATATTTTTTACAGAATTCAGCTAATAAAAAATTTAAACAAGTTAAATTTTCTCTTGAATAACTCTGAGGTTTGCCGAAATCATAATCTTTCATATCATACATGAATATTCCTCACCTTACATAATTATTTAGCTCTTAAATTATTAGCTATTTGCCACATTTCATCTGCTGTCTTTATTCCTTTTGAATTCATCTGAAATGCTCTTTGAGTGGCTATTAAGTCAACAAATTCATCTTGTAAAGAAACATTTGACCTTTCTCTATAACCCTGAACTATATCAACTTTATCAACTTGTTTAATCTGAGCTGCATCAGTTGAAACAAATAAACTATCACCTTCAGAGATAAAATTTTGAGTTCCTATAGGTTGATATAAATTGATTTTGCCTATTTTTTTATTATCTACAGCTAAATCTCCATTTCTTGCAACTGTTAAGTTTGTGTTATTTATATTCGTATTATTATAGTTATATCCTGCATCAAATTGAACATCTAATACATTTCCATTAGCATCTACAATCTTACCTAAAGCATCCACATTAAATCCACCATCTCTTGTGTATGCATATGTTCCATCTTTTCTTATTACTCTAAAAAATCCTTCTCCATCTATTGCTAAATCACTCTTACTACCTGTAGGTGCCAATGCACCTTGTTCATAATTTCTCATAGGGGCTGATACCTTAGCTCCAGTTCCAGTCGATATATCTTTACCATTTGTAGGATATGATGGTCTGTTTAGTACTTCATCTACTAAGTCAGAGTATTCCATATTTATTTTTTTATATCCATTAGAATCATTATTTGCTATATTATTGGATATTACATCTAATTTGCTTTGATTTGCTGATAAAGCAGTTTTACTAGTATAAAACATTGTGTACATAAAAATTCACCTCCTATTATCTATCTTACTGAGCCAATCTCACTTGCTATCTTTGCCAATTTAGAGTCCATAGCTTGAATTATTTTTTGATTTGCCTCATATTCTCTTGATATTGTCATCATGTTATTAATTTCAGACACAATATCTACATTAGAAGACTCTACTGCACTCTGTATTGTAAGTGCATTATTTGCCTTTATAGCTCCTGCTCCAGAATACAAGTTATCTCCTTCTTTTTTTAATTTATTATAGTCATTAAAATCTACCATATTAAATTTGTACATAGCATTTCCGTCCAGTGATATTGTATTATCTTTTGCTACTTCAAATTTTTTATTACCAACATTTATATGTCCTACAGCACCAGTTGCAGTATTTGTTCCAAGTACATAATATCCTTCACTAGTTATGAGGTCACCCTGATTATCTGTTCTAAAGTTACCATTTCTGGTATAAAATTGATTTCCAGCTGCATCACTAACTAGAAAAAATCCCTTACCTTGAATGGCTACATCCATTTTATTATCAGTTGTTTTTATAGGACCTTGGTTAAAATTTGTGATAGTTTCATCCATAGATACACCTGGGCTTAACTTGCCTATTTCTTGCTTTTGTTTAGTTCCATTTACATAATTATTGTAACTATCTAACTGTAATTCATCAAAACTTTTAGTTAGAAGTAGTTTATTCTTATATCCATTAGTATCCATATTTGCTAAGTTATTGACAACAACATTTTGCTTTTGTTGATTAGTTATCATTGCAGAAACTGCTGTATATAATCCTCTTATCACGTTATGACCTCCTTTTTTGTAAATTATCCAACAATATTATCTATTCTAAAACCTTCATCTCACTTGCATATTTCATACCTAGCTCTCTTGCCTTTTTTTCTATCTCAGCTTTACTCATATCATTGTTGCTAAAAAGCATTATACATAAAGTTGATATTAATATACCAATCCCTATTCCTAAAAGTACTTTTTTATCAAATAACAATGTTCTTATATCTTGTAGCAACTCCTTATTAATGATAGCTCACCCTTTCCGATATCTAGCATTTTGCATATTTCCACATCATCGTAACCCGAATTTATAAGATGTTTCACTTTAAGAGATAGCTCATTTTCTTTTTTTATTTCCTGTTTTGATTCTATAAAAATATCTGCTTTTTTTCCTGCCTCATTCTTTATTAGATTATAATTTTCATAAACTTTCATATGATTATTACTTCTTATTTCAGCAATCACTTTATCTAAAAAAAATCTTCTTTTTTCTGGTACTATCAATCTATCATTTGCCTCATATTCCTGCTCAAATATTTTATCAAAGTACCTGTTATCTTTATTTTTTGATTCCTTATGTAAATTTGCAATTATAGTTACTATTATCAAAATAGACACTACTATTAATATAATTTGTATCATCACATCAATCACCATCTATATAGAATATTTAAGTTCTTTTATTTTATTTCTCAGGTTTCTTATTGACTTTCTATGGAGTTGTGAAACTCTGGATTCTGAAACACCTAGCACTTTTCCTATCTCCTTTAAATTTAAATCTTCATAATAGTACAGTGAAAGTATTAATTTTTCCTTTTCTCTTAAATTATTAATTGCTTTAGATAGAATATCTAACTTTTCTTCTTCTTCTATTATATTTGCTGGAGTATGTTCCTCCCTATAACTTATTACATCTTGTATAGTTTCATTTGTATCTTCAAAAATTACATGGTTTAATGACACAATATTTAACATGTCTATATTACTCTCAATATCATTGAGTTCCTTTTCTGAAATATTTAATTCTTTTGCAATTTCATGTGAAGTCGGTTCTCTTAATAATTCTGCTTGTAATTTTTCTATTACTCTATTATACTTATTTACTTTTGTTAAGTTATGTTTAGAAATTGGACTTTGGTTTCTGATTTCATCTAATATAGCAGATTTTATCTTTATATAGGAGTAACTAGAGAACTTTGCTCCTTTTTCAACATCAAATTTATTTATTGCATCAATCAATCCTATGACTCCACTATTTACTAAATCTTGATATTCAAAGCCTTTCCCTGGTATAAAAAACTTTCTTGCTATACTCTTTACAAGAGGCATATTCTCTTTTATTAATTCTTCTCTATTCATTAAATTACGCCTCCTTAGCTTTTAAATATACTAAACATTTTTCTTAGTAAACCTTTGTTATCAATAATCTCTTCTTTTGTCTCATATTTTGATTGACTTACCATTCTCTTGGCTATAGATATAATGCATTTTGATGCAATACTTGTAGGATATTCTAAAATAAATGGTATCTGTTTTTTTACACATACACTCACTTTTTTATCCTCCATTATATATCCATACAATTCTAAATTAAGATTTAAAAATTTATCTACAACCATATTTATTCTGTTATATGTAGATTTTGCCTCTTCTAAATTAACCACTCTATTGATTATTATGTTTGCACTTCTCTTTATACCAAAGTTGCTTATGGCTTTTAATAAACTGTATGCATCAGTCAATGATGTAGGTTCTGGTGTTGTTATTAAGAAAAATTCAGTACTACAATATATGAATGACAATAGACTTTTACTCATACCAGCTCCTGTGTCAATTATTATAAAATCAACATCATGAATCTGCTCTATACTATGTATAAACTTATTTCTTTGAGCTTCTGTGAAGTCTTCTATATGATTAAGAGCAGAGCCTCCAGAGATTATGTTTACACCATATTTAGTTTGTGAAATTATGTCTTCTATATTTTTTTCACCATTAATTACATCAATTATGGTTCCTTTTACATTTACACCCATTATTATATCTATATTAGACATTCCTATATCTGCATCTAATATAAGAACTTTTTTATTAAGTTTAGTCAAGCATATAGACAAATTTGTAGCTAAATTACTCTTTCCAACTCCACCTTTACCAGAAGCTATTGTAATTATCTTAGGTGTATTTCTATTCTCTGTAATAAATTCATCCATTCCTTTTTTTTCTATTGCAATTTTTCTTAAAATTTGAGCTTGGTCCATCATATACTTTCAACTCCTAATAACAATCTTATAATCTTATCTTCATTAGGTTTTATAATATCATCAGGAACATTTTGTCCTGTTGTAATATATGATATTGGTTTTTGTGCATAATTCATTATGTTAAATAATGAGCCATATGTAATTGTTTCATCTAATTTTGTAATTATTAAGCTTTTAAAGTTCACATTTCTATACGAATCTATAATCGCTTTTGTATCAGTTTCTCTTGTCGTACAATTCAAAACTAAATGTATATTATCGGTTTCAGCTTTATCTATAAGATTCTTGATTTCTAGTATTTGCATAGAATTTTTATATCCTCTACCTGTAGTATCTATTAATACAACATCACAATCTTTCATTTCATCAAGTGCCAATTCCATCTCATCAGAGCTTATTACCCCTTTAAAAGGTATATTCATTATGTCAGTATATATTTTTAACTGCTCTACAGCACCAATTCTATAGGTATCTATAGTTATTACACCTACTTTTTTATTTTCTTCAAAGACTAATTTAGCAGCTAACTTTGCTATTGTAGTTGTTTTACCTACTCCTGGAGGCCCAACTAGAGCAATTTTTCCATTTATTGTTTGATTTTCTATTTTAATCTTTTTCTTTAAACTCTCTACTAAATTTTTACTTGTATCAACTCCATTAAACTTCATTTCTTGTAAATCAGCTCTTATAAATTCTACGATTTCTTCGTTTAACTCTAAATTTAGTAAGTTCTTACATATTTTATCTATATCATTATCATTTTTATTATCAAATCCCATGTTGCTTATAATTGACTTTAATTGTTCTATCTCTCGTTTTAAATCTTTTTGTTCTATATTATCTCTCTTTTCCCATCCAACAGTTAATTCAATATCTTTCTTTGAAAAAATACCTCGTATGCCAGATTTTCTTACTTCTCTTTTATCTATTAATGTAATATTGTCACCTAATTCCATTTTGGCTAGATTCATAGCATCTTGAATTGTATCAGCTGTATACTTTTTCGTCATCATATATGCTCACCACACCTTCTGCTTTGATTTTAACATCGTTAGGTATTTCGTTTAATGATAATACAGTCAAATTAGGATATACAAGCTCAACTAACTTTCTAAATGGTGCTCTTATCTTTGGTGATACTACTATTACTGGTATATTATGATTGAAATATACATTACTCATTATACCTTGTATACTTTCAAATATTTTATTTGTGTTTTCCGGGTCAACAGCTGGATAAGTTCCATTTACAGACCTTTGTAAATTATTAGATACTAGTTCCTCTGTTTCTGGGGACAATGTAGACACTACAATTGACTTCTCTTCATCGACCAAATTTGTACAAATACTTCTAGCTAAAGCTATTCTCACGTATTCAGTAAGAAGCTCTATATCTTTAGTATTTCTAGACTGGTCTGCAAGTGTTTCAAGTATTGTAACACGGTCCTTTATATTTACTTTTTCTCTTAGCAGATTTTTAAGTACTTTTTGAACTTCACCAAGCGTCATTAAATCTGGTATTAACTCGTCAACCACAGCACTATAATTTTCTCTTGCTGCATCTATAATAGTCTTAACTTCTTGTCTTCCCAATAATTCATGCGCATTGGATTTTATTATATCTAGTAAGTGAGTTATAAGTATTGTAGATGAATCTACCACTGTATAACCTTTTAATTCTGCATCTTCTACTTTGTCACTTTCTATCCAAAGCGCTTCTATTCCAAAAGTAGGCTCAATTGTCTTTATTCCAAATATATTAAAGCCTTGATTCATAGGGTCCATACATAAAACCATATTAGGCATTATCTCATATCCGCCAACTACATTGCCTTTTATCTTTATATTGTACTGGTTTGGATTTAATTGTAAATTATCTCTTATTCTTATGGGTTGTACAACTATACCCATATCTATAGCACACTGTCTTCTTATTGATGCTATTCTCTGAAGTAAATCTCCTCCTGCTGATTCATCAGCCAAGGATATTAGACCATACCCAATTTCTACTTCTATAGCTTCTACATTTATTAAGTTTGTAACATCTTCTACTTCGTTTTTGTCTGGATTTACCATATCAGGTTTTTCAAGCTCTAAATCTTCTAAAGTATCTTTCTTTTCTCTTCCTAAAAAATAACCTGCTGCTATTGCACCTATCCCCAGTGAAAAGAATGCTGGCTTAGGTAGTCCAGGCATCATACCAAGTACAATTAAAACACACCCAGTCATCATTATTGCCTTTGGTATTGCTGTTAATTGTCTACTTACTAGTCCACCAAAATTTTCATCAGTAGAAGCTCTTGTTACAATTATACCTGCTGATGTAGATATTAATAGAGCTGGTATCTGACTTACAAGACCATCCCCTATGGTAAGCCTTACATATGTTTGTGCTGCACCCATAAGAGTCATATTCAGCATTACAGCTCCTATTACAATTCCGCCTATAATATTTATTGCTGTTACTATAAGACCTGCTATAGCATCTCCTTTTACAAACTTATTGGCACCATCCATAGAACCATAAAAGTCAGCTTCTTGTTGAAGTTCTTTTCTTCTTTTTCTAGCAGTTTTATCATCTATAACACCTGCATTTAAATCTGCATCTATACTCATCTGCTTACCTGGCATGGCATCTAACGTAAATCTAGCTGTTACTTCAGATACTCTTCCAGAACCATTAGTTATAACAACAAATTGAACAATTAATATGATTAGGAATATAATTATTCCTACTACGTAATTTCCACCTACAACAAAACTTCCAAATGCCTCTATAACTTCACCTGCATATCCTTGAGTTAGAATCAATCTAGTTGATGAAAGATTTAATCCTAATCTAAATAGTGTTGTCACAAGTAACACTGTTGGAAATATAGATAAATCAAGTACATTTGTTGTAAATAATGTCATTAATAAAATTAGCACAGATAAACTTATGTTAATTGCCAGTAAAATATCTAATATAAATGTAGGTAATGGCACTATCATCATAAGAACAATTCCTACAACACCAAAAGCCACTATTACATCCATATTTTCCTTTAGATTAAACTTATTCATTACTTATCCTACCTTTTTGGGATTTTGTATCTGTTTTTGATTTTATATACTGCTACTAATATTTCTGCAAAAGCTTGATACATGTCCTCTGGAATTTCTTGGTCTATTTCTACTTGCTTATATAACAACCTAGCTATAGGTTTATTCTCTATTATAGGGATGTCATTTCCCTTTGCTATTTCTCTTATTTTAAAGGCCAAATAGTCTGCACCTTTTGCCACTACTACTGGAGCTTGGTCCTTCCCTTTTTCATACCTTACTGCTATAGATAAGTGGGTCGGATTAGTTACTATCACAGTGGCATTTGGGACTGCTTGCATAGTCCTTTGGGATGAAATTTGCCTTTGCTTTTGTTTTATCTTAGCTTTTATTTCTGGGTCTCCCTCTGCATTTTTATATTCATCTTTAACTTCTTGTTTTGTCATTCTCAGTTGCTTTTTATGACTGTATCTTTGATAAAAGTAGTCTGCAACTGCTATAGCTATCATAGCTATACAAATTTTACTCAATATGGAATATACTAAATCTTTAACTGTATACATTAAACTAGGTAGATATATGTTACCTAGCTTTAATATATCTAAGTAATTATCTTGAAAAAATGTATACCCTATATAAGCTAATACAGATATTATTGCTGTATCTTTTATTAAAGTTGATAAGCTCCTCATAGAAAACATATTTTTAAATCCACTAATAGGATTTAATTTTGATAAATTTGGTTTCAAAGTTTCCCCAGTAAACAGGATTCCTACTTGAAATAGGTTAGCTACTATACCTAAAACTAAGAAAGGAATGGCTATTGGCAAAAATATCTTAAAAAAATCCATTAATCCTACAATAACTAATTTTTCTAGGTTTGAATAATTTATATTCATATAAAAATTCACGTTTAAAAAATAATTAAGTGAAGATTTAAGTGTATCCACTACATATGAAAATAATGTAGGAACTAATAAAGTGAATGCAAGTAGAGTCATTGCAACTGGTAATTCTCTACTTTTTGCTATATTACCCTTTTTTCTTTGTTCACCCTTTTTCTTTGGAGTAGCTTCTTCGGTCTTATCCGTTGAACCCATAAAAAACATAGGAGCCAGAGCAAAGGTTCCCTCATACATCTTTGGTATTTGACTCAGTAGATGACTTATCTGGCTAACGATTAAAGGTATTGATATGATAAATAAGGCTATACCAACCAATATTTTTAATGGCATACCAACTATCATTACATTCAGTTGGGGAACACTTCTTGATATAAGTCCTAAGATAAAATCTGCCATAAGCAGACAAAGCACGATAGGTATTGCTATTTTGAATCCAGTTATAAAGCACTGTACAAATATGTTTATTATATAGTCTATATTATTATCTACAAATGATTTTCCTATTGGAATTAACTCAAAACTATACCTTATACCTCGAATTAAAATATGATGTCCATCCATGCTAAAAAATATCATTATCGCTGTCCAGTTCATAAGATTATCAATTAAAGTTGTCTGAGTCATTGAGTTTGGGTCAAACATATTAATCATTGACAATCCCATCTGTTGGTCCATCATAGAACCAGCCATCCTGATACTATAAAAACACAGATTCGTTATATATCCAAGTATAATGCCTGTTATGGTTTCATTTATTCCATATAACGTAAACATTATAATATTATCTATATTAGCTGCATATTCAATCTGCATAGTACTTGAAATCAGTATTGATATAATGATTGCAAAGAGTGACTTAAATAAAGCAGGTGTACCAGCTGGAAATAGTATCCTCAGCGTCCCAAAAAAAGCTACTATTCTAATAAATACAAAAATCATATGTACCCTACCTACTTAGTTATAAGAGATATCATATTAAATATCTCAGAAGTAAAACTAATAACAGTATGTAACATCCAGCTTCCACCAATAGCTACTACTAAAAGAATTGCTATCAGTTTTGGTACAAAAGTCAATGTTTGCTCCTGGATTTGAGTTGTAGCTTGAAACACACTTATTAAAAGTCCAACTATAAGAGAAACAATTAGTACTGGAGCTGCAATCATAGCTCCTGTAAACATTCCATTTTTAAGAACACTCATTATCATAAATTCACTCATACTATTTTTCTCCTATCCAAATCCCAATATCAATGTTTTTACTATCAAGTTCCATCCGTCCACCATTACAAATAATAGTAACTTAAATGGTAATGATATCATAACTGGAGGCAACATGAACATCCCCATAGACATTAGAACACTTGCAACAACAAGGTCTATTATCAAAAATGGTATGTATATTAAAAAACCTATTTGAAAAGCAGTTTTTAATTCACTTATAGCAAATGCTGGAACTACAACAGATAATGGTATATTTTCACGAGTTAATTTTTTTTCTTTTAAACCAGCTTGTTCTACAAATAAATCTAAATCTGTTTGTCTAGTTTGCTTCAATAAAAACTCTTTAATAGGTCCTTCTGCTTCCTTCATAGCTTTTTCCATAGTAATTTCTTCTTTAATATATGGTTGTAATGCCTTTTCGTTTATTTCATTTAATACTGGTCTCATTATAAATATTGTCAATACTATTGCAAGCCCTACCAAGATTTGACTTGGTATTGCCTGTTGTGCTCCTAATGCTGATTTTAGAAATGATAGACTTATAACTATTCTGACAAAGCTTGTCATCATAAACATTACAAATGGTAAAAACATTAATGCAGTTAAAAATAAAAACAATTGCATTGAACTTGTATATGGTACATCAGCCAAAGGTAATTTTGATAATAGTTCCATTTACTTATCTTCCTTTTTTGTAAATTTTCCAATATATTTACTGAAATCATATTTTGTTTTGATTCTTTCCATTTTAAAATCTTGGATTTTAAAATTTCTTTCTTTAATATCATCTTCTATTTTTGATATTTCTTCCTTGGTCAAATCTTTTATCTTATTCATACTAGACGAAGAAGATGCAACAATGCATCCTTCTTCACCTATCTTCAAAATTATTATGCTATTGTTTTTACTTATACTTACAATGTCTAATATTTTTACATATTTATCATTGTATTTTTTTAATAAACTTCCTTGGCTAATTTTTAAAGATAAGACTATCAATATTAAAATTATTGGAATACATATTAATATCTTTAATAAATAAAGTATCATGTCTTACCATCCTTTATTGCACTACTATATTTGTAAAATATATATTTTGAATTACATTCCCACCTAGGTTTGTATTTAGTGTATTTTTTATTTCTTCTTTCATGTTATTTAAATTCTCAGCGGCAAAATCATCTGCTCTTTTTGCCATAAGACAATTTATGATATTATCTCTAATTAAAGGTGTACTTTTTTCTATATCTTTATATGAAGAATCATAAGATACAGTTATTGATACTTTTAGATACCTTACACCTTCATCAGCTAGTTTCAATACCATTTCTTCTAAATCAAGATTTTCTGTCTTTATTTCATCTTTATCTGTTCCTGTTGGAATAAACGAACCTATAATCTTATTAATTTGTTTATTTCCGCCTTTACCTAATATAAAAAATCCTGCTCCTGCTGAGAAAATAATTAGTATCAAAATAATTAGAAAAATTTTTTTATTTTTGAACAAATCTCTTCCTCCTAGTCGATAGTTATAAGTATGTTAACTCTTCTATTCTCAGCTCTTCCTTTTGCTGTTTCATTTGAAACCAAAGGCTGATATTCTCCACATCCTGTTGCTGAAAACAATTTAGGGTCCATTCCCTTTTCTTCTACAAAGTATCTTACAACACTTACTGCTCTACTAGAAGATAAATCCCAATTGGATTCATGTGTACTTGATTTTACAGGTACATTATCAGTATGACCTTCTATAACTATCTTATTTTTCATCATTTTTATCATGTCATATACTTTATTGAGAGTAGCTTTACTATTAACTTTTAAATCCGAAATCCCAGAGTCAAATAGTATTGAATCATCTAACTCTAGTAAAATTCCTCTACTATCATCTTTAACTGTTACGCTATTTTGTAAGTTAGAATTATTAACCTTATCTTTTAAATCTTGCTCTAAATTTGACTTATCACTTTTATCCACTAAAGTACTATCTATTGGTGATTTATCACTTGTGCTTGAACCTGTACTAAACATACTTATTCCAGAAAACTGACCTTTTAATGCATTTGATATATTTTTGAATTTTTCCATATCCACAACTGATGTAGCATACAATAATACAAAAAACGTAAGAATCAGTGTTATTGTATCAGCATAAGTAGCTAGCCATGCATCTGGATTTATATCATCCTTCTTCTTATTTTTTTTACGCCCCATTACTCATTGCTCTTTCTGTATTTTTATTGGTTTTTGTAAACTGTAATTTCTCACTTCTTGAAAGGTATGTTGCTAAGCGTTCTTCAACCACTATACTGCTTTCACCAGATTGTATACTTATTATTCCTTCTAGCATCATTTCTTTCATATAAACTTCTTTTTCTGTTTTTTCATCTATATTATATGCAATTGGATTTAAAGCGATATTAGCAAGTAAAGAACCATAGAATGTTGTGATTAATGCCTTTCCCATACCAGATGCTATTAAGTCTGGAGATGTAAGGTCAGATAGCATTTGTATAAGACCTATTAATGTCCCCAACATCCCAAAAGCGGGTGCAAAAGTACCCCAAGTTTTAAATATCTTAGAATACCTATTATTTGTATCTTCAATAGAATCTATCTCTAATTCTAATATAGACCTTATCTCATTTACTTCCAGACCATCAATACATAACTCTAATCCTTTTCTCATGAATGGGTCTTGTATTTTCATTACATCACTTTCTATTGATAGAAGCCCTTCTTTTCTAGCCTTTTTAGAAAGTGCTTTAAATTGATTTAATAAATCTAATTTTGATACACTCGTTGTCTTAAATGAGTATTGTAATGCATTCTTTATAAGTTTCATATCCTCAAAAGTAAATGTAATCATTAACGCTCCAAACGACCCAAATACTGTGATTAGTATTGATGCAAAATCAAAGAAACTTTTTAATCCTGAACTACTTCCTTTTACAGCTCCAAATAAAACTAATACTGTAGATAATATTAGTCCAATAAATGTCAGTGAATCTGTTTTTTTCATTATTTTTCGCTCCTAATATAACCTACATTTATTTTCCTTTTATATTTTATTACTTTATCTACTATCTCATCTACTGACTCTTTTACAAGGTTTTTTTCTCCTGTTGTAAGTAAAATCCTGCTCTCTGGCACAGAGTCGATTCTTACTATAAGGTCTGAGTTTAATATGTAACTTCTTCCATTTAAATCTGTTACTCTTATCATAATATGTACCTACTATCTCTTAAGACTTATTATCTCTTGTAGGATTTCATCTGATGTTGATATTATTTTGCTGTTTGCTTGGAAAGACCTACTTGCTATTATCATTTCTGTAAATTCTTCTGCTATGTCTACATTGGAAGCTTCTATTGCTCCTTGTATTATTGTTCCTGTAGCTCCTGCTATTTGTGGGTCTCCTGAGTTTGCTGATGGTTTGAATAAGTTTCCTCCCTCTGCATCTAGTCCTGCTGGATTTTGGAATGCATATGTTTGTACTTTTTGAATAGTTCCCTTTAATTTATCGATTCCAGCAGGTGTATCTCCTACCTTAGCATCATCAGGAATATTATTATACACAAACTGAGTTCTTTGACCATCACTCAATAAAAATTCTATTGTCCCATCCTTTGATATGTTATACTCTAATACATTTTGGACTGTTCCATCTTTAGGACTTATACTTTGAAGAGGTATTACAATAGGTTCTTTTCCTTTGGCATCACCTTTTTTAACAAATTCTCCTGTATCTGCTTTATATTCTCCCTCATAAATCATACCTTGTAACATATACCCATCACCATTTACAAGTCTTCCACCTTTGACATCTTTTAAAGGTCCAGCTGCTGCTTTAAATCCTGTATCTAAGTTAAAAGAGCCATCTCTTGTATACATAACTGTACCTTGCCTTACTACTGGAAGATATCCATCTCCATCTATCATTAAATCCGATGGTCTATTAGTTGGCTGTACATTTCCTTGCGTCATATCTTTATTTATACTTGATATCTTACTACCTACACCTACTTGACCTAAGTTTGTTCCTCCTAATGCAGCTGTTGGAGCACTTGCATATAATACAGTTTGATAAAATGAATCTGTTATTCTAGCAGAACTTTTCTTAAAAGAAGTAGTCCCTGCATTTGCTACATTGTTACCTATTACATCTAGCTTTGTTTGATTTGCTTTCATTCCACTTACACCTGAATACATTGCTTTTATCATGAATATACCTCTTTTCTAATTTAATATTATATTTCTTCTGGAGAACTTTCTTCTTCACCTGATTCTGGAGAATTTTCTTCTTCATCTGAATTTGTATCTACTTCTCCTATTTTAAGTAATTTTTCATATTTAACATCTACAGTTTTATCACTGCCTTCTACTTTCAGCTCTAAGTGTACCTCTCCATCTTTTATATATGTGGACTTTACTACACCTACAATATTTTCATCTTCTTTTTCTTCTCCAGATACCTCTACTTGTTTACCAATTAATGATGTTGCCATGCTTAATGCAGAATTTATTAGAGTAGAGTTACTTAAAGCTAAAAGTACATCTAACTTATCATTCATAGCAGACATCTTTTCTAAAGTTGCAAACTGAGCTAATTGTGATACATACTCTGTTGGGTCTTGTGGATTCATTGGGTCTTGATTACCCATTTGTGCTACAAGTATTTTCATAAATAAATCTTTATCAGCATCGTCTCCCTGTCCTATAATTGGAGTTCCATTATCTGTTACTGTCTGATTTCCTTTACTTCTAACTTGTTTATTTGCAATATCATTAATATTTTTTTCAAGCTGGTTTAAGTTATTTGACCTATAGTTTCCTTGAGCACTTGCTAAAGCTGCTGCTACTCCGTACATACAATACTTCCCCCTTATTAAGCTAATAAATCTACTCTATCATCATCAATAATATTTTCTTTAATATCATCTTCTATGACTACATTGTTATGTTTATTATTTGTGCCTTGTTTATTCATATTTTCTTGGTTATTTTGTCTATTCTGCTGTTCAAATGCTTTATCAAAAGTATCTGATGTATTTCTATTATCACTATGCATTTGCACGGATACATCTTTTATGTTTACATTTGTAAGTTCAAGATGTTGCTTTAAATCTGTGATATTTTTATTTATAGAGTCAAATACATCTTTATTAAAAACAGTCACAACAGCTTTCATACTCTCACTATCTTTTAGTAATTGTATATTCATGTCTCCCAACTCTTTTGGTCTTAATTTAATTGTTAGCTCTTGTATATCATTTGTTTTCATATGTTTAATAGCCTTAATCGAATCATCCATGACATTTGATTCTATATGTTTTAAATTAACATTGTCATTTTTAGTTTTGTTTATATCCATACTTTTATTTATTACTTGGCTAAAGTTTCCGCTCTTATTTCCATTAGCCCCTGCTAGTTTTTCTAAAATATCAGAACTCTCATCTCTTTGCTTATTTGAATTAAGCTTGTCCATTCTATTACTATTAAAATTATATAAATCTACGCTTTTAGTATCTTCCTCTGTAGTTTTACTAATCACTTCAAAGTCTCCATTAGTATTATTGTCTAAAAGCTCTCTTAACTTCATAATATCTAAATTTTGCACATCATCAGATTTATTTGTATTATCCTTATTTAACTCTACATTCTGATTTACAATCTTATTCAACATATTTTTATTAAGTTTAAGTTCTTGCTTCAATTCATCTGATATATTTAACTTTTCTATATCATTTAATATAGAGTTTATATCTTTATCTTTCTTATCATTGTTTTTTAATAGACTTATCAATTGTTGTAAAATCTCATTAATCTTACTGTAATCTTTTTCATATGTATTTTCTTCTTCTAAATGACTACTTTTATCTTCAAAATGACACTCATTATCACTCTTCTCTGATTTATTTGAGCTAACATTCTGATTACTTGTTTCTTTTCTATCTTTAACTGTTTTATTGTCTGTTGCCTTATATAAATTGTCTTCAAACTTATTATTTTTTATATCTTTATCCTTAGATGAACTTTTTTTATTCCCAATATCTTTAATAATATTATAAGAATCTGCTTGTATCTTCATACAATAATATCCTCACTTCCTGCTATTCTTATAGAACCTGTCTATTTCTCAAGTAACTCATACTTGCAAATTCATCATTAGTTTTTTGTTCCTTCAGGTTTTCCTCTCTATAATACTGACCATACTTTTTTTCTTTAAGTTTTTCTAATGATTTTCTTTCTATTTGCTTGTCTATAAGCTGTTTTCTAGCTTTTTCAAGTTCGTTTGTTGACTTATCTAATTCTTCTGATAAATCCATTATAGAGTTATTTAGAGCTAACAAATAATTAATAGTTATCTTTTGATTTTGAATACTATCGTTATCTTTACTTATAGAATACTTATTATAATTACTTTCTAAGTTTTCCAAGTTATTCTCTATATCTATTTTTTTTTGTTGAATTTTAGCAAATTCCATTTTTATCTTTTCTTCATCTTTCATTTTTAAGTCTAAGACTTTCTGTAATCTAAACTTAAAGTTTTTATCCAAATTCATCACAACCTATTCAAATATTTTTTTAAATTGTTTATTCAAAGATTCTTTTCAGGTTACTTACAGTTTCATCAAAAGAACTCTTTTCATTTATTCCTTGTTTTAAAAAATTAATAATATGCTCATGATAGTAAATTGCCTCATCTATTTTTTTATTGGTACCTGAAGCATATGCACCTATATTTATCAAGTCTTCTGCTTCTCTATATTCAGATAGCATATCTCTTGCAAATGATGCTACTTTTATATCTTCTTTTGAAGCAATCTCATTCATAAGTCTACTTAAACTGTTCAAAACATCTATAGAAGGATAGTGATTCTTATTTGCCAAATCTCTAGATAAAACTATATGACCATCAAGTATCCCTCTTGTTGTATCTGCTATTGGCTCATTAAAATCATCTCCATCAACTAATACTGTATAAAATGCAGTGATAGAACCTTTATCTGATGTACCTGTTCTCTCCATAAGTTTTGGTAAAATAGCAAATACAGATGGTGTATACCCTTTTTGAGCTGGTGGCTCTCCTATTGCTATTCCTACTTCCCTTTGTGCCATAGCAAATCTAGTTACTGAGTCCATCATAAGTATTACTTTTTTTCCCTGGTCTCTAAAATACTCAGCTATTGCAGTAGCAGTAAGAGCACCTTTAAGTCTGACAAGAGGAGCTTTATCTGATGTCGCACATACAACAACAGATTTTTTCATCCCATCTTCTCCTAAATCTTTATCAATAAAATCTAGGACTTCTCTTCCTCTTTCTCCAACAAGGGCAATTACATTTACATCTGCTTTTGCATTTCTAGCAATCATACCTAGAGTTGTACTCTTACCTACTCCACTACCTGCAAATATTCCTATTCTCTGCCCTTCACCACAAGTAGTAAATGCATCTATTGCTCTTACACCAGTCTCCATTATATTTCGTATCTTTTTTCTCTTCATTGGGTCAGGAGGTTCATTATTCAAGTTATATCTATCTCCTAGAACAACTTCTGAATTATCTATAGGATTTCCAAGACCATCAAGTACTTTACCTAGTAAATTATCGCTACACATAACACTTAGAGGTATACCCTTAGAAATAACTTTACAACCAGGTGATATTAATGTTAACTCTCCTAATGCCATTAAAATTACTTCTTTGTCTTTAAAGCCTACTACTTCACAATTAACTGGTTTGTTGACTTGATTGTATATAACACATAACTCTCCAACAAAAGCTTTTATCCCTTCAACTTCTACAGTAAGCCCTATTATCTTCTTAACTCTGCCTTCTGATATAGTAAGCTCTAAATTTTCTATTTTCTTATTTATTTTGTCAAAATCTATAGATATATCAGTTCTATACATACTTTATTCACCAAGCAATTCTTCTTTTAGTTTTTCCATAGCACAATCAACACCAACTATTATTCTCCCATTTTCCTTTTGTATAATAGCATTTCCTTTATCTATACTGTCATCTGCAATAACAAATACACTTGATTTTAATGATGTCTCTTCTTTGAATAGTTCAAACTCTTTCTCTATATTATCCTTATAGAAAGAATTACATCTTACTATGAATGAACTACTTCCTTCATAATCTTGAATAATTTGCTTTAACAAGTCACTCATAGACTCTTCATCTTCAAAATGCTTTTTTAAAACAGAGCTAGCCATATTGATAGCAAGTCTTATAATTTCTTTGTTTTTTTCCTTTATGTACTCAGTCATTTTCTCATTAGCTTGTAATAGAATTAAATCTGCCTGATTTCTTATAAAATCTGCTTCATCTTTAGCTTTTTGGATATATTCATCGTAGGATTCCCTATATCCATCCTCATATCCATTTTTTTGACCTTGGCTATATCCTTTTTCATAAGCTTGTTTTTCTATATTTTGTGCATTTGTTTTTGCTTCTTCTAATATTTCATTCTTTTTTATCTCAGCAGACTCTATAGCTTCTTTTATTACTTCATCCCTAAATCTACAATCATTCTCTTCGTTTATATTTGTTTCTCCCAGTCTAGCTTTATCTATTATAGATAAATCTAGAATTCCTTTATATGATGCTTTTTCACTTTTAATAATTTTGTTATTCGACAAAGTCATCACCAAAATTCCTTACAATAGTTATAGCACCTTCTCTTTCAAGTTTTCTTACGCTATTTACTATTTTTTGCTGAGCACCTTCAACTTGTGCAACTTTTATTACACCAACCATCTCCATTTCTTCTTTAAGCGCTTCTGCTGCTCTAGAAGATTGATTTCTATATATAGCATCTGAAATTTCATCATCCACACCTTTTAAAGCATAAACTAAATCTTTCATAGTTACTTCTTTTAGTACTTTTTGTATGCTCATATCATCTAGTTTGACAATATCTTCAAATACAAATATATGAGATTTAATTTGGGCTGCTAAAGCTGGGTCTTTTTCTTCAACAGTATTCAAAATATTCTTTTCTGTTTTTCTATCAGAATTAAGTAATATTTGAACTAATGTAGCTATTCCACCATAATCTTTAAAATCATCACCACTTATTGAATGTAATTTATCTTCTAATGAACTTTCAATTACTTTTATAACTTCTGGAGATATTGAACCCATTGAACTTATTCTCATAGCTACCTCATTTTGTAAATTAAAATTTAAATGAGCTAAAATTTCTGCACCATCTTGTGGCTCCATATGTGCAAGTAAAATAGCTATAGTTTGTGCACTTTCATTTCTAAGTATTTCTAATATTTTCTTTGTATCCAATTTTATAATATGTTTAAAAGGCTTTGTACTTGTATCTATTGATATACCTTCAAGTAATTTATTTGCTTTAGAATTTCCCAAGGCATTACTTAGCAATTCTCTTGCATATTCCAGCCCACCTTCTATAACATAATCTTTTGCTTTATTTATTTCTACAAACTCTTTTAATATTTCTCTTCTTTCTTTTGAAGCTATTGAAGAAATATTTGCAATTTCCAAACCTATTTTTTGAACCTGTTTATCTGGAAGGCTTTTTATTATATCACTAGACACAGTTGGTCCTAATGTCATTAAAAGTACAGCAGCTTTTTTTAAACCCTCACCTTCTATTTTCTCACTCTTCTCATTTTCACTTATATCACTTAAGTCAAATGCACTAACATTCGTAATTTCTGTGGACACATTCTATCCCCCTTACTCATTTAACCAAGTCTTTATTATTTCTGTTACTTGGTCTGGTTTTTCTTCTGCATACATTTTAACAGCTTCTTCTAATGTCAATTCTGGGTCATCCCCTAATAGAGGATTATCTTTCTTATCAACAGTACTAGAATTAGCACTATAAACTTCATCCTCATAATCCATATCTTCTTGTTCACTTCTCTTCTTATATATTAAGTATCCAATAGCACCTACTGCAATAACTGCCACTACTCCAATAACTGCCTTTATTATATTAGTTTTGAAGCCTTCTTTTTTAATCTCTTCCAGTTCTTGTTTAGCTTCAGCCTTTCCTTTAGGGTCAAAGACCATTGAAACAACACTAAGAGTATCTCCCCTTGCTCCATCCATGCCTATAGCATTATTAACTATATCTTCCACATCAGCTTGAACTCCTTTAGCTATTTTTCCGTCTATAGCGACAGAAGCTGTCAATCTTCTAAGTTCTCCTGGTGCAATTATAGTATGAGTTTCAATCTTACCTGTCTCATATTCAAAACTCTCATCCAAACTATCTTCTGTGTTAGTGCCATTTTTATTTCCTTGATTATTCATATTAGCATCTACGCCTTGGACATTATTTGTGGCAGATTTAGATGAATTTTTTGACCTTGTTTCTTTTATTGCAACTTTATCAGGGTCAATTTTTATTTCAGTTTTTTCGGCTGTATCAAAACTTAAATCTGCATTTACTGTAGCTTTTACTTTTCCTGTACCAAATATTGGCTCTAGCATTTCCAAAATAGACTTTTCTAATTGTTTATTCAATGCTTGTTCAGATGCCTTATTTTTATCAACACTAATACCACCATTTATAGGTTGATTATTTTCATCAACTTCTTCATCATCTAAGATACCTTCTGATAATAGATTCATCTTATTATCAATAACTTGAACATTTTTCTCTGGTATATTTGTAACACTTCCTGATACAAGTGCCATAACAGATTTTATTTGATTTTTTTCTAAAGTTGTTCCTGGCTTTAACATTAAGTAAACTGCTGCACTTCCTGGAACTGCTTCTTTCTCAAACACTGATGACTCTCCAAATGTTATATGTACTCTAGTATCTTCCACTTGTGGAAAACTCTTGATTGTTTTTTCTATCTCACCTTGTATGATTCGTTGCTTCTTAATTTGAAACTCCTCATCAGTAAGTCCTATAGACGAACTATCATCCATTAATGCAAATCCTTTAGAACCACCTGTAAGACTTGGAGCTAGCTCCAGCCTCAACTTATCGACTTCTGTTCTAGGAACATAAATTGTACTTCCCTTTACCTTAGTATCTATCTTTCTAGACTCTAATTCTGCTGATATATCTGCAGCATCTTGAACATCTAGTTCTGAAAATAAGACTGCATACTTATTTTTACTTGCAGATATTGCTGTAAATACTAGCGCTAAACATATAGCAACAATCCCTATACCTAATGCTATCTTAGTTCCTTTTTTTAAAGAACCTATTTTTGTCCTAGATTTAGCAACTTGCTCCTTAATCTTATTTTTAAAACTGGCTATCATTGATTATTACTCCTGTTCAAAAGGCTAAATTTGTACTTTATTCATTTCTTGATATGCATCATGAATCTTGTTTCTAACTTCTATCAGATATTGCATAGATAGTTGTGCTTCTTGACCTTTTAACATAACTTCATGCATAGAAACATCTTCGCCTTTTATAAATTTTTCTTTCATATTATCCGCTGTCACTTGTTGAAAATTAACTTTGTCTATAGTATCTATTATTACATCTTCGAAATTCTTTTTTTCTTCTTTATTATTAAGGTTTAATGGTTTTGTTTCTCCAATCAAATTATCTAACTTTGCACCTTGCATTAAATTGTTGATTTGTGTAATTGGCATAATTTATCCCTACTTTCCTATTTCCAAAGCTTTCGATATCATAGATTTCTGAGCATTCAGTGTGTCTACGTTAGAATCATATGCTCTTGAAGCTGTTATTAAATCTGTCATTTCAACCAATATATTTACATTTGGATATTCTACATATCCATTTGGTTTCGCATCTGGATGAGATGGGTCATATACTTCTTTAAGAGGTGATTTGTCATCTTCAACAGATGTGACTTTTACTCCTAACATACCTAATTTATTATCATAGTTTTCTTCAAAGGAAACAATTTTTCTCCTATATGCTTCTCCATTTGGACCTCTTGTAGCATTTATATTAGCTACATTTGATGATATGATATCCATTTTCAAACTTTCTGCTGTTAATCCACTAGCAGATATCTCCATTCCACTGAACACACTCATCTTCTAGTTACCTCCCAGTTATTATTGATTTAGTCATTGCAATTTTGCCATTTGCAAAACCTATTAAAGCATTATATTGCAATGTTGTCATTGCTTGCTTTACTTTTTCTTCTTCTATATCCACATTATTGCCATCTACTCTTAAACCTTTTGAATTGTCTGTTTTTTCTTCTATTTTTGGCATGGCATCATTTAATGTTTCTTCAAAAGTTACATAATGTTTTTTGTAACCTTCAGTATTTATATTTGCTATATTATTTGCTATTGTTTGACTTCTTAGATTAGTTGCATCTAGTCCCATTTTTATAATGTCATATGTATTCATACTCACCCCTCCTCAAAATATATTTATTTGCTATATTTAATGATTAAAAAAATGAAGTTGCTATATTACAAAAAAAGGCAACTTTATGAAGGGAAAATTAAATACATATTAAAATTTTTTTTTATTTTTATTGGATTTAATTGAATTCAAA
>NZ_JRHN01000014.1:336-29659 GCF_001299635.1 Clostridioides difficile | reverse complement strand
AGATTTCTTACTAAAATAATTCGTTATTATATTAATGTAATAGAATTGTAATAGATTTAAATGAACAAAGAAGTCATTTTTTGTAAAATAGCAACTTTTTTAGATAAATTTCCTTTATTTTATATTATAATTGGTAAAATATGTTATTATGTGTATTTTCTACTATAATAAAGTAATTTTTCCACAATAAAATGACCGCCAAAAAAGCAGTCACTTCGACTAATCCTATGTATACAATTATACTTAGGACTCTTTTTGGCAACTGGCTAGCATAGTTCGTATATACAAACTTTAGCCCCTATAGCTTTGCGTCACTAGATTTCTCTAGTTTTGCCTATTTAGTTTTACTTTAAGTATACAATAAATAACAATTTTTTTAAATATATTTTATATAATTTTTTAATTTAATCTCTAATATTTATATTTATAATATTCTTACTATATTTACATTTATAATATTTAACTAATATAGTACATAATATTTATAGTATACAAAAGTTTACAATATAAATTAAATTTATCATAAATTCCCCTTTTTATACTATTGCATTGAAATTATCTATTATAACATTATCTTCCATCGATATACTTGAATACCTATATTTACATATATGTTTTATTTCTAATTTTTAAACTCTATTTTCCTTAGAATTTTCCTTTAGTCTCTATTTAATTTCTTTAAGAATAAATAAAAAAAGGTCAAACTTAATTAATTTGCCTTTTTATCATTTTTTATATGTATTAAAATTTCCAAACTTTTTTTAATATTTTCTAACCCCAAATTTGCTTACTTATGAATTGTTTTTAGTTAAATATGATTATTTAAAACATATTCTAGTATATTAATATGTATTTTTTCACCACAGCTTCCATCAGCATTTGATAATACACTACTTAAAGAATTTAATCTTTGATTTAACTTATAGTCCTTATTATTTTTTACCAAGTTCATAAATTTTATTAAATCCATTTCTTCTTCTCCCACTACATAATTTGAAAATATATCAAATATTCTTGAATCATAATATTCATGTTTCATATTTATATCATAAATTAATATGGGTTTCTTTGTTTGAATGTATTCTATTAATACGGAAGATCTATCTGTTATTAAAGCATGAGATAAGTTGAATGATTCATAGTAAGATATAGAATCATCTAAAATAATATTATTTTTTGTAGATATTGAATCTAACAAAGTTTTATATCTATTAAAACATTCTGGAGCTTTAGATTTTACATATTCAAGCTCTAATGGATGTGGTCTATATATAAGACCATACTCTTGACTATTTTCAATAATATCAAATACATTTTCAATCTCATCAATTACACTATCTTTACCATTAGGTATTTTCATTAGATTCGTTGTCCATAAGAAAATAATTTTGCCCTTTAATTTAGATTCATAATCTTTATTTATACTCTTTTGCTTTAGATTATAAATTAAAGAATCAAATTTTGGAGATCCTATTGTTAATATTTGATTCTTGTTTATACCACTACATTCTGCTATAATTTCAAATGCTGGGGATTGTACAACAACTTTATCAAAATTTCTAGATGCTATCATTTCATAAAAATTTAAGTAAAAACTAACAGGATAAGTTCCAAGTATGCCATAAGCAACATATACAAGCATGTTAGTATATTGTTTCAAGTTATAAGAAAAATAGTTACTATCTACCATAGTGGCATTGTTACAATCATCATATTGATTATGAACATATATTATATCAGGTCTTTCTTTAGATAAATCAAAATCATCATAATGTATTATTGGGACATCTTCAGGAAAATCATTACCTTCATATGTATATATTTGAGTTATACCATCAGGAGTATCAATTAATTTATAATATGGTATAGGAACTACATAGCAATCACACTGATTATCCAAAACTGCAGATTTCCAAATACTCTCTAAACTATTCCACATTTTAGCATTATAAGGCATAAATACAATTTTCAACTTTTTATTCAAACTATTTTCTATTATATTTGATAAATAATTTAACTTATTTATGATAAATGTACAATCCTCAATAAGTTTCATATTTTTATATATAGAGAGTCTTAAAATTTTCACATAAATTTCATCAATTAAATTTAATAAGCTATTATTACTTCTTCCAGAATTATTTATATATTTTTTCATATAATTAATAGCTTCAAGAGATGAATCAACTATTGATTCACTTAAATTGTTATTTTTTATATAATCAATACCTTCTATAAGTATTTGTATAAGATTTAAAACTTCATTTTTTTTATTATAGTTCATTAGATTCACCTTAATCTTAATTTTATTTATATTAAAACTATCTCTTTAGTATAAAATAATGCCTTTCTGTATCAGAATATTGACTTATATCTGTCAAAAAGCTTTTGCTTTCAATAATTTTAAATCCTTCATCTAATAATGGTTTTAGAATCTCTTTATATTCTTCTATAGTTCTATATATAACATTGTATTCTGAATTTAATTCTTTGGAATAAAATTCTTTTAAAGTTAACCTTTTTTTTATTCCAATAGGTTCAGACATATATATTATTGCTTTTTCATCCAATATTTCTAATAAATTTTTCAATGCTATTTTTAATTCGTCATCATTGATATACATTGCAACACCTGCCAATAGAATTGTGTTAAATGGCATTTTAGATTTAATTTTTGTATCGTGTAAGATATTGATAAAATCACATACTTGAAAATCACAATCATTATTTGAAAATCTTTTTTTAGCAATAGCTATTAACTCCTCAGCAAAATCTGTCCCAAGGTAATAGTTACAGATAGAAGCTATATCATCAGCTAATCTACCTACACCACATCCTACATCCAATATATTTGAATTTCTAGTTATGTTTAATTTAGGAATTATTATTTCTTTTTCATATTTATCTAAGGTATTAACATAATCAGGATTCTGATCATTACATTTTACTGAAATATATGGATTCTCTGGAATATGTTTTTTAGCTCGTTTATTCCAAAATTCTTGAACAGTATCTTTTTTTATATCTACATGTTTTTCGTAAATTCTCGTTGTATTACCCATATAAAATCTCCTTTATCTTTTATTCCTATACCATTTTAAAGCATCATTATATTCTTCAAGTGTATCAATTTCTCTCAATTCAACATTCGCTATCTTAAGTGGTAAATTAGGTAAAATCATTTTATATACATGATTTGTACCAGATTTTAGATTTTTAGAATATATTTTAAACAGACCTGTCCATTCATAATCTCCATTTATTCTTGAAAACTCTGTAGCAAATTCTTCATCATTAATAAAGTCTGTTTTAACATAGACAGGCTCCTTAGTGTAAGGTTGACATACACCGATAATTTCGCCCTCTGTATTAACAAATTTATCAAAATCTTCTTTGAAAAAAAGGATATCACCATCTAGTGATATAACAATATCTCTAGAATATTTTTTTCCTAAAGATAAGCTTGCTGCAGTTTTAGTATTTAAGTAATCATGATTAAATACAAACATTATATCTTTACGATAAGAACATACAGTTTCGATTAACTTTTCTGCTTGAAATCCTACTACAATACGTATATCATCATAATCATCAAGACATTCTAGTTGCCTTATTATTAGCGGTTTTCCATCTATATCTATTAACGACTTATTTGAATTTAATCCTAGTCTACTTCCTGTACCCGCACTGTTTATAACAATTGTTTTAGTAGTTGGCATAATCTTTCCTCCTCATAAAATGCATAATCACATACTTTCAATATTCCAGGAGCTATAGGTCTTACCCCTCCAAAGCCAATTCCAATATCAGCACACTCTATCATTTTTATATCATTACTACCATCACCAACTGCAACTATAGGCCTTTTCATTTTTTTTATAATATCTTCTTTTTTTATTACAATTTTAATTTTATCAATGAAATCGCCATTTGAATGAGCTATAGATGAATAATATTTATTTTCTAGAGAAAGCTCTTTCATTAAATCACAAATCCAAATATCTAAATTATTTGTTACAATAGTACATCTATCTGGATTTTCTTTTATAAACTTTACAATTTTTTCGTTAAGATTAATCTTCGCAACTATACTTTTAACTTTAGAAATAGGAATACATTTTAATAAATCAACTCTTTTCTTAAAACTTTCCTCAAAAGATAAATTTCCTAGCATAGTTTCATTTGTAAGATTTTGCATAAGTTCATATTTATTTATACACTTAGAAATCTCAGGAAGTATTTCTTCTTTAGTTAATGTTGAGTCTAAATCAAAAACAAATTTATAATTTTCCATTTTATTCCCTTTCATTGAAGCATAAAATCCTATTTTTGAGTAATAAGTACGCCAAACAAGATTAAGTTAGAAATTTAAATAGTTTTACAAAATTTATATCACTTTAGCAAAATTCTAAATTTTATTATAAAATAATATATAGTTTAATCAAAAATGCTAAAAACTAGATTTTATCAAAATAAATAAGTTTTGGATTATTGACTAACAAAAATACTCTATAAATGGTTTTTAAGCATTAAAATAATTTGATAAAATTTGATTGTCATAAATATTGCTGTTTTATGTTAAGTTAAGTTAATTACTTAGAAACAATAAAATTATTGAAATTACTAAAATATTGTCTTAACGTGCAAAAAATTCATTTTTAGGATATTGCCTGATTTAATTACATACATATTATCGTCTAATTTTGAAAAAAATTAAGAGAAAATATATATAATTTTCATTTATATTGTTTTTTGCTGCTTAATTTTTAGATATCCTTGTCCATTTATTATTATAAGTAGGTATGATAAAATTAGTTTCCCTTAAATCAAATTGTCTATATACTAAAACCATTGAGTATATTCCATTTTATTGTATTTGAATATCATTGTACTAGTAAATTTTGTATCATTATTTTCGTATCCATATCCTTAATCTTTTACTAGATTTTTAAATTTTTCATTAACTGTTATTGATATGCTTATTTTCTAAATATCCTATTTTTCAATTTATTTTAAGTTTTTTAAGTATTCTATATTATATATAGTATCCTCATTTTCTATATCTAATGATAATGCCTTTTTAAACATAAAATCAGCTTCCTCAAATTTATCTTCACACATAAATAAAATTCCCTTTATATTTAAAATATTAACATCATCTATAAATGATTTTGAATAGTCTTCAATCAATAATTTTGCATCATTTATTTTTCCATTCTCAATCATATTTTCTATATGAATAATAAAGCTATCTTTTAATAGGTTAAACTCTTCACTTTCTTTTATACTTTCTTCTAATTCGCTTATAAATATTTTTATTATCTTATTGTAAAAAGGATATTCATTTAGTAATTTCCTCATATTATGTATATACTCTAATTTTTCATTAACATCATTTATCTTACTTTTACCATCAAGTAAATGCTTAAATTCTAGAGTAAATTTATCTATATCATTGCAAACAAATTTCATTAATTCAAAATCATTTAGATTACTATATATGTATTTTATGTATTTATAAGAGTACATTATATAAAAATAAAAAAGTTCTTTATATTTTTCATCACTTAAACTGACACTTTGTAAAACTACTTTAGATATAACTTTATACACTCTTATCTTCTCTATCTCTGATGTATTAGGACAACCAATTATGTATTTATATATCAATAGATTTAAACTTCTTTCTAATCTTAAAAGATAGTTCAAATATTTCTCTATCCAAACATAGTCCATATCGTAAAAAATATCCAGTAAATCAATATTTTCTTCAAAAGCTATTTTTATAATGCCTGCATAAATTACTTCTTTCTCTTCATTAAGTATTTTTTTACACATATCTATAGATACATGTTTATTTATTCTTATGTTGTTCAGAAGACCATAATTGCCCTCAATATCGCAAAGTATTCTATATATACTCTCCTTCTCATCATCTTTCACATTATTTATAAATTCTTCTATATTTCTATAAAAGCTATCTCTTTCAACCTTAGAGCTTGGAACCTCTTTATAATAATTTTTTATATCTTCAAATCCATTTAATTTATATAAGGACATAAATAAGCTAAAATAAACATTCTTCTTTTTTTCCATATTTTCAATACTATCATACTCTGAAATTACTAAATCATATTTCTCAAGCTTATAATAAATTTTTATCAATGTAATAGTAGCCTCATCTCTAAGCCCTATAGTATCAGTATCTGAAAATAAACTATTTGCTTGTGTACTTATTTCATAATTATCTAACAAATAAATATATCTTTTATATGAATTTATACTGTTTTCATACTTACCTAAACCAACTTGTGCTTGTGCAATATAATAGTATATATCAATATTATTTCTGTCTTTATTAATATATTTTAAACATAATTTTTCACACTTTTTATGTTTTCCTAAATATAAATATACTTTTGCAATATTCGTTATTAGATAACCAGGTACTGCTTCTAATTTTAAGTATAATTTGTAAGATTTTTCGAAATAATCTAGAGCCTCTCTATATTTTCCTAATATAATGAAATTTTTTCCTAACTGGTAATTTATATATGGAGAGTTCTCATTTTCTTTTAATTCGTCAAATAATAATTTTTCATTTCTTTTTACTTTATTTATTCTTACTTCTTCATCTTCAAATAAGTATCCATAATGTTCAAGATCAGCGATATTATTAAATATAGGATTTTTATACATTGGTTGTTCATGAACTTTACCACAATATTTAAAATCAACATTTTTAAAGAATCTCAACACTGAGCAATGTCCATATGATTTTTTATCAAAGGAATAAAGATTTTTTAGTCTTACAGAAGCAGAATTAAACTTTTTATCAAGACCATCCTCAAAAAACCTTATAATATTTGAGCAATCAATTAATATTTCATCTGCATCTAATATAAGTAACCATTTGCCTTTAGCATAGGATATTGATATATTCCGCATACTAGAAAAATCATCATTCCAATTATGATAATATACTTTTTCTGTATACTCTTTTGCTATTCTTATAGTATCATCAGTAGAACCTGTGTCTACTATGATAAGTTCATTTTCTATAGAATTTCTCAATGTTGATAATGATTTTAAAGTTTTTTCAAGTATTTTTTCTTCGTTTTTGACCATCATAACTATACTAAGTAACATATATATTTTCCTTTCAAAACTATACTTTTAAAAAAAGAAAGGAATAAAGCAAAGCCTTATCCTTTCTTTTTTATCCAATATACTAAAAATTATTTTATCCCAATAATTGTAAAACACCTTGTGGTTGTTGATTAGCTTGAGCAAGCATTGATTGTGATGCTTGAACTAATATATTCATTTTAGATAAGTTAACCATTTCTGAAGCTACATCTGTATCTCTTATTCTTGATTCAGCTGCTGTAACATTCTCTAGAGTATTATTTAAATTGTTTTGAGTTGATTCTAGTCTATTTTGTTGCGCCCCTAATTTCGCTCTTGATGAGTTTAATTTCTTAAGAGCTGCATCTAAACTAGATACCATATCTTTAGCTGCATCTGTTCCTGAAGTTCCATCTGCATTCATACTTGCTATTGAACTACTTGTTATTCCAGCTGAACTCATTATATCTGAAGTATCTACTAACTCTATTATTATCTCATTGTTATTATTAGATGTACCTGAAACATTAGTTCCATAGTTTGCTCCAACTTGTAATCTTATTGTTGTAGAAGTTCCATCAAGTAGTTGCTTTCCATTAAACTCTACTGAACTTGATATTCTCTCAATTTCGTCTTTTAATTGCTTTAATTCGTCAGCTATCTTTTCTCTTTCTTCTTTCTTATTAATTTCATTTGCAGATTGTAATGATAAAGTTCTCATTCTTTGTAGTATGTTTCCAGTCTCTTCTAATGCACCCTCTGCTGTTTGTACAACAGATATACCATCTTGAACGTTTCTACCTGCTTGGTCTAATCCTTTTATTTGAGCTCTCATTTTCTCAGATATTGCAAGTCCAGCGGCATCGTCAGCAGCTCTCTTAATTCTAACTCCAGAAGACAACTTCTCCATGGACTTACTTTGTCCACTTACATTTCTTCCCATTTGATTGTTTGCTATCAAAGCACTTACGTTTGTATTAACTCTCATTATTTTACCCTCCTTAGTATAGTTGACATCCTTGTCATTTCTACTTTTAACTTTTATATTAATTACTCATTTATATCATCGGACAAGTTAAACTATAACTTTATACTTTTTTACTAAAAAGATTTACTTTTTCTCTATTTAAATTATAATACATTGTATTTACTTGCTTAGTAAGCTTGTACTCATGTAATTCTTTTTTTACTTCTGATAATTGTTCTTGCAAAGCATCTCTTATTTTAGTATCAACTTCAATTAGTTCCATACTATTATAAAACTGTATAAAGTCATTTTTATCAACTTCACTTATGCTATTTATAATATCTTGTCTCTCATTTAATCTATTACTTATATTTTTATATTCCTCTTTTTCAATCAAATTTATAATTTTTAAAGATATGTCTTTATATAGATTTATTTTTTCTTCTAATTTATCCATAATTAATTACCTTGAGCTTGTGAGAAATAGTTCATTTGTGAAGAATATTGATTCAACAAAGACTCCAAGGCTGAATATTTAGCATAAAGCCTTTTCTCTTTATCATTCATTTTTTCAACTAACCTGCTTATATTTTTTTCTTGCTCTGCAATCTGTTTTGAATATACATTTTCACTGGCAGAAGCAGTCTTTTCTATACCTGCTTTTTTGGGCAGTTTAGAAGTTGAACTTCCAGAATACTCATATACAATATCTTTTAATTTTTCAAACAGTCCTTTATTATCATGATTTGAAGAATATCCAGCTAAAGTTTTATATACCTTATCACTATCATCTATAAGTGCATTTGAAAAAACATCTTTATCAAATGATATTTGCCCTTTTTTGTTATAATTTTCAGATTCATTAATACCCAATTTTCTTAAAGCAATAATAGTATCTGCATTTCCAAAAAACATAGATTGAATATCCTCAACAAAAGCTCTCAATTCATCATCATTTCTAAGTATCCCCTCTTTGGCCTTCTTTTCCCATTTTTCTATTTCTTCAGTTGTCATATCCTCTTTTTGCTCATCTGTAAGAGGTGGATAATCTTTTGGCTTTTTAGTAGTAACTAGCCCATATACCTTATCCATTAATGCATTATAATCCTCTACAAATGCCTTCATATTTTTAGTAGCTTCTTCAGTGTCAGTGACAGAAACTAATTTAGCAGTCCCCTTTGAATTTACATTATAATCAATGTTATCTATATTAAATGAATTATGTTCTTGGTTTATATGCGTTACTCTTCCATATTCATCAGTCACATCAGCTTCTAAATTTTTTCCATGTACTACCGCAGATTTATTTCCACCAGCATCAGTTGCAAAAGTAATACCATTATCATTAGCAATTTGGTCAGCTAAATTATCATTTCCAACTACCTCCAAGTCAATGTTTGATGATGAACCAGTCTGTTTTCTTGAAATAATCAATTCACCTGTCATTTCACTATAAGAAGCTTTTATATCATTCTCTGCACAAAGTGAATTTATTTTGCTTACAATGGTGCTTGTAGTATCCTGCTCAGATATTGGTATATTTACACCACCTATATTTAAAGAACTAGCTCCACTAGCATTTGGAGGAAACTGTTGAACAACAGGATCACTTGAGTTTAATTTAATAGTCACTTTTGCTGGTTCAGCCATTTGAGAAACTGCAAATTGATAGTTTATCTTTTCTGCCCCTGCGGAACCTTTTGCTACTATAATACTTTCATCAGAACTAGTTATGCTTGTAGCAGAGTATGCTTTTTTGCTTACTATACTGTTAGGAGAATCTACATTAAGATACTTGTCATAAAGACTTTTTGATTCTTTTATAATATCTCTATATATTTCTTGTTTCCATTTAACTATTTGCTGATCTTGTTTCGCTTTATTAACTTTTTCTTTATCCCTTGTCATACTAGCTTCTATTATACCTTCCATATCAAAATTTCCAGAAAGGCCTGTGACTCTTATTGGACTTATACTTGACATATATTTATCCTCCTATCATAATTATATTTCTAATTTATTATAGACTTCATACCATGTGTTTCTTATTTGTTCTACTATTGGCAATATATCATCAATTATTTTGATATCTTTATTTATATCAGCCCTTATTAATTCATATTTTATAAATTCATAAACTTTATACATATCTTTTGCCCATTGTCCTGCATTTTGATCTAATGTATTCATTAATTCTGTAAATATATTTTGAACTCTTACAAGTTCATTATGAGCTTTTAAATAGTCTTTGTTTAAAAGTGCAGTTTTTGATATATTAGTATATTTTACTGTTCCATCTACAAGCATCAACAGTAATTCCTCTTTTGATAACTTATTTAATTCAGTTAGATTTAAAGCCATTATTTATACCTACTTCTTTCTTCTTTACTTTTTTTATCAGCTTCATGCCATGTATCTTTAATTTGTTCTATTACAGGTAATACATTATCTATTATTTGTACATCTTTCCTAACATTTGCTCTTGATAGTTCATATCTTACAAAATCATAAACCCTATACATATCTTTAGCCCATTGCCCTGCACTCTGATCCAATGTAACCATTAGCTCTGTAAATATATCTTGAACTCTTATAAGCTCTCTATGTGCCCTTTGTGTATTTTTATCTAAAATAGCTCCTCTAGCTATTTTTGTATATTTTAATGCTCCATCAACAAGCATAAGCAACAATTGCTCTTTGGATGCCATAAAAATAGCATTTTGCTTATAAGAATTATAAGGATTCTCTCCATACATATATTACTTCCTCCAAGTGTTTTATTTTAATGATTTTAGAATTTTTATATTTTTATTTGTAGCTTTTACATTTTCACTTTTCACTTTTTCATATATTTCTTTTCTTAATATGGTTATATTATCAGGAGCAGATATGGCTAATTTTATGTTATTTCCATCTACACCTACAACTTTTACTTCTATGTTTTCTCCTATAAGTACTGCTTCATCTTTTTTTCTTGAAATTACTAGCATCCACCATCACCTCTCAATAATGGATGCCATATTGAATATTCTTCATCCTGTAAAATTATTTGCATACCACAATTATTTCTTACATTTATTACTATAGGGGCTTTCATGTTCACAGTTGATTCTTCAAGTGTTTGCCCAATAGTGATTATATTAAGTAACATAATATCATTTGGAGATTTTACTTCAAGTTTTTCTATTATTTCTTGATTTAAGACTACTTCATACTCCTTAATAATTTCAAATGGTGATACAACAATAAATCCTATACAATCTTCTTCGGTGGAATTAAACTCTTTTAAAATATCTTCATTTTCTATATCTAAAAGCTCATATTCTTTTAAATTCTCAAAACCTAGTATTCCTTTTTTTAATGTAACTTTCATCATATCTTCGTTATTTTACTATATGTAATCTAATATAGACACATTAAATAACTTTCCTCCTGTTTGTAGTGAAGCTTGATAGGTTAGTTCTGCGGCTTTTAATTGAACAAGTTTTTCTCCATAATCTATCTCTTCATTTTGCGACAGAACATCCTTTAACTGTATCAAACTATCATCATTTTTTTCCTTCATAGCATCTACTGTATTTGCTTTTGTACCATAAATAGACCTAACATTTACTGTATTTTCTATTAATTTCTCCATATCACCTAAACAAGTTGTTGTCAGCTCTTTTATAGCAGCAGCATCTGGATTTGCTAGCTTCTTTGATATATTATTTAGCTCCTCAAATGGGTCAGCCTTTGTTGGGTCAAATCCGAGACTACCCAACTTAACATTATAATCTACACTTATTCCTTGAGCTATATCCATACTCAAAGAATCTTTTAATTTATTAAGATTTATTCTAGAATTAAACTTCAAACTTACTGAGCCATCAGCATTCTCTATACACTCAACAGGTGGTGCTCCTGTATTTGAACCCGAAAATATGTACTTCCCTTCATGCGTTGCATTTAAAGCATTTGCTATTTCTTTCATTTTCTCATTAGTTGAATTGCTAATAGTTTTTATTTCGTCATCTGAATACGAACCATTACCACTTGACACCAAACCCTTCTTTATGTCTGATAATAAATTCCCAAGCTGATCTAATGAAGTATCAGTTGTTTCTAACCAATCTGCTGTATCTTTACAGTTTTCAATATAAGTCTCCATAGTTTTTATTTCACTTTTTGAATTTAATATCTTTATTGCTTTATATGGATTATCAGATAGCTTATTTATTTCTTTAGTTGTATTAACTTGCCTATTAACCTTGTCCAATCTTTGTAAATTATCTTGTAATGAATTTAGATAACTACTCGACATCATACCTGTACTAACTCTCATTATAGACTCCCCCTTCTATTAAATTATTCCATTTATTACAACATCCAGTAGTTGCACAGCTGTAGACATAACTTTTGCACTTGCTTGATATGAACGTTGTACTTTTATAAGCTCTGTCATTTCTTCATCCAAAGATACACCTGAAACACTCATTCGTGAACTATCAATATTATTTATAATTTTACGTTGATTCAATTCATCTTGATTTACCTTTTTAGAATCTAAACCTACTACTTCTGCAAAAGCTTTATAGTGATCACTTATTGTACTTACTTTTCCACCAACTGCCCCAATATCTATCTTTTCATCTTTTAGCTTAGCAATCTTTGAAGCCTCATCAGCAGTAAGCTTTAATTCATTTGGATTACTCTTTATGTCTGGGTTTACTTTTATGATATCTTCACCAGCTACATTTGAAGTTATAAAAAAATCTGTTACTGTTATTCCAGCAGATGTATTATAAACATCATTTATCTGTTTAGCTAATCCATCAGACACATCTTTTAAATCACTTTTATATGTATCAATTTTGCCATGCATTTCAAACAATCCTTGTAAAGTTCCTGATACACCTGTTTTCCAAGTTCCATCTGGGTTTTTTAATTCGTTAAGTTCTAATTTCCCATCTGCAAGCATATTTTTAACATCACTATTTTCAAGGTCTAATTTAAAACTTAAGTCATCTAATATTCTATCTCTTTCATCAAGTAAATCATTTGGTGTAGAGCCAGAACCAGATATAACATCAATAGATTTATTTAAATCTTCAAGACTCTTTAACATGTCATTTATCTGTTTTATCTCAGAGTCTATATTATCATCTATTTCCCCTTTTAACTTATCAAGTTTTTTATAACTTTCACTTATTAAAGTTGCTAAATTTGATGCATTTTCTACCACTAGACTTTTTTTACTATCACTATTTATATCCTTTGCTAATGATTCCCATCCTTTGAAAAAGTCATCTATACCTGTAGATATACCATAATCTGATGGTTCATTTATTATAGTTTCTATAGTATTATAATAGTCATACTTTGAAACTGTCTTTCCATATTTGTGAGCTTCTGACCTGAATTGATAATCATAAAAGCTATTTCTAGCTCTTGTTACATCTGTTACATGTACACCTGTACCTAATTGACCTCTCCCAATTGCATTGTTCAGGCTAGGCATATACATTGGACTATTTGTGGCAAATTCTGTCCTTTGCCTAGAATATCCTTCTGTATCTAGATTGCTTATGTTATGAGAAATTGTCTGTATTGCCTTTTGATGAGCATTCATACCTGAATTAGCTGTATTTAAAATGGAAAATAATCCCGCCATATTTTTCCTCCCAATATCTATTTTCTAATATTTCCATAAGAATTATAAGTTGTAGTTTGTTTATCAACTGGTTTTATAAAATTAATCATTTTCTTAGTAAAAATAAGTTCCTTCTTTATTAAGGAATCATTTGACTCTTGTTGATTCTTAGCCAAAGCAATGATATGCTTTAACTCTGTATATATTTCTTTTAAATATTCATCATTACTATTTTCAATAACTTCACTCATTGGAACATCATCATTAAAAAGTTGTCTTCTCTTTATCTCTATAGATGCAAGTTCTCTACTGATATCTTCTAATTTAGGATTTAACCTATTTAGATTTTCTATATCTTTTACAACTATATAATCAAATTGTTCTTTTAATAACTCCATCATATTACTAAGTATCTTTTTTTCTTCATATATTATAACTTTTAAGTCTGTAATCATGGCTTTATCCTCGCATATCCTCTATCATTTTTTTAGCAATTTCTTCTGGTTTTATTTTGTAAGTTCCACTTTCCAATGCATTTTTTATTTCATCTATTTTTTTATTTCTAATAGTCTCATCATTCATATTTGATACGCTCGCCATTTCCTTTGCAAATTTAGATAGTTCTATCTTGTCTGTTTTATTAGTTTTTTGAACTTCTTGCACTTTTTTTACATCAGATGTATTCTTTAAATAATTATTTATTACAATATTTGAACTCACATTTTTAATATCCATAGTTTCACCTCCAAAATTACAACCTTATATTTTAGTTATCGGTCAAAAAAGAAAAATATTTATATTATTCAAACATATTTTAAATTTTTCATAAAAATACCCCTTTTAGCTAAACTCGTATAGAATAACCTAAGGGGATGCTATTTAAAGCTTTAATTTATATCTGAATCTTCTATTTTAGATAATCTTACAGATAATTTTTCATTTGTAATAATGCTTTCTCCATAAGCAAATAATCTATCATTTGCATAGATATCTAATTTTTCATCTATATTTTTATTCAGTTTTATTATAGAGCCTTCTTTCAACTCTAATATATTTTTTATTATTTCTGTTGTATTTCCTATAGAAACAGCTACATTTACTTTTGCATTAAAAACATTTTGATTTTCTTCTATAACTCCAGATTTTTCTTCTATTAGTTGTCCAAAATTTAATTCATATATATCTTCTTTTTTACTATTCATAAAACTTTTCTCCTCATATAAAATCTTACCTATACATATCTATTAACAATCCTTGTATCATATCAACAGTAGAAACAATATCTATGTTTTCTTTTTCTTCACCAAGTAACTGATTAGTCATATCCTCAAGTTTATTATCGACAATCTTTACATTCTTATAATACTGATGCTCCCAAAAGCTACTATTTTTATCAAGTGAATACATATTATCTACAACAGATTTTAGATATTCTTTTATAGCATTTTTATACCTACTAATATCTCCATAATTTTGAGTAAGTACAAGCCTTTCTCCAGCCCTTTTTACACTTTCTAGATTCTTTTTTATATCCTCTAATGAAGAAGATTGTTTTACAAAGTTTAGACTATCAGAAAATTTATTATTTTCCTTTGTTTTCTTTACCTCTATATTTCTACTTGGACCTATATTTAGCTTATCTATATTTATACCCATAATAAAGCCTACCCTCTATAATATTTCATAACTTTGGGAACATAATTTTGCGTTTCTTTTGGCATTTTATACAAGTCAGAAATTGATTCTACCCCTCTACTTTTCATCCTTCCAGGACCACCATTATATGCCATCAGTCCCATTTCTATACTACCTCCAAACATATCAATATATTCCTTAATGTGTCTAGTTCCAGCATCTATATTCTGCTCTATATTAAAAGGGTCTGTAACACCCAAATCTCTACAATTTTCTGGCATAAGTTGCATAAGACCCTTAGCACCAGCAGAGGAAACAGTATTTGGATTAAAATCCGATTCAACTTTAATTATTGCTTTTATAAGGTTTGCATCCACATTATATTTTTTTGATGCTTGTTCTACAGCATTTTCAATTCTTGACTTTGTACTTTTATCTTTTGTATCAACTTCTACAGACTTACTAATTGTATTATTTGCTGCATTATCAAGTTCATTAAATAACTTTTCAGAATTAGATAATGAATCATAACTATTAAAAGATGTTTGTTGATTATTTTGTGATAATGCTTTTAACAGTGTCATCATAATCATATCAAATCCAGATGAATTATTATATCCACAATTACATTGACTTGTAGTATTACTACTAGATAGTTGTGTTAATGCCAGTATATTAATTAGCGAACTTATATCGTTCAATATAAAACTCCCCTTTCTAAATTTTATAGACTTAAAAGTTAAACATATAAAACCCAAACTACTTGAGTTCATATAATCCTCTCTCCAATAGTTTTATATAAAATTTATTAAAACCTTAGATTTATTTAGTCATATTATTATTATCGGATAAACAAAAGAAATATTTATATTTTACATAATATCTTATTATATTTTCTGTAAACAATATACCTATTAACTTATAACCATTCTTTTTCTAATTGTGTATTAGAACCTGTTATTAATATTTTCATTAATCGTGTTTACCTCCAATAAATATTCAATTCTGCTTAATAATTAATTATAACATAGCTTATATTTTGACTTGAGTAGAATGTATTATTTTTATATAAATAAAAAAGAGATGTAATATTGAATGATTATAATCATATTATTACATCTCTCTAAGTTTAAATATCCAAAATATAAATTGTAATTACCAATTAAATATTAAGACCTTATCTAAAATACTTAACTCCAGATTCAAATATCTTTTGGTCTTTTTCACCTATGATATTCTTATATACTGCCTCACCAATTCTCTCAGAATGTCCCATCTTACCAAACACTCTACCATCAACACTAGTTATACCTTCAACAGCATAGAATGAACCATTTGGATTAAATTCAATATCATAAGTAGCTTCGTTATTAAAATCAACATACTGAGTTGCCACTTGTCCATTAGCAATTAATTCTCTCATAATCTCTTCACTAGCAACAAACTTACCTTCTCCATGAGAAACTGCTATATTGTGAATATCACCAACATTAGTTTGAGCTAGCCAAGGAGATTTATTAGAAGAAATTCTAGTTCTAGCAATCTTAGCCTGATGACGACCAATATTATTGTAAGTAAGTGTTGGTGCATTTTCACTTTGAACTCTTATTTCTCCATAAGGAACTAATCCTAATTTTATTAATACTTGGAATCCATTACAGATACCTAGCATTAGACCATCTTTCTTAGTTAAAAACTCATTTATAGCTTCTTGTACTCTAGGATTTCTAAATACAGTAGCTATAAATTTACCAGAACCATCTGGCTCATCACCTGCACTAAATCCACCTGGTAACATTATTATTTGAGAAGATTTTATCTCATTCACTATTGTATCTATAGAATCTTCTATATCTTTATAAGTTAAATTCTTAAATACTCTTATATTTGCATTAGCTCCTGCTCTTTCAAATGCTCTTGCAGAGTCATATTCACAGTTTGTTCCAGGGAATGCTGGTATAAATACTCTTGGAGTAGCTATACTTAATGATGATTTTTTAGCCTCTCCTTGTGATATATAACTTATAGTCTCTATTTTTGATTTTACTTCTTCTGCTTTAGTTGGGAATATAGGCTCTAAAGTACTACAATGTGCTTTATATAATTCATCTAATGAAAGTTCTTCACCTTTGATGAATAAACTAGCTTCTTTAACTGTACTTCCAAGCACTATGTAATTATATCCCTCTAACACATTTAAATCATCATTCGCTAATTCAAGTACTATATTTCCATAACTAGCCTCAAATAATTTATCATCTGTAAGTGCCTTTTCAGCTTCTTCACTAAACTTAAATCCTACTTTATTACCAAAAGACATTTTACTTATTGCTTCACCCACACCTGCAAATCCCAATGCATATGTTGATAAAACTTTATTTCCATGTATAAGTTCTCTTACTTTATCCAAGTTTTTCTTTAATTCTTCAAAATCTATAACATCATTTTCTGATTTATTTACACATAACATTACTACTTTTGAGTCTGCTTTTTTAAATTCTGGAGATACTACTTTTCTAGCATCTACTGTATCAACAGCAAATGAAACCAATGTTGGCGGAACTTCAATATCTTTAAATGTACCAGACATACTATCTTTTCCACCTATAGCAGGTATCTCAAATTTACTTTGTGCATAGAATGCTCCTAAAAGTGCTGAGAATGGTTTACCCCATTTTTCTGGATTGTTACCAAGTTTCTCAAAATACTCTTGGAATGTAAGTCTTGTCGTACTGTAATTTCCTCCAATAGCAACCAATTTACACACAGATTCTACTACTGCATATAAAGCACCATGGAATGGACTCCATTTTCCTACCTTTGGATTGTATCCATAAGTCATTATTGTAGAAGTATTAGTTTCTCCACCAAGTACTGGTATCTTAGCAACCATACCTTGAGTTGGAGTAGCTTGATACTTTCCACCAAATGGCATAAGTACTGTATTACCACCAATTGTATTATCAAACATCTCGACTAATCCTTTTTGAGAACAAACATTAAGGTCAGATAATACTTTTGTAAATTTATCTTTCATACTTGCACACTTAACATCTTTCACTATTTCATTAGAGCTAAAGAATGTGCTTTCTTCATCTACTTTAGTAACATGGACATCAGTAGTTTGTTTTACTCCATTTGTATCCAAAAACTCTCTATTTATATCTACAATTGCTTTTCCATTCCAGAACATTCTTAAATATCCTGTATCAGTTACTGTAGCTACATGTGTAGCTTCTAAGTTTTCTTCTACTGCTAATTGTATAAATTTATCTTTATTTTCTTTTTTTATAGCCACAGCCATACGCTCTTGTGATTCTGAAATTGAAAGTTCAGTTCCATCAAGCCCATCGTATTTTTTAGGCACTAAATCTAAGTTTATGTCCAAACTATCAGCAATTTCACCTATAGCAACGCAAACTCCACCTGCTCCAAAGTCATTACATCTTTTTATCATTTGAGCAACTTCTTTATTTCTAAAGAATCTTTGTATTTTTCTTTCGTTAGGAGCATCTCCTTTTTGAACTTCTGCACTACAAGTTAAGATTGATTCTTCACTATGTTCTTTAGATGAACCAGTTGCTCCTCCACAACCATCTCTTCCTGTTTTTCCTCCAAGAAGAACTATCACATCTCCTGCTTCTGGTCTTTCTCTTACTACATTTTCTTTTGGTGCTGCTGCTATAACTGCACCTATTTCCATTCTCTTTGCAACGAAATTTTCATCGTATACTTCTGCAACTTGTCCAGTTGTAAGACCTATCTGGTTACCATATGAACTATAACCATGAGCAGCTTCTGTAGTAATTTTTCTCTGCATAAGTTTTCCAGGTAAAGTATCCTCTAAAGTTGTTCTTGGGTCAGCGCTTCCTGTAACACGCATTGCTTGGTAAACATAACTTCTTCCTGATAATGGGTCTCTTATAGCTCCACCTAGGCAAGTAGCTGCTCCACCAAATGGTTCTATTTCAGTTGGATGGTTATGAGTTTCATTTTTAAACATTACTAAATATTTTTCCATCTTACCATCAACTTCAACATCTACATTTATACTACATGCATTTATCTCTTCACTTTCATCTAAATCATTTAATTTTCCATTTTTCTTTAATTCTTTTACTGCAACTGTAGCTATATCCATCAAACATATATCTTTATGTCTGTTCACATACACATTGTCTCTTGAGTTAAGATACATTTGATACGCTTCTTTTACTATATCATTAAACTTACCATCTTCTATCTTTACATTTTCTATTTCAGTCATAAAAGTAGTGTGTCTACAATGATCAGACCAGTAAGTATCTAGAACTTTTATTTCTGTTATAGTTGGATTTCTTTTTTCTGTATCTTTAAAATATTTTTGAACGTGTTGTAAGTCTCCTAAAGTCATTGCTAATCCTTTTTCACTTACAAATGTTTTTAATCCATCTTCATCTAAATCTATAAATCCATCTAATACTTCAACTGTTGTTGGTATTTCAGTTTCCATTTTTAATGTTTCTGGTTTTTCTAAAGATGCTTCTCTACTATCTACTGGATTTATACAGTAATCTTTTATTTTAGAAAACTCTTCATCAGTTACTTGACCTGATAATATATAAACCTTTGCTGTATTAATAGCAGGTCTTATACCTTGATTTACGATTTGGATACATTGAGCTGCCCAATCACCTCTTTGGTCATATTGACCAGGAAGAAATTCTATCGCAAATACTCTTTCACCATTTAACTCTGGTATTTCTTCATAATATACTACATCTAGATTTGGTTCAGAAAATATTGTTTTTGCTGCATTTTCATAAACTTCTTCTGATATTCCCTCTACATCATATCTATTTAATATTCTTAAATTTTCTATATTGCTTATGTGTAAACTTTCCAACAAGTCTTTTTTTAAAGCTTTAGCCTCAAGGTCAAAACCTTCTCTTTTTTCAACTAGTACTCTTCTAACCATTGAGTCTTTATTTTCAGTATTCAACATACCTTATCCTCCATTTTAGAAAAATTATCTTCCTATGTCTGTTCTATAGTGCATTCCTTCAAAGTTTATTTTCTTTATATTCTCATAAACTTTTTCTGCTGCGTCCTTAACTGTAGTTGATTTTGCAGTTATACCAATTACTCTTCCTCCATTAGTAACTAAATTACCATCAAGCATCTTAGTACCACTGTGGAATACTACTATATCATCATCCAGGTTTTCAAGACCAGTTATAATTTTTCCTTTTTCATAACTGTCTGGATACCCTCCTGATGTAAGCATAACACATACTGCTTCATCATCACTATAATTTATTTCTATATCTTTTAATTTATTATCCAATATAGCTTCCATTATCTCATGTAAATCTGTTTCTAATCTAAATAAAACAGATTGTGTCTCAGGGTCTCCAAATCTTACATTGTATTCAAGTACTTTCTCTCCATCTTCAGTTATCATAAGACCAACAAATAAAATACCTTTAAAGTTAAGACCATCTTTTTTGAATCCTTCTAAAGTTTTTTCTAATACTGTCTCTTTTACTTTATTTGCTAATTCTTCTGTATATATTTCACTAGGAGAAAAAGTCCCCATCCCACCAGTATTTGGTCCTTGTTCATAATTATTTACTTTCTTATGGTCTTTTGCACTTGCCATAGGAACTATTGTGTCATTGTCTACAAATGCCAAGATTGAAGTTTCTATTCCTTTTAAGAACTCTTCAAGTACTATTTTATCTCCAGCAGCTCCAAACTTCTTATCTGACATCATTTCTTTTAAAGTTGCTATAGCATCTTCTCTATTTTCAGGTATTACAACACCTTTTCCAGCAGCTAGTCCGTCCGCTTTTATTACTACTGGATATCCAAAGCTATCTATTTCTGATATAGCTTCTTCTAAGTTTGTATATTCTTTATATTTTGCAGTAGGTATGTTATGTTTTATCATAAAATCTTTTGAAAAAGCTTTACTTCCTTCAAGTTGAGCACATTTTTTATTAGGCCCAAAAACTCTTAGACCTTCCTTTTCAAACTCATCTACTATACCCATAACTAGTGGTACTTCTGGTCCTACTATTGTAAGACCTATTTCATTTTCTTTTGCAAATTTTAAAAGTTCTTCTATATTAGTATCACTTATATTTACACATTCTGCTACATTTGCAATTCCTGCATTACCTGGCGCACAATAAACTTTTTCTACATTCTTTTCTTTGCTTAGTTTCCAGCATATAGCATGCTCTCTTCCGCCACCGCCTACAACCAATATCTTCATAATATCCTCCTTAGTGTTTGAAGTGTCTTATTCCTGTAAATACCATAACCATATCATACTTATCACAAGCTTCTATTGAATCTTTATCCTTTATAGAACCACCTGGTTGAACTACTGCTGATATTCCATATTCATGAGCTAATGTTACACAATCATCAAATGGGAAAAATGCATCTGATGCTAAAACAGCTCCTGTAAAGTCTTTATCTTTGTTATTTTCAAGAGCATTTTTTAATGCCCAAATTCTTGATGTTTGTCCACAACCTAAAGCTAAAGTTTGACCATTTTTTACTATTGCAATTGCATTTGATTTCATATTTTTTACTACTCTCATACCAAATTCCATATCCTTAAGTTGTTCGTCTGTTGGCTTTGCTTTTGTTACATTTTCACTTTTTTCTGCTAAAGTACTATTTCTATCTTGTATTAATAATTTTCCATCTAAATATTTCATTTCATATTGTTGTAAACTATCTTCTATCTTAGTTAATTTTAATATTCTTAAATTTTTCTTTTGTTTAAGTACTTCTAAAGCTTCTGGCTCAAAATCATATGCTACTACTATCTCTAAGAATATTTCATTTAATTTCTCTGCTGTAGCTTTGTCTACAGTAGAAGTTATTCCTACTATTCCACCAAATATTGAAACTTTATCTGCTTCATAACATTTTGTATATGCTTCAAAAGCATCTTTACCTAATCCCACTCCACATGAATTAGCATGTTTTATAGCAACTGAAACTACTTCTTCACTATCTTTAAATTCTCTCATTACTTCTAAACATCCATGTAAATCGTTTAAGTTGTTAAAAGAAAGTTCTTTACCGCCTAATTGCTCATAGTTCAAGATTGGATTTTTTGCATTTGATTGTGAATATAAGAAACCATTTTGATGTGGATTTTCTCCATATCTTAAAGTTTGTTCTTTTTGGAAAGTTAAATTTAATATGTCAGGATATGTATCTCCAACTTCTCCAGCAAAATAACTAGATATTAACGCATCATATCTTCCTGTAGTTGAGAAAGCTTTATATGATAATTTTTTTCTGTCTTCTAATGTCATTGTGTCTGTTTTTAATTTTTCTATTATAGAATCATAATCTTTTATATCTACTACTACTATTACATCTTTATAGTTTTTAGCAGCAGAACGTATCATAGATGGTCCACCAATATCTATGTTTTCTATCATTTCATCATGACTTTTTCCAGCCTTTAAAGTTCCTTCAAAATCATATAAATTTACAGCTACTAAATCTATTGAATGTATTTTGTGTTCATTTACAGTTTCCACATGAGATTCTTTATCTCTTTTGTAAAGTATCCCACCATGTATATATGGATTTAATGTTTTTACTCTTCCATCTAATATTTCTGGGAAGTTTGTAACATCTTCAACTTGCATTACATTAACTCCATTTTCTTTTAATGTCTTAAAAGTATTTCCTGTAGATATAATTTCATAATCTAGCTTGTTTAACTCTTTAGCAAATTCTACTACACCTGTCTTGTCAGTTACACTTATTAAAGCTCTCTTACTCATTTATAAACACTCTCCTACCTTGAAGTTTTAATTTATTTTCACAAAAAAGACTTAAACTTTCTATTAAAATCCTATGTTCAACTTCTAACACTCTTTTTGCAAGTGTCTTTGCATCATCATCTTGATTCACCTTAACTACATCTTGCATTATAATTGGTCCAGTATCAGCACCTTCATCAACAAAATGAACTGTAGCACCAGTTACTTTAGCACCATAATCTATAACACCTTGATGAACTCTTTCTCCATAGAATCCAGCTCCACAGAATGAAGGAATTAATGATGGATGTATGTTTATCATTTTGTTTCTAAACTCATTAACCAGCTTTGGGCTGATTATTTTTAAATAACCAGCCAAAACTACTAAATCTATTTTATTTTCTTTAAGAATTTCTATTATCTTGTCTTCGTTAGTTTCACAAATTGCCTTTATGTTATGATTTTTAGCTCTCTCTAAACCATAAGCATCTTGCTTACTTGAGATAACTACTTTAACCTGACCTTTTATTTTTCCAGACTCAGTTCCATCTATAACTGCTTGTAAATTTGTTCCTCCACCAGATATTAAAACTCCTATATTTAACATAATTCTACACCTTCATGACTATCTACTACTTCACCAATTATATATGCTTTATCTTCTAATAACTCACTGTATTTTTTATCTACATAAGCAGCATTGTCATTTTCTCTATTGTTTATAAAGTCTACAACATTGTTAGCATCTTCTTTATTTACTATTAAAACTAGTCCAATACCCATGTTGAAACTTTTATGAAGTTCTCTCTCATCAACAGCATTAAAACCTTCTATCATTTTAAATATAGGAGGCTTCTCCCAAGATTTTTTATTAATATCTAATCCTAATCCTTTAGGTATAACTCTTGTTATATTTTCTATAAGCCCTCCACCAGTTATGTGAGCTATAGCTTTTATATCATGTTTAGCTAATACATCTAAAGCTAATTTAACATATATTTTAGTTGGTGTTAAAAGCGCTTCCCCAACTGTCATTCCTAGTTCTTCAACATATTGTTCCATTTTATAGTTGTAAGTTTCTAAAAATATCTTTCTTATAAAAGAAAAACCATTACTGTGTACTCCACTTGAAGATATACCAACTAATACATCTCCTGATTTAACACTATTTCCAGAAACAATCTTTTCTTTGTCTGCTATACCTACAGAGAACCCTGCTAAATCATAATCATCATCTCCATACATACCAGGCATCTCAGCTGTTTCTCCACCAATTAGTGCACAACCAGACATTTTACAACCATCTGCAATTCCACCAACTATTTTTTCTATATGCTCAGGAATTAATTTCCCAAGAGCTATATAATCAAGGAAAAATAATGGCTTTGCTCCTTGACAAATTAAATCATTTACACACATTGCAACTAAATCTATTCCAACAGTATCATGCTTATCCATCATTTGAGCTATTTTTAACTTAGTCCCAACACCATCTGTAGATGCAAGCAAAACTGGTTCTTTCATTCCTACAAAATCTTTTAAACTGTATAATCCACTAAAGTTACCTAAATCTCCAACTACATTTCCATCATAAGTTCCTTTTATTTTACCTTTTATAAGGTCTACTGCTCTATTTCCTTCATCTATATCTACACCTGATTCTTTATATGTTAGCATGAAAATAATTCCTCCTTATCAATTTTCTTAACTGGGTATTCTCCATCAAAACAAGCTTTGCAGAAAGTAGACTTGTGTTCTGCTGCATCTAACATTCCTTCTATATCTAGGAATTTTAGACTATCACATCCAATATATTCTCTCATTTCTTCTACATTGTTACTTGATGCAATTAATTTAGAACGATTTGGAGTATCTATTCCATAGTAACAAGAGTAAGCTACTGGAGGAGATGTTATTCTAAGATGAATTTCTTTTGCTCCTGCTTCTCTTAAAGATTTTACTAACTGTTTAGATGTAGTTCCTCTTACAATTGAGTCATCTACTAAAATTATAGATTTTCCTTTTATTATTGTTGAAAGAGGGTTTAATTTTATTTTTACTGCTATTTCTCTTTCTTCTTGTGTAGGTTTTATAAATGTTCTTCCTACATATCTATTTTTAACTAAGCCTTCACTTATTTTTAATCCACTAGCATTTGCATAACCAATAGCTCCTGGCCAACCTGAATCTGGAACTGGAACTACCATATCTGCATTTACATTTTCATTTTGAGCTAATCTTTCACCACATTTAATTCTAAATTCATATGCATTTACATTGTCTATAGTTGCATCGTTTCTTGCAAAGTATATGTGTTCAAATATACAACTCTTCTTAACTGGCTTATAATTTTCTGAATAAAAATATGATTTTAATTCTCCATCTTTAACTATTATTATTTCTCCTGGCTCTACATCTCTTATAACTTCTCCGCCAAGTATATCTATTGCACAATTTTCTGATGCAAATATATATTCATCACCCTTTTTACCAAGTACAAGAGGTCTGAATCCATGTGGGTCTCTAACTGCAACCAATTCTTCCTGACTCATTATTACAAGAGCATATGCACCTTTGATATAATCCATAGTCATTTTTAAACTTTCTACTATATCACCTTTGTAATATCTTGCAAGTATATATAAAATCACTTCTGTATCTGAATTAGTTTGGAACATATATCCATCTTCTTCTAACATGTCTTTTAAATAATTTGCATTAACTAAATTTCCATTATGAGCTATGGCTAATTGTCTTTTTCTACAGCTTCCAACTAAAGGTTGGCAATTAGAAACATGACTCCCTCCAGCTGTTGAATATCTAACATGTCCAATACCTATATTTCCTTTTAACTTAGATAGTTCACTTTCTTTAAAAACATCTCCAACTAATCCCATATCTTTTTTGTACTTAATTTCTCCATCATCTAAAAGAGCTAAACCACAGCTTTCTTGCCCTCTGTGTTGCATAGAATATAAAGAATAATATAGTTCTTTAGTTACATCTTTATTAGAGTAAATCCCTAAAACTCCACACATACATTTGCCTCCTATTTATTATTCATTCTTGAAAGTACTTCCGTATAACCTTCTACAAGGTCTCCAAGGTCTTTTCTAAATCTGTCCTTATCTAGCTTTTCATTTGTATTTACATCCCAAAGTCTACAAGTGTCTGGTGATACTTCGTCTGCCAATATTATGTTTCCTTCTGAATCTTTACCAAATTCTATTTTAAAGTCAACTAACTTTAGGTTTAATTTTAAGAAAAATGCTTTTAGTAATTCGTTTATTTTTAAAGTTTCTTCTCTTAAGAATTTTAATTCTTCTCTAGTTGCTAATTTCATTGCTACTGCATAATCGTCATTTAACATTGGGTCACCATAAGCATCATTTTTATAACTTATTTCAAAGATTGGCTCATCGAAAACTTCACCTTCTTCAAGACCAACTCTTTTGCAAATAGAACCAGCAGCAATATTTCTCACTATTACTTCTAATGGTAAAATCTCTACTTTTTTAACTAGCATCTCTCTATCTGATAAACTTTTTATAAAGTGTGTATTTATATTATTTTCTTTTAACATTTCAAAGATTATTGTTGATATCTTATTATTTAATATCCCTTTTGAAGATATTTCTGCTTTTTTCTCTCCATTAAATGCTGTTGCATCATCTTTATAGTAAACAACATATTCATTTTCATTATCTGTAGAGTATACTTGTTTTGCTTTTCCTTCATATAATAACATCTGCTACCCCCTTAAATTCTTGTCGTCTTCTAGCACCTTTTGTGCCATCTCTTCTCTATATGATTTCAAATCCTCTTTTAATTTTGGGTATTTTAAAGTCATTATTTGTAATGCCAATAAAGCTGCATTTAAACCTAAATCTATTGTAACTGTTGCAACTGGTATTCCTTTTGGCATTTGAACTATTGATAAAAGTGAGTCTAGTCCATCCATAGTTGATGATTTAATAGGTAATCCTATTACAGGAATTAATGTTTGTGATGCTATTACTCCTGGTAAATGTGCTGCTTTTCCTGCTGCTGCTATTATTACATCAGTATCATCTTCTATTTCTTTTAGGAATATTGAAAGTTGTTCTGGTGTTCTATGAGCAGATAATGCTCTTGCTACAACTTCTATTCCATATTTTTCAAGCAGTTTTATCCCTTCTTCTAATTTTGGATAATCTGATTTTGAACCCATAACTACTGTTACTTTCATTAGACTTCCCCTCTCCGTTTATAAGTTATTTTACACTCTAAATCATTCGTATAATTATACGAATTATATATATTAAATTTTATATTAATATACATATATTATCAACTCTTTTTTGAAATTTTTTAAAAAAAATATTACTTGTGTTTTTTTCGTTCGCCATGTATCGAACTTTATTCATGTTTTTTTGTTAAAATAAAAATTAGGTTCTCTTAAATAAGTTTCAAATATATATAAACATAAATTTTTATATTAAATTTTAAGAATATATTTTAATAGGATAAATAAAATAGATAAATTAACAGCAAGATTAATCTTTGAACAAAAATTCATATCTACTCTTGAAAAAGTACATACAAATAATTTTTGTCTAAATGAATACTTATATAATTTATCTTAAATATATTTAATGATAACTCTACTATGAGATTTTATTAGTATGTAATTTTACTAGAATTTAATATAAAGAAAATATAAAACATTGTAAAAAAGTGTTATGGTTATTTTGTTGAAAATTAAGACATACTATTAAAGCGTAAATTACAATATAGGAGATGATTAAATGAGAATACTTTCAGAAACTGAAAAAATATCTTTAGCAGCCGTTATAAAAATGGAATCTGATGGATTACTTATGCAAAGAGCAATCAATATGTTAATATCAGATGAAGACCTAAAAAGACAATCAGAATCTAGTATATTAGCAACAGAAGGAAGAATTAAAGCTATACAACAATTTATAGTTGAAAATGAGATACTAATTTCTGAGGAGGTATAGACAATATGAGAAATATGATAGAAAATCTAATTAAAAACAATACTTATATAGACGATAAAGTAATAATATTAAGCATGCTTTCATCTGCTAAAGCAGCTGCTAATATGTATCTTAATTCTGCATTAACAAGTAGTACACCTGAATTGAGAGCTATATATTCAGCTTCACTAACTCAAATGGTTGAAGGCCATACAGCACTTACAGAGTTAAGTATTAATAAAGGATGGGTTAAGCCATATGATAAACCTATTCAACAGTTAACATGTAGCTATAAGGAATCCCAAAATGTTATTGATTAAGCCAAACAAAACATATTTCTAATTATTTTATTTTAATTAGATAATTAAAAGGGGATATTTAAATTTTTATTTTAAGATATCCCCTTTTTCTAAATAATCTATTTTTTAATAAAAAATAGATTACCCACAATTTAAATATATAATTTTACATAGCTATTCCTAATTATTTTATATAATTCTATTACTAACATTTTATTTACTACATATTTTCATAAGCAAAAATAATAGAGACTTATATTCTGAGATTATAAAATCAGGCTTATAAAACAATTCTTCTACTCCATGACTTCTATGATTCATCCAAATACTCTTCCATCCAGCTTTTTTAGAACCTACTACATCATTTTTATAAGAATCACCTACATAATATGTATTTTCTCTATCTAAATTCATAACATTCTCAGCCATTCTAAAGATATTGATATCTGGCTTAGAAAAACCAACTTCACTAGAAATAAAAATATGATTTTTGTCAACCCAGTTTTCAACATTCAACTGCTTTAACTTCATTCTTTGATGTGCTGATGGTCCATTCGTTATGATTCCTATATTAATATTTCTCTCTTTAGAAAAATTCAAAACTTGCTCAATTTCTGGTATTAAAGTAATTTGTGATTGCTGATATATATACTCATCTTGAAAATTTTGGGCATCCTTTTCTTTAATAGGATTTCCTAATTCTTCAAAAGCCTTCATTATTCTATATACATGCATTTTCTCAATTGGCATATCTCCACTCTCAGTCAAATGGAACACTTCATCACTATACTTTCTACTGCTTATATATAAATCTTCAACAGAAATACCTTTTACTGAAGAAAATATCTTATCATATGCAATATAAAAAGGTGTCAATTGATTGTATAAAGTATCGTCTA
>NZ_JRHN01000014.1:0-326 GCF_001299635.1 Clostridioides difficile | reverse complement strand
TATGTATTCATACTCACCCCTCCTCAAAATATATTTATTTGCTATATTTAATGATTAAAAAAATGAAGTTGCTATATTACAAAAAATGACTTCTTTGTTCATTTAAATCTATTACAATTCTATTACATTAATATAATAACGAATTATTTTAGTAAGAAATCTAATTTGAATTCAATTAAATCCAATAAAAATAAAAAAAAATTTTAATATGTATTTAATTTTCCCTTCATAAAGTTGCCTTTTTTTGTAAAATAGCAACTTTTTTAGATAAATTTCCTTTATTTTATATTATAATTGGTAAAATATGTTATTATGTGTATTTTCTA
>NZ_JRHN01000013.1 GCF_001299635.1 Clostridioides difficile | reverse complement strand
ACATATAAGTTTCCCTATATGCTGACTATTTTAGCTACTAACTCACGACTAAAGTCACAAGTGTGCGTAGCTATTTTTTAATCAAAAATTAAATTAATCAAAATATTAGTCCTCCCAAATTTAGTAGTGGTAAGTATAATTATATCTATAAATACCTAGTATAACAATACTTGCCACTATAAGTCCTATTATTTATTTAAAATTCTTGTAGTAACACCTTTTAAATTATAACATTCTGCATACTCACGTAAAGGGCGCTTAATGTGGTCTACAACAAATCTTTGACCATCAATATTATTTTTACTTAAATTACTATAAAGTACTTCTATCTCTCTTTTAACACTATCATTGTTGAATGTATAGTGACCTGCAATGTCTAATATCTCATTAGATAAAACTTCATCTTTAAATATTTCTTCAATAGTTAAATCTTTCTGTTCTCCCATTACCCACTTTCTCCAACGTCCACATTCAATAGCATCTACAAGAAGAACATCTCTAATATTTGAAGTTTTTTCAATTAATCCTTCTTCCTTTAGTTTTCTTTCAACTTCTGCTAACTTTAAGTATGCTCTCGTCTCTTCAGTTCCATATTGAGGAGCAACATTTGTTGCAATAATTTGAGATGGTATATGTTCTAATAAAGTCACATCATCCAAATAATCTCCATTATGTTCTTTTAATCCTACTCCATACTTTTTAGCCATTTGAGCTAAATCATAAGCATTCTTAAAATTAAAAGTACCTACTTGTTCTGTTTTTCTAGTTAGAGTCCCTGTCTGACCAACTATAAATGTTGGCATTGGTAAATCTCTCTTTTCAAGTTCAACTTTTAATTTAGTTATAAATCTCTCATATGTATCAGTTGAAGTTAATCCTCCATTTGTTTCCTCTGTCCCAACTTCATATCCTATTTCTGGCATATTGAGTCTTTTTCTTTCATTCTCACAATATTCAATCAATTCTACAGTTCTTTCTAGTACTATATCTAATGGAATTACCTTTCCCATTTCAAATGGATCTTTTGTAGGGTCAATCATTAGTAAATCAAAACCTGCCTCAATATCAGCTAAATAAGATTTTTTTCCTAATTCCATAGCTTTATCAACATGCAAATGGTCGTTTCTTTCTTTATCTCTTTGCCATGGTCCTCCATGGTCTCTGCATAAGTAATATAGACCATCAAATCCAACTTTATCAGCTATTTGCTTAATATCCTTTGTAAAAGTTTTTTGATTCCAACCATTTACATAACCACCACCTAGTTCATCTGCATCTACTTGATTTCTACTGGCAATAAACATTAAAGGAAAATCATTATCTTTTGCTAGTTCAAAACTCGCTTGTAACAAGTTTGGTGACATAGGCCCAATCCCTAAAAGTGTTGCACTTTTCCCCTCTTCTTGTAAGTCTAGTAGTCGTTGTACGACAGTTTTTATTGGTAACTTTTTCATGACTATATCTCCTTTTATTCTATTTTTTAGATGTATTTAATAGTAATACTATTAAATACATCTTCTTGTTATATCTAAAATAAATTAAACTCTATTGAAAAGTATCTTTTATCTTTTTGATTAATGCATCAGATTTTTTAATTATGTCAGACACACTCATTCTTACAACTTTTTTTCCTTTAAATCTATCCATATTTCTAATTTCAACATCATTAGTTAGTATTACACAAGCTGCTTCCTTAATTTCTTTAGGTGATAATTCATTATCTATTCCAGAACTCCCTTGAGTCTCAACCTTTATTTCTATATCAAATTTCTTTGCTGACAATTCAAGGGATTCAGCTGACATATAAGTGTGTGCTACACCACTAGGGCAAGATGTTACTGCTACAATTTTCATATTCTTATCTCCTTTAAAGTTATAATTTTGTATGATTATTTTTTATAATAAATTTTATATAAATTAATAGTATTTATATACCTCTATAATTCTTCAAATACTAGTTCAATAGAATCCTCTATATCTTCTTCGACTTCTTCATCTTCTTTTACATCTTTCTTCACTAATTTCATCAATATCGCAACAGCAACTGCTCCAGTTAATACAGAAGCTATATATCCCAACCTGTTATCGACAACTGGGAGTACTATCAAACCACCCCAAGGTGCATGATTTAAACACCCTAATAAGAAAGCCATAATGTTTCCAATAATAGACCCAGCCATAATACAAGGAATTACTCTAACAGGGTCTGCTGTTGCAAATGGAATAGCTCCTTCTGTAATTCCAACACACCCCATTAATAGAGAAGCTTTTCCTGAGTCTCTTTCTTCCTTACTAAATTTTTTTGGGAACAATAATGTTGCTAATCCTAACCCTATTGGAGGTATACAGATTGCCACACCAACTCCCCCCATTAAATATGGAAGTGTGTCAACTTGAGTTTGGGCAAAGGTTGCAGCAACTTTGTTTATAGGACCACCCATATCTGAAGCTATCATTCCTCCTAAGATTCCACCTAAAGGAATTTTAGAAACACCAGACATTCCATTTAACCAATTAGTCATCCATGTCATAAAAGAAGCTATAGGCTCTCCAATTAAAAATACAATTATACCTCCTGTAATCAATGTACCAAGCAAAGGATAAATAAATATTGAACCTAAAGTTCTCATTGTTGGAGCTAATTTAATTTTCTTTAATTGTAAAACAACAAATCCAGCTATAAATCCTGCTATGATACCACCTATAAAACCAGCATTTACTTCTTTTGCTAAATATGCACCTATCATTCCTGGAGCCAATCCTGGCTTATCTGCCATACTAAATGCTATATATCCACCTAATATAGGAATAAATAAAGCTAGACCAGCAGCTCCAATTTGATTCAGTTTAGCTAACCATCCAGTTTCTGGTACAGCGGCTTGTCCACTTAAAGTAACTGATAATGCAAATAGTATTCCCCCAGCAACTACAAATGGAATCATATACGATGTTGCTGTCATAAGATGTTTCTGTAAAAACTTTAAAATTCTCATTTTAATCTTCCTCCCCTATTTTTTCTTTTATAAGATTATAGACTGTTTGTTCATCTGAATTTCTAATTTGATTTCTAAAGCTCTCATGCATCAATAAACGTGCGAGTCTTGACAAAATCTTTAAATGTAGATTATTTTCATTGTCTTTTGTTACAGATATCATAAATATTAAATCCACTTTTTCGCCTTCTTCTGTCCATACGATAGGGGTATCAAGCTTTCCTATAGTAATACAAGAACTTTTAACTCCTATACTTTGGCTATGAGGAAGACCTATTCCATGTCCAATATAAGTCGATAATGTTTCCTCTCTCTTTAAAACATCTTCTAAAAATTGATTTTTATCTTTTAGATAACCCTCTTTTGATACTGCATCTACTAATGATACAATGGCTTCTTCTTTTGAATTAGCATGTATTTTAAATGAACATTTTACATTGACTAATTTACTCATACAGTGACCTCCTTTTCGTATCTATGAATTAAACTTTCTGCTTCTTCTTTTGTCTTCGCTCCCTCTAACATAGTAATAAAATTAGTCTTATAAACCATTTTAGTTAAATTAATTATTGCAGGAATTTGCTCCTTTTTATCTCTACTTGCTAGACAAAATATAATTTTGACTTTTTTATCTCCAAAATTAATTGCTTCTTTACATATCAATAAACTTATGGAACTTACTTTAACTAATGAATTATCATTCCCATGTAACAGAGCAAACTCATTATCTTTTATAGCATAAAAGCCCACATTTTTTAAAATATCTATAATATTGTCAGCATACTTTTCTGATACGAAATCACAATCAGCAAGTATATTTGAACTAATCTTTACAGCATCTTCCCATTTTAACTTTTCATCAATTATACTTATAGTATCGATTCCTATTAAATCCCCTAAGTTAAGTTGTCTAGATAATATTCTCTCATCACTGTATCCAAGCTCTTGCCATATAATACTCAATACTCTTTTTTGTGCATCTTCTTCTAAAAAATCCAACCTTTTCTTTATTGACATATAATTAGTTAATACATTCTTCCTTTTTATACCTTTTTCTTCAAGCTTTAAATAATCCTCTTCTTGTAAAAATGGATTTAGCTCAATAATTGTTTTAGGTAAATCTACTATTATCTTTGATGTTGTTACAATAAAATCAATACTTTCCCATTCTTTATAATCTTGTAACTTATATGATGGAATACTATCCACTATATTTATTTGGTAATCATTTATTAAAGTATCCTTTAACATAGCAATTACGCCATAACCAAATCCACAAACTAACAATATATTTTTATAATTATTTCTCTCATTTCTATGTATGCTTCCTAAAAAGTGTATTGCTAAAAGTATTATTTCGTTTTCATTCTTTATTTGATTTAATACTCTATTTTTTTGAATAGAAGCCTTAGTGGCCTCTAGTACATACTGGTATTTGTCTGGTATGACATGAAATAATTCTTCATAAATCTGTATATTCTGTTTGATTCTCTCTATCAATGGAGCAATATGATTAAGTAATCCTTTATAAAGAATCATATCTTCCTTAAAGTCACTTTCCAATATCCCTGACATATTGTAAATTAAGTCTTGAACTATCATTTCTGTACTAATCAAATCCATATCTTCATTTAAACTTGCATATTTATTTGTAAAAAATACAAAACTCTTTAACAACAAAATTTGTTCTTTAGTTAATTTTTTTTGTATTATTTGTTCAAAGTCTTGGTCAAACTTATTTTCAAAATATGGTTCACTTAAGGAAGAAGATTCTAAAGGATGTTTTTCATCTGAATGTATATACCATGTAAAAAGGAAAATATTTGACACATACCATGTAAAAGATTCATCGTTTAAAGTCCATCCCATTTGCAATAATAAATTTGTAGACCAATTATATATATCACTCAAAGAAATACCTTTAAATATTTTTTCAATTATATTTACCATATACTTCTCAAATACACTTAAATCAGATTTTTCCTTGCCAAAAAGATAGGAATATAATTTTAATATATTCAATCGCTGTTTATATATAGTATCTTCATCCCCACTTATCTTGAAAGCTTTATCATAAGTAATAATTATTTGATTTCTTTCCAGTTCACTCGACAAAACATTAAGATCATTTTTAATTGAACTTCTAGAAACTTGAAATTCTTTACTCAATTTTTCTAAATTTAAGTTATCTATTTTAAACATTGATATAATCTTCATAATGGATACTCGTTCAGTTAAAGAAAATACATATTCATTATTATCTATTAATACTACTTGGAAGTCATCAGGAATAATTAATACACCTTTATTCATCTTTTGTATTACAGGTTTGTTCAATGACTGTAAAACAATATTTAAATTATTTATATCATATCTAACCTTTCTTTCTTCTATATTTAGTTGTTTACTAATCTCCTTGTAACTTGTCTTATTTTTTCCTTTTAGAAAATTCATAATGATTAACATTCTTCCACTTATCATATTTTCCCTCCTTTCAAAATAATTAGAGTTATCAATATTGCAAATTTTATATTATTCTGTATATTTTCATTCTTTTGTGTCTAAAGAAGTAACTATCTTTCTATATTCAGAATAATACAATAGGGCTTTGACTACAACTTACAATATTTGAAAATTGTTTTTACAAAATTTGTAGCTACATTTTTTTAGTAAATACACAAATAAAAAAGACAAGTTATATTTTTAATTATATAACCTGTCTAAATTTTTTATTTTATATTTAATCACTAGATATTCTTAAAGTTTTTATTTTATTATTTTCATATGTGAACTCTTCAAACTCAGATATTAATAGTGGTTTAGAAAAAACATAACCTTGGATATAATCACATCCTACATTTTGTAGAAACTCTACTTGCTCTAATTCTTCAATTCCTTCAGCAATTACCTTCATGCCAAGCCTTCTACTAAGTTCAATAATAGACTCAATAACTACCTTACCACGTTCTATATTGTTTTTACTGATAAAGAATGAACGGTCGAGTTTAATTATATCAACTTTAAAATCTTTCAATATCCCTAATGATGAATATCCAAATCCAAAATCATCTATAGAACACTTAAATCCTTTAGAATGAATATCCTTTATTACATCTATAGCTTCTGGATTTTCTAAGAAGATAGATTCTGTAAGTTCTAAATCTATTAAATGTGTTGGTACATCATATTTATTACATATAAGCTCATATTTTTCCAAAAACGACTTATCCTTTAAATGTTGTCTAGATACATTAACAGAAATTATCAACACTTCTTTACCTTCTTTTATCCATTTAGAAATCAATTTACATGTTTCTTCAAGTATATATAAATCTAACTTACATATAAATCCACTTTTCTCAAAAAGGGGAATGAAATCACTTGGGTAAATTATACCTTTTTCTGAATTTCTCCAACGCACAAGAGACTCTGCTCCACTAATTTCACCATTTTTTATATCAATTTTCGGTTGTAAACATATAAAAAACTCTTTATTTTCAAGGGCTTTTTCCATTAGATTTGAAATTTCCTTTTCAGATATTAATCGCTTTCTTTCTATATCACTATAAAAAGAAAAATCACTTTGATGAGCTTTATTGAAGCTTTTTCTTGCTGTATTTGCATAATCTTGTATTGTAATTAAATCTTCATTACAATTTTCAATTGTATAAATACCTACTGATATTCTTAAAAAGTATGGATTTTCTCTGTTTTCATTAAAATAATTTATATCAGCTTCTATTTTAGATAATAACTCTAAAACCTCTAATACTGGTCTATTTTTAATAAATAAATAGAAAAGGTCTGCATCATGACGACATACAAACTCTTCATTTTTAGTAATATTTTTAGATAAAACATTATAAATATGTTTGAGTGTCATATTTCCTTTATCACTACCAAAACAATCATTTATTAACTTAAACTCCTTTATATTTATTGCAATCATCATATAGGTACTATCTGGTGACTCTGAAATTAAAGGTTTGACTAGCATGCTAAATTTGGTTTGGTTAATGCCATTCGTTATATTATCTAAATATGCAATATTTTCTATCTGATTTACATATTTTTTTCTTATTGTATATAAAAGCCATGTTATAATACCAATAATACATGTAACTATAAATGTCATTATTATTGTAAAAGAATTTAACTTATTAAGTTCACCAAGTACAGCTTCCTCAGGTACTATAAGAACAAAATACCAATCATTTAAATCTTTTGTAATTGGATAATAAGTTAATAAACATTTTATGTTTTTTGATGAGATTATTACAGTATCTCCTGACCTTTCATTTTTAAAATCTTCAAGCATTTTTTGAGCCCAAGGCTCATTCACAGAATCTTTATACTTGTAACTAAGGTCTTTTATTAATTCACTATTTTTACCAATAAAAAGTGGTCTTCCCTTGCTATTAATAATTTCAATAGTTCCTTTCCCATTAAAATTATCTATGTTAAGAATATCATTCATACTTTCTTTATCGGCAACACCTATTAAAAGGCTAGACACCTCATGTTTATCATCAAATATAGGGACAGTATAGAGAACAACACCTAATGACTCTATTACCTCTGAATATTCTTTACCTTCTATTCCCTTTTTATATGAAACAGTATTCTTTAAGTCAAACTTTTTTCCACTTAAAAACCCTGCCTTCCCTTCTAAATCAATTATTCCAATATCATAATACTTATAACTAGTCTTTCTTTTAGATAAGTACTCATATCGACTATCTCCCTCATATTGTTTGATAAAATCTGCCATTATTCTTAAATCAGATAAGATAAATTTTATTTTAGAATCAACATTCATTACAATTTGTGTAGATACATCTTTTAAATAGCTCTCAGTTTGTTTATTAGATATATTATGAAGTTTTATGGTATTGAAAATAGTAATTACAAGGATTGAAATAATAAGTAGATATAAAATTATAGACAGAAACAAACTATTTTTCTTATACCTTGATAATTTCATTTTTTGTCCTCCAAGTTATAAATCTATTTTTTAAATGTATATTGAAACCTACGAAATTCCTGCTACTAATCCATTCACACTATATTATATTATTCTATTTCTTAATATTCAAGAATACTACTTTAATATTTCATTAATAAATTGTAAATAATAACTTTATTAATCAATCATATGAGATATAATCTTTTATGTGCATAAATATAATAAATACAATATCTAACATCTTATTAATTAAATTTACTAGACACTATTATCTATTAATAAAAAAACTATCCCTAATTTTGAGATAGCTCTTCATTTTAATAATACCTTTGATGTTTACTAAATAGATATATTATAATAGTTCTCATTTATTTTCTCTAATAACATGGCATGGATTCCCATAAGCTATGGTATTGGATGGTATTGACTTCGTCACAACACTTCCTGCACCAATAGTTACATTATCTCCTATCGTTACACCTGGTAAAATAATACTTCCTCCACCAATCCAAACATCATTCCCAATTTTAACTGGAGCAGTTATAGTTTTACAAAATTTAAATCCATCATCAGTTCTTTCTCCAAATCTATCTTTAGCATTTGTTGGATGAAAAGCTGTATATATTTGCACATTAGGGGCAATTAACGCATTATCACCTATTATGATTTCATTATCATCTAAAAAAGTACAATTCATATTTACTTCACAATTATTACCAAAATAAATATTATTTCCATAGTCAACATAAAAAGGTGCAGTAATCCATATGTTCTGTCCTCTTTTCCCCAAAAGCTCAGTTAAAATACGTTCTTTATTAATATTGTCATCTGATTTCAAATTATTATACTCTCTAGTTAAATCTTTTGCCTTATGCCATTGATACAACAATTCTTTATCTCCACAATCATACAATTCTCCTGCTAACATCTTTTCGCGTTCTGTCATTTCATCCTCCTACAATATTTAAGTATTTTAATCAGACATAATATTTAATATTATCCCATGTATATCAGTACAATAAAAAAGTAAATACAAAGATAGTAAGTAACTATAACCTCTACCTAAATTAACTCTATACTATATATTCACTACACAAATATAACACAAACTATATTTGTATTACAATTCACCACTGTATTGCTTCTTTATTTATATTTGAATTTTAGTACCTAAATTAAACAGTACTTATTGTCCCATTAAAAATTTAAATTTACCCTTGAATCTGACACCATGTTAGGGTATATCATGCATTCAGAGAGGTGAATAATATATGATAATAAACCTTCTATCTATTTAAAATGTAAATATCTTCGCTTTTGACTTTTCAGAAACAGGAAAAAGTGGTGGAAATGAAAAAGATTTAAATTACATTGTTACATATATACGAGAACTCACCCAAACACTAAACTTGTATATTGTGTTTGAGTGATGACATTACAAATAAAAAAATATCCCCACTATACCACTTATTAGCATGATTATGATAGGATTGATTTTCCATTTACGCACTATCAATAACATAACACAAAATATCATTAATGCAACCCAATTTAATTTATTAAATATAGAGTTGATATCTAATGTACTTGTCCCAAATAATGCAAGTATTATAATTGTAGCTGCAGCTGAAATAATTAAACCTAATGATGCTGACTTTAGACCATTTAACACTTCAAATATGTAAGTAGAATTCTGGTGCTTTTGAAAAAAATCATATAAAAATAGAGATATCACTACTCCACACAATACACAACCTAAGGTAGCCGCAATAGCTCCACATAGACCTCCAATTTGAAGTCCAACAAAAGTAGAAGTATTAACAGCTAATGGACCTGGTGTCATCTGTGAAATAGTTATAATGTCTGTAAACATCTTTTCGCTTATCCATTCAGTTTGACTTACTACTTGCTCTTGAATTAAAGGTATGATTGCATAACCACCACCAATACTAAGCAATCCTATTTTTAAAAATATGAGAAATAAGTTCCAAATTATATTCATTTATTTTTCCTCTTCTTGCAGAACACTCTCACTATACACACACAACAGCAAACAAATAATATGAGAGCTACATTTATACCCATAATGAAATTTGCAAAGAAAGTGACAGGTATCATAACTGATAAAAATATAGATTTTTCTTTTAGTATCATAGAACACATGTCAACAATCAAATCCACGATTAGTGCAGCAACACCAGCCTGCATTCCTTTTAATACTGCGTTAACAATGGCATTGGATATAAAAGTTGTATAAAATATTGATACTAATCCAAGAATAGCTAGTGGGGGTATTATAGCAGATATACAACTAATGATAGCACCTAAAGTACCTGCTACTCGATAACCTGCCAAAGCAGATAAATTGATTGCAATTGCTCCAGGAGTTGATTGTGCAACTGCTGCCATACCCATCAAATCATCCTCTGCAAAGTATTGCTTCTGTTTTACAAAATAACGTCTAACCATAGGTACAACTACATACCCCCCTCCAAAAGTGAATGTACTAATGAATAAATTGATAGTTAGAAGCCAAAAATATGGTTTTTCACTTTTCTTCAAAATCTACCTCCTTCTTTCTTCCTTCTCTTATTTAGTATATCTCTTGCCCTGCAATCTGTAAAATGATAGAATTTAATAGAATCAATTAATTTTATTCATGTCTAGTGAGGATATTTATTATGAACATAAGATATTTAGAGATTTTAGAAGCAATTGAGCAAACAGGAACATTCACAGGTGCTGCAAAAAAATTACATATTACACAATCTGCAGTATCTCATGCTATAGCTGAACTTGAACAACAGGCTGGCACGGCACTATTTGATAGATTTCCAAGAGGAGTATGTTTGACTAGTTGTGGTATTTCTCTTTTAGAAGAAGCACGCAGTATACTAACCGCTTGTCGCAATTTAGATAAGAGAATTAGCCATTTAGAGGAAAGTACACCCATAAATATTGTATCTAGCATTACAATTGCTTCTTTTTTACTTCCACCAATCTTAAGTCGATTGAAGAATTCATTTCCATCTCTTAAAGTGAATGTACGTGTTGAAAGTGCTAATTCAGCTATGGACATTTTAAAAAGTGGAGAAGCCGATATAGCTTTTTGGGAAGGTATAGAACCACAAGGGGCATTTCGCACAATTCTATTAGGCTCCTATAAATTATGTGTTGCATGTGCTCCAACTTTTCCTTTATCAGAACAGGTAATATCTCTACACCAATTATGCACATTTCCATTGTTGTTGCGTGAAAAAGGAAGTGCTATTCGTGATACTTTAGATAGTGTATTATCTCTTTCCAACCAAAAGGCTTATCCCGTTTGGGAAAGTGTTAATTCTTTTGCACTTATTAAAGCCGCAGAGGCAGGATTAGGTATAACCATTTTACCAGAAAATTTATTATCAGATTCTCTATTACATAATAAATTACGATTGATTAAATTAAATGGTACAAATATGGAAAATAAAATGTTAGCAATCTTACATAAAGATAAAAATATCACACAACCTTTGAAAATAATATTAGACAATATAACCAATATACTTTAGTTTAAAGATTTAATTTCTTAACATCAATTTTTGTTAAATGAAAAAAGTGTGTACTATTCTTTGATATTGTGATATTTTAATTATCATCATTATCTAGAATAAATACACACTTTATTTTAGACATCATCTAAACTGAAATAAGATGATAGTCTCTATTGTATATGTTTTAAATTAATAATATATTCTTTTTTACCTCTCTCAACTCTAAACTTATCATTTTTGTTAGGATAAATAGTCACAACATTATCTTTATACTCTGATTCATCATATTTTATATTAAGTGGCATAACTTCAGATTCTGCACATAGATAGGTAACAGGCTTATCTTTGTTCATTACAACAATCTGTACCATGCCATCACCCTTTGGAGATGATATATTCCTCCATTTATATCCTACTGTTTTATATATATCCTCTGCAGATGTCCCAGATTTAAAAACATATATTTTATCCCATTCAGGAGTCGTTACTTCTGATAATCTTATCTCGCTCTTATCTTTACTGACTTTATTAACTGAAGAAATGAACTCTCCAAATTTTTCATCTTCTTGATTTTTTTCAAATTTAACTAATTTACTAGTTTTATCAATCACATTCCATTTGTCATTATTTCTCTCTAATTTAAAATTAATCTTAGAAATACATTCTCCATGTTTCCCTGGTTCAGTAACTATAACATTTTCCCCTGATTCATTTTTATAATCATGCTGCTCAATTTGAACATGATTATGTCCAGCAACTATAGCATCAATTCCATCAACTTGTTGCGCTAAGTCTTGTATTCTATTTCCTGGATTTCTAGGTTTTTTAGGTTTTTCACCTGTATGTGCAACAGCTACTATGATGTCAGGTTTCTCTTTTTTCATTATATTAACCCATTTTTTAGCATCTTCTACCAAATCATTCATATACAGTTCACCATTATATCCTTCTTGGTCTTTTAACTCTAATGATTTAGTATCTACAAGCGCTCCATCTTTCCATTGTTTTCTCTCACCAACTTCTTTTATAGTAAGCCCTAAAATCCCAAGCTTTACATTTCCTTCAGGCGTATTAATATTTTTTATTATGTATGGTTTCGTATAATTTTCTCCATTTTTCTTATACGTATTTGCTGATAATATATTTATCTTTTGTTTTTCAAAATCAGATATCATATTATCTAAATAGAATTTATTATTAGATATGAATTCATGATTACCAAGAACTGCAACATCATAACCTACTTCTTTCATATCTTTTGAAATAGGTGTTTCAATATAACTTTCAGAACCTCCATCATTATTTTTTTGTCTAGCGCTAAAATAATCATTCATACTGCTACCTGATACTTCCCCACTATCAAAAAAATCTCCAGCATCTACTAAAGTTAGATTTTTATCTTTTTCTCTTTCTTCTTTTACATAAGAAGTTAATTCATAAGGTATCACACCATGTAAATCAGTAGTCGCTAACACATTTATTTCTGTTGTTTTCTTTGAGGCACACCCAGACATAAGTGCTGCAAATAGAAAAGTAACTACTATAATTGTTTTATTTTTCATAATCCCTCCATATTCTAAAATATTCATTTTAATATACTAACTACCAAGTTATTCTATAGTATTAATATTAATACATTATGTACAGAAATCATATTTATTTTCATATACATAAAATCTTAAAAAATAAAAAACTTGATAACTTAATATCCAATCTCCTTTATCTTATCTTACTTAATATCGTTTTCAACATTATCCAATCGTTGCTAATAAGTATAATTTATATGCTTATCACTGTCAAGTTTAGCTCATCTCCTCTACAATATATCCCAAAATTACCTAATTTCTATCTACTTAATTTATTAACTACTTCTATTTACTCTAATTTATGCCATCTTCTCAATTTAACTTAATCAACACGTCTAGTCCATTTTTTGAAGTAAAATAACATTAATATGCATAAATTTATTCAATTTTCAAATAATCATGTTGAATAATAACTAATTCTGTTGTATTATTGTAGTTGTAGAATAAAACTAAATCGGCAAAGCTAGAGAAATTTAGTGACGCAAAGCTATAGGGACTAAGACTTATAAAATCAATTATAAGTTATGTCAGCCAGTTGCCAAAAAGATATATTCTTTTTGTTTTTCATGAAAGTTTTTTAGGGGGATAAATATATTATGTTTGGAGATAAAATGGATAGATGTACACATATATTGACTGCTTATATTGGTAGTCCATATGATTATTGTGATTTTATAGATACACAACTAGATGATTTTATACTAGAGTACGGAGAAAATGTGGTAGAATCTTGCCTACATCAGGTGATGATATTGGTAAGTAAGTATAATTAGGTAGGTTTTATTTTCTAGAAAGACCTTTTTAGTTTTATCTACATTTAAATAATCTTATAGTAAAAAATTTTAATATCATATATTAGTTCTACTACAATTAAACTTGCTCAATATCGAAAAAAATCTGGACAAATTTATTATAAATTAAGTAGTGATGAAATCGAAGAAATAATAAAAGGATTTGAAAATCTATTATTTAAATAAATTTGATTAATATAGATAAACAAGTCTAGGTAAGTTTATTATTAGATAAATTTAAAAAGCTATAAACCTTGTAATTACAAAGTTTATAGCTTTTTTATTTATTATTCCCACTCGATAGTCCCTGGTGGTTTAGAAGTTATATCATAAACTACTCTATTTACTCCATCAACTTCATTTATTATTCTATTAGAAATTCTTTCTAATACATCATAAGGCATCTTATACCAGTCAGAAGTCATTCCATCAGAAGAAGTAACTGCTCTTAAACCAACTAGATAAGCATATGTTCTTTCATCTCCCATAACTCCAACAGTTTTAACATCTGGTAATGTTGCAAAAGCTTGCCATATTTCTCTATATAGACCTGCTTTTCTAAGCTCGTCCATATAAACAGCATCAGCTTCTCTTAAGATGTCACATTTTTCTTTAGTTACATCACCTATAACTCTTATTCCTAAACCTGGCCCTGGGAAAGGATGTCTAAAGATTAATCCTTCTTCTATACCAAGCTCTAATCCTATTTTTCTAACTTCATCTTTAAATAACTCTCTTAATGGTTCTACAATTTCTTGGAAGTCTACATCTTCTGGAATTCCACCAACATTGTGATGAGATTTTATTGTAGCAGCATTTCCATGTCCACTTTCTATAACATCTGGATAGATTGTCCCTTGAACTAAGAAATCCATTTTTCCTAATTTATTTGATTCTTCTTCAAATACTCTTATAAATTCTTCACCTATTATTTTTCTCTTAGCTTCTGGCTCAGATACTCCTTTTAACTTAGATAAGAATCTATCTTCTGCATTAACTCTTATTAGATTTATATCAAATTTTTCTCTAAATATTCTTTCTACATCATTTCCTTCATTTTTTCTAAGTAATCCATGGTCAACAAATATACAAGTTAAATTGTCCCCAATTGCTCTATGAATAAGAACTGCAGCAACAGAAGAATCAACTCCTCCACTTAAAGCACATAAAGCTTTTTTATCACCTATTTTTTCTTTTAATTCTTTTATCTTATCTTCTATAAATGAATCTGTAGTCCAGTCTCCTTTTACCTTACAAATATTGTATAAGAAATTTGTAAGTATCTTATCGCCTTCTAAACAGTGTTCTACTTCTGGATGGAATTGAACTCCATATAAGTTTCGTTCTACATTTTCCATAGCCGCTACTGGACAATCGTTAGTATTTGCAACTATATTAAATCCTTCTGGAACTTTTTCTATTAAATCTGTATGACTCATCCATACACTATTTGTAGTTATACCTTCAAATAATGATGATTTTCCATAAGTTATAGCCGTTTTTCCATACTCTTTTTCTTGTTTATTACCTTTTCTTACAACTCCGCCTAACACATGAGACATTATTTGAATACCATAGCATATTCCAAGTATTGGAACTCCTAGTTCAAATATTTCTTTTGATATTGTTGGTGAATCTTCTAAATATGCGCTATTTGGTCCACCTGTAAATATTATCCCTTTAGGATTTTTTTCTTTTATTCTTTCTATGCTTGCAGTACATGGAAGTATTTCACAATATACGTTGTTTTCTCTAACTCTTCTAGCTATCAACTGATTATATTGTCCTCCAAAATCTATTACAAGTACTAATTCATGTTTCATAAATTTACATCTCTCCTTGTATAATATAGTTTTTATATATTTATTTTAACACAATACAGTCTAAATTATATTAAATCTTTTTACACAAAAAACCTGTATAGTAACTTCCATAATTTCTAACAAAAGTGAAATTACTATACAGGCTTCCAAAATGCCCTTTATCTTATAGCCAACACATAGGGAGTATAACTCAGCCTACACATTTACTTAACTAGGTCTTTTGGTATAATAATTTCACTCATAGTCAAGATATTTACGGTATCTTGGTAGAGACTCTCAGACCATATTTCTGAGCATATACGAGTGAGTTTATATTTTATATATTTTTTTCTGTTTGCTTTTATTTAATAAAGCTGAGTATTAATTTATCAAAATTTATTGCTTATGTCAATAAGTTTTCACTAAATTCTTCTTTTATTCTAAAATTTATATCAGCAAACACTTTTTTTATAGGAATATCTTCATTTTTTGCTATAGTTTTACATTCATTGTATTCTGGAGTAGCCTTTATTAGTTTATCTTTATAATATCCTAATTTTACTGTAACTACTCCATATTTTGTATCCAATTTTACAAATTTTCTATCTAGAATTTCTCTATTGTAAGAATTATATCGCACTCCAAATGTGCTAGTTTCTAAAAGTAATATTTTAATAAATTTTTCTAAATCTGATTCATTACATAAAATTGATACTTTTGTTGCAGGTCTATTCTTCTTCATATAAATGCTCTCTGTATAAATATCTAATGCTTTCTCATTTAATACTTTTTCATACAAATAAGAATAGATTTCTGAAGACATATCATCAATGTTTGCACTAATTTCATAAATTAATTCTTCTTTTTTTTTTCACCTAATACAGTTCTCAACATATTTGGTACTTCAAATTTCTTATGACCTATACCATATCCAATTTGTTTTGGAGAAAATTCAAACTCATCTACAAACTCATCACATAAAACTTTTATGATTGCAGCTCCTGTTGGAGTTGTACATTCTCCTTTTACATTATTTAATTTAATTGGCACACCTTTTAAAATTTCCATAGTTGCAGGTGCAGGTATAGGTATAATTCCATGCTCACATTTTGCAAAACCTGAACCAACAGTCACTGTACTAGCACAAACTTTATCTATACAAAGTAAATCAACTAATATAGAAGCTCCTACTATATCCACAATTGAATCTATAGCCCCTACCTCATGAAAATGTATCTTATCTATTGTAGTTCCATGAACTTTAGCCTCTGCTTCGCCAATTACCATAAATATTTTTTTTGCATTAGATTTTACATTTTCATTTAAACCACTTTCATCTATAATCTCAAATATATCCACTAAATTTCTATGTGTGTGTGTTTCTTTTGCAATTACTTCTACTTTTGTACCTACTATTCCATTCTCATTTTTTGAGCTGATGTTTATGTTAAATTCATCGCTCATTTTTAGTTTATGAATTTCCTCCAAAAAAATTTCCTTAGGTACACCTAAATTTAATAAACTTGCAAGGGTCATATCCCCTGATATACCGCTTATTATATCAAAATAAAGTATTTTTTCACTCATATATGTCTCCTCAATTTTAATAGTAAAATATAATAGAAATTAGATTTTATTATATAATTTATGTTTAATTTATATCAATATATTTTATTTATTATAGCTTATTTATCATTGCTGCTAAATATCCTGCGCCAAATCCATTATCAATATTTACAACAGATATTCCAGATGCACAGCTATTTAACATAGCCAGCAATGCTGCTAATCCTCCAAAATTTGCTCCATATCCAACAGAAGTTGGGACAGCTATTACTGGGACATCAACCAATCCTCCAACTACACTTGCAAGAGCTCCTTCCATTCCTGCAACAGCCACTATTACTCTAGCACTATCTATTTTATGTCTTTTATTTAAAAGCCTATGTATACCTGCCACACCTACATCATAGATTCTATCAACATCATTACCCAGAAATTTAGCTGTATAATATGCTTCATCTGCTACTGGTATATCAGAAGTTCCTCCTGTAGCAATCACAATTTTGCCCTTTCCTATATTCTCTATAGCATGATTTTGAATTTTGAGAATTTTAGATAACTCTTCATATTCAGCATGATTATATATTTCTTTAATTTTTATAAAGGTTTCTTTTCTACATCTTGTCCCCAATATATTAGAGCCTTTTTGATTCATTTTATCAATAATTCCTAAAATATGTTCGTCACTCTTTCCTTCACAATAAATAACTTCTGGATATCCATTTCTTAGTTCTCTATGATGGTCTATGTTTGCATAGCCAAGGTCTTCATATGGTAAATCTTTTAATCTATCTAATGCAACATCTATATCTATGTTCTCATTTTTAACTTCTTCAAGCAACTTTCTTAAGTCCATAATCTCGCATCCTTTTTAATTTTGATTTTTTATCTAATAACAATTATACCTCAATTAGTATTTATGTAACATTACTTATACATAAAAGAACTATTCCAACTTAGAAATTAAAACTAAGTCAGAATAGTTCTTTATATTAAGATTTATGTTCTAAATTTTTTAAATTAATAGCGATAGGTAAGAGTTTGAAGTTATCTCCGTCTTTTCCCCCGCTCCACACCGTACGTGAGACTTTCACCTCATACGGCGTTCCATCGACTATATCTTAACTAACTAATTCTTCATTTCCAACAAGTTTACGCAATTTATTCAATCTTTCATAATCTAAATCATTCCCAATTATTTCCTTATATTTCTTAATGGTATCCTCAGTAGTAGCATGTACAAGCTTATGTACTTCAGTGGTTAGATACACCAGATTTTTATAACTGTCATCTCCACCCCTGCTTACTGGGTTCTTATGATGACATTCCATGTGACCTATTTTAAGTGCCTTCTTACTGACGTAACATGCTCCTTTTTGTGCAATATACAACGATATTCTATTATCATTAAACTCTATCCCAAAACTAGGGCTAGGATTATTCATAAGGAAGTGAACTACATCCATATCAACTGTGCTGATACTTTCATGTATGAGCATTCTTCCTTCGTCTGTGTAATCACAGGTACGTTGTTTAAACCCCATAGGCATACGAGTTTGTATGTCTTGAACAGGATAGAGGACTATGTCATTAATAAACATCCGCTTATGATTGTTTTTATACAGTCTTTTGAAGGTGGTTGTTAGTTTACCCCTACTGGAAGCCATATTTCTTAATCTATTGTATTGCATTTGGGATACTTTATATGCTATAATCTTCATATCAATATTAATATGTGTTGCAATTCTGTAATAGTTTTGTATACCAAGAACAGTGGAGTTGTATCTAAAGATATTCTTAAGCGTAGGTTGCTTTTGAATATCTTTTATTCTATTTCTGATATTTTCAATGGATTTTTCCATGGATTTGTCAGACATATGAGAATATGCTACTATTCTATTACCTTTTGGTACTGCTTTGAACCTAAAACCAAGAAACTCTGTATTGCATCTCTTGATATTAGTGATTTTAGATTTTTCAGTACTAATCTCTAGTTCCAATCTCTCTTTAAGCCATTTTTGTACCGCCGTATAATATCTCTTAGCATCTTCATATGTCTTGCAAGCTATTTTAAAATCATCTGCGTATCTAATGATATAACCCTCTTTTAAATCTGTTTTTCTTAATGCTCTGTACTTATGACTAATATCAACTACTCCATTTTTCTTAATATTCGTGTAGTCGTATCTGGTTGGCATGTAGTGCCATTGACTAGCTATCCACCAGTCCAATTCATTAAGTACAATATTCGATAAAAGGGGTGATAGTATACCACCTTGTGGAGTACCTTTCGTAGGAATTCCTTCTCCTTCAATTTCAGCTTTAAGCATTTTCGAGATTACACACAGTAGGTTTTTATCTCTGATACCCAATGACCACATCTGTTTCAGTAATTTGCCATGATTAACGTTATCAAAGAATCCTTTAATATCTACATCCACGATATAGTAACATTTGGATATGTTAATATATCGAGCAAACGTATTAATAGCGTGTTCTACACTACGATTAGGTCTAAATCCATAACTCTCTCGATAGAATTTTGCTTCGCATATAGGTTCTAATATTTGTTTGATACATTGTTGTATTAGTCTATCTTCAATGGTAGGGATGCCAAGTGGTCTAAGTTTACCATTAGATTTAGGAATCATGACCCTTTTAACTGCTTGTGGTCTATAATTATCTAACCTTCTTCTAATATATGTGGTAAGTTCTTCTACTGACTTCTTTTTCCAGTGTTCAATGGTGTGACCATTAACACCGGGAGTATAACTTCCCTTATTATTTTTGATAGCTCTATATGCAAGTTTTATGTTATTATCTTCACAGATAAGCTCCATTAAGTTCTTGAAATTCTTTCCATCTTTACTACTTTCATACAGACCATCAAGGGTTTCTTGTGAGTCGTAATACTCATAGTTTCTTAACTTTTGTTTCTTTATGGGTTTAATTTTGACTACTAAGTCTTCTTTTGCTTCTTTTGTCGCCATAAGTCAGCATCACCCCACTTTCTCTATTATTGAGAAAGCTAAGACTAGGTCAGCTAGTGACCTAGTTGGTTTAGCTTCTTTTAGTCATACTCGAACCTTATGTTTCGTATTCATTTACGTTGTTGAATTAATTAGTGTAAAATATTATCGACTTGTGGCTATCCTTCCACTTCCATTACAGAAGCTTCAACAGTACATTGCCACTACTCTCACTGACGTTAAAATAAGTTATAGTTACAAATAACCTTTCCTTATTAGATGCGTCTTAGGAAAAATAAGTTCCTCTCTCACCGTCAGCTTTCCACGTTCCAATAACCCTATCTGTTCATACCAACCTTAGATTCTTCCTTTGTGCCTACTCAATTAATCAAGCCTTTAACTTGATAAGGTCTTTACCACGATGAAGTCATAAAACCTCTTGAGTTCTCATTTTCGAGTATAAACATTTCTGCCTATTCCAGGTCTAGACACGTTCGTTCGGAAGTTCGTCATATTTAGTAATTCTAATCTTAGTTGGTTTCATATATCCGTAGGTGTTCTCTATGACCCTGTACGTTTGATTGATACCATTTATACCAAGAGGATTTTCATACAGATGATTCTTACTCACCCTCACGTACTATTTAATTCTTTACTTTTCAGTAAATTATATATAAAGAGCCTTACATTCGAGAATTCGTCAGAACCCGTTGATTCATTCTCACCATAGATAATTTATAGACCCCCAGCCCATGAAACACTCGACCACCTCTGGTTCGCATTTCCTCAGCCTAACTGTTAGGGTGTTTCCTAAGCTGACTTCACCGAGCTTCGTACCCATGTATCTTATTATACACACGCACGTCGGAGTATTAGGGAAAGCCCTTCGGAGCGTTACCTACCTCATTTGACTTTTCAAGTTATTAGTTCTAGCTTTCCAAAAGATTCTATCTCTGGCATCCCTAGAGTTTCTTCTATTGTTCCACTGGCTAGTCTTTCAGCTATTTCTGATGTAGCTCGAAATATCTCATTTAACTAGCAACGTGTCACGCCATCATTCCTGGCATTCCGCCACCCATTCCTGGCATTCCTGCATCTTCTTTCTCAGGAAGGTCAGCAACAGCAGCTTCAGTAGTTAAGAAAGTACCTGCTATTGATGCAGCATTTTGTAAAGCACTTCTACTAACTTTAGTTGGGTCAACTATACCAGCTTCTATCATATTTACATATTTTTCATTTAATGCGTCAAATCCAGTTTCTGCTTCAGAATTAACAACATTTTGTACAATTACAGCACCTTCAAGACCAGCATTTATAGCTATTTGTCTTAATGGCTCCTCTAATGCTTTTTTAACTATTTGAGCACCTAGTTTAACTTCGCCTTCTAAACTATCAACTAGTGTGCCTATTGCTGGTATAACACTAACAAAAGCAGTTCCTCCACCAGCTACTATTCCTTCTTCTACTGCTGCTCTAGTTGCATTAAGAGCATCTTCTATTCTTAGCTTTCTTTCTTTTAACTCCACTTCTGTAGCAGCCCCAACTTTTATAACCGCTACTCCTCCAGCAAGCTTAGCTAATCTTTCCATTAGTTTTTCTCTATCAAAATCTGAAGTAGTTTGCTCTACTTGATGTTTAATTTGAGCTACTCTATCTTCTATAGCTTTTTTATCTCCAGAACCATCTACTATTGTAGTGTTTTCTTTAGTTACTTTAACAGATGAAGCTCTACCTAACATAGATAAATCAGCTTCTTTTAAATCATAACCTAATTCTTCTGATATTACTTGAGCACCTGTAAGTATTGCTATATCTTGAAGCATTTCTTTTCTTCTATCTCCAAATCCTGGAGCTTTAACTGCTACTACATCAAATGTTCCTCTTAATTTATTAACTACTAATGTAGACAATGCTTCACCTTCTACATCTTCAGCTATTATCAATAATTTTTTACCTTGTTGAACTATTTGCTCAAGAACTGGTAGTAATTCTTGTATGTTAGATATCTTTTTATCAGTAATTAATATATATGGGTCATTTAAAACTGCTTCCATCTTATCTACATCTGTAACCATATATGCAGAAACAAATCCTCTATCAAACTGCATACCTTCAACAGCATCTAATTCAGTATTCATAGTTTGAGATTCTTCAACAGTTATAACTCCATCTTTCCCTACTATTTCCATAGCCTCTGCTATTAATTTTCCAACTTCTTCATCTCCAGCAGATATAGAAGCAACTTGAGATATAGCTTCTTGTGTTTCCACTATTCTTGATTGATTTTTTAATTCTTCTACTGCTACTATTACTGCTTTTTGTATCCCTTTTCTTAATAATATTGGGTTAGCCCCTGCTGTTACATTTTTTAAACCTTCTCTTATTATAGCTTGTGCTAAAACTGTAGCAGTTGTAGTACCATCTCCAGCTACATCATTAGTTTTTGTTGCAACTTCTTTAACTAATTGAGCACCCATATTTTCAAATCTGTCTTCTAACTCTATCTCTTTTGCTATAGTTACACCATCATTAGTTATAAGTGGAGAACCAAATTTTTTATCTAATATAACATTTCTTCCTTTTGGTCCTAATGTTACTTTTACTGTATCTGCTAATTTATTTACACCAGCTTCTAAAGCTCTTCTTGTTTCCTCTGAAAATTTAATTTCTTTAGCCATTTTAAACCCCTCCTAATAAACTTATTCTATATTTATTCAATAACAGCTAATACATCACTTTGTCTTAGTATTGTATACTCTTGTCCTTCTATCTTAACTTCTGTTCCAGAATATTTTTGGAATATAACTTTATCTCCTACTGTTAATTCCATTTTTATTTCTTTTCCTTCAACTATTCCACCTGGTCCAACTTCTACAACTTCAGCTATTTGAGGTTGCTCTTTAGCTGCTCCTGGTAAAACTATTCCACTTGCAGTTTTTTCTTCTGCTTCTACTTTTTTAATTACTACTCTGTCAGCTAATGGTCTTATTTTCATTCTTTACGCCTCCTAAAATATTAAGTATAGACTAGTTCGCCTATGTTTTTAGTTATTTTTAAATTAATACTACTTTTATATGTAGATTTATATATATACTTTTTATTTATTATCACTCTATTCAATAGAGTGCTAACAATTATTATAATATACCAATCACACATAATTTTCAATACCTTTTTTAATAATTTTTTATAATATTGGTGAAAATAATCTGGCTACAGATTCTTTAATTTTTTGTATAATACTTCTATTCTTAAATACCTCCAGATTAAGTTCTTCACAGTGACTTAAATCTTCAAAGAAATCATCTGTCATTACTCCAATAACTTCTTCATCATAGATAAATGCATTTACTTCAAAGTTAAGCATAAAACTTCTTAAATCCATATTAGCTGTCCCTGCAGAAGCAATTTTATCATCTATTATTACGACTTTAGAATGTATAAATCCTTTATTATACAAATAAACCTTACCACCTGCTCTTAATATTTCTTCAAAATAGGAATAGGATGCTATGTTTACTATCTTGTGGTCTGCAATTTTTGGAAATATTATTCTAACATCTACTCCACTAAGTGCAGCACTTTTTATAGCTTTTAGTAAACTCTCATCTGGGATAAAGTACGGTGTTTCTATATAAACATTTTGCCTAGCTTGGCATATTGCAGAAAAATAAGCATAATGAATATCTTCCCAATCACTATCTGGACCACTTGCAACAACCTGTATCATACTTTCGCCTACATTTCCAACACTTGGAAAATAATTTTTAGTTACTAAAACTTCTTTTGTTGTATAATACCAGTCAATCAAGAATGTCATTTGAAGCATATATACAGAAATACCTTTAATTCTAATGTGAGTATCTCTCCAATACCCAAACTTATCATCTTTGCCTAAATATTCGTCTCCTATATTTATTCCACCTGTATATCCAATTATTCCATCAATAACAACAATTTTTCTATGATTTCTATAGTTCAATTTTCCTCCTATTATAGGAAATTTTGTAGGTAAAAATGCTGCTATTTCTATACCAACTTCTCTCATTTCTCGGAAGAATTTTCTATTAAACCAAAATCTCCAACATCCTACATCATCATATAAAATTCTTATTTTGACTCCTTCTTTGGCTTTTTTTATAAGCTCTTCTTTTAACACCCTACCTATATCACTATCTTTGATAATAAAGTACTCTAGATGGATATGGTCTTTTGCTTCTCTTATATCTTCTATAAGCCTTTTAAACTTTTCATTTCCATCTACAAAGACATCTACTTTATTATTTTTAGTAAATGGAAACATACCAGTCTTTAAAAGCATATTTATTACTCTTTTTCTGTAACTACCATCTTCTTCGTCTCTTAAAAGCTTATTTTGCTTTATAGATTCTTTTTCTAGTTCAACGATTTCTGTTATCTTTTCTAACGTATCAAAAAGTTTCTTTTCTTTTATATTGTTAGCTAGTTTTTGAGTCTTAAATAATTTTCGCTTTCTAATATTTCTACCTGAAATAGCATATACAATTAGACCAATTCCTGGAAATATAATAAACATTAATAACCAGGACATGGTTTTTGCAGGATCTCTATTTTCAAGTAATATAATCACAGAAATTATGGCTCCAGCTAGATATGATATAATTAAATAGAACAGAAATATTGTGCCTATTACTCCCATAATTCCTCCCCCTTAATTTTATTTTCCTATACCAAGTTCTCTTGCATAGTAAAATAAATACTGTTGAGCAAATCCAGACATATCTCCGAATTTATCAATGCCATAAGTTCTCATTTTAGGTAGACTCATATCTTCATCTATGTAGAACTCTTGCATAACCCTCTTAACCCAAACATCAACTGGAAAAGAATCATATTTTTGCATGCCAAATAATGCAATACAATCACATACTTTTGGTCCTACTCCATTGAATTTTAAAAGTTCTTTTCTACAGTCATCTGTAGTTAAATTTGTATATTCAGATACCTTATCATTATTTTCTATAACCGCCTCTGTAGTACTTTTTATGTACTTATCTCTAAAGCCTGTTTGACATGCTCTTATTTCCTCTTGTGAAGCCTTATTTAGCTCTTCTGGTGTTGGGAATGCGTAGTATTCATTACCTTCGTACTCACCTATGTACTTGCCAAATTTTTTTGATAAATTTTCTATAGATCTTTGTATCATAGGAATTCTATTATTAGAAGAAATTATAAATGATATAAGCATTTCCCATCCATCTTGTCTTAGTATTCTTATTCCACATCCAAACTCAGTAGCCTTATTTAAATATTCATCCATATTTTTTAGCTTATTTTTTATTTCTGTATAATCAGTTCCTAAATCAAAGTAATTATACCAAATACTATTAAACTCCTCTAAATTTGTATTATTTAAATATATCTTATCATTTTCTTTTTTTACATTTAATATTCTACCCTTTGCAACGCCAGTGTATGAGTCATCTTCTTGTTTGTGCCATCTAAAACATTGACCACACTCAAATATATGTTTTGGATCAAAATCTGTTACCCCTTCTAGTATAACTCCATTATCCTTTTCATAAACATTCATAACTAAATCTCCTTAATATTTATATTTTTGCTTTGTCTATTTATTTAAAAACTTAACTTTAATATGTGTATTTTTCTTATTTTAACACAAAGATAAGCAATTTCAAAATTTATAATGTTATTATTATGTAAAATAATATTTTACTTTAAATTTTCACTTAAAATAAAAAATGAATTTCTATAAGTTTATACCCATCTAAACTTATCGAAATTCATTTTTTATTTATATTATAAATTATTAGTATCATATTATTTTAATTAATCAAGCTAATATTAAAAATGTTTTTTATATTATATAAATATTTTTATTAAAACTATAGCTGATACAACTTGCACTATACCTACAAATAAACCATATAAAGAAACTTCTTTACCTTGTTTCACTAAGTCTTTTACATTAACCTTTAAACCAATTGCTGCTAAAGCTATTATTTCAAATTTGTTACTTATTTCTTTGCATAATACAGATATATCTTTTGGTATAATATTCATTGAGAAAAGTGCACAAGTTATAAAAAATCCAATTACATACCATGGTATATTTACTTTTTTCTTTTTTATCTCATCCTTTTCTTCTTCAAATATTTCACTATTAGACTGATTTTTCATATGCCCAAATACTAATACTACAACAACCAAAAATATTACTCTTACTATTTTAAAAATAGTTGCCAAATCTTTTACATTTTCTCCAACTATCGCCCCACTTGCTACAACTTGACCAATTGACTGCAAAGTTCCTCCTATCATTGCTGATGTTTTTACTAGCTCATGGCTATATAAAAATTGAGATATTATTGGAAGTAAAAACATAAGAAATATACCAGTAACATTTACAATAGTTATTGCAATTCCCTTCTCTTTGTCTGTAGCATTAACTACTGGAACTGTTGCTCCTATAGCAGAAGAACCACATACTGCGTTTCCACTTGCCATTAGAAATCTAAAGTTTTCTTCAAAACCTAATTTTTTACCTATATAAAGTGCTGCTACTATTGTTATTGTCATTTGTAACATTATAAATAAGATTCCTGAAACTTTTAAGTCTATTAGAGTAGATACACTGAGTGTCGCTCCTAATAGTACTATTGAATATGATAGCAAATCTGTCTCTGAAAATTTATAACCTTTTTGAAACACCTTTTGATTTAAGAATAAATTTCCTACAAACATACCCAAAAATATAGAAATTGATGCGGCTCCTACTTTAGGAATTAGAGTAGAAATAAATATACTAATATAACCTACTAATACTGATACAAATAGCCCAGGTAATATTTCTTTTATATTTTTTAATGTTAGACAGCTTTTATTCTTTAACATAATATACCTACCTTATAATTAATATAGTTTTCTTTACAATAATAGTATATAATTGTAATAACCATAAGTAAAATAAATATATAATATCGTAATAATTAATATTTTTGATGGTTATTACATCTAGTATAATTATTTGTAGAAAACATATAAAAAATGTAAACTTTCATTAAGTAAGGGAGGTATAAAATTGTTTGAAGAATTAAAAACATTTGTGGCTGTTGTTGAATATAAAAATTTTACTAAAGCTGGTGAATACTTAAATTTATCTCAGCCAAGTGTAAGTAAACACATTAAAAATCTAGAAAATTATTTTAAAGTCATACTTATAAACAGGTCTATTAAACAAAAGACTATTTTTATAACAGAAAGTGGACAAATATTGTATAAAAGGGCTAAGGAAATATTAAATCTTTTAAACATTACCTATCATGATGTAAGTCAGGTTTCAGATGCTATAACTGGTCGCTTAAAGATTGGTGCAAGTTTAACTATTGGTGAGTATATTCTGCCTAATTTCTTAGCATTATTTTCACAAAAATATCCTGACATAGATGTAGAAATTTTCATAGAAAATACATCAATTGTGTCTTCTCATGTTAAAGATTATGTTTTAGATATTGGACTTATTGAAGGCACTTGCTCTTCACCTTCATTTATTCAAGAATATTTTTTTGAAGATAAGATGGTTTTAGCACTTCCATATAATAGCCCTTTGTTAAAAGACTTCAGCTTTGAAAAGCTACAAGACCAGAAGTGGATAGTTAGAGAAGATGGCTCTGGCACTAGAGATTATTTAGATATGTTTTTAAGTGTTAAAGAGATTATTCCAAAAAGTATGATGGTCTTTGGAAGTAACTATGCTGTCAAAGAATCTGTTAGAAATAATTTAGGAATTACAATAGTATCTAATCTAGTGACAAGCTTACCAGTTTTAAATAATGAACTGTCTGTCATAGAGCTTGGAAGCAACTACAACAGACACTTCTCATATATATATCCAAAGGATATAACTTTATCAAAAGCAGCAAATATTTTTATTGATGAATTAAAAATATTTAGTAATTTAAATAGTTTATAATATTATCTAGATTTAAAATCAACAATTACCAAAGTTATTTATAAAGACTATTTAAAATCTACTTTCAATTACTTTTATCATATAAAAAAAAGTCTGATTTATAGGTGTAGATATGTTGTATTTCTTTCCAAGTTCACAAATATTCTTAGAAAACATATCTACTTCTGTAAGTCTATGAGCTTCTACATCTTGAAGCATTGATGTTCTTCCTTCTTTTGAATGTTCCAGTATTCTATGTAACGAATTTTCCACATCATCTTCTGTAAGACCTATACCTTTTGCCTGAGCTATAGCAACTACTTCTCTCATTGCAGATTTTGCCAATTCTCTTAGATGCTCAGAGCTTTGGAATACCACATAAGATGCGCCAAGTATAGCTGAGGTTTGATTTACACCAATGTTAACCATGTATTTCCACCACATATCTCTTTGAATATCTTTTGATAAAACATATTCTATATTTACACTATTAAAGACTTCTGTTATTATATTAGTTTTTCTATCTTCACTATTATCTTTGTTCCCAAATACAATTATTCCATTAGTAGTATGTATAATATTATTATTAATTTTCTTAGCATCTATATTAGTGACATATGAATATACCATTTTTTCAATTCCAAATCTTTCTCCTATTATATCTTCACTATCAACTCCATTTAATAAAGACATTATTACTGTATTTTTTCCAACTAATCCGTCTAATTCTCTTATATTTTCCCTTAAATTATTATATTTCAAGCCTATAATTATAAAATCAGCCTCTTGTTTATACTCATCCCTAGTTACATAATCAAAATCATACCTTTTCTCATTTATTATGAATCCATCTTCTAAATATCTTTTCTTTCTTTTCTCATCGCAAAGAATTTTAAAATCATATTTAGAATTTAAAAATTGTTCTGCGAAAGTAGCTCCTACAGCCCCTACTCCAAAAAATACAACCTTTTTCTGAGTTTCATTCAATTGATTTTTCATACTTACCCCTCCTCAATATATAATAATTTTTTTATATTATACTTATATTGTACTGCTATTATCTCTTTTTTTGTAAATATATTTTTAACAAAAAAACAGTTAGCCTTAGTTGCAAGGCTAACTGTTTTTATCTTTGATTTATATTATATAATATTAGTTTTACTCTAAAAAATTTACATTCTTTAAATACCACTAAACTTAATTGAGTTATTACATCCCTAATTCTTTAAATTCTCTACTTCCAGGTTTAACAACTGGTAATTTTCCTTCTTTGCATAAAGGACATTCATCAGATTCATAAACTTGTATATCAAGCTTTATAGCACTATATATAGGCATACCTATATCATGATTAGTTCTATCTGCTATACATGCAACACCTATAACTTCTCCACCTAATGCTTCCAATACTCTTTTTGTTTCTATAGTTGATTTACCAGTAGTTACAACATCTTCAGCAATTATTATCTTTGCACCTTTTTTAACTTCAAATCCTCTTCTTAACTCCATTGTATTGTCTTTTCTCTCAGTAAATACAGCTTCTTTTCCTAACTGTCTTCCTAACTCATAAGAAACTATTACTCCTCCCATTGCTGGCCCTACTACTAAGTCTATATCTAAGTCTTTTATTTGTTCAACAACTGTACTTAGTACTTCAGCAGCATACTCTGGAAATCTTAATACCTTTGCACATTGTACATATCTATTACTGTGCTTTCCTGAAGATAATAAAAAATGTCCTTCTAATAATGCATCACTCTTCTTTAATATATCTACTACATCTACTTTACTCATATTATTTTTCCTCCATATTAATGTTATAAAATTATTGTTTATTTAGTCTATATCTTTTATTTTTTAAGTACTATTTATACTACATTATATAATTCCTTTAATTTCTTTCAAATTCTTTATTCCTTCTTTTTCCATAAAGTCATTAATTCCATCTATTATTTCAAGACCGATTTTAGGATTCATAAAGTTTGCAGTTCCAACTTGAATACAAGTAGCTCCTGCCATTATAAATTCTATAGCATCTGTAGCCTTAGTTATTCCGCCCATTCCCATTACAGGTATATTTACATTTTTACACACTTCATGTACCATTCTTAGAGCTATAGGTTTTATAGCTGGTCCAGATAATCCTGCATAGACATTCTCAAATACTGGTCTTCTATTTTTTATATCAATTGCCATCGCCTTAAAAGTATTCACTAGAGATACTCCATCAGCACCCTCTTCTTCACAAACTTTTGCCATTCCTACAATATCTTCTGCATTGGGTGATAGTTTTATTACTAAAGGTAGTTTCGTTATGTTTCTTACCTCACGAACAACTTCTCTTGCTACTTCATTTTTTATACCAAAAGCCATCCCCCCAGCTTTAACATTTGGGCAAGATATATTCAATTCAATAATATCTATAGGTTTGTCATTTAACATTTGAACACCTAATAAATAGTCTTCTAATGTTCCACCTCCAACATTAGCTATTCTAACCAAGTCTAATTCACTAAAGAAAGGTAATTCATTATCTATAAATCCTTGAACTCCAGGATTTTCAAGTCCAACACTATTCATCATGCCAGATGGTGTTTCATGAACTCTCATACCATTGTTTCCAGGCTTTTTATTTAAAGTTAGTCCTTTACTGCTTATACCACCAAGTTTTTGTATATCATAAATGTCATTATATTCTCTTCCAAATCCAAAAGTTCCAGACGCCATTATTACTGGATTTTTAAATTCTATATTTCCAAATTTCACACTTAAATTAGCCATTAAAAATCACGTCCTCTCCCCAGAACACTGGACCATCTTTACAAGTCTTTTTATTTCCTTCATTAGTTTTGCATGTACATACTAAACAAGCACCGATTCCACATGCCATATGGTTTTCAAGAGATACCATAATTCTTGTTTTAGTACCTTCTACCATCTTAACTAATTTTTCCATCATTGGAGTTGGACCACATGTTAATATGTAATCATATTTCTCCACATCAATTATATCTGTTACAAAAGTATTACCTACTGTTGTATGGACTTCGTTACACACTTGCTTATACTCATCTTCTAATATAACATCTTCTCTAAATCCAAGATATGCGTCACAGTTTTTTATATTTTTAGCAACTAAGTATAGTGGGGCCACACCGATTCCGCCTCCTACTAAAGCTACTTTTCCATCAACCTTAGTATATCCATTACCATAAGGTCCTTCTAACTTTATAGTATCATTTACTTTTAGGCTACTTAAAATTTGAGTTCCTTCTCCTACTACTTTATAAAGAAAAGTTATTCCTTCTTCATCTATATCATGTATACTTATAGGTCTTGAAAGTACTGGATAAGTATCCCATGCTCTTAGCATATAAAACTGTCCCATCTTACCTTCAAAATTACCTTTTACTTTCATTCTATACATATCTTCGCCTATGTATATATTCTCCAGAATTTTATACATCCCAAAATCTCCTTTATTTTACTATTATATGAGAGTTATTAATCTTCATTTATACCTAAAAGCTTTATTATTAAAGCCATTCTAACATACATTCCATATTTAGCTTGTTTAAAATATACAGCTCTATCATCATCATCTACATCTATATCTATTTCATTTACCCTTGGTAATGGATGCATTACTAACATGTCTTTAGATGCTTTTTCTAATTTAGATTTATTTAAAATATAATAGTTTTTAAGTCTTTCATATTCTGATTTATCTTCAAATCTTTCTTGTTGAACTCTAGTCATATATAAAACATCCAAACTTCCTATAACATCATCTAGATTATTAGTCTCATAATATGCATGTCCTTTTATAGCTTCTTTTATATAGTCTGGCATTTTCAATTCTTCAGGCGCTATAAATACAAACTTTGTATTTTTATATCTGGCCATAGCCTTAACCAAAGAATGCACAGTTCTTCCATATTTTAAATCACCACATAATCCTATTGTATGGTTTTCTAAAGTTCCTTTTAATGATTTTATAGTAAGTAAATCTGTAAGTGTTTGGGTTGGATGTTGATTCCCGCCATCTCCTGCATTTATAAATGGCACTTCCGTAAATCTAGCAGCCTCTGAAGCTGCACCTGATTGAGGATGTCTCATAGCTATTATATCAACATAACCAGATACTATTCTCATCGTATCACCTAAAGTTTCACCTTTTGATGCAGATGATGAACTAGGCTCTGAAAAACCTACAACACGACCTCCAAGTCTGTTCATTGCAGATTCAAAGCTTAATCTTGTTCTTGTTGATGGTTCATAAAATAATGTAGCTAATAGTTTGCCTTTACATATACGAGAATATTTTGACGGATTGTCAATTATTTTTTGAGCTAATTCTAATATTTCATCTATTTCTTCTATTGAAAAGTCTTCTGGTTGGATTAAATTTCTTGATTTTAACATCTTTCGTCCTCCTTTTTTAGCCTCTCTGAACTAAAATTAAAAGTATTTTTGTACTGTTAGTAGCTTACCACCTTTGCCTTATCCTGTCAAGGGATTGCACAAATAATCATTATATGGAAAGACTACTATTTAATAGTAATATCAGTCTTAATATTGGTCAAATGTAAACCAATACAAAAACGCTCTATATTACATTTAAAATATAATCATTTTTTGTTACCTGATTAAATTAAATATAGTATAGAGCGTTTATATTTATGTATTTATCAATTTGTCATATTACAAGTTGATTATAATATTCTTTTTGCTGTAACAAATCTTGCTGTATAGTATGCTGAATTTATACTAGTCACACGAACTGTTTTTCCTGTTGATGGAGAATGTATCATATTACCTCCACCTACATATATACCAACATGGCTAACAGAACCAGAACCATTAGTTGTGAAGAATACTAAGTCTCCTGGCTGTAAATTTGCTTTACTTACAGTTTGTCCATAATTAGATTGTGCTTTAGATGTTCTTGGTATTTTCTTTCCTACTGCATTTCTATATACATATTGTGTAAATCCAGAACAGTCAAAAGTGTTTGGTCCTTCTGCTCCCCAAACATATGGGCAACCTTGCTTAGAATAAGCCAAGTTAAGTACAGCTTGAACTGCATTAGAGTTAGCTGTTGGCACATTTGAATTATTGTTTTGTTGAGTGTCATTTGCATTATTTTGTTGATTGTTATTTGTAGAATTTCCATTTTGATTAACACTTGGATTTACTTCTGGTTCTTCTATTACTGGAGCTTTATCTGATATATAAGATGCTTTTACATACCCTTCAGTTCCTCCATCTTTAACTTTCAACCATTCTCCACTTTCTTCCAACACCAATAAAGAGCTTCCTTTTTCTAGCTCTTCGATTACTTCTGAACTTTCGCTCTTATCTTTTCTTAAATTTACTTTATCAGCGTTAGTATATCCTACACCTTCAGATATATCTACATATCTAGTAGCTAACCAACCTTCTCCATCTTCAACTTTAACCTTAACCCATTCCCCTTGAATTCCTAGAACAGTAAATTCATCTCCAGAATAAGCTATGTTCTGAACTTGACCTTCTTCTCTTATCTTTATAGCTACTCCATCTTTTATCTTTGCAACTTTATATTTTACTTCTTTATATTCGCCTAAATTTAATTCAGTATTTGTTTTATCATCCTTATTTTGAGATGAATCATTTACTTCATCCGCATTTACAATTGAACTTACTGATAATGCCATAACTGATGCAAATACTGGTATTAATATCTTTTTCTTCACGATAAACCTCCTAAAATTTTCCCATAATTATCTTATGATTCTATTTTGTAGGTGAAGTGTACCTAAGGATAAAATATTAATACACAATACATTAATAAAAGCTCTATCTGTAACTTTTTTGTAAACCACTTTATATAACTTTTATAGTATCATTATATTAATAAAATAAATCAATTAGTTTATCCAATATGTCACCTAAATATACATTATTTACTTAATTATATAATACGAGTCTGTAAAAGTAAAGAATTTTGTACCCTTAGAGGCTAAAGTACGCATAAATATTGTTTTATGTGTTTTTTTATGCGTTTCTATGTGGCATATATTTTTTGAGAGAATAACTACAAAGTTAGTCATTTTGTGAAATTTTTTACAATCGAATATAATCATTAATGCTTTCTTTAGGAATTTTGTAAATGTTTAATTCTAAATTCTTTTAGATTTCAGCTATTTGTTATTATATGAGCATCTATCTTGATAAAAACATATTTATTTAAAAATAGGTAGTTATTTAGGATTGTTATAAATTAAAATTAAGTAAAATACCCATAACTTAATCATCTTGCCAAACTATCCAACTTGTCATAAAATTTTACACCAAAGCCTATTTTATCAGAGTCTTTTGGAATCGTACCTACTTCTTCACAATTTCTTTTATATTGTTCTCTCACACTTTTAGGAGCATCTGCATATGTAAATTCTAAAAGTGTAACGTTTCCTCTAAAAAGGTGTAGCTTCTCCATATCATACTTAGGCAGTACATTAAAATTGACAATACTAGTTGCATTAACTTTCAAAAAAGTAATAGAAGATAATAGACATAAAGTTAATGCCATTAATATACCATTCTTATACTTCTCATTAAACATATTCTTCACTCTTTTTTTAATGTCAGATTGCTTATGTAGACCAGCTATAAATTTATTTGAAGTATTTGAACCCTTTCTCATCGCATTTAGAATTGTTAATGCATAATCCTTCTTTTCCTCTGAACTACGATTTTTTAAAACTCTTTCATCACAATAAAGTTCACAATCTAAATCTATATGTTTATCCATTATATATACAAATGGATTAAACCAATATACTATTTTTAAAAATAAAATTACATATTTTAAATAAAGATCTCTACTCTTAAAATGCATAAGTTCATGCCTAAAAATCCAATCTAGTTCTTTTAGCTTATAATCATGTGGTGGTAAAAGCACACATGAATTAAAAAATGCTGGTGTTTCAACTTCATATGAGTACTTGAGCTTTATATTTTTTGTTATATCAAATTCGTTTAATACACTTTTATAAAGATTTACTATCTCTTCGTCATCAACTTCATAAGATAAATCGCCTATTAAGTTTTTAAGTTTTATATATTTGTATGTAGTATAAATTAAATATATCATTACAGATACAAGCCAAAAGTATAGTAAAATACTACTAATTATAGTTGAGACATTATTAAACCCCTCTAAATTTATGTTGTTGATATTAATATTTTTTTTACTTCTCAAGATATTTATTGTAAAAGTATAATATGTAAATGGTAAAAATAATTTAATAACAACTATCATCCATATATAATAGTTAAATTTTTTACTAAATCTTTTAAATACATTTTTCTTGAATATTAATATCAGAAGGATACTTAAACTACTCACTATAACAGTTCTAAAAATCCCATTTAGAATAAAGTTAGACATATATTTTTCCCCTATCTTATTTAATAGTGTTTTATAGTTAATTTTAGTTATCTCTTAATACTTTCATATCATATTTATTAATTAAAATATATATTTTCTTTAATAAATAACTATGTTTTATTATCTTATAGTTATTTTAAAGTATAATTTATTGAGACATCCTTATATTTAATTATAGCTTAGTAATGATTACTGTGCATTAAACATCATTAATTAATTTAATTATCTATAAATTTGACAGTTATAAATATATAAAGTCGAAGTTATAATAGAACAAAAATACTTTTCTTAAAAGTTAATATTAAAAAATACATAAGCTACTTACTATAAGAGTTCTAAAAAGTCCATTTAAAATTAAATCAACCATCAATTCTCACTTATCTTACTTATAGTATTTTGAATTTTGAGTTACATAATTTATAAATTAAAATAAAAAATGGCCCCCATTATCTGAGCCACATAATTTAAGGGCTGTACTATGTACAGCCCCTTTATATCTTAAATAATTATATCCTATTATTTATTAAGAGTAAATCTTAGTACCATCCTCTTAACTTCATAGCTTCAGCAACTTTCTTAATTGAATGCATGTAAGCAGCTTCTCTCATTGTAACATTGTACTCTTCTTTGATTTTCCAAATAGATTCAAATGCTTTAACCATAGCTACTTCTTCTTTTTGCTCTACTTCTTCTTCTGACCAGTAGTATCCGTATAAGTTTTGTACCCACTCGAAGTAAGAAACTGTAACTCCACCAGCATTAGTTAATATGTCTGGAGTAAGAACTATTCCTCTTTCAGCAAATACTTCATCAGCTTCTGGAGTAGTTGGACCATTAGCAGCTTCACAAACTAATTTAGCTTTTATAGATTCAGCAACTTCTTTAGTTATAGAGTTTTCTAATGCAGCTGGTATTACTATATCAACATCTGAAGCCCAGAACTCTTCTAAAGATATTCTCTTAGCTCCTGGGAAGTTTAATAAGTTACCATGCTCTTTTATATGATCTAACATTGCTTGACCATCTAATCCATTTTCATTGTATATAGCATAAGAACCTTCTGATTTACACCATTCAGCCATAGCTACAACAGTTCCACCAAGTTTTTCACAGTTAAGAACTGTGTAAGAACCAACGTTTCCTATACCTTGGATAGCTAATTTAGCTTTTTTCATATCTATTCCTAATTTAGCAGCAGCTTCTCTTGCAGTAACAGCAACACCAAATCCAGTAGCAGCTGTTCTTCCTAAAGAACCACCAAATTCAACTGGCTTACCAGTTAAAACACCTATAGCACTTTGTCCAGTTAATTTATTGTACTCATCAACCATCCAAGACATTATTTGTCCATTAGTGTTTACGTCTGGTGCAGGAACGTCAACTTTCTCACCTATTAATTTATATATTCCATCTATGTATCCTCTACTTAATCTTTCTAATTCACCTTGAGATAAAGTTGATGGATCTACTATTATTCCACCTTTACCTCCACCATATGGTATACCTGTTACAGAACACTTGAAAGTCATCCATATAGATAAAGCTTTTACTTCGTCTCTTGAAACATTTTGATGGAATCTTATTCCACCTTTTGTTGGCCCTACTGCATCATTATGTTGTGATCTAAATCCTTTAAAAGTTTTTATAGATCCATCATCCATTTTAACTGGAATTGAAACTTCTATAACTCTCATAGGTTCTTTTAATAATTCATAAACTGCTGGTTCCATACCTAATTTATCACATGCATTTTTTACTTGAGATTGCGCCATCTCGAAGACATTTACATCTTTTCCTGACATTTGAAAGCCCCCTTATAAATACGTTATAATTATGTATACTCCATTTAGAAAAACCATTTCCTAAATTTACAGTTTAATTATAGCACACTTTATTGCAAATTAGTATATCATTTTTTCAGTTTATTTTTTAACATGGGAGGAAGTTTATTTTTTTAATTTTATGAATGTTAATATCTATTTTTTGTACATTAACTAAAGTCATTTTCTCAATAGACTTTTTTATTATCTGTTGCATACCTTCAATTTTTTTTATAAATTCTAAATCATTGATATTTATACTTACAAAAATATTCATAAAATTATTGCAATTCTCTATATTGATTTTATTTATTCTATCAATGCTTTCAAAGTTGTATACTTCATATTCAATAATCTGTTTAATTACATCTTCATTTATATAAAATTTTCCAATATAGCTAAAGGTTGGTCTTATTATTGTTTTTTCTAAAACTACCATACTTCTATTATTTCCTTTTCTAAAAAGCCTCTTTAATGGATTTATACTAAGACCACTTGCCATACTTTTTATTTCAACTGCTGGAACAGGAATTACATGATTTCCTTCTTTTCTAGATTGTTTTGCTATTTCTATTTCATATTTAGTGCTTATATCTTGAATATTTATAAACTTATCGATTCCTTCAATTGACAATCTATCTACAATCTGATTAACCATTTTTTTTGATGTACCAATAATAAGAATCTTGCTTATATTTTCATTTTTAATTGTATCTCTAACTTCTTTTCTATGTTCCAAATTATAAAAAATAGCTCTTTTAACTGCTTCTATAGTAGTATTTGCTTGTTTTGCTGATATTCCAGCTAAAACCTTGTTTTTATATATTAAAATTCCATCATCAATTATATAATCTATATCATTTTCATATGCAAACTCTAAAGCCTTAAAACTCTTTCCTGTACCACTTGACCCAACCAAGGCATATACTTCCATTTTACATCTCCTTCATAAAATAGCTTTAAGCTATTTACTCAAAATTTTATTACACTTTATTGATTAAAATTATTATATCATTAACAGTTGAATATTATATCCAATACGAAATTTTATAAGCAAAAAATATACCACAATATGAAATTCTCTTACAAAAGACAGATTTCCTTCAAACAAAAAATTTATTGAAAAAATTTTACTTTTTTAAAAAAAGGAATATAATATATTTTAAAGCAAGAAAAACTTACTGGATTTACATTAGAAGGAGCTGGTAATATGAATATTACAAAAAATTTTTTAAGAGACTATTTAGAAAGATTTGGCGAAACACCATTTCTAGTTAGGCTTAAAGATGGAGAAGAATTTCTAATTGGAGATGGCTCTCCTCAGTTTAAAGTTATTGTAAATAATGATATTAGCAAATCTGAACTACTAAAAAGTACATCTTTAGCACTTGGAGAAGCCTACATAAATAGAGATATTGAAATTGAAGGAGATTTATTCTTAACTTTAAATCTACTTTTAAGACAAATAGACAAATTCAATATTGATAATTCAGCTGTAAAACATCTATTACACTCATCAAATTCAATGAGACATCAAAAGAAAGAAATACATGCTCACTACGATATTGGTAATGATTTTTATAGTTTATGGTTAGACAATACACTTAGTTATTCTTGTGCATATTTTAGAAATGATAATGATACTCTTTATGAGGCTCAAGTCAATAAAGTTCACCACATATTAACTAAACTAAATTTAAAAGAAGGTATGAATCTTCTTGATATTGGTTGTGGTTGGGGATTCTTACTAATAGAAGCAGCAAAGAAATATAAGATTCATGGTGTTGGAATTACACTTAGTGAAGAACAATATAAAGAATTTAATAAAAGAATTCAGGAAGAAAATCTTCAAGATTATCTCGAAGTAAAGCTTATGGACTATAGAGAGCTTAAAAACTCAGACCTTATGTTTGATAGAGTTGTAAGTGTTGGTATGCTTGAACATGTTGGTAGAGAAAATTATGAGCTTTTTATTAAAAATGTAAATGCTGTTCTAAAGGATGGAGGATTATTTTTACTTCACTATATAAGTGGTCTTAAAGAGTCTTATGGAGACCCTTGGATAAAAAAATACATTTTCCCAGGAGGGGTTATTCCTAGTCTAAGAGAAATGATACATATCTGTAGTGATTACAAATATCATACTATAGATGTAGAAAACCTAAGATTACATTATGTAAAAACCTTATTATACTGGCAAAGAAATTTCTATGAAAATCTTCCAAAGATTAAAGAGATGTTTGATGATAAGTTTATAAGAATGTGGGACTTATACCTTTGTTCTTGTGCTGCTGCTTTCAACACTGGTATTATAGACATACATCAAATACTTTTCACCAAAGGTATAAAAAACGATTTACCTCTTACTAGAGAATATATGTATCCTTGCTCAAAATAATATCTTTACAAACTATAACATAATCTAAACTTAGTTATAAAAATAGAGCTATTTCTAAACAAGATTACTTATTCTAGAATAGCTCTATTGATTAATTTATTATATTGTAAGCATTGCTCTACATATATCTTTATACACTATAGCAAAACTCTCCATTTTCTTTTATATTAAAAAAGTCTGCATAACATACATCAAATATCCTATTTTCTAAATCAGATATTTCAACTTTGTTTTTTATCAAATACGTTAATACACCAACATATGAAATATCGCCTTGTACAACAGCTCCATAAATTATATTGTCCTTAAAAACAAATTTTTTATAATCATTAATCCCATCTCTAGTTAATACTTTATAGCTGTTATCTACTGGTGTATTCATACCTATAGAGATGGTTGGTATATCCATGAAATTCATGCTATTTTTAAAAGCAAATTCATCTTCTATCTTTTTATCTTTTCCAACCATATTGTACGCAGCTACAATTCCTTGCTTTACTGCTAAAGGCCAAATAGCATTTTTACCAACAACATCACCAGCTGCATATATATCTTTTTGTGTTGTTTGGCACATATCATCTATTACTATACCTCTATCATATTCTATTCCTGTTCCATCTAGAAAATCAGCATTTGGTTTAACTCCTGTAGCCACAATTACCATATCAGCATCAAGAATCTCTCCATTTGAAAATGCAACACCTTTAACATTTTTATTATCATCCAAGACAATTTCTTGGATTGATGCACTTGGGTAAAATTTCACACCCTTTTCTTTAAACTTGTTTTCATATACTGAAGCTGTATATTCATCTAATTGTCTATCTAAAATGTACTTTTCCATAAATGCTACAGAAATATTTAACTGCTCATATTTAAATAATCCAACTAATGCATCTATACCAACTAGCCCAGCACCTATTATAACTACATTTTTAGAGTTTTCTGCTTTTTCTTTTATTTTATAAATATCATCTATGTTTCTCACAGAATATACAAAATTTCCATCTCTTAAATTTTTTATTGGAGGAATAGCAGAAGACGCACCTGTAGCTATTAAAAGCTTATCATAATTTACAGTAATATCTTCTGTCTGAACTACCTTTTTATTTATATCTATACCTTTAACAGTTTCACCTGAAATCCAATTTACATTATTTTTCTCCATAAAATCTTCATCAACAAAATTTATTTGTTTTAAAGTTCTGTGTTCAGATATAACATGATGTAACATACATCTTGAGTATATATTTTCATCTTTAGAAATTACTACTATATTTGAATCTTTATCTAATTCTCTTAATGTTTTTACTGCATTGATACCAGCAGCACTAGCTCCTAATACTACATAATTCATCGTTTTCCTCCTTCTGTAATTCAATTGCTCCACTTGGGCAATTAGCTACACATCTAGGATATTCCTCATCTTTACATAAATCACATTTAAGTATGTTTTGCTTGCTTCTGTCATCTGGCTTTAATAATCCATATGGACAAGACATTACACACATATAACATGAACCACATTTTTCTTCATCATAAGAAACGATTCCACTTTCGCTATCTTTATGCATTGCACCACTCATACATGCTAATACACATTCAGGTTCATCACAGTGTCTACAAAGAATTGGAACTGGATTATTATGCTTGCTATCTAACTCTATATGTCCTCTACTATCATTATCTATATTTTCTAAATCAAGAGTATACATATCATAGTCTTTATTGTGTTTTAGCATACATGCTAATACACAACTCTTGCATCCTGTACATAAATCTTTATTTATAAAAATTCTATGCATTACATTCCACATCCTTTAACCCTAAATTTTTTCTTCTGTCTATTATTATTTCTTCTAATTGATTAGCTGAAGATTTAGGGTCTGGATTCACTATAACATGTCCTCCTGTTAAGTCTTTTAATTTTTCTGTTAATACTTCTGTTACTAATTTTCCTCCTGTTATAAATGGAGGTAAAGCTAAATGAAGAGGTAAACCAAGAGCAAGACCAAAAGCTCCATCAGCTAATGCTTGTTCTTCCAACCATTGTGGCGCTGAAAGTACCAATGGTAATTGTGGTAAGTCTATTCCAAGCTCAGCTGCTAATTCAGTTGCTACTATTTCTAGTCTTCCTATAGCTAGACATGGACCAAAGTTTAATACTGGTGGTATCCCTAGAGTCTTACATACTTCTTTTAAGTTTTCTCCTGCTAATTCTTCTGCTCCAGGTGACATAAGACCAACATTTTCTAAGCCTCCAGTAGAACATCCTGCAGAAAGAACTATGATATCTTTTTTAATCAATTCTTTAGTAAGCTCAACAGTATTTACATCATGTCCTCCTGCTGTCATATTTGAACATCCTACAACAGCTGCAACACCTTTAATTTTTCCTTCTGCAATTAAATTAATAAGAGGTTTCCATGAATCTCCTAAAAACGCTTTTAAGTTCTTTTCACTTACACCAGTTAAAGATTGCTCGAATCCATGGTCTTTTGGTATGTCTATTTCAACACTTCCTCTTCTCTCCTTATAAGATTCTAATGCTTTTTCTATCAATGTATTACTAAGTTCATCTAATTTACTTCTGTCTAATCCTATATATTCTGCATTTGCTTTTTTGGCAACATCATCTAAGCAAACCATTTTAACTTTATATTTATCTGCTATTGGCTCAAGACCTGGTATAGTACAGTTAAACTCTGAAAGAACTATATCTATTGCTCCAGTTGATAAAACTGCTTCACTTGTAAAATTGTTACCTGCATGTCCAGCAAATACTTCTTGATAATGTTCTCCTCTTAATTGTAAATCTTGACCAACGCAAGTACATCCTACTAACTTAAAGCCTTTTGCTCCAGCAGCTTGAGCTAATTTTATAACATCTTCATCTTTTAATCTATCTTGGAAATTTGCAAATGTTGAATGTTGATGACCTGTTATCATTATATTTATGTAGTCTGGGTCTATTACATTAAATCCTACAGGAGCCATTCTTATAACTGGTTCCCCTAACATAACATCATTTAAAAGATTAGTTAGTGTAAGACCATATAATCCTGTTGATATACCTAGATTTAAACAGTTAACTAACATATCTACTGGATCACTATTTAAATTTGTTGATGATTTTACTATTGCATCAAAAACTTCTGACTTTGCACCACCAGGCATTATACCTAACTCTTTCCATTTCTTCACTCTAGGTGCATAAGCTATTTTTTCTACCAATTCCATTTTGTCATCTCTTGATTTATATAAATCATTAATAACTTTATCAGCAACTTTTATACATTTATCATATTTTTCATCACTTTCAATTCCAAACATCTCTGCTAATTGATTTAATGTTTTTTCTCCTTTAATAACACCTTTAGTTGTTCCAACATTCTTTAAATTCTTAGCTGTATTTTCTACCACATGTAAATAACAAGCTGCTCCTGATGCTACAGCTCTTAAAAAGTTTCTTGCTACTATAGTGTCTGCATCTGCTCCACATATACCTCTTGGAGATTTAGGAGTTACTCTACATGGTCCATTTGAACAGAGTCTACAACAAACCCCCTGAAGTCCAAAACCACATTTAACTTTTTGATCTTCTGTTCTATGAAATGCTGTTTCAACATCCTTTGAAGCTACAAAACTTTCTAATTTCTTGTCTGCGCTTTCGCACATTTTACAAGTGTTACAAGCCATTACAAATTCCCCCTTATATTTTTATATTAAAAAAGTAGATTAGATAGCTTTATTATAATTGATTATAATTTAACTATTAAAATCTACTTATTTAATACCACGTTTTACCATATCCTAAACAAAATATAAATTATTAAAATAAATATATATATTTATTTTTTTTTACATTTTATTTATTCAAATCTTTACTTATTTTTTCTAATTTATTTAAAACTCTATCTTTCTCACTTCCATCCAGCACTTTTGGTTGATAATTGTTTCTAGAACTACTAGATGTTATTGATGTTGGTATTATATTTGGCTTTTTAATTGAAGTTAATTTGTCATCTGAAAAAGAAAAAGTCTGTTGATATATATAGCTATCTGTATCAGAAGGATTCTTATTTCCTCCAAAACAAAAATTTCCTAAACTATAAGCTATGTACTTATCTTTATATTTTTCTATACCTTGAATAACATGTGGATGAGAACCCATAACTAAATCAGCTCCCTTATCTATTACATAATGAGCAAAATCTTTTTGTTTTTTATCTGGATAATAATCTAATTCTATACCCCAGTGAAAATACACCACAACAACATCTGATTTTTTCTTTAGTGCTTTAATATCATCTTCCATTTGTTTTAAATTCTTTTCATTATATTCAGTTGATAATCCATTATATCCTAATAAACCTACCTTAATTCCTTTAACATCTATAACAGCATCTTTACCCAGACCAAAATAGTTTATTTTATTTTCATCTAATATAAAATGTGTATCTTTCATTCCTTCTTCAAAATAATCTTCTGAATGGTTATTTGCGATACTTACTGCCTCTACACTTCCAGATTTCAAAATATTTACATACCCTGGAGTCCCTTTAAATGCAAATTTCTTTTCTTTTGCATTTGATGCAGTAGTAAGTGGTCCTTCCAAATTAACTACTGTTAAATCATCTTTTTCAAATATAGGTTTTACATTTTTAAGAAAATAATCATAATCTTCTCCTTGTCTTTTAAATTCATGGTCAAAACTACCATAATAAGATGACCCTTTATAGTTTCCCATAGTTACATCACCAGCAAAACTTATAGTTATGTCTTTTTTTACAGGCTCTTTTTTTTCTTCAACCTTACTTTGGCTATTTTTAGAATCCTTTTTAATATTGCTTTCCTTATTTGGATTATTAGAACATCCTACTACAAATAACACTATACTCATAATACATATGTAAACTAATTTATTTTTCATATTAAACCCCCTTTGTATTAATAGTTTTTAAGATAAAATATACTTTTTTAGAGTATAACATTTTTAAATAGAATCGATACCCTATTCTTTAACTTTAATTTTATTTTTAAAATAAGCCCCTTTAAGATAAATAAAAATATAAGCAGATTAAACTTTATTGTAAAACTTTCAGACAAGAATATCACAATAAAGTTTTTGTTGTAGAATTAATTTAATTGTTATATTCAATAATATTTGTTATAATGTTATTGAATTACAATACATATAAAAGGGAGGATTTCAAAATGGCATATAAAATTACTGACGCTTGTATAAGCTGTGGTGCTTGTGAGGCTGAATGCCCTGTTAGCTGTATATCAGCTGGAGACGACGCATATGTTATAGATGCTGGTTCTTGTATAGACTGTGGTTCTTGTGCAGGAGCTTGTCCTGTAGATGCACCTCAACCAGAATAATAATTCGTTATTCATAAAGAGACTGATTTTATTTTATCAATATTTAATCAGTCTCTTTTTAATTATGTATAATTCAAGTATCATAATTTATATAATTTGTTATATTCTATATATTTCTCTTCTTAATATACTATTAATCTACATTTAGATACTTTTAATTTAATATAAATTTAATCCTCTTCATAAAATCTTTCATATTTATCAAAGCAATCAAGGCATACTTTTTTATTTTCTTGAATCCTTATATACTGCTCAGGTGCAAATTCACCACATACTTCACATTTAAGAGATTTAAATATTCTTGCTTTTTCAGGAAGTTTTAGCTTTGTATCTGTAATCTCAAAGATATCTTCAAAATCACTTTCTAATAAGTATTTTTTATACCCTTCTCTGTCCATGTCAAACGGTTTAGATTTTACATATATTCTTATAGATTTTCCATTTTCTCTATTAAAGAAATGATATACTGATTTTCCAGTCAGCCTAAGTAGTAAATTTCCTTTGCCCATTGTACAGCTTAGCACTACTTGTATACCATCTACCCCACAGGCATCATTTTCAGAAATGCATACAATTTCCTCATCTCCTGATTGTTTACATCCTAAGTATTCTCTTGCTGCAAGTGCTGCTTTAAATCCTATAGCCAAACCTGGACATTCATGACCATGAAATTCAATAGCCTTTGACCATAATTCCTCCACTAAAATCACTCTCCTTAAATATTATTTATTTATATAAATTATTTAAATCTTTATTTTATCCTAATACTTCAAAAAGCCAGAGGATTTAATATTAAATCGTCTGACTTTCTCAATACTTCTCATAACCACTGATTATTAATATGTTTAAGTTGTCTACTTTCCTTCTTTCATTAAATATGATAAGGTAAATAAGCTTTCTGTTAGGTTTACATTTTCAACTATAACACCTTTCGGAACTTCTAAGTCTAATGGCGCGAAATTCCACACCCCTTTTATTCCAGCTTTTACAACTCTATTAATAACTTCCTGCGCTCCATTTTTAGGTATACATAATACAGCAATATCTATATCATTATTTTTTATAAAGTCTTCTAAAGTATCTGAATCTAATACTTCAAATTCTCTTATCTTTAAACCTATCATTCTAGGATTTGCATCAAATAAAGCTTTTATCTCGAATCCAGCTTTTCTAAATCCTGCATAATTGGCTATGGCTTGTCCTAAGTTACCTGCTCCTACAAGAACTGCGTTGTATGGTCGATCCAATCCAAGAATTTTACCTATCTCAGTATGAAGAGCCTCCACGTTATAACCATATCCTTGTTGTCCAAATCCACCAAAGTTGTTTAGGTCTTGTCTTATTTGAGAAGCAGTAAAACCTATTATATCACTCAATTCTTTAGAAGATATTCTTTGTATATCCCTATCTAATAAGTCTCCAAGATATCTATGATATTTTGGGAGCCTTCTTATAACTGCCATTGATATATTTTTATTTCCCAACATCTTCACCTCCTAAAAGTGTCCTCTTTTTTGTTTGATTCACAATAAAATATTTCTTTTTCAAAACTAATACATATAACCTTGATTATATTATATCAAAACATTATAATTTTAGATAGTTCAAGGAGGTAGAAATTTATGATTGTTTTGTCATGTAATAACTTAAATAAAAGTTTTGGTATAGATTCTATATTAGAAAATATTAGTTTTACAGTAAATGAAGGCGATAAAATTGGTATAATCGGGGTTAATGGTACTGGAAAAACTACTTTATTTAAAATAATTTCAGGAATTTATGGTTATGATAGTGGAGATATTTACACTTCTAAAGATTGTGAAATCGGATATTTAGAACAAAATACCAATTTTTATTCGGATAATACCATTTTAGAAGAAGTGTTAGAAGTTTTTAAAAATTTGATAGAGATGGAATCTTATCTAAGAGAATTAGAGGTTAAAATCTCAGAAGAAAGTACAAAAACAGACTCTCCAATTCTAGAAAAAATAATGGACGAATATTCACATAAACTGGAATTATTTTCAGATTTAAATGGATATGGTTATAAATCTGAAGCCAAAGGTGTTTTAAAAGGATTAGGATTTAGTGAAAATGATATGGATAAACCAATAAGTATACTTTCTGGTGGTGAAAAAACTAGGGTTCTTTTAGGAAAATTACTTCTTAAAAAACCAACTTTATTGTTACTTGATGAACCGACTAACCACTTAGATTCTGAAGCTATAGAATGGTTGGAAGTATTTTTAAAACAATATAAAGGTACTGTTATGTTAATATCTCATGATAGATATTTCCTAGACCAATCTGTAAATAGAATTTTTGAGGTTCATAATAAAAGACTTAAAGTATATAATGGTAACTACTCTAAATTTGTTGAGTTATCTAAAGTAGAAAAAGAATTAGAACTTAAAAAATTTGAAGACCAGCAAAAAGAAATAAAAAAGCAGGAAGAATCAATAGAAAGACTTAAAGCTTATGGTAGAGAAAAACATCTAAAACGTGCAAGAAGTAAAGAAAAAGCATTGGATAAAGTAGATGTTCTAGATAAGCCAGAAGCTTATAGAAAAAAAGCTCGTATACAATTTACTCCTTCTGTCCAGAGTGGTAATGATGTTCTTCAAATCAGAGATGTATCCATGGGTTATGGGGAAAGAATACTTTTTAAAGATTTGGATTTAGATATATATAGAGGAGAAAAGGTAGCTCTTATTGGTGCAAATGGTATTGGTAAATCTACATTATTTAAAATAATAACTAACGAATTACAACCTCTTAGTGGTAATATTAAATTTGGGACTAATGTACACGTTTCTTACTTCCATCAGGAACAAAAAACCCTTAATTTAGATAACACAATAATTGATGAGATTTGGGAAAATAATACGCATCTTACTCAAACTACCTTGAGAAATATGTTGGGAGCATTTTTATTTGTTGATGAAGAAGTTTTTAAAAAGATTTCTACATTAAGTGGTGGAGAAAGAGCTAGAGTTGCCATACTTAAACTTATATTATCAAATGCAAATCTATTATTATTAGATGAGCCTACTAACCACCTAGATATTGATTCTAAAGAAGTTCTTGAAGAGGCATTAACTAATTATGATGGGACTATATTTACAATATCACATGATAGATATTTTCTAAATACAGTTGTTGATAAGATTTTAGTTTTAGATGAAAATGGAATTACTGAGTACCTAGGAAATTATGATTATTATATTGATAAAAAAAGGCAAATCCAAGAGATGAGTCTTATAGAAGAAAAAGAAGAAAAAACTAGAACTCAAATAAAAGATGAAAAAAGAAAAGAAAGAGAACAAAGAGAAGTAGAAAAGAAGAATAGAATAAAAAGACAAAACATAGAAAAAGAAATTGAAAAGTTAGAACTTAAAATTGAAGAATTAGATATACTTTTATGTCAAGAAGAAGTATACTCTAATCCAGATAAGGCTAAAGAAGTTAGCCAAGAAAAAATTAATCTAGAAAATAACCTTGCCTCTCTATATGATGAGTGGGAAGAATTTATGTAAAAAGGAGAGGATTATTTGCAAGAACTATTTTCTTTAAAAGACGAAAATAAAAGATTTTATAAAATACTTCTATCTTTATGTATACCTATTATCATACAGAACTTAATTTCTACTTCTGTCAATGTAATAGATACAGTTATGATAAGTAGTTTGGGGGAGGTATCTGTCGCTTCAGTTGGAGTTGCAAACCAGTTTTTCTTTCTTTTTAATATGTCCCTATCTGGTATTACAGGAGGAGCTGGAGTTTTTATTTCACAGTTTTATGGAAAGAAAGATATAAGTAACATAAGAAAAGTCACAGGACTTACTTGTGTATTGGCCATTATCCTAAGTTTTGTATTTGTTATTCCTGCTTTGCTAACACCAAAACCAATTATACACATATTTTCTTATGATTCAGAAGTTGTAAAACTTTGTATAGATTACTTTAGCATTGCAGTATTTAGTTATCCATTAATAGCTATAAGTACAGTATTTAGTACTGGTTCCAGAGGTGTTAGAAATCCTAAGTTAGGTATGATTTGTAGTGCATTCGCTCTTGTAACAAATGTTATTTTAAATTATGGATTTATATTTGGTAATTTTGGCCTTCCTGCAATGGGTGTAAAAGGAGCCGCATTAGCAACTGTTATTGCTAGAATATGTGAACTAATTTTAATGATTACTTACGTTTATTTTTATAAAAAGGACTATATATTAAAATTTGGTTTGAAAAATTTAAAAGCTATTGATAGGATTTTTATAAAATCTTTTTCATCAAAAAGCTTTCCTATATTTGTAAATGACTCTGTATGGGCAGTTGGAACTGTTTTGTATTCTGTTGCATATGCAAGAGCAGGTACATCAGCCATAGCAGCAAGTCAAATAGCAACCAGCACAGGTAATTTTTTCATAATGACAGCTGTATGTATTGCATCTGGTGCATCTATTATGCTTGGAAATGAACTTGGGGCTGACCATATTAAAAGAGCTATTGAGTATGCTAAAAAGTTTTCTATACTGGTATTTTTAGCTGGCTTAATACTTGGAATTATTTTAATTTTAAATATACCATTATTATTAAAGATGTTTAGTGTCTCTGATAGTTTATCTTCTGATATAACTAAGATATTCTTCATAATGGGAGTACTAATGGCTCTTAAATCCTTTAATACATTAGTCATAATTGGTATTTTAAGAAGTGGTGGAGACACTAAATATGCTCTATTTTTAGAATTAGGATGTATGTGGTTAGCTTCTATCCCTTTAACTTTTATAGCTGCATTTAAAGGAGCTCCTATATTTATTCTTGTTCTACTCACTTATAGTGAAGAAGTAGTTAAATTTATATTTGGTGTTCCTAGAGCCTTATCTAAAAAGTGGGCTATTAATATAGTAAAGGAAATTGACTAATAACGATACTATACCTTATAAGTATATAATATTTATAAACAGTCTCATTGAAAACAATTAAGATATTTTTTATTTTCAATGAGACTATTTCTATATCCTCTATTCATCTTCCAAAAACTCTTTTACTTCAAATGACAACCTATGTAATTCATCATAATTTAAAATCTCATATGTATTGCTTATTTTTTTTATTATCCCCTTCTCAGTTAATTTTAATAGCGAATAATACCTACTTTTTCTACTAATAGAATATATTTCACTAAAATGGCGAATAGCTTTTATATTGCAGACATTATTCTCTTGTTTTTTAAAAATACAATATGCAATAACTTCTGTGCAAGAAAATAACTCTCTTACCATTCTAGTTTTATATAGCTCATATATTCTTCTTGTACATTTGCTATGAAATAGTGCAATAAAATCTGGTTTAAGATAAAATTCTTCAAAGATATGTTTCTCAAATCGAAATAATTTTATATTGGTCTTTGCAAATATATCACATTTCAAATTATGTTCATATATATAACTAATTTTACCTATAAATTCATTTTCAGGTACAATGTCAACAAGAAATTTATTTCCCCCTCTAGTCGTACATTCTACTAAAGCAACTCCCTCTATTATGAAAAATACTTCTTGTAAATCTTTATCTGATGCTACAAATCTCTGACCTTTTTTATATTCAACAATTGATACTTGATTTAAATTATTTTTAATAATTGGGTATATGCTTGTTTTTTCTGCTTTCATCAAAGTTCTCCTTTATAGTATATTGTATAAAACGTTTTATTTATATATTTAAATTTATATTATTTTTAATAAAAGACACTATTACTATTAAATTAATCTTGACAAATCCATTCTACTCACGCAGAATAAACTTATACATATATATTTTCATACATTATTTATTTTAATACAATTCTATATTTATGAAATTATTTTATCAATAGAATTTATTAAAATAAATTTTTTAGGTGTATATTATAATTTAATCGAATAGAAATGAAAAATATACATACAGTTTTAATTTTAAGCAACAATTAGGGGGATTTGGTGACAAGATTTAATTATAAGTAAGAAAGTGTCTTAAGGTGACTTTTATAAAGTCATGGATAGACACTTTCTTTTTTATTTGATAAATTTAAATTATAAAAATTATATAGCTCTATACAAGCATTTTATTAGAGGCTATCTATTATATAAGGAGAAGTTAATGAAAAAATCAGTTGCATTGGTAAATGATAGTAGAAAAGATTTAATAGATTTTTTAGAAAATAATTTAAAATTAGTTTTTGGAGATTATATAAATATTAACAGATACTTTATAGATGAAATAAATGATAATGACATTATAAATGATGATGTGATATTAGTAATGTCAGTAGAAAGATTAGATAAAATCATAAATAATATATTAGATAAGAAAAAAGTTATTGTGATAAGAAGAACTTTTAAGGAAGATAAAATATATAATTTATTATCTTTACCACAGGGAACAAATGCTCTAATCGTAAATGATTCCGATGAAACTACTCTAGAAACTATAAGTTTGTTTTATAAAATCGGAGTAACTAATATCAGACCAATCCCATATATGAATGACAATACTTATAAAGATATAAAGATAGCTATAACTCCAGGAGTTCCAGAAAAAGTACCTAGCTTTATCTCAGATATATTTGATTTAGGCCATAGATATATAGATATATCAACTTTTATAGAAATAATAAACTTATTACAAATTGATTCAAAAGAAATACAATCTAAGCTAGTAAAATATTCAGAGGAGATAATAAGTCTAGATACTGGTATAAAAGATAAATATAAAGAACTGTTCTTAAAAATAGAAGAATTAGATACAATATTAAACTTGTCAAAGGATGGCATACTATTTACTTCAAAAGATGGTGAAATAAATACATATAATAGTAAAGTAAAAGACATCTTAGACATAAAGGAAGATATCTATGGAAAGCATATTGAAGAAATATTTACAGATAGTTTAAAGGTTTTATTAAATGAAAAAGAAATACTGGACAAAGTTATTATATTCAATAAAAAATATATAAATGTAAATAAAAAAAATATATACAATAGAGATGAAAAGATGGGTACATACTATAGTTTGCAAGAAATAACATATATAAAAAAATTAGAACAAAATCTTACTAAGAAATTAAGGGAAAAGGGACAAATAGCAAAATATACATTTAAGGATATAAAAACAGATAGCCCTAAGATGATTGAATGCATAGATTTAGCTAAAAAAGTTTCTAAGTCTGACCTAAGTATACTTATCAGAGGAGAAAGTGGAACTGGTAAAGAACTAATAGCTCAATCTATACATAATAATTCAAATAGAAAAAATCAGCCCTTTATAGCAGTAAATTGTGCAGCCGTCCCTGAGAATTTACTAGAAAGTCAGTTATTTGGATATGATAAGGGAACTTTTACTGGAGGTCTAAAAGATGGAAAGCAAGGATTATTCGAACTTGCTAATAATGGGACAATTTTCTTAGATGAAATAGGCGATATGCCTTTAGAATTACAAACAAAACTACTTCGAGTTCTTCAAGAAAAACAAATAATGCCAGTTGGCTCTCACAATGTAATTAATATAGATGTTAGAATCATATCTGCTACAAACAAGAACTTAGAACAAATGATTGATAAGAGCCAGTTTAGGGAGGATTTATATTATAGATTAAATACAATTCCAATAAACATCCCTCCTCTAAGAGAAAGAAAAGAAGATATATTAATTATCATGGAAGATTTAATTAATAAGAAATTAGTAATTACACCAGAGGCAAAAAAGCTTATACAAAACTATACGTGGAAAGGTAATATAAGAGAACTCCAAAACGTAACATCTTATTTAAATATTATGTGTGATGATATTATACTAGAAAAAGATTTACCCCCAAATTTAAGAACTTTAAATAACAAAAATTCATCATTAAAATTAAAATATAATAAAAATGATATATTAAATATACTTGAGATATTAATTTTAAATAAGGAATCAGATGTTGGAATTGGTAGAGGACTAATTTTAAAGACATTACTAAATAAAAATATCCAAATCACAGAAGGTAAAATTAAAAAAATATTTGAATATCTGAAAAAAGAAGAACTTATAATTTGTGGTTCAGGGAGATATGGAAGTAAAATAACTCAACAAGGAGAAGACTTTTACAATAAATTAAAATATGAAAGTTTGTAAACTTATAATATATTAAACAAAGAAATCTATTCAGGTGCAAGACGCTTCCTCAATAGATTTTTTATTTTTCAAATGTGTAAATATAGTACATTATTTCATGTATAATCAATAGGAATTAATAGGAATAGGATAAGTTTAATAATTCCTATTATTTTTATATAGGCTAATATATAAGCTTATTCTTATTTAAAACAATACTTTTTTGGGAAAATTGCAATAAAATAATCATTTTTATATTTTGCCAACAAATAAATGATTATTTTATTGCAAAATTCTTATAAAAAACAAAATTTATTCCTTAAAAATTATGGCACAATAATTGCTACTATAATTAACCAAACAATAAAAAGTAATTGGAGGAATAAAAATGCAACAGGCTTTAAAATTAGAATATCAAACTAAAGAATTAGAAAAAGATTTTGTAATAGAAAATTGTAATTCTATAAAACCTTGGCTAATAAATGTAAGAAGAGAATTGCACAAAATTCCAGAATTGGCTCTTGAAGAAAACCTTACCAAGCAGAAAGTCATTTCTTATTTAGAAGAAATAGGAATTGATTATATTGAATTTACAAAACACAATGGGATTATGGCATATATTTTAAAAGAAAATGCAGATAAAACTATTTGTATAAGAGCGGATATGGATGCCCTTCCTATAGAAGAAGAGAATAATATACCTTATAAATCAATACATTCTGGAAAAATGCATGCTTGTGGTCATGATGCACATACAACTATGCTACTTGGAGCGTGTAAAGTTTTACATTCAATAAAAGATAGATTAAACGTAAATGTAAAGTTCTTATTTCAACCAGCAGAAGAAGGCTTTGGAGGAGCAAAATTCTTAGTTGAAGATGGATGTCTAGAAAATCCTAAAGCTGATTATATATTTGGACTTCATGTTATGCCACATATTGAGACAGGATTTATTGAAACAAAGTATGACACATTAAATGCTAGTGTTGACACTATAACGATAAATGTTAAAGGCAAAAGAGCTCATGGTGCATACCCTGAAAATGGTATTGACGCAATAGTTACAGCATCACAAATTGTTACATCCTTACAAACTATAATAAGTAGAAACTTAGAACCAAATAATGCTGCTGTTTTAACTATAGGTAAAATATATGGTGGTGATGCACACAATGTAATATGTGAAGATGTAAAACTAGAAGGCACTTTAAGAACTTTAAATGGCAAAACAAGAAACTTTATGATTGATAAGATATCTAAGATTGTTGAAGACACTGCATCTGCATTTGGATGTGTTGGAACATTGCATGTAAGTGATGAAAATTATCCAGCTGTTATAAATGAAAAGGAATTAGTAAATACTGTTATCTCAAGTACTAAAGAATTATTTGGAGAAGAAAAATTTATATTAAGACCAAACCCTTCTTTAGGTGGTGAAGATTTTTCTTTTTATACAGAACATTGCAAGGGGGCATTCTTTCATTTAGGCTGTAAAAATGAAGAAAAGGGATTAATTTCACCTCTACATACATCTAGCTTTAATATAGATGAGAATTGTCTTCCAATAGGTGTTATGATGCATGTAATGAATACTTTATATTTTAATTAATACAGTAATTAATAAAAGAATAGGAGATAAATTAATATGGAAAAGGCTAAAAAATTAGGGTTATTTAGTATGATATTATTAGGAATTAATAGTATAATAGGTTCAGGTATATTCTTACTACCAGGTAAAGTTTATAACCTAGCAAGTCAAAACAGTATATTTATATACATTTTTGCTACAATTTTAGTTCTATCAATACTTTTATGTTTTGCAGAAGTTGGAAGTATGTTTGATAAAAATGGTGGTGCATATCTATATTCCAAAAAAGCATTTGGAGATTTTATAGGCTTTGAAGTTGGTACCATGTCTTGGGTTATAAGAATTATATCATGGTCTACTCTAGCAGTAGGATTTGCAACAGCTTTAGGTTCATTTTGGCCAGAAGCTGCAACTGAATACAAGGGCTATATAGCAGCAGTATTAGTAACACTACTTTCTATAAATAGTTTATTTGGAATTAAAAGTACAAAGATAATGAATAATGTAATAACTATAGCTAAATTAGTACCACTAATAGTTTTTGTAATAGTCGGAATATTCTTTATAAAATTTGAAAATATTGCCCCTTCAGGTAACGTAGTTAACTCTAGCATGGGACCAGCTATCATATTGGTATTTTACGCATTTACTGGATTTGAATCATTTATCGTAGCAAGTGGAGAAATGGAAAACCCTAAAAAAAATCTTCCAATTGCCTTAATAACTACAATATTTATATGTGCAATAATTTATATTTTAATTCAAGTTGTCTGTATGGGTATACTTGGAGATAAACTCTTTGAAAATAGTATTCCAATTGCAGATGCTTCAAGTGTGTTTTTAGGTAACTATGGTAAGGTATTTATATCTGTAGCTACATTAATATCTATATTTGGTATAAATATAGGTTCTTCAATAGTAACTCCTAAATGTGGTTCTTCTCTAGCAGAAGAAGGTTCTCTTCCAGCATTTATAGGAAAAACAAATAAATATGATGCTCCATATGTAGCAATAATTATATCTTTAATTTGTTGTATACCACTTGTATTGACTGGAAGTTTTGAACAACTTGCAGTAATGAGCGTAATTGCAAGATTTGCTCAGTATATCCCAACTTGTTTGTCAGTAATAGTTTTAAGAAAAAGAACAGATATTCAAGGCTCTTTTAAGATTCCATTTGGTCCAGTTATACCAATAGTAGCTATTTTAGGTAGTTTATGGCTGTTACAACAAGCTTGGGCAGAAGATATGGCAAAACCTATAACTCAAAATAGAGTTTTAATAGGATTAGGAGCAATGTTATTAATAGCCCCTCTATACATATTTATGAAAAAAAACAAGGGAATTGAGTTTGAAGATAAAACAGAGAATTCAAAATTATATATTTCTAGAGAAAAAATTCAATAACATTTTATAGATTATTTAGAGAATATAATAAATAAAGGCGAAAGCATAGATTTGCTAACGCCTTTATTTTAATATAATCTATCACCTAGTTTAAAACTGATTCAATATATTCAATAGTTACATCCATTCTTTTAGCCACCTCATTCATTGAAAGTCCACTATCTAAAAAACGTCTACATACAGATGATATAGTTTCCCCAACCTCAATAATATGACCATCTAAATCATAAAATCTAATTGCTCTTTGACCCCAACTATGTTCTACAACCAGATGAATATAATTTATATCTTTCATTGTACTCAATCTTTCAACAAAAGTATCAAAATATTCTTCTTCAAAATATAACTCTGCATCATTTCCATTGAATTGTACTTCATTATCACTCTTATTAATAAACTCTAACCAAAGTTTTTTTTCTTGTAATGATATATTACCTTCTAACACAACATTTTCTCCAAAATCACAGGTTACATTTAATCCTAAAACATCATAATAAAACTTTTTTGATTTCTCAATATCTTTAACCACTATTAAAGCATTTACAAACTTCATATTACCTCCTTGATATACATATATTTTATTTATATCTTATAAATAAAATTAAACTATATAGATTTCAATAGGATATTATATAAATAAAGAAATTACAAACCTTATTGAAATAGTTTAGTTGATTGTATCATATAGTACATATTTTAATCTTGTAAAAAACGGACATCTATAATACTCTCTATACTTTTTGTACCTTTCATTGATAATTTATTTTAGTTGTTTATAAAATAGATTCTATTAAATTTTTTCATATTCATGCTTTACCATATTACATTTACTACAATAAAGTAAACGTAATATATCTTCTAATCATAATTTAAACTATATAAAAAGGATGTCACTCTAGCTTTTAGTGTAACATCCTTTTTAATCTTATATTATTTACTTTTAGAAAGCTGTCTCATGACCAACATAACAAGCTATACCATTATCCAAAAATATATCTTGTAACTCTTCAAGATGCTCTTCATCAACATCTCCCTTATCAGAATACTCATACTCCTTACCTAATTGAATCCACTTTGATTCTCCTAGCCTATGAAATGGTAATAGGTTAATCTCTACCAAATTGTTTTTGTGCATAAAAGATATAATATCACTTATATTTTCAGTACTATCGTTAAATCCTGCTATAACTGGAACTCTAAGTACCAATCTTCCTTTCCAGTCAGAGTTAGCAAGATTTGATACGTTTTCCAATATTAAATCATTGTACACACCTGTTTGCTCTTTGTGTTTTTCTCTATCCATATGCTTTATATCAATAAATGCAAAATCAATATCTTTAAATATTTTATTAAAAATTTCATTGGAAACACATGCACTCGTCTCAATAGCAGTGTGTACATTTATCTCATGACATTTCAATAATACTTCATGTAAAAATTCATGTTGAAGTAGTGGTTCTCCCCCACTAAATGTTACTCCTCCATTACTTCTCCAATTATTAGAATCACGTTTAATTACTCTTATAAGTTCATCTACAGTATAAGGCTTCGCACATAACTTAAACGCATTGTAATAACATGAGTTGACACATTCAAAGCTTTCACAGTCTTTACATATGTTCCAATCTATAATTGGCTTATTATCAAGATTAAAACTCAATGCACCTTTTTTACATTTACCATGACATACAGTACACCCATCTTCATATTTACAAGATAACTCACTAAACATCATATGGGGTCTTACAGTCCAACTTTCAGGATTTGCACACCATTTACAACTAAGTGGACATCCATTTAAAAATACAGTTGTTCTGCAACCTGGTCCATCATGAACTGAAAAGCTTTGTACATCAAAAATCATACCTGCTAGTTGATTTTGTCTACTCATTAAACATATGTCCTTCACAAGTAATTGCATTTAATGTTGAATATACCCAGTCTTCCTTTTCAAGACCAACACATTTGCCTATACCTTCATCATTAATATCAACGAAATTTTTACAATTTTTACATTTTGGCATCACTTTTAATTCTTCACAAGCTTCATCATCTAAGTTAAGCATTTGTTTTGATAGTCTACAAATTCCTTTTGTAGCATCTACTGCACAAAAATTCATACAATCACTATGTTTTTTCATATTTTACACCCCTTCATACTCTGTTCTAGCAATTACTTCATCCTGTATTGGTTTTCCTAATTCACACCAGTATTGAGTAAATCCAGCAACACGCACCATCAATTGACGATAATTATCAGGATTTTTCTGTGCCTCTTTTAATGTTTTAGAATCCACGACATTGTATTGAATATGGAAACCACCTTTTCTTAAATAACTTCTTGTTAAATCTAATAATTTTTTAGTTCCTTGTTGTCCTTTAATTGTTGTTGGATGAAGTTTTAAATTCATCTGAGAATTTTGAACTACTGCTTGGTCCCAAATAGTTGCAGACTCAAATAATGCATAGACACCATTTTTATCAGTTCCTGCATATGCAGAGACTGAACCATCTGAATATGTTGTTCCACTTAGTCTACCATCTGGAGTAGCTAAAGTGGCAGCACCTTGTGGTCCATGTGTAGAAACAGATATTTGACAAGGATACATTTTTTTAGCATATAAAGATTGTGCTTCTTCGCACACTTTTGCTAGCCATACTTCATAGTTTTTAAGAATGCTATCTGCATATAAATCATTATTTCCGTATTTAGGTGCATCAAGACAGGCCTTGTAGATAGCATCATATTTACCAGTTTTATCTACTTTTACTTGGTCTGCCATAGAATAGTTTCCAACCTCTAAAGCATCTTTAAATCCAAAGTTATTCAAAATAGCCTCTTTCATTTCTTCAAGTGTAAATTCTTTATCATCATATACAAGTTTTTTAAGTGCAGCAAATGAATTAACCATAGTAACAGTACCACAAGTTTCTACATTTAATGTCGCATTATAACGGTATCCCATATTTCCTATATGTTGACCCTTGTCTAAACAGTCTGGTTTTAATAGCGAATTTATTACAGAAGTATCAAACTTTCTCCATATATCTAATTCAATATTATTTGCTCTTTCAAGGACATTTATTGCTTGTTTATAATAATCTTTAAATACTTCTACGACCTCTTCATATGTATTTAGAGGTTTATTATGAGGTTCAAATACTTGCACATTCATACGATGGTCTTTACCATTCATAAGAACAAGTTCTAATATTTTAGGATTAGCTAAAAAATGCACTCCAGAACCAGCTGTTTGCCCTGCTCCACCTGCTATAGAATATGTTTTCCCATTTAAAGTTAATTGTTTCCAACATCCTGGAGATGTTTCTAGACATCCGCCTAATGCAAAAGCTCTAGCTTCTTCAACAGTCATACCCTCATCGCCAAATTGTCTCATCATGAAAGTCGTCCCATTTGAGTTGTTTACCCACGCTGGATAACCAGAACCAAGCTTTGTACATTCAACAGCCTTCATCAAGAAATCTTCTGGAAGTTTTTCATCATACAACATAGTTAAACTAGGTTGAGGAGTTCTACATCTCATACTTGCTTCTAATAGTAATTCTTCTAATTCATTTGCTCCTGTAGAGCCATCTTCTCTTAACCCACCTATAGATAATGTGTTAAATGTATTTCCTGATAATACTCCTCCATTTACTCCTGCTGAAGCAAAACAGTCAATACAAGTAATCTTTATTCTATAAAGCTCTAATAATTCAATTACTTCTTCTTTTGTGATTATTCCTTTTTCTATATCTTGCTCATACCAAGGATATAAGATTTGACCAAAGCGCCCTATAGACATACCAGATATAGCATCTTCGTTTACTGATGCTATATGGATTGTATAAGTCAATTGAAGCGCTTCCCTAAATGTATGAGGTTGTTTGTGTGCAATGTGCTCTAATATCTCCACTAAATCTGAATATTCTTTTTTAGCTTCTAAATCTTTCTCTATACTTTCTAAATATTTTGCATGTTTTGCATAATTTAAAATCCAAGTTTGTAGACCTTCAATAACTTGGACAACTGCTTCATAGAAATATAGACGGTCCATTCCAATAAGTCCATCTCCAGATGCGTTTCCTGCAACTGCTTTCTTACATTCTTTTGCCATTTCTATGATTCCATCTAGCCCATAATTCAAAGGATAAAAATAGTTTATAACTTCTCTACCTTGAGGAAGTGTATATCCTGAATCAAACATACAAATAAGTGTACTCATTAATTTTTCTTTTAAATCATAATCTGGCATCATTTTCTCATAATGAAAGCCTAAATCTTCAACTGATCTTCCAACCCATTCCTTAGCCATTTTTACAAGTACAGGTACTTCTTCTTTTCTCATTCCAAATTTACCAGCTATTGAAACAACATTTCCAAAACTCTCAGTTACATTTCCCCCACCAGAACCAAATTTTGTAAGTTCATCTGCTGTGTTACTAGCTAACTTATTTGCTTCTTCTTTCATTTGTTCCCCTTGAGCTACGAAGAAACTCTCACTTACCCAAGGCATTGGGAATGACCCTCTATAGTGGCGTGTTTTTTGCATTACTATCTTCTCGCCTGGTATTATATTAGGTGTCATATGAGAAAAAGCAGATTTAAGAGCTTTAGCTCTTCTAACTACAGGTATATCACCATCTGATTTTCTATATTCTCTATTATACCAATATGGAAATTCCATATCAGCTGTAGACAATGTATTATAATATACATTTAATAAATCATCAGCCCTTTTACTTGCTTTTTTTTCACTAAATTCATCTAAATTTTCTTTATCTTGAAAATTTGCCTTAATATTTTTTGCTTCTAAAATACTTCTTATTTTGTCTTCTTTACTTTGACTCATTTCTTCCCCTCCTTAATCTTTCTATAATTAGTATAAAACTTTTTAATAAGGGAAAAAAAGGGTATATTACCCACTTTTTAAAATAATCTTTCTACAAAAAAATTAAACTTGAAGTAAATTCACACCAAAGATAAACTTTATATCCTAAATGTATTGCAATTCATTAGAATATAAAGGTTATACATCGTTTTACTTCAAGTTTTAACATATACTATATTTATTTTGATTGTATTTATTTTTACTTATATTTATTTTTCTGAAACAATTCTTTAATATATTTATAAATTTATTTCATATTACTGATTTATTTTTAAATTTGGAACTGCATTTAAACTCATATCATGTGTTTTACCATTTATAAAATTATAATATCCTGCACACCCAATCATCGCTGCATTATCTGTGCATAAAATTAAAGGCGGATATTTAACAGTGATACCACTATCTTTTGCAATCTCTGTTATTTTAGCTCTGAGCCCTGAATTAGAAGCAACTCCACCAGAAAGAGTTATAATATTGTAGCCTTTATCTCTTGCTGCTTTTAGTGCTTTAGTAGATAAAACTTCTACCACAGCCTCTTGAAAAGATGCTGCTACATCTTCAACTACTATTTCCTCATTTTTCATTCTTTTTCCATTTAGATAGTTTAACACAGAAGATTTTAATCCACTAAAACTAAAATCATAGCTATCTTCTTCTAAATATGCTCTTGGAAACTCTATAGCATGCTTATTTCCTTTTTTGGCGAGATTATCAATAATAGGCCCTCCTGGATAGCCTAGATTCATCGCTCTTGAAATCTTATCAAATGCTTCTCCAGATGCATCATCTCTAGTTTTTCCTAAGATTTCATACTTACCATAGTCTTTAACCTCAACCAAGTGGGTATGACCTCCAGATACTATTAATGTTATAAAAGGAGGTTTCAAATCCTTATGCTCTATATAGTTTGCACTTAGATGACCTTCTATGTGATTTACTCCTACAAGTGGTATATTCAAAGTATATGCAAGTGCTTTAGCATAAGATAAGCCTACTAGTAAAGCTCCTACTAACCCAGGTCCATATGTAACTGCAATATGGTCTATATCATTAAATCCTATATTTGCTTTATCTAAAGCCTCCTGGACAACTATATCAATATTTTCCACATGTTTTCTTGAGGCTACTTCTGGAACTACACCACCAAACTTTTTATGTGTTTCTATTTGGGTAGAGATTATGTTTGAAAGTACTTCTCTACCATTTTTTAAAACTGATGCAGCTGTTTCATCACAACTACTTTCTATAGCTAATGTTATTATATCACTCATAAACTCTACACCTCCTTTAATTGGTTCCACATTATAATTGCATCTTCTTTATTATCACTGTAGTATTCTTTTCTTATTCCACCCATTTTAAATCCATATTTTCTATATAGATTTTGTGCTATTTTATTTGATGCTCTAACTTCTAATGTCATAGACACAATATTATTGTCTTTGCACAAATCAACTATACCTTTTATCAGCTTGTCTCCTATTTTTTTACCTCTATAGTCACTATGAACAGCCACATTATTTATATGCCCTTCATCAAGTATAAGCCAAATTCCCACATATCCAACAACTTTTCCATCTAGTTTAGCTACTATATACCTTGCTACTTCATTAGATAACTCTTTTCTAAAAGATTCTTTTGACCAATAATCTTCAAAACAATTTTTTTCTACTTCAAAAACTTCATCTATATCTTTAATAGTCATTTCTTCTATTTTTATATCATCTACTATTAGTTTTGTATTATCTTTCATCATTTAGCCTCTTCATTTTTTCATCATATTGTACTTCAGCTTGAGATTTTCTGATATACATAGGATTTATTGTATAACAAGTATGTACATCTATATTTTTATTATATTTACTTAATGCCAAAGAACATAAACTTCCTGCATTAGACACATTGTTAACTGGCGAAGGTATTTTTATATTTTTTACATTCTCTAACCTATCTTTATATTTATATACAGCTTCTCCAACTACTATAAATTCTTCATCACTCGATACTATTTCCTCTAATAAAGTATCAAATTCTACAACATTAACACCCTCTAATTCTATTAGCTCTCCATTCTCAAGTTTATATTTAGCTGAATAGACTTGATTCTTCTGTGCATCTAATATACAACATATCTTCCTCTCACATAGATTCATGTTATTTGCTAGGGATTCCAAAGAATTCACTGCTATTATTGGTATATTATTTACATGAGCCACAGCTTTTACTGTAGCCATACCTATTCTAAGACCTGTAAATGAGCCAGGACCTATACATATAGCTAATAAATCTATATCTTTTATACTTAAATCACTCATGTTCAACATACTTTCTATCATTGGCATAAGTTTTTGCGAATGAGTTTTTTTGTTATTTACTGTAAACCCACATATTAAGCTATCATCTTCTACAACTGACACACTTGCTGCCATAGAAGATGTATCCATACCTAGTATTTTCATTATTTAATCAACTCCTCAACTATCTCTTTGTAAAACTCTCCCTTTGGAGTTAATATCATTTCTCTTCCTTCATCTTTATATTTTAATTCTATATTTAAATATTCTTTTGGAAGTATATCTTCTATTAGATTAGCCCATTCAATTATGCAAATTCCATTTGAATTTACATATTCCTCATATCCAATATCATACATTTCATCACTGCTACCTATTCTATATACATCAAAATGATACAAAGGTACTTTGCCTTCATATTCATTTATTATAGTAAAAGTTGGACTTGTTATATAGTCTTTTATGCCTAATGAATCTGCCAAACTTTGTGTCATTGTAGTTTTCCCAGCCCCTAAATCTCCTACTAAACAGATAACACTACCTTCTTTTAAGAGTTTACCTAATTTATATCCTATTTCTCTAGTTTTGCTTTCATTTTCCAAATATATTTTTGCCATTAATTCATCTCCATTTTGATATAATCGTCATGTGAATTTATATCACTGCTTAATTAATTATAGTATAAGCCTCAATTATTATAAAGTACTTCTATTTATCTTTTTTATCTTTCAATATTAATAATCCTATCTAAATCTTATATACATTCTTCAATATAAATCTTCACATATTCCTTTGCCTTGCAATTCTGCTTTAAGGCTTCTCTACATATTTTCTCAGATTGTTCTTTTACATACTTGAGAGATTTATAATTTTCCTTTACTGCTTCAATGCACATTCTCTCTGTTTGATTTTTTATATACATTAACATCTTTCCATTTCGCCTTACAATTTCTATACATATATCTTCTGTATAGCTATCTATGTAACTTAACACATCTTTAATATTATATCTTTTATCTAGATATCTTATGGCTTTTATACATATTGCTTCTGTCTTATTATTAACGAACTGTAGACTTCTTCCATCTTGTTTGACAGCTTCCATACATATATTATCTGTTTGCTTATTTACATATTGCAATGCCATACCATTTTGATTTACAGCTTCTATACACATTTTATCTGTTTGATTTTTTACATATTGTAGTGCTTTATAATTTTGCCTAATCGCTTCCATACATAATTCTTCGCTCTGCTCTCTAACATATGCAAGACATCTACCATCTTTTTTAATTGCTTCTAAACATATACTCCTTGTTTGAACTTCTAAAGCTTTTAAAATACTTACAACATCTATATTAGAAGAACACCTTATTACTTTTATAATAAGCTCATCAGTTTTATTTCTTACATATTTAAGTGCATTACAGTCCTTTTTTATGGCTTCAAGACATATATACTCTGTCTGTTCTTTTACATATTCTAGTGCTTTATAGTTATATCTTATCGCCTCTAAACATAATTCTTCTGTTTGTTCTTTTATATACTCTAGTGCTTTATAATTCTGCCTTATTGCTAGTATACACATCCCATCAGTTTGATTTTTTATATTTTTTAATTCACGATAATCATACTTTACACTTTCCATATTTTCAATATATTCATTTGTAATATACTTTAAAGACTTTTCCAATTTTGAGTTATCAATACCTATATGAATATTTTCCCAATTACTATTAAAATAATACCCTTTATCATCTAAAAATAAATTTTTCAATTTTTTAGATATGTTCATCTATATACACCCCTATCATTATTAAATTAGATATTATTAAAAAATAAAGCATGAATCTTTATTTATTTTTAATAATATCTTTATTTTTTGTTTATTATAAATTCGCTTTGTGTATTATAGATACCTTTTTAGTATTTTAATAGTTAATCGTTTTAATTCTTCCTTTATTTCAAAAATTAAACTTGTCTAAATATTTCTTATTTTATATACAATTTTTGATAAATTAATAAAGCCATAATATATTTAATATATCAATCACAGTGTAGGACTGAAGTTACAAATAAATTATGGCTATTCAATGCGTTTAATTTTTAAATTTTATATTTTCTTGTCTAATTATTTTTTTATTACATTACCCATTTTTTTGTAAAGTGGTAACGTTACTAAGGATATTACAACAGCCTTTAATACATTAAATGGAGCTATCATCCAAATTACAAAAGTAAATAAATCATGAACTTGAGGGTTTATAGCTGAACCTAGACCTATTATAGCATCTAGTCCCATTAATTGCCCATAAAGTGGTAACATTACAAAATAATTCACCAATGAACCAATTATAGTCATAGTTATTGTTCCTAATACAAATCCAATTACTACACCTTTTAAATCTTTACTTCTCTTATATGAATAACAAAGTATAAGTACATAAGAGCCACCAATTAATATATTTGCAAATTCTCCTACTCCTCCAGTTGTTGTCGCTGTTATCATTTGTAGTATATTTTTTACTACAACTACACCAAATCCAACTAATGGTCCTAAAGACATTCCGCCAAATATTGCTGGGATATCTGATAAGTCAATTTTTAAGAAATCTGGAAAAATACCTGGTATTGGTGCTTGAATAAACATCAATAAATAAGATATTGCAGATAAAATTGACATAACCACCAAAGTTCTTGTTGAAATCATATTTCCTCTTTTTACTGTATTTTGCATAACTACTTTCCTCCTAATCAATAGTTTATATTTTTTAGGAAAAACAAAAAACTCGAAGATCCTATCTTCGAGTTTTTATGGACATAGTTTAAACAAACTAAAATAAACTTATTTATATTCCATAAATATCTTCTCTCATCCAGACTTTACTGTCGGCTTTGGAATCTCACCAAATCAACCACCTAAGTAGTTCGCGGGCTATACCGCCGGTAGGGAATTTCGCCCTGCCCCGAAGATCTTCTTTGATTTTTTAATTTTCCTTACACTCTTATATTAGTTAATTTTTTAATAATTGTCAAGTTATTTTTTCTCATATACTATTTTTCCATTTATTATAGTGTAAAGCACATTACTTTGAATCTCTAGTGGGGAATTATCCCATATTACTATGTCTGCATCTTTACCAACTTCTATAGAACCTACTTTATCTTCTATTCCTAAAGTCTTAGCTGGATTTATTGTAATTGATTCTATTGCCTTTTCTTCTTTCATACCATGTTTAACAGCTATGCCTGCACATATTGGAAGATATTGAACTGGTATCACTGGATGGTCTGTCATTATACATACATCAAGACCTGCATTTGAAAGTATTCCAGCTGTATTAAATGTCAAGTTTCTAAGTTCAAACTTAGACCTTTCTGATAAAGATGGGCCTACTATTACAGGAAATCCTTCTTCTACTAATTCTTCTACAACAAGATGACCTTCTGTACAATGGTCTAATGTAAGTTTTAAGTTAAATTCTTTTGCAATTCTTATTGCTGTAAACATATCATCAGCTCTATGAGCATGTGCCTTAAATGGAATTTCTCTCCTCAATACAGGTATTAAGCTTTCCATTTTTATATCATATTCAGGCTTTTCACAGTCTTCATCATCATGGCTCTCATATACATCAATATCCTCTAGATATTCTTCTGCCTTTTTTAAGTTCTCTCTAAGCAAAGCCGCTATAGCCATTCTAGTCTGTGGAGATTTATCATCTTGACCATAACAACTTTTTGGATTTTCTCCAAATGCTATTTTAGATGCAACTGGATTTTTTATTACCATTTTGTCAATTCTTCTTCCATATGTTTTTATGGCTATACATTGACCGCCCATAACATTTGCACTTCCAGGTGTTGTACATACAGAAGTTATACCACCTTCAAAAGCTTCTTTAAATGTTCTATCCATTGGATTAATACCATCTATAGGATTTAGTTGTGGTGTTATTGGGTCAGTTTCTTCATTTCCATCTGCCCCTTCAAAACCTATGCCATCTTCCCATAGCCCCAAATGAGTATGAGCATCTATAAATCCAGGGAACACAAGTTTATTACTTGCATCTATTATATCAACATCTAAAGGTGCTATTAGATTTTCCCCTATTTCTATTATTTTTCCTTCATCTATAAGGATATCTCCTTGAATTATTCCATTTGTTACGGTATTTATTTTACCATTTTTTATAAAAATCATTCATTTTCCTCCTGATTTTCAAGACTCTCGTATTTCTTTCTAACATTGTTTTTTACAATATAATTTTACACTTTTTTAATACTTATATATTCTATAAATCATACTTACAAATATAGTATCAAAAACAAACATACATAAGCTTATTTATTTTTTCATTGATAGAGCTACTCTCTTTTTATTTAAGTCAATTCCAATAACTTTTACATCGACTATATCTCCTACTGTAACAATACTCATAGGGTCTTTTACAAAGCTATTACTCATTTCTGATTTATGGACTAATCCATCATTTTTTATTCCGATATCTACAAATGCACCAAAATCTACAACATTTCTTATTGTACCTTTTAAAGACATTCCTTCTTGTATGTCTTCAATTTTTAAGACATCAGTTCTAAGAATAGGTTTTATTCCTTCTTCTCTTGGGTCTCTTCCTGGCTTTTTAATTTCAGATATAATATCTCTTAAAGTGACTTGACCTACTTCCAGTTTTTCACTTAATTCTCTCAATCCAATCTCTTTTATTTTCTCATCTATTTCTTCTATATTTTTATTTTTTATATCATTTAAAGAGTATCCTATTATCTCAATCATTTTTTTGCATATATCATAACTTTCAGGATGCACACCTGTATTATCTAGTGGGTTTTTACCATCTAAGATTCTCATAAATCCAGCACATTGAGTAAATGCTTGAGGTCCAAGTCTTTTTACTTTTTTAAGTTGTACTCTTGATGTGAAGTCTCCATTTTCTTCTCTATATGCTATTATGTTTTTTGCAATGGCCTTACTTATTCCTGCAATATGCTCTAGTAGAGAGTATGATGCTGTATTTAAATCTACTCCAACACTGTTTACAGAATCTTCAACAACACCATCTAGTACTTCTTCTAGTCTCTTTTTATTTAAATCATGCTGATATTGACCTACACCTATACTTTTAGGGTCTATTTTTACAAGCTCTGCTAATGGGTCTTGTAATCTTCTAGCTATAGATATAGCTCCCCTTATTGATACATTTATATCTGGATGTTCTTCGTTCGCAAGTTCAGATGCCGAATAAACAGAGGCTCCAGCTTCACTAACTATAACATATTGTACTTCCCTATCTATCTCTTTTATCATTTCTGATACAAAAGTTTCTGATTCTCTAGATGCAGTACCATTACCGATTGAAATTATATCTATATCATATTTTTCAATCAATCCTTTTAAAACTTTCTTTGCCCCTTCCACATTATTTTGAGGGTCTGTTGGGTATACTGTTGTATAATCTAATAGTTTACCATTTTTATCTACTATAGCTATTTTACATCCAGTTCTAAATGCGGGGTCAAATCCCATAACTACCTTGTCTTTAACTGGTGGTTGAAGCAATAAACTTTTAACATTTTTTCCAAATACACTTATAGCTCTTTCTTGAGCTATTTCTGTTAAATGATTTCTTATTTCTCTTTCTATTGATGGAAAAATTAATCTTTTATAAGAATCTTCTATTGAGCTTACGATTTCTTCTTTATTTTTGAAATTTTTATCATTTACATATTCATTTATTATGTAATTTAAAACTTTATCATTATTTATTTCTAACTTAACTTTTAGGAAGTTCTCTTTTTCTCCTCGATTTATCGCCAAAACTCTATGTGGAGCCATACTCTTTACTGCTTCATTATAATCATAATACATATCATAAACTGATTTCTCATCAGTAGAACTTTTGCTAACTATCATGCCTTCTCTTAAAGCTAATTCTCTTATATATTTTCTAATCTTAGCATCATCTGAAACTAATTCTGCAATTATATCTCTCGCACCTTTTAATGCATCTTCAACAGAAAGAACTTCTTTCTCCTCATCAATATAATTCTTTGCTTCTATTTCTATACTATCTAGACTATTCTCTAGTATTGACAATGCTAAGTTTTCTAATCCCTTTTCCTTAGCTATTATTGCTCTAGTTCTTTTCTTTTGTTTATATGGAGCATAGATATCTTCTACTTCTTGTAATGTCTTTGCTTTTTCTATATTTTTTGTTATTTCATCTGTTAGCTTTCCTTGCTCATCTATTAGTCTAACTACATCATCTTTTCTACTTTGAAGGTTTCTTAAATACATCAATTTTTCATGAAATTCTCTTAGTGTGACATCACTCATCTCACCAGTCATTTCTTTTCTGTACCTAGCTATAAATGGTATTGTATTACCCTCATCAATAAGTTTTAATGTATTGTTTATTTGCTCATCTCTAAGATTAAATTCTTTTTTTAAGATTTGATTTATATCCAATTTTTTCACTCCTAATGTTAGTTTTTTCATAAGTATAATAATAAACAGAACGAAGGCTGAGGGTTGTCGTCCTCAGCCTAAGTGCTGTAAGTGCATAGTAAGCACTAACCTTCTTATATATATCTCTTAATTACAGTGCATATTTATTAAACTGTTTTATTCATTTTTAAGTATTCATTAATAAATAGGTCTATATTTCCATTCATTACACTATCTACATTTCCAAACTCAGCATTTGTTCTATGGTCTTTAACCAATTTATATGGTTGAAAAACATATGACCTAATTTGACTACCCCATGTTATTTGTGAATATTTCCCTTGTATGTCTTCTATTTTTTCTTTTTGTTCCAATTCTTTTAATTCTATCAATTTTGCCATCAAAAATCTCATAGCTCTATCTTTATTTAGATGTTGAGACCTCTCATTTTGACACTGAACTACTACACCTGTAGGGATATGTGTTATTCTAACTGCTGAATCAGTTGTATTTACATGTTGCCCTCCAGCTCCAGATGCTCTATATGTGTCTATCTTTAAATCTGATGGATTAATTTCTACTTCTATGTTCTCATCTAGCTCTGGTGTTACATCTATAGATGCAAATGAAGTATGTCTTTTTCCTGATGGGTCAAAAGGAGATATTCTTACCAACCTATGAACACCTTTTTCACTCTTTAAGTATCCATAAGCATTTGTTCCCTCTACAAGAATTGTAGCTGTCTTTATTCCTGCTTCAGGGTCTGATATTATATCTAAAAGCTTAACTTTATAGCCCTTGCCTTCTGACCATCTTATATACATTCTCAAAAGCATCTGAGCCCAATCTTGGGCATCTAATCCACCTGTTCCAGCGTTTATAGATAATATGGCATTATTTTTGTCGTACTCTCCACTTAGAAGAGTTTTTATTTTAATTTCAGATAATTTTTCTTCTATTGATTCTATGGACTTTTCTATATCCTTTTCTACAGAATCATCCTCTTCTTCTAGACCTATTTCAATTAATACTTCTATATCTTCTAATAAATTTTTTAAGCTTTCATATTCTTCTAGTGTCTCTTTTAAAGATTTATTTTCTTGAAGTACTCTTTGAGCAAACTCATTATCATTCCAAAAATCCTGTTTGTTCATCTTTTCTTCATTAATCTGCATCTTTTCCATCAATGAAGCTATGTCAAAGAGAAACCCTCAATTCTTCTAAATTTGAAGCTATTTGCTCCACGCTATGTCTATACTCTTGTATCTTTAACATTTAATCCTCCAAGATTATCTACCACAACAGTTTTTATATTTTTTACCACTTCCACAAGGGCATAAGTCATTTCTTCCAACTTTTTCATCTTTTTTAACTGTTTTACTTGTTGGAAGTGTCCCATCTGATGGTGAAGATAGATTTTCAACATCTACAACTGCTTTTCTTTCCACTGGAGTTTCTATTGTTATATTAAATAAATATCTTACAGTATCTTCTTTGATATGTTTATTCATTTCATCAAACATGTCGAAACCTTCCATTTTATAAGCAATAACTGGGTCCTGTTGACCTACAGCACGAAGACCGATACCTTGACGTAATTGGTCCATAGCATCTATATGGTCTATCCAATGGTTATCAACAGCTTGAAGTAAGATTACTCTCTCAACCTCTCTCATTCTTTCATAGCCTACTTGTTCTTCTTTTGAAGTGTATATCTTCATAGCTATTTCATAAACTTTTTCTGTTATTTCAACTGGATTAAGTTTTTCTATTTCTGGTATCTCTATGCTACCTTTTGGTAAGAACAGATTATACATATGCTCTTTAAATCCATCTTCATCAAACCCTTTATCTTGTGTATAAAGAGTCACAGCTTCCTCTATTATAGAATGAGTCATTGACTGTATTTGCTCTTGTAAATCTTCGCCTTCTAATACACGCTTTCTTTCTGCATATATTATTTCTCTTTGTTTATTCATAACATCATCGTATTGAAGTACATGCTTTCTTATTCCAAAGTTTTTACCTTCAACTTTCTTTTGTGCTCCTTCAATAGATTTAGATAATATTCTATGTTCTATTGGCATATCTTCTTCAAGACCTATTTTATCTACAATTCCAGATATCCTATCACTTCCAAACAATCTCATAAGGTCATCATCAAGACCTATATAAAATCTTGAACTACCTGGGTCACCTTGACGACCAGCACGACCTCTCAACTGGTTATCTATTCTTCGAGATTCATGTCTCTCTGTACCAATTATAGCAAGTCCACCTGCTTCTACAACTTGTTTTTGTTCTTCTTGTGTTTGTTGTTTAAACTTTTCAAATAGTCTTTCATACTCCGCTCTAGCTTCAAATAGAGTCTCATTACCTTTTACAGGTATACCTTCTATTGGAGTATCTACCCTATTTACTATTTCCTCTTTAAATCCATTTCTTCTCATTTCTCTCTTAGTTAAGAAATCTGGGTTTCCACCTAAAACTATATCTGTACCACGACCAGCCATATTTGTAGCTATTGTAACAGCGCCTAATCTACCAGCCTGTGCTATTATCTCTGCCTCTTTATCATGATGCTTAGCATTTAATACTTCATGTTTAATGCCTTTTTTCTTTAATATTTGTGATAATAATTCTGATTTTTCTATCGATACTGTACCTACAAGTATTGGCTGATTAACTTTATGTCTTTCAATTATTTCTTGTGCTACAGCATTAAATTTACCTATTTCACTTTTGTATACAGAATCTGGTAAATCTTCTCTTACCATAAGCTTATTGGTAGGTACTTGGAAAACGTCCATTTTATAAATTGCTTTAAACTCTTCTTCTTCTGTTTTTGCTGTACCAGTCATACCAGAAAGTTTTTTATACATTCTAAAGTAGTTTTGGAATGTTACAGTAGCTAGTGTTTTAGATTCTCTTTGTATTTTAAGACCTTCTTTAGCTTCTATTGCTTGGTGTAAACCTTCTGAATATCTTCTACCAAACATAAGTCTACCAGTAAACTCATCAACTATTACTATTTCTCCATCTTTAGCAACATAGTCAACATCTTTCTTCATTATTACATGCGCTCTTAAAGCCTGATTTATATGATGGTATAACTCTGTATGAGATATATCAGTTATATTATCAACATTAAAATATACTTCTGCCTTTTGTATACCTGATGCTGTTAGAGATACTGCCTTGTCTTTTTCTTCTAATTCGTAATCATCTGGTTTTAGAGTTAACACAAATGTATTTGCATCTGAATATAAGTGAGTTGATTTGTCGCCAGGCCCAGATATGATAAGTGGTGTTCTAGCTTCATCTATTAGTATAGAGTCAACCTCATCCACTATAGCATAATTTAATCCTCTTTGAACTCTTTGCTCTTTGTGTATTACCATATTGTCCTTTAAGTAGTCAAATCCGTACTCATTATTTGTACCATAAGTTATATCACAATCATATTGCTCTTTTCTAACTTTTGGATTTTGACCATGTATAATAACACCTACACTCATTCCTAAAAATTCATATATTTTTGCCATTTGGTCTCTATCACGTTTTGCAAGATAATCATTTACTGTTACAACATGTACACCTTTTCCTGTAAGGGCATTCAAATAAACAGGAGCAGTTGCAACCAAAGTTTTACCTTCACCTGTTTTCATTTCGGCTATTCTTCCTTGATGTAACACTATACCTCCAACCATTTGGACTCTATAGTGTCTAAGTCCTAACACTCTCTTAGAAACTTCTCTAACTACTGCAAAAGCTTCTGGAAGTATATCATCTATACTTTCATTATTTGCTAATCTTTCTTTAAATATATTTGTCATATTTTTAAGTTCCGAGTCTGCCATAGATTCAAATTTAGGTTCTAATGAATCTATTATATCAACAGTTTTATTGAACTTTTTTAATTCTTTTTTATCTGCCATGTTGAATAAATTATCCATAAAGCTCATATTTTACATCTCTCCTCGTTCTTTATTGTACTATTATTCATTTTACCATAAAAACTATACTTTTAATATTAATTTAAAAAGCTATCGATAATTTATTTATCGATAGCTAATATGATTAAATCTAAATTGCTTTATTCATGTTCTATTATACCATATCCACCATTATGACGCTTATAAACTACTGCTATTTCATCTGAATCTATATTCTTGAACATATAAAAGTCATGTCCTATTAACTCCATTTGTAATACAGCTTCTTCTTCGCTCATTGGTTTAACACTAAATTTTTTACGTCTTTGAATTACTAATTCTTGATTTTCATCCCCATAATCTTCTTGCTCATCAGCTAGATTTATTTCTGCATCTTGGAATCTTATGCTCTTGTTGTCTTTATGTTTATCTTGTAATCTCTTTTTATATTTTTTTAATTGTTTACTTAATTTATCATATACAACATCTATAGCTGTGTATAAATTTTCCTGCATATCTTCTGCTCTAATTATAGGACCATTTACAGTAGCTATTGTTACCTCTATTTTTTGTCTTGCTTTTTTAGCACTTACTGTAACTTTTACATCAGTGTCTGGATGAATGTAATTATCTAACTTACTTAGTTTGTTTTCGATTTTACTTTTTATTGCATCAGTTAATTCGATTTGTTTTCCAGATATAATTATGTTCATAAGTACATCTCCCTTCAATTATGCCAGTATAAGAAAATTTATACTTTAATAATATATTCTACACGAACTTTCATAATCCTCTTTTTATTATTAACTTTTATGATTTTTTATATTCAATTGATAGAATTATTTATCATTTTTAGTTATTTAAAAACTTATGTGGATTAATATTATTACAACTACCTGTGGATAATGTGGATAAAATTGTTAATAACTCTTGTATTTGTTTATTTAAAGCTATTTTTGCTACTGTTTATATCCACAAATATCTCCATTAATTGTTTATTAATATGTGAATTCATGTCATAAGTTGGTAATTTTAGGAAATTATATGTATTATATGCCGTTCGACTTTTATAAATTTTTTATAAATATAAACCCTCTAAAACCTCCATATTTTATTTTTTCTTTCATTATTAGTATTCAAGACTATATAAAAGTAGTAAAGCACCTCCAACAATAATTTCATACTTAATACCTATTATCATGCATATACCCAAATTATAATTAACTCACACTCATTATTTAGATTAAATATTTAATGTTTGTATTATTTTGAAATTATATTTACAAGCTGTTTAAGTTTTTGTTTATCTATATCTTCAAAAGGACTGTTCTTTATTCTAATAGCTGTACCAAAATGAAAATTGCTTGCTTTAGTTAATTCCTTTATCTTCTCTATATTATTAAAATTAAGTCCTCCACCTAAAAGAATTTTTATATGATTAGAATTAAGTATCATATTATTTATTGTTTGTATGTTATCAACTATATTGCCCTTTCCACCTGATGTTAATATATTTGTAATTTTATTATAATCCTTCAAAATTTTAATACTATCCATTATACTTGATTCATCTATAGCTCTATGAAATGTAACATCAAGATTATCACAACATTCTAACAAAACATTTAAATTTTTTTCATCTATGTTATTGTTTTTATCTAACATACCAAATACAACTCCATTAGCACCAATATCTTTAATTATGCTTATATCTTTTTGCATGATTGTTATATCTTCTTCACTATAAGTAAAACTTTTTGCATGATGTCTTATCATTACATTCACAGGTATCTTTACACTGTTAACAACTCTTTCTATAAGACCAAAACTTGGTGTCAATCCACCTTCAGTTAAAGCACTAACCAGCTCTATTCTATCTGCGCCACAATCTTCTATAATTTTAGCGTCTTCTACTGTCATTCCTATTATCTCTAACATAATTACTCCTTCGCCAATTCATATATTGCATTTGCAAATATCTTTGCATTTAAAATTATATCTTCTATATCCATGTATTCATCAGGATTATGAGCTATTCCTTTTTGTCCTGGAAATGAAGGTCCAAATGGAACTATATTTGGCATTACTTTTGCATATGTACCTCCATTGGTTGTTACTGGAGTTCCATCTAATAATGTAACTCTTTCATATGCTATCTGAAGTTTTTTAATAAGCTCACTCTCTTTATCAAAATATACAGGATTAAAATTAGAAATCACTTCTACTTCAATACTATTTGGAAAACTAAATTTTATTTCATCTAATACATTTTTTAGTTTATAACTAAAATCGTATTTTACCTTTATATCCAATATAATATCACTATTCTCTTTATTTAACTCTTTATATGTAACAAGCACATTTTCAGACATGTTTTCTATAAAACCTAAAAATGTGTCTTCTTCATAGGTATTTTTGCTTTTGATTCTAATCTTTGCCATTCCTTTTTCACCATATACAACAGGATACTTGCAATCTGGTGTAAATCCCATAAGAGGAGCTTTTTCTTTTTCTAAATAATATGGTATATCTTCAAATCCACTCTCTTCGTTTGTACCAAAGATTATTCTAACTTTTTTATCTAAATCTAAAGCCAATTCTTTAATAGCATACAATCCATATAAAGCAGATATTATAGGTCCTTTATTATCTAATACTCCTCTACCATAAATTCTTCCATCGACCTTTTCTCCTTTATAAGGTTGATACTCCCAACCTTCACCTTCATGTACAACATCTACATGACCAATCACGCAAATGTAATCTTCACTCTCTCCATATTCTGCGTAACCTATATAATTATCTAAGTTTCTAACCTTAAATCCCAATTTTTTTGATATTTCTAATGCTTTATTAAGTGCTTTACCTACTTTTTCGCCAAAAGGGAAGCCATTTTCTGACTCCCCTTTAACACTAGGTATTTTTACAATATCTATAATATCACTTAATAAGTCTTCTCTTAATTCATCTACTTTATTATTTATGATATTCATAAAAATCTCCTTATTATAAAAAACTCTACATTATTATATGACTGATTTATTCTTTCACTTCTATTGGAGCTTTTATTCTAGCTTCATATGCTTCCATCCATTCATTTGATATAACCTTATGTATAGTTTTCCCATTTACTCTATTTGAAATATAGACTGTAGGTGCTTCTTCCTTAGTTACTACTGAAAAAGTAAAATCAGCTATATTTGTAGCTACTCCCCATTCGCCCTTATTGTTCATGGCAACTAGTGATAAATCACCAGCTTTCCCTCTTCTTTTAATAAGCTGTTTATCAAGTTCATTTACTGCTATATCACAAGCTTCTTGTGGATGTTTTCCTTCTTTCATAAGTCTAACTATTTCATAAGATATACATCCCTTCATCAAGTCTTCTCCTAGACCAGTAGCTGTAGCTCCTCCTATACTACTATCAACAAAAAATCCCGAACCTGATAGTGCAGAATCTCCTATTCTGCCTCTTTTCTTCATAAATAATCCACTTGTTGAAGTAGCTGCACACATCTTCCCATTTTTATCTAAAGATATCATTCCAACAGTATCATGACCGGAATATGGACTCAATCCCTTGTCTAAAGTTTCTTTTTTTCTCTTTTTATAATGCAACTTTGCTCTGTCGGTCAACATATTTTTTCTTTCAAATCCATTTTTATGGGCATACTCTTCAGCACCTATTCCGACCAAGAAATTATTTACCTTCTCATAACTAAGTTTTCTCGCTATGCTGACAGGATTAGAATAATCCCTTATCCCAGCAACTGCTCCAATATCTAATGTATTACCATCCATAAATGCAGCATCAAGTTCTACCTCGCAGTTTTCATTTGGAAGTCCTCCATAACCAACTGACTTATAGAATGGATAATCTTCGACTCTTCTTACAGCAAGCTCTACTGCATCTCCTGCTTCCATACCTTTTTCCAAACTCTCTGATGCCTCAGTTATACCTTCTAGAGCCATTCTCCATGTTGCTATCATTCCCCACATGTCAAAATTCCCCTCCTTATTATATAGATTCTAGTAATCTGTTTTCATTATAAATATTATATTACTTAGATTTGTATTAATAACAAAATTCTTCTCTCATTAAAGTTATATCCTCTTTATTTGCCATTGATTTTGCTAATTTACATATGTTGTTTAATGAATCGTTAAGTCCAATTCCACCTTTTTTTGGTGTTTTAACTATACATATATCATTTCTATATTCGTTTATTATATCTATATTTTCTTCTGACATAGCTGCAAACGCTGATATATCAGTCTTATCATTTATATTTTTGCATAATATAGCTGACATCTTAGAAAAATTTTCATAATTGAAACTTGGACCACAAATTACTACATCAGGATTTAATTTTTTTACCATGGCTATCATTTTGTTTGTTACATCTTCTTCATTATTTATAAAAAATTCGTCTCCACAAAATAATGTAGCTATTACTTTAGAATCATCTAAAAATGGTTCCATCATTATACCTGGACCTAATGGGCTTGATTTTCCAGCAGGAGGTATATTATTTTTTTCTTTTCCTCCAGCACCAGCTTGTATTTGATCCAATATCATAACTATTTTTTTCATAATATTCCTCCTATAATACTAAATCATCAAAAGATATATCATCATCTTCCTCTTCAACATTTGTCTTTTCTTCTCTCAAATATTGTTTGTCCAGCATTTTTATAAATGGCATATACATAAATATTCCTAGTACAAGAAGTGCTAATTGTAAGACAGCCCCTTGCCATCCTGTTGTTAGAAAACCAGAGAATATAATTGGAGTTGTCCATGGTAATTGGACTCCATTTGTAAGTGGTACCAAACCTGCTGACATACAGAAATAAGCTATTATTATATTTATTGTTGGAACTATTGCAAATGGTATCAATAATATTGGGTTAAGCATTATTGGTAGACCAAATATCAATGGCTCATTTATACCAAATATTCCTGGCAAGATTGATAATTTTCCCATTGACTTTATACGTTTACTTTTACATATTAATAACATAGCTATGACTAATGATAGTGTACTACCAGCTCCACCAAATGTTGCAAACATATCTTGGAATTGACCAGTTATTATGTTTGGTATTTTTGAACCAGCTTGAAATGCAGCTAAATTTTCAGCTGATAAAATCTTTAATATAGGATTATATACAGCTCCAACAACACTACTTCCATTTATTCCAAAGAACCAGAATAAGTGTAAGAATATGTAAGCGATTGCCATAGCACCCAAGCTATTTCCTAGTTTTAACAATGGCATCTGTAAAAATTTAAATATAAACTCATGTATACTTCCATATGGTGTAGCTTCAAAGGCTATCTTAACTAAAAAGAAGACTATCATAACTATTGCACTTGGTATTAATGCAGCAAATGATTTTGATACAGTTGGAGGAACTCCATCTGGCATTTTTAATGTCCATCCTTTTTTGACAACTGCTGCAAATAATTTTACAGAAGTTATTGCTGTTATCATACCTACAAACATTCCTTTAGAGCCCATCCACCCCAGTGGTATTCCTGTGACCATATAAACTGATGTTGTTCCTTCTGGTGTATATGGTATCACAAATGGTGTTACTATAAAAAAAGCAACTATTGCAACTGCTGCTGATGCTATTGGGTCTACATCTATTTGTTTTGCATAAGAATATCCAATTCCTAGAACTGCAAGTAGAGTCATTACTTCAAATGTAGCTACAGTTGGTTGTTGTAATTTAACAGCCCAATCTGAACCAAAAATTTGGCCTACAAATTCATCCCATCCTTTTATCGGAAAATTTGCTACCAATAAAAATAACGAACCTATTATTAATAATGGTGATGATACTAAAAAACCATCTCTAATTGCAATTAATAATTTATTTTTACCTATTTTCTCAGCCAATGGCATAAGTATTCTTTCCAATTTATTCATTTATCCACCCTCATTTCCAATTATTTTCTATTATAATCCTACACTTGTTTAGATTTTATTAACTTTATAGCAAGTTTTAATACTTTTTCACCATTCATAGTTCCATAATCAACTTCATTTATTATATCTATAGGCTTACCTTGCGCTTCAAACTTTGGCTTTAATTCCTTTAACATGTACTTAACTTGTGGCCCTAATAATATACAATCTGGATTTTTTTCTGCAACTATTTTATCAATTTCTGCTATCGGAAATGCTTCTACTTCTATTGGTAAATTATGCTCATCAGCTACCTTTTGCATCTTACCTGCAAGCAAACTTGTTGACATTCCAAAACTACAAAATAAATATACTTTTCTTTTCATTCTTCTAAATCCCCCTTAATCTTTTTTATTTTAATTTTTGAATTTCTTTTCTTAATATAATCATTTCTTTGATAAGATTTCTCTCGCTCATACAAGTCATTAGATGGTCTTGAGAGTGAATTAACAATATAGATATATCTGACTTATCTCCTCCAGCTTCTTTTTGTATAAGTTCAGTTTGTACTTTATGTGCTTTTAAAATTTCTTCGTTTGCACTTTCAATCAATTCATCTGCTTTTTTAAAATCGTTTTCCTTGGCACAACTAAGTGCTTCATAAAGCATGGATTTTGCATTTCCAGCGTGAATTATAATCTTTAAAACTATTTCTTCCATTTTTTCCTCCTAAGTTGCTTCTCTGCTTTTAGATAGTTTATATCTTACAAATATATAATATCGTATAAAAACAAAAAAACATGCACAACTTTTTCCATTACATGGAAAATTTTGTGCTTATTTACATCTCACTATGAATTTTAAATAAGAACATCTTTTATTTTTGATATATCACACTTACTTAGAGTATCCAACATACCTTCATCTTCTGTTAAACTAGATATTTCTTTAAATAACTCTCTAAATATTTTTCTATCATCATCCTTTTTGTAAGCTAATAAAAGTATAATATTTATATCTTTTCCATTTCTAATTTTTATTGGTGTCTTTAATCTTGCAAAACATAACACAGATTGCTTTATGTATTTCATATCTCCATGAGGAAATAGTATTCCTTTGCCAACATTGGTTGGATATGATTTTTCTCTTGTTATAATAGATTCTAAATACTCTTTTTCAGCATAATGCTTTTCAATTAACAAATTAGTTAGATATGTTATAGCTTCATAAATATCATCGTGTTCTAACTCTCTTATTAAATAATCAGACATCATTAATCTATTCATAAGCTTGTATGATGTATCTTTTTCTTTTATTTTATTTGTAAATTCCTTAAGTTTGTTTTCGTCTTCATCAGTAAATAACGGTGTTGTTATGAAAATTGGCTTTTGAATATTTTCATATTCTTGAAATGCAATTATAAAGTCTATCATTTTATTGAAGTTGTCTCTTTTTAAATCTTCCTCTCTTAGAGTTTCAACAATTTCTATATTATCAAATCTCTTTTCTATTTTCACTTTTAATAACATACTTACCCCAAAACTAAATGGGCATACAATACTTGCTTTCTTATTTGATTCCCTCTTATTATATTTCCTTTCTAAAGATGTTTGAAAGTGGAGTGTAAGATAACCTATTTCATCTTCTGTTATTTGTTTTCCTTTTAATTCAATTCCTATTGAATTTGATATTACTGTGAATAAAAAGCAAAATTTAGTTTTTATATTATCTAAAAGTGGATTCTCCAAATATACATTACTTTTCATTTGGTGCATTGTAACATTTAAATGACATATTAATTGCTCATAAAGCAATATATCATTATTGAAATTTATTCCTGATTCTTCTGATACTAAATTTATAATTTTTTTTGTATATTCTACTAACTCTTCATTTAAATATAATGCTCTTTTAGTGTTACTACTATTTATTTGCTTATTCATACCAAATATTAAGGATTCTATAAACAATTTTTCTTCATGATTTAACACTATAGATAAATTAGATTTTAATTCATCTTCTATATCTAAAATAAGCATTTTTAATTTGAGCTCTTTCTTGTCATTTAATACCTCCAAAGAATTTCCTAATCTTATTCGTATTATATTTATAAGTAAAAACAACATTAATTGTCTGAATGATATATCTGTAAGTCTTATATCCATATTCTCTTCTATGGTAGACATTATATTTTTAACAACTATTATATCTACTATATGAAAATATTCTATTTCATCTATATTTAGCCTATATTTATCTATGTACTTAAACAAGAATGATACTAACATTACTCTTATGTCTTTCTCATCTCCTTCAATACATATACCACTGCCTTTTTTAGTTAATACATTTAAGTTATAATTATTTAATAACAATGATAATTTACTTATTTCTTCTCTGACAATATTTTTATTTATATATAATTTGTTAGATAAATCATTTAAGGTGATTTTCTTATTGTTACAAAGCAGTAAATTCAATATCTCAACTTGCTTATGTAGCTCACTATTTACTCTTTTAACTTCACCTCGTAACTTCTGATTTACTAGTATTTTATCTGTATCATCTCCACTAAATTTAACTCCTATGTTAGGTTTTCTTTTTATATAAGCATTACAGAAAGTAGATAACCAGTCATCAATATATTTGCAATCATTTCTTATTGTCCTTTCTGAACATTCAAAATCATTAGCAATCTCATTTACATTTATAAAATCTTTTTCTAATAGCAATGTCGTTAACAAGTTTTCCTGTCTTTTGTTCAAATATATCACCTCTTTATGACCTAATTTTAATTTATTATACACAAAAAAGAGCTACACATAAAAGTATTATGCTAGCTCTCTTTAATATGATATTTAGCTGACCTGGTTTTTGACCCCACACTCGCCTACTGGAGGGTTCGCTTGGGTTCGCCGCACTACTACTCTCTCTCGATTTTATTACCGGTAGGTCTTACTTCTAAGCCGCACCATGATCATTAACCCAATTTTTAGTGTTAACTTACGTGGATCCTTTTGCCTGCGACTGGCTTGGACTTTCAACCACAGACCTAAATATCACTTATTCATTTTAATATTTTAAATTAAAATTGTCAACATATAAGATTATTCCATAACATAATTATCACTTGCTCTTGTCAGTAGAGTCAATACAAATACCTTATTAGCACCAGATAACTTTAGAAGTTTAGAAATTTCATTTGTTGTCAAACCTGTAGTAAATATATCATCTATTAAAAGTAAATTTTTATCATTTATTAATTTTATATTTTCTTTAACTTCAAATACATTTTTTAGTTCTTCTTTTCTTTCTTTTTTGTTTAATTTATAGAGCATTCTTGTATATTTTTTTCTACTTATACAATCTAATAATGGAATATTAAGTATCTTACTTAAATTAGACGCTATTTTTTGTGCTTGATTAAAGCCTCTTTTGTTCAACCTTTTTTTATGAAGAGGAACAAATAGTATATAATCAAATTTCAAGTTTTCTAAATGCAACTTTTCTTTCATTATCTCAGCTATATACCTAGCCATAAATGTTTTCTGATTATATTTTAGCCCTAATACTATCTTTTTGGTTACATCATTATATTCAATACAGGATATAGATTTATCAAAATAAAAATCTTTATTAAAACAGTAACTACACTCTTCAAAAAACTCCTTTTCAATTGAATGATGTATTATTGGTTTTCCACATTTCATACAACCATCTTGTATAAAATTCATTTCATTAAAACAGCTTTTGCATATTGAATAAGTATTTGTTTTCTTTATGGATTTATCACAAATTATGCAACTTATATTCTCAGGATATATAAAATCCAGACATTTATTAATCATGTTTTGTAAACGCTTAATAAAATTATCATTGCATATTTTCATATTTATTCTATCAACAGCCCTTCTCGCTTAAATTTATTTAACTTATATCCTAAATTTGAATACCTTTGATTCACTCTATTATTTTTTATCATATATTCAAGATACTTTACATCTCCAACTAATACAACTAATTTTTTTGCTCTTGTTACAGCTGTATATAACAAATTACGGCTAAGTAACATAGGTGGAGCCCAAGTTATTGGTAATACTACAACTGGAAATTCACTTCCTTGACTTTTATGTATTGTTGTACAGAAACTATGGTCGATTTCATCTAATTCATCATATAGATAAGATACAATTTTAGTTTGGTCAAATAATACATATATGGTTTTCTTATCTTTATCTATGTGGTAGACATATCCAATGTCTCCATTATAGATGCCTTCTCCACTTTCTTTTTGGTCTTCTGTCTCCCATTTTTTTGTATAGTTATTTTTTACTTGCATTACTTTATCGCCAACTCTAAATAGTCTTTTAGAAAAACTTTCTTCAACTTTAAATTTTTCTTTTTTGTTAAGATACTTCTGTAACTCTATATTGAGATTAGTAACTCCTAACTCACCTTTTCTCATTGAAGATAAAACTTGTATATCTTTTAATTTATCAACTTTATAAAATTTAGGTAATCTTTCATTAACTAATCCTATTATTTCATTTAATATTTCTTCATTAGTAGATTTTCTTATAAAAAAGAAATCTTTCTCTTTTGTATTTAAATAAAGAGGTTCTCCATTGTTTATTTTATGAGCATTTACAATTATCATGCTCTCTTGTGCTTGTCTAAATATTTCATTTAATTTAACCACATTTATAATATTAGAATCAATCATATCTTTAAGTACATTTCCAGCTCCTACAGAAGGTAATTGGTCACTATCTCCAACCAAAATAACTCTTGTTCCTAATTTTATAGCTCTAAGCAAGTTGTACATTAAAATAATATCTACCATTGATACCTCATCAACAATGATTACATCTGAATTTATTGGGTCTTCTTCATCTTTGAAAAAAGTTAAATCATCATCTGTTGAGAAACCCATTTCCAACAATCTATGTATAGTTTTTGCTTCTTTATCAGAAGTTTCACTCATTCTCTTTGCTGCTCTTCCTGTAGGAGCTGCTAAGGTGACACTTTTACCATTATTCTCAAATATTTCTATGATAGAATTAATAGTGGTTGTCTTACCAGTTCCTGGGCCACCAGTTATAATTAATACGCCACTATTAATAGATTCTTTGACTGCTAAAATTTGTTTTTCTGCTAGCTTGATTTTTTTATCTTCTTCCAAAATATTAATTTCACTATCTATATCTATTTTCAAGTCTTCGAATTCATACTGTGATAGTTTTACTATTTGGCTACATACTCCATTCTCAGCTAAGTAGTATGGCATAAGATATATAAGATTTTCATTGTTTACTTTCTCTATATGTATTTTTTGATTATAAACTAGCATCATTATGCACTCTTTTATTATTTCTCCTTTTAGCTCCAATAATTTTTCCGAATCTTGTATTAGGATATGCTCTGGTAAATATGTATGTCCATTGCTTAGAGATTTATTTAAAGTGTATAAAATTCCCTGACAAACTCTATCCTTGGAATTTTTATCTATACCAATTTTATTGGCTATACTGTCAGCCACCTTAAATCCAATTCCTCTTATATCTTCAGCAAGTTGATATGGATTTTTATTTATAACTTCTATTGCACTACTTTTATATTTCTTGTATATTTTTAGACAGTAATTTGGTGTTATTCCAAAAGGAGATAGTTCTATTATTATATTTCTCAGTTCTCTATCTTCTTCATAACTTTTTACTATTTGTTTTACCTTTTTACTCCCTATACCATCTACTTCTTGTAGTCTCTCTGGTGAATTTTGTATGACATTTAGTGTATCTACACCAAATTTATCAATTATTCTCTTAGCCATTTTTTCACCAATACCATGTATCATTCCAGAAGATAAATAGACATAAATTCCTTCTAAGGATGAGGGTGTCACTGGCATAAAACTATTTACTTCAAACTGAGTACCATAAATCTTATGGTTTACCCATTTACCTTCAACTTCTATACTTTCTCCAGTTGCCAAAGTAGGCATACATCCTACAATTACAATTTCATCTTTTTCATTTACTAGATGAGCTATTGTATATCCATTGTCCTCATTTTTAAAGACTATTTCACTTATCATTCCTTCTAATTTTTCCATTTTTATCTCCTAAAAATACTAATACTCGCTCCTGTTAAGTCAGTATGTTTTATATGTCAAACTGTGATAGTTCTAGAAAAGTTTTTATATTTTTATACTTAACGTAATTTCCAACTATTATACATTTTATCAGAAACAAAAAAATTGTGCATCCAAAAATATGACACCTTAAAAAACAGGTGCCATATTTTAATAACTATTTTATTTTAATCACTTTATGTGTAAACTACAAATTAAATTTCATAAAATTATCCTAATACTAACTTATTTCAGATTTATTTTCCTTATATCCACTGGTCTTAGTAATTCTTCTATAAAGCATACATAGTAAAATTAAAATTCCCATGTAACCTGTATATGGATATAGAGTTCCTACTAGTTTATCAAATGGTAATAAGCCTCCTATACATGCTAATATACTTACTACTATTGTTATAATTCTAAATTTAGGATGGTCATCTTCTACAAATCTGTTAGTTACTGACCATAATAGTGGAACAGCTGTAGTGTATATTCCTAATAAAAGTACTACTGAGAATAAAACACCTATTATTGGAGATATTTTATCAGCTAAGTAAAGTGCTGGTATCTCTTTTGTATATATATTTCCTATGTCTGAAAGCAATGCTAGATTCATCATTATAGCTGCTGCCATAAGAGCTATTCCTCCTACTATACCACCCCATACAGCATCTTTTTTGTTTACTGCAGAAGAGCCCATTCCTGTTAAGAATGTGATTACTATAATTACATTATAACAAGTATAAAGCACACCTGAGAAATACCCACTTGATGTAGCAGTTTTAATGTTTAAACTATCAACCATAGCCCCAGCATTTGGTAAAGCATCAATATTACTACATAGACTAATAGCTCCTACTAAAAGTGTAAATATTATTATTATAGGACCTATATTACCTAGTATCTTAGAAAGTCTTGTTAGACCTAAAGAAACAGTTATTAGGGAAACGATTGCCATACCAATCCTACCTACATATGGATTTAATCCATAGTACTCTGATAATGTAGCTCCTGCCCCTGCAATCATTATTACTAGTGTTCCAAATAAGAACAATGGTCCAAACCATTCAAAGAATGTACCAAGATATTTTCCACAATATACTTGATAAATCTTTATTGGCTCCTTAAGTTTTAGCTCTCTTCCTTTATCTATAACTTCTGCTCCAAACCATGAAAATAATACCATAGATATTATTCCACCTATAATACCAGCATATCCATAAAACGTAAAAAATTGCAATATCTCTTGACCAGTTGCAAATCCAGAACCTATTACAGTAGCTACATAAGCTCCAGCAAAACTTATAACAGTTTTAATATTTACTTTTCCTGACATACACTACTCCCCCCTAATTAAAATAATTTTTAAAGTGTAAGTTTATTAAGATTATATTAGATGTATTGTTGTGATATTTCAATATATTTTCAATTATTTAACAGTAGTTAACACAATCTTAACCATTCTTTAACATATTTTCCATGATATGTACTGATTTAGTATAATATTAAAAAATATAATACACTAATCTAATTAAATACTGTTTATCTATTATATGATGGGAAATTAACATTTATTAAAAATATTTAATCTACAATAAAAAAACTGTTAGAATATAATCATAAAATTACATTCTAACAGTTTATTAATTAAAAATTATTCACCTAAGGCATCTTTTCTTAATTGCTCAACTTTGTCAATTTTTTCCCAAGGTAAATCTATATCAGTTCTACCAAAATGACCATAAGCAGCAACTTTTTTGTAAAGAGGCTTTCTTAAATCTAAGTCTCTTATTATAGCTCCTGGTCTTAAATCAAAGTGTTTTTCTACTAATTCAACAAGTTTTTCCTCTGAAACTTTACCTGTCCCAAAAGTATCTATGAATATAGACAACGGTCTAGCTATACCTATAGCGTATGCAAGTTCTATCTCGCATTTATCTGCAAGACCAGCTGCAACAATATTTTTAGCAACATATCTAGCTGCATAAGCAGCAGATCTATCAACTTTTGTAGGGTCTTTTCCTGAGAAAGCTCCTCCACCATGTCTAGAATATCCACCATAAGTATCTATTATTATTTTTCTTCCTGTAAGACCTGTATCTCCTTGAGGTCCTCCTATAACAAATCTTCCTGTTGGATTTATATAAATTTTAGTTTCTTCATCAAGTAATTCTGCTGGTATAACTGCTTTAATAACATGATTAATTATATCTTCTCTTATTTTATCATTTGATACTGTTTCACAATGTTGAGCTGATATAAGAACTGTATGTACTCTTACAGCTTTATTTCCTTCATATTCAACAGTAACTTGAGTTTTTCCATCTGGTCTTAAATAATCAACTATACCTGTCTTTCTAACTTCTGTAAGTCTTCTTGATAATTTATGAGCTAAAGATATTGGAAGTGGCATTAATTCTGGAGTCTCATTACATGCAAATCCAAACATTATTCCTTGGTCTCCAGCTCCGACTTTTTCTATTTCTTCTTCTATTTCTTCTCCAGTCTTACTTTCTAGACCTTCATCAACTCCCATAGCTATGTCTCCAGATTGCTCATCTATAGAAGTTATAACTGCACAAGTATCACAGTCGAATCCATATTTCGCTCTTGTATATCCAATTTCTTTTACTGTTTCTCTTACTAGTTTAGGAATATCTACATAAGCAGATGTACTTATTTCTCCTGCTACTAAAACTAATCCAGTCGTAACTGTAGTTTCACAAGCTACTCTAGATTGTGGGTCTTTTTCTAATAATGCATCTAATATTGAATCTGATATTTGGTCACATATCTTATCAGGATGTCCTTCTGTAACTGATTCTGACGTAAATAAATGTCTTGCCATTTTTATTCCCCCTTATACATTCTCAATTTTTATTATAGGTTTTACCTTATTTTTAATTTTAGAAATTTTACTCAAAATAAAAAACCTCTCCTTTATAAGAAGAGGTTAATAATCGTAATCGCATACTAATTAACTGACCTCATCTTTCAAGACTTTTGTCTTGTAGGAATTAGCACCTTTTCCCATTTGGGTGGTTGCTGGGCTTCACAGGGCCTATCCCTCAGCCGCTCTTGATAAGGTAATCAAGATTTAAGTTTTGTTTTACTTTACTAGCTTACTATTTTTTTAAAATTTTGTCAAGATTTTTAGTCATATTTTTCCCATTCCTTTTTTTGTAAGACAAATAAAATATTATCTCTATCTGAAATTTAAAGTTAGGTCTTTTTATTGTTTTTTATTCATATATTTTTTTGAAGGGGGTGTTCCTATTGTATTTAGCTAAAGTAAATTACAGCGATGATGATGTTATACAGATGCTAAGTTCAGTTCTAAAAACTATAATTAATGAAAATACGATTGTTGTTTGCATAGGAACAGACAGGGCTATAGGTGATACTTTAGGCCCTTTAGTTGGAACAATACTTAAGAACAGTAAATTTAAATACCCCGTTTACGGTACACTAGATAACCCTATTCACGCCTTAAATATATATGAGTCTTTAGATACTATAAAAAATACACATATACAAGGTAACTTCTTGGCTATAGATGCTTGCTTGGGGTCGCAGAGTAACATAGGTAATATACAAATTAGAGAAGGACCTATCCTGCCCGGAAAAGGTGTTGGCAAAAAACTACCTCAAATAGGAAATTATTCTATAGTAGGAATTGTAGATAAAATTGATGAAAATAATAGACTTTCATTTAATAATATACGTCTTAGCTTTATATTGGACTTAGCTGAAACAATAGCCTTAGCTTTATTAGTATCCACCTAAGTCCAATGTGAAGTAACTGATAAAATTTTTTATATAAAAAGGTAGATATTTTAGAGTATCTAATTGAATACTCCAAATTATCTACCTTTTTACTTTTATATTGTGAATTTTTACTTTTCCACCAAAGCGAACATTAATTCACCTTTACAGACAAGCTCATCACCAACATATGCCTTAGCATCTGCCTTAGCTATATTTCTTCTAAGAGTTGTCATTTCAACTTCCATAGTTAATGTGTCTCCTGGTCTTACTTCTCTCTTAATTCTAACCTTATCTATACCTGCAAATACACCTAATTTTCCTTTATTTTCATCTACAGACATCATTGCAACTCCACACACTTGTGCCAAAGCCTCTACTATCAATACTCCTGGCATCAATGGATATTCTGGAAAGTGACCTTGAAAAAATGGCTCATTCACTGTTACATTTTTTATACCAACAGCTCTTTTCCCAACTTCTAACTCTGTAATCTTGTCCACTAATAAAAATGGATATCTATGTGGTATTAATTTTTTTATTTCATCTATATTTAGCATTCTTAACTCTCCTAATTATTTTCTTCTAAAAGACCCACCTGTTTCAAGTAAGTCTATTGAACCCAAAGCTATTCCTGTCCCTTTTGCAACACAAGACAATGGCTCCTCTGCTATTGTAACAGTTATCCCTGTTCTTTGTTCTATTATTTTATCCAATCCGTATAATAATGAACCTCCACCAGTCATTATTATACCAACATCTCCTATATCTGCTGCTAATTCAGGGGGTGTTTTTTCTAAAACAGCATGAGTGGCAACTACTATTTGCTCAACACATTCTCTAAGTGCTTCTAGCATTTCTGTTGAATTTATAGTTATAGAACTAGGAAGCCCTGTAATTAAGTTTCTTCCTGTTATCTTCATATATTTTTCTTCTTCTCTCTTAAATGCAGAACCGATTTCAAACTTAATTTTCTCTGCTGTTCTTTCACCTATAAGAAGATTGTGTTGTTTTTTCATATACTTAACTATAGAATCATCAAATCTATCTCCACCAACTTTTATAGATTCACTTACAACAGCTCCTCCTAGAGATATTACGGCTATATCCACAGTCCCTCCACCAATATCTATAATCATATTACCATTAGGTTGTGATATGTCTACTCCAGCTCCTATGGCTGCTGCTATTGGTTCTTCTATGATATATACTTCTCTAGCTCCGGCTTGTCTAGTAGCATCCTCTACTGCTCTTTTTTCTACTTCTGTAACACCAGTTGGCACACATACCATAATTCTTGGCATGAAGAATCTTCCAAATCCTTTTTTATCAACTATCTTATCTATAAAAGATTTTAACATCTTCTCAGTTACATCATAATCCGAAATTACACCATCTCTTAAAGGTCTTATAGCAACTATATTACTTGGTGTTCTTCCTATCATTTTTTTAGCTTCTTCTCCCACAGCTAAAACAGAATCTGTCCTATTATCTATTGCTACAACAGATGGTTCTTCTAAAACGATTCCCTTACCACTAACATAAACAAGTACGTTTGCAGTACCTAAATCTATGCCTATATCAGCTCCAGCCATTTTTTCAACTCCTTCATTTATATATTAGATTATATTATAAGTCTACTTTAATACTCCTATAATAAAGCATATACAAAAAACTCGCTTTAATCAAGAGAAAATAAATGTTTTGAGGGTATTATTATTTTGCTATTTATAATTATTTAATATATTTATTACAATAATCTAATTCAATAAAAAAAGTAGGTTTTTAACCTACATTTTTTTATGTTCCTTCTCATACTTTAATTTAGTTGCTAATCCCCCTCTAATATGTCTCTCTGATTTATTCTTGTCTAGCACACTTTTAACTTCTTTGGCAAGGGATGGATTTATTTCCTTCAATCTTTCTGTAACATCCTTGTGAATTGTACTTTTACTTACTCCAAATGTCTTGGCGGTTTGTCTTACTGTAGTGTTTTTTTCAAGTATATATTTTGCTACCACTATGGCCCTTTCCTCTATATGAGATCTCAAAGATTACCCCCCTCACATAATAGCTTTAATGATATATATGTAAAAACACCAAAAAATATAACAAGCTTAACCAAATATGATTAAACTTGTTATACTTTTACTTAATTAGACTCATTGGGTCTATAGATTTCTCTCCATTATATGCCTCTAAGTGTACATGGATACCCTCTTCACTTTCTATTTGAGAAGTACTTCCTACAGTACCTAGAGATTGTCCTTCTGTTACCTTTTGTTCTTTTTTAACACTAACATTTTCATCTAAATTTGAATATACAACTACAATATTATTGTCACTTTTTATTTTTACTGATTTTCCATATTCTTCATCATCAAATACATCTACTACCATTCCGTTTAATAGAGATTTTATTTCTTTACCTTTAGTACAGCTAACATCTACACCTTTATGAGTCTCCCAGACATCTAGTGTTTTTGAATAACTAGGTTCTTTTTCTGAATATCCTCTTATTATTTTATCTCCAATGTAGTTTAATTTTGTTGTACTCGACTTATTTTCCTCTTTTGACTTAGCTTTTTCTAAGTTTTGTTTTGAATCTGTTGAAGTGGGAATAGCATCTTTCTTATCTTTTTCAATTAAATGTATTTCCTCTTCACTATCTTTATTAGCATTTTCTATCATGCCTTTATTAGAAGCTAATTTATCTACATTATTATTTGTAAACCAAACTCCACCTACTGCTAATAAACAAACACATACAAATAAAGATAAATAAAAACCATCTTTTTCTAATAGCTTTTTCTTCATTTTGCACCTCCAAATATATTTCTACATTTGGATTATTGACGTGTTTTTGGTATTTTATACAATTATTAGTATATATCTTTTATTTTTGTATCTGTGTAGTAATGTGATAATATATCATAATATTTATAGCCTTCTTCTGCCATTCCTTCTGCTCCCCACTGGCTCATACCAACACCATGACCATATCCTTTTACTACAAAATCTATGTATCCTTCTCCAAACTTTATGTCAAAATTTGCAGAGTTCAACTTAAAAACAGTTCTAATGTCTTTTCCAGTCAACTCTTTATTTCCTAGTTTTATTTTCTCTACAGTTCCTGCATCACTTCTTTGAGTTATTGAAACTTGTTTACTTAAATTATTTGCATCTATTACAATAGTACTATATGCTCTTCTAAGACTCTTGACAAAGTCTGTATTACTTATTTTAAGTGTGGATGCAAACTTAGGAGAATACTTATCATAAGGACTTTCTACAGATTTTAAATAAGGATATTTTGCAGAAAATACTTCTTCACTGTTTTCTGTTTTTCCTGAAGATGTAGAAAAGTAAAGAGGAAGTATTGCCTTATCACTATAAGTTATTATCTGTCCTTTAGTTCCTCCAACTGCTTCTTGGATTTTAGAGTATTTGTTCTTAATCCATTCTTCTCCATTTAACTTTTTGAGAGTAGCATAACTTTTGTATTCCTGACAGTGCTTATAGTCAGTACATACTACTGCATTTTTATGTTTACCTGATTGTCCATGCTCTTGCTTATATACTACATATGTTCTAGCTGCCACAGCCTGAGCTTTTAAAGCTTCTATGTCAAAATCTGAAGACATCTCACCAGCTATCACTCCACATAAATAATTTTCCATGTCCATTTTTTCAGTTTTTCCTGTTATATGATTGTACACATTGATGATTGGTGTTTTTTTATTTACAGTTTCATAGTTCACTATCTTTTTTTCTTCTTCATTACTTTCTTCTTTAATATCGCTTTTTTTAATAGTTTTGTTTATAGAAACTGACTTCTCTGGTTTTTCAGTTAGTTCTACATTTTTATAAGAGACTAAAGTTATAAGTGATGGAACTAACACAGAGCAAGTCACGAATCCTAACAAAACAACCAATGGGTTCTTCATATACTCTCCTCCTTAGCTTTTAAAACCTTGTATTTAAGTATATGAACAACCCTATTAATTTATAACTTTCTTCTCTAAACCAATTATTAATCTTCTACTATTTCGATTCGACCACCTAATGCTGTTATCTTCTTATCTATATCAACATAACCTCTTTGAATATGGTATATTTCTCCTATTTGAGTTTCTCCTTCTGCTATAAGACCACATAAAATAAGTGCTGCACCTGCTCTTAAATCAGTAGCATTTACTGCTGCACCATGTAATTCATCTACACCATTAACAACAGCACTTCTTCCATCTATTTTTATATTAGCTCCCATTCTATTAAACTCTGCAACATGCATAAATCTATTTTCAAAAACAGTTTCTATAACTACACCAGTTCCATTTGCTACAGTAAGCATAGCCATAAATTGTGCTTGAACATCTGTAGGAAACCCTGGATGTGGTAAAGTCTTTATATCTATTGGTTTTAACACCTTTGGACCCACTACTCTAACAGAATTGTCCATCTCTGTAATTTCACAACCAGCTTCTCTTAATTTAGCTACAACTGGCTTTAAATGCTCCATTAAAACATTTTCAACAGTTATATCACCTTTTGTCATAGCTGCTGCAACCATATAAGTTGCTGCTTCTATTCTATCTGGAATTACATTATGTTCTGCTCCTTTTAGCTCTTTAACACCTTTTATCTTTATAGTGTTAGTACCTGCACCTTTAACATCTGCTCCCATTTCATTCAAAAAGTTTGCTAAATCTACTATCTCTGGCTCTTCTGCTGCGTTTTCTATTATTGTAGTACCTTCTGCTAAAGAAGCCGCCATCATTATATTTTCAGTTGCTCCAACAGATGGGAAATCTAGATATAATTTATTTCCTACTAACTTTTCTGTTGCTGCTTCAACAAATCCATGGTCCATCTCTATGTTTGCACCTAAAGCTTTAAATCCTTTTAAATGTAAATCTATAGGTCTTGTTCCTATAGCACATCCTCCTGGCATAGAAATTTTTGTACTATTAAATCTAGCAAGTAATGGTCCCATAACCAAAAAAGAAGCTCTCATCTTTCTTACAAGCTCATATGGAGCTTCACAAGTCTTTATATTACTTGCATCAACAGTAAGTGTATTTTCTTTATATTCAACCTCTGCTCCTACATGTCTTAATAAATCTGATATAACATGAACATCTCTTAAATTTGGTACTCCATTCAATGTTGATTTTCCGTTCGCTAATAAAGTCGCTGCTATTATTGGTAAAACTGCATTTTTTGCACCATCTATTTTAACACTACCTTTAAGTGGATTACTCTTTTTTACTATTATCTTAGCCATATTTTTTGATCTCCTCATAATTAATAATCTAATTTTATAATTGGTGTGGCAATATATATGAGTGTTTTTCCTTCATCCTCATTATATCTAATTCCTATATTTAAATTAATTTTTTCCCCTAAATATTCTAAATCATCATCATTTAATACTTTACTATATGCTGTTACTGATAAAAAGTTTACGTCTTTAACTTTATCTATTTGCTTAGCATTCATATTATATAATATTTTTTGTAAAATATCATCATATTTGTTGTTTTGTAACCTTTTTGTGTATTCTCCAACAATACAAGCAGACACATCTACTTGAGATGAATATTTATTTAACACATTTTCTACGTTACTATAAATATCCTCTTTATGTTTATATACTTTGTTATCCAATATGTCAACTATTATGTAACTTTCTTTATTATTTTTATTTATTCCTTTTATGGAAATTTCTTTATCGCTACCTTTTATAGTAGCACATAATTGCATTTTATCGCCATACCCTTTTTGATTCCAATTTATTCCTTTTCCATCTAGCTTTAGATTGTTAATTATTTCTATAAAAATATTACGAAATTCTTTATTTGATAAATTATAATTTATAACAGAATTAATTTTAACATTATAAAATTTAAAGTCTGCTTCCGAAATTTCAAGTGCATTAGTTAATTTATTATACCTAGTATTTATACTTGTATCTGCATAAGATATCGTCATCCCTATAGTCATTAATATAAAAAAGCATATAGCTAATTTTATCCTTTTCATAATAAAAAATCCCCCTTAAATATGTTTTTCCTTATAACAGAATTATTAACAAATTTAAGAGAGATATACTTTCTCAATAGGTATTTTTATGCATTTTGCAATTTTATATTCATTAAATGTTTCTCAAACTCTTTGATACCAATTCTTTCTAATACTTTACTTATTCTTTCTCCTGGACTTGCTAATTGTTTATATGTATTAAATACATCTTGAACTAATTCTTCTATATTATCTTCTGTATACAGATTACTAAGTCTGTCTCCAAATCTATAACCTCTTCCCATTCTACCACCAAGATAAACAGCTAATCCTTTTTTATCAACTTCCATAGCTCCAAATGGACATACCTGAGCACATTTTCCACAATTTACACACTCTTCTTTATTCCACACTAGTTTCTTATTTTCCATATATACTGATTTTTGTCTACAAGATGATGTACATAATCCACAATTTTTACATTTATCTTCATTAAATTTTACATATACTTGCCCTACAATACCTACATCATTAGTATTCGCTTTTGCACAATTGTTTGGACATCCAACTAGAGTAATCTTAGTTTTAGATGGTAAATCATATCCAAAATATAAATCATGTAACTTTCCACATAATTCTTGTGTATCATATATTCCATGTTGACATACAGTACCTTTACATGCAACTAGTGGTCTTACTTTCTTTCCTGTACCACCATGTTCTAAACCTACAGTTTTTAAATCGTCTTTTATTGAATCTATATCTTCATATTTTATCCATGGTATTTCCACAGCTAGTCTAGTAGTAACACCCAAATAACCTCTACCATGTTTCTCAGATAACTTTGACAAGTTAATAAGTTGTTCTGCTGTAAAGTTTCCAGCTCTACTTAATATTCTTATTGAGAAATATCCTTCTTGACTTTGAGCCAATATCCCCTCAGCTTTCAACTTTGCTTTTTCATCTTTGCTAATCATCTCTTACACCTCATAATATAAATTTATAATTCTATACTGCTAATAATATGTTTAAATAAGTCTATATTTATATAATCATATTCTAACTCTGTTTATATTTTAAAACATAACAAAGGTATATTCAACTTATTAAAGAGAATACACCTTTATGTTAAGTAATTCTATTGTACTTTAAAAGGCTCTATTTATATGCTCCAACTTCAATTTGATTTGAGTTATCAAGACTCCATCCCATCCATCCATCACTATAAAGAGATGTTTCTTCAACACCCATTACATTTGCATATGTTAATACCTCAGCAGCACGCCATCCACTTCCACACATGAATATAAGCTGTTTATTCACATCTATACTTTCTTTATTCCACATTTCTAAAATCTCATATTTATTTCTCATTGTGTCATCAATATTACGATATTCTTCTAGTGAAACACTATCACTACCTGAATGCCCATATAAAGCCCCTGGTACACGTCCCTTTTTATCATAATATGTATATCCAGATATTTTACCTATATGCTCATCCCAAGTACGAATATCTACTAATGCACATTTATTTCTTTCTTTTAGTCTTTGCTTTAATTGAGATGTTGTAACAATTAATTGCGGGTTGACTGGAATATTTGCTCCAAAATTAGTGCATGAATGCCTTGAGTTACTAGTAAATTCTAATTCATATCCTGCTGATATCCATGAATTTATTCCACCATTTAAAACCCTTACATCTCTTACTCCTATATATCTTAATATAACAGCTAGTCTATAAGATGCCATAGTTGTACTGCTTGAAACTATTACAGTATCATCCTTCGTAAATCCATAATTTAATGCAAACTGAGTCAGATTATTATCATTGTCTAGCATCCATGTTGGAGGTGGTTCTATAATATCAGTATTTATATGAACACTTGTAGGTATATGACCTTTCGCATACGATTCTTTTTCTTCTCCCCAACTTGCTTCAATCATTTTTATATGTTTGGAATTTTCAAATGTCTCTGGTATTCCCCCATCCAGTATTTCTTTTATTATAGAAGCTGGTACTATCATTTGATAATTTTTATACCTTTCCATTGGAAGATTCTCATTCTCTGCCCATTGATTAACATCATATTTATATAAATACTTATATCCCTTTTTAAACAAATACTCTGCTACAAGTAAAGCATCTTTTCCATTGGCATCATATAATACTATATTTTTATTTAAATCAATTCCCTTAGTTCTCAGTGCTTGCTCTAGTACTTCATCTTTTTTATCTGAGTATACACTTAACCAATTAGCAGAGAAATCTACAGCACCTTTTATATGTCCTCCTCTTTTTACTCCATCTAACTTCCATCCATTATATGCATCATTTAAACGAGTATCAACTACAATCCAAGATTTATCTTGTATTTTTTCTTGTAAAATTTCAGTAGAAATTGATTCAAGATTAATAAAAAAATCTTCTTTATTTTTCTTTTTAAAATCATCCGACATAATTTATTCTCCTATTTATAATATTTTTTTATTTGAAATTATTTCATTAAATTAAAACTGTTTTCTCATAAAGTATTAAATTAATTATAACAAAAAAACATGCTTAATTCTTATAAAAAAGCTCATCCTATAAAATACAAACAATAGAATGAGCTTTTTAATAAATATTATCTATTTAATTTTTAATATATTTTTATTCAACTGTTACTGATTTAGCTAGATTTCTTGGTTTATCAACATCGCATCCTCTTAATACAGAAACATGGTAAGCAAGTAATTGCATTGGTACAACTGATAATATAGGAGATAAAATATCATCTGAATTTGGTATATAGATTATTCTATCAGCAGCTTTCTCAACATCCTTATTGTGACTTTGAGCTATAGCTACCACATAAGCACCTCTTGCTCTTACTTCCTCCATATTAGAAACCATTTTTTCAAATAATTTTTCTTGAGTAGCTATAGCAATTACAGGAGTTCCTTTTTCTATTAAAGCTATTGTTCCATGCTTTAATTCTCCTGCTGCAAAAGCTTCTGCATGTATATATGAAATCTCTTTTAATTTTAATGAACCTTCCATTGCTAAACTATAATCTATTCCTCTTCCTAAATAGAATGCATGATCAGAACTCACAACTGTTTTAGCAATTTCTTTTATATATTCTTCGTTATCTAGTATTTCTTGTATCTTTGATGGTATTTCTTTCATCTTAGAAATCATACTATCATAAAATTCTCTATTTATTGTTCCTTTCTTAATAGCAAAGTCTAGAGCTATCATATATAGAGAAGTTATTTGAGTAGTATATGCCTTAGTTGATGCAACGGCTACTTCAGGACCTGCCCAAGTATAGAAAACATCATCTGATTCTCTAGCTATAGATGAACCTACAACATTAGTTATAGAAAGTATTCTTGCTCCTTTAGCCTTTGAGTCTCTTAATACTGCTAAAGTATCTGCTGTTTCACCAGATTGACTAACTAATATTACTAATGAATTTTCATCTACAAATGGGTCACTATATCTAAACTCTGATGCTATATCAGTTATTACTGGTATATTTACAAATTTTTCTATAGCATACTTACCAAGCAATCCAGCATTATATGCTGTTCCACAAGCCACTATATAAACTTTATTTATTTTATCTAAATCTTCTTTAGAAATATTTATACTATCTAAAACTATGCTTCCATTGTCATCAAGTCTTCTTTCTAGCGTTTCTCTAACACCTGTTGGTTGCTCATGAATTTCTTTTGACATAAAGTAATCATATCCACCTTTAGATGCAGCCTCTACATCCCAAGTTACATGGAATACTTCTTTTTCTACTAGATTTCTATTAGAATCATAAACTGTTACGTTCTCATCTTTTAGATGAACTATTTCTCCATTTTCTAAGAAATAAACATCTCTAGTGTATTTTAATAAGGCAGGTATATCTGACGCTATAAAGTTTTCTCCTTCACCAACACCAACTACAAGAGGACTATCTTTTCTTACTGCAACTAGTTCATTTCCATGTTCTTTACAAATAACACCCAGTGCATAAGCTCCTCTTAATTTTGATATAGTTTTGTATACAGCATCTAATAAATTACCTTCATAATATTTATCTACTAAATGTGCTATTACTTCTGTATCTGTCTGAGATTCAAATTTAACACCTTCAGAGATTAACTCCTCTTTTATTTCCATATAATTTTCTATTATCCCATTATGAACAACTGCTATTGTTTTAGCTTGATTAAAATGAGGATGAGAGTTTACATCAGATGGTTCTCCATGAGTTGCCCATCTTGTATGCCCTATTCCCAAATTTCCATCAATAGGATTCTTTTCTAAATCCTCTGCCAATACAGAAAGTCTACCTTTAAATTTTCTGATATCAAGCTCTTCTCCATTAGAATTATTAACTGCTACTCCTGCAGAGTCATAACCTCTGTACTCTAGCTTAGAAAGTCCTTCTACTATAACTTCTGCTGCCTTTCTACTTCCTAAATATCCAACTATTCCACACATTATTTGTGTCCTCCTAAAAAATATTATTTATATATTTTAAGAGTTAGGTCATATAAGTTTACTTTGGCTTCCCTTTGTCCATAGGATTACTCCTATTATTTAAAGAAGTTTTTCGATGGTAAACACACCGCAGAGCATCCGCCGACAATTCGATTAACTCTGACCTCGTCAACTTAGTTCCTATGTTACTTAATAATTATGTCTATAACTAAGTTCTGGCGCTTAGAAAGGTGCTCTCAGTATTTATACCTGAGAATACCCTTATAAATTACGATAATTTTTCTTGTATAAGATTAGCTAAATTTGTTGCTAATTCTTTTATTTGACCTTCCTCTTTACCCTCTAACATAACTCTAACTAATGGCTCAGTTCCTGATGGTCTTATCAAAACTCTACCATTTCCATCTAAAATAGATTCTATTCTTTCTATCTCAGTTTTTATTTCTGGATATTCCATATATTTAGTTTTATTTTCATTTTTTATTGTTGCATTTACTAATACTTGTGGATATTGACTCATTATTGATGCAAGCTCTGATAAAGGTTTCTTTTCTTGCAAGATTATATTTGCAAGTATTAAAGAACTAAGTACTCCATCTCCAGTTGTATTGTAATCTAAGAATATCATATGTCCAGATTGTTCTCCACCAAGATTGTATCCATTCTTAACCATATCCTCTAAAACATACCTATCTCCAACTGCTGTAGTAGATAAATTTATTCCATTTTCTTTAGCAGCTATTGTTAATCCTATGTTACTCATAACTGTAACTACTAAAGTATCTTGTGCTAATTTATTATTTTTCTTTAAATTTAAAGCACTCAATATCATTATATGGTCTCCATCAACAATTTGACCCTTTTCATTTACAGCAATTAATCTATCGGCATCTCCATCATATGCAAGACCTAAGTCAGCATTATGTTCCAAAACAGCATTTTGAAGTTGTTCTGGATGTGTAGAACCACATTTATAATTTATATTATTTCCATCTGGTGAGCTATTTATTGAAATTACACTTGCTCCTAATTCATCAAATACTATTGGTGCTACTTTATATGATGCACCATTTGCACAATCCAATACTACTTTTAATCCTTTAAAATCGGTACTTATTATTGATTTCAGATAGTCTACATAGTCCCTTTGTGCATAATGTTCATGTAACTTTCTTCCTACATTTTCGCCAATTGGTAGACATTCAATTTTATCTATATCATCTATATACTCTTCTATTCTTAATTCAATTTCATCATCCAATTTATATCCATTCTTATTAAAGAATTTAATTCCATTATATTCAACAGGATTATGAGATGCAGATATAACCACGCCACAATCAGCACCATATTTTCTAGTTAAATATGCCACTGCAGGTGTTGGTATTATTCCAACAGTAATAACATCACATCCAACAGACATAAGTCCTGCTATTAAAGATGCTTCTAACATATCTCCTGATATTCTCGTATCTTTACCTACCACTACTTTTACCCTGTGGTCTCCTTGAGCTAAGACAAAACCACCAGCTCTACCAAGTTTATATGCTAAGTCACATGTTAATTCTGTATTTGCTACTCCTCTAACTCCATCAGTTCCAAAATACTTTCTCACTAAAGATTCTCCTTCCATAATTGAAAAGCTTGCAATTTATATTATATTTTTATAGTTCATAAAATATCATTATATTCTTAATTTCAGTCATAAAAACATTTTAATACTTATCAGCAAAAAAGACAATAGAAATAATTCTATTGTCTTTTTTTTGACATCTTTTTTCTTTATTAGTTAGTTGCTACAGAACATGCAGCATCCATACCTTTTTGTAGAGCTTCTCTGTTTAATGGAACGAATTTTTCTTTTCTAGGTCCGAAAACTTTCTTAAATGCTTCTAATACAGATTCTATATCTACAGTATCAGCTACTTTTAAGTAAGCTCCTAACATTATCATATTAGCAACTTTGTCATTTCCTAACTCAACTGCTAATTCATTTGCTGGTATATAATAAACATCTACATCTGTTCTTTCAACTTTTTCTTTTATTAAAGAGCTATTTACTATTATTTTTCCACCAGGGATTACATCATCTTTGAATTTTTCAAATGCTGGTATGTTTAATAATATAGCTGCAGTTGCATCATCTGTTATAAGTGGAGAACCAACTGGTTCACTAGATACAGTTACTGCACAGTTTGCTGTACCTCCACGCATTTCTGGTCCATAAGATGGTAACCAAGAAACTTCTTTTCCTTCTAGCATTCCTGCATAAGTAAGTAATTGTCCCATAGACATAACACCTTGGCCTCCGAAGCCTGCACATATTACTCTAGCTGTAGACATTTACTTCACCTCCTCAACTTCAACATTTTTGAAATTTCCTAATGGATAGTATGGTATCATATTGTCTCTTAACCATTGTAAAGCATCATTTGGAGCTAGTCCCCAGTTTGTAGGACAAGTAGATAATACTTCTACTATTCCAAATCCTAATCCTGCTTGTTGAACTTGGAATGCTTTCTTTATAGCTTTTTTAGCTTGTCTAACATGAGCTGGAGTATCAACTGCTACTCTTTCTACAAATACAGCTCCTGTTAATGTAGCTAACATTTCGCTTACTCTTATTGGATAACCTTGAGTTTCAGCATTTCTTCCTGATTGAGCAGTAGTAGCTCTTTGTCCAACTAGTGTAGTTGGAGCCATTTGCCCACCAGTCATACCATATGTTGTATTGTTTACAAATATAGTAGTTATTTTTTCTCCTCTAGCAGCTGCATGAACTATTTCAGCAGTACCGATTGAAGCTAAGTCTCCATCACCTTGATAAGTGAATACTGTATTTTCAGGATGAACTCTTTTTATTCCTGTAGCAGCTGCTGGTGCTCTACCATGAGCAGCCTCTTGAGTGTCACAGTTAAAATATTTATATCCTAGAACTGAACATCCAACTGGAACAACACCTACAGCATCACCTAATACTCCTAATTCTTCTAATACTTCACCAACTAATCTATGGATTATACCATGTGTACATCCTGGACAGTAGTGAGTTTGAGTATCTTGTAATCCTTCAGTTTTCTTAAATACAACAGCCATTATCTAGCACCTCCTGCAACCAATTCTCCGGCAATAATTTTTTTAGCTTTTTCAACTATTTCTGCTGGTGTTGGAGTCATTCCTCCTGGTCTTCCATGGAAGTAAACTGGTAATTTACCTTCTACTGCCATTTTAACATCTTCCACCATTTGTCCCATACTCATTTCAACAGTTAATATGTTTCTAGCATTAGGAATTTGGTCAAATGCTTCAAATGGGAATGGCCATAATACTTTAGGTCTTATAAGACCTGCTTTTATTCCTTCTTCTCTTAATATATCAATTGCGCTTTTTACTACTCTTGAAGTAGTTCCATAAGCTGCAAATACAAATTCAGCATCTTCTGTTTTGTACATTTCGTATTGAACTTCATTTTTTTCCATTGCTTCAAATTTTTCTTGTAAATGCCAACAATGGTCTTCTAGTACTTCTGGCTCTAAGTATAGAGAGTTTATTACATTAGGTACTCTTTTTCCTTTAGTTCCAACAGTTGCCCAATCTTTAGGAGGCAATTCTCTTTTCTTTTCAGGAGCTTTAAATTCAACTGGCTCCATCATTTGACCTATCATACCATCTGCAACTACCATAACTGGTGATCTGTAGTAATCTGCAACGTCAAAAGCTTCCATTATCATATCAACAGCTTCTTGAACTGTAGCTGGTGCGAATACTGGAGTTCTGTAGTCTCCATTTCCTCCACCTCTTGTAGACATAAAGTAGTCAGCTTGTGAAGGTTGTATACTTCCTAGTCCTGGACCACCTCTCATTACGTTAAGTACAACACAAGGAACTTCTGCACCTACTGCATATGTTATACCTTCTTGTTTTAAAGCAACTCCTGGTGAAGATGAAGAAGTCATAACTCTTGCTCCTGCACCTGCTCCACCATAAACCATGTTTATTGCAGAAACTTCTGATTCAGCTTGAACGAACGCTCCACCTATCTTTGGTAACTCTCTTGATAAATATTCTGGTAATTCACTTTGTGGAGTTATTGGGTAACCGAAGAAATATTTGCAACCAGCTTCTATAGCTGCTTTTCCAAATGCTTCGTTACCTTTCATAAGTATCTTAGCCATTAAAATTCCCCCTTAAATATTAATTAAATTAATCTCTTTCTACTGTTATAACTACATCTGGACACATAGTTGCACAACTTGCACATCCTATGCATTTTTCCATTTCAAAAACAGTTGCTGGGTTATACCCTTTTTTGTTTATTACATTTGAGTCTAATTGTATGATTTTTACTGGACATGCTTCAACGCATAATCCACAACCTTTACAACGTTCTTCATTAAAAGATACTTTTCCTTTAGCCATTTACCTAAGCCTCCTTAAACTTTCTATATATTTGAGCTCAAACTACATCCAATCTTCTCTCATATATAATTTTATAGGAAAAATTTCTCCTTCTATGTCTTTTGGTAACTGTTCAACAAGATTTTCTAAACATGCAACATATCTTATAGGTATATTACATTTCTCAGAAACTTCTTTTGCAACTTTCTGTCCTCTTAAAACGTCATCAATAGTAGTAAATCTAATAAGATGAGTATTATTAATTAGACCTGTTACCTTTAACTTAGAAGATTTTTCTATTTCCTTTATATATTGGATAACTTCTTCAGAAGTTTGAGTTTTCTCCCTATTTGCATTTATTACAAAAAGCATATCATAGTCGCCTTCTTTTAACAAATGACTAAATCTTCCTATAACTCTGGCACCTACATTATCTCCACCTAAATCTATAACAGAATTGTATGAATTGTCCACCATAGGAGACATTACTTCTGCTGATACTGCTGGTAAGTCTAATGTTGGAGCATTGATTGAGCTATCAATTGGTTGTATACCTAAAGATTTCATTAGTTCTTTCTTTTCTCTAGTTCTAAAGTATACATTTACCACATCTAAATCGGCTATAGCAACTTTGCCAGAAACCATATCTCTTAATTTAATAACATAGTTCATCGCAAATTCACTTTTACCACTTCCATAGTGACCAGTTATGATTCTTATTCTTTTATCATTAGTTATCATAAACTTGGGCCTCTTCTTCACCAGTTAAAACTCTAAGTCCACCTTGAGCTAATGCAATCATTTCATCTTCTCCTGGATAAACTTTTACATCTGCTATAAATTTAACTCTATCTGTAATCATTTCTGTAAACATTTTTGAATATGCGATTCCACCAGTTAATAGTATTGCTTTTACATCTCCCTTAAGAACTGCTGCATTAGCTCCTATTTCTTTAGAGATTTGATATGCCATAGCTTCATATAATAATTTAGCCTTTTCATCACCAGCTTCAATTCTTTCTTCAACTTCTCTAGCATCATTAGTATTTAAATATGCAACTAATCCACCATTACCTTTTATTTTCTTTTTAATTTCATCTTGAGTATATTTTCCACTAAAGCACATTTTTACTAATGCACCTACTGGTAATCCACCACTTCTTTCTGGAGAGAAAGGACCTTCTCCATCTAATGCGTTTGCAACATCTACTATTCTACCATTTTTATGAGCTCCAACAGAAACTCCTCCACCCATGTGAGCAACTATAAGATTTATATCTTCGTATTTCTTACCTATTTCTCTAGCATATCTTCTTGCTATTGCCTTTTGATTTAGAGCATGTACTACACTTGCTCTGCTTATTTCAGGCATACCAGAAATTCTAGCGATATCTTCTAATTCATCCACAACAACAGGGTCTACTATGTATGAAGGAACATTTACTTCATCACCTATTTGCTTTGCTATTATTCCACCTAAGTTTGAAGCATGTTCTCCTAAAACTCCTACTTTTAAATCTTCAATCATAGCAGCACTTACTGAATAAGTACCACCTTTTATAGGTTTAAGAAGTCCTCCTCTACCTACTACAGCATCTAATTCAGATGTTTTTACTCCACCTTCTTTTAGAGCTTCTTCTATTACTTGTTTACGGAATTCAAATTGGTCTGACACTTTCTCATATTTTCCTATTTCTTCTGAAGAATGTCTTAAAGTTTTTTCAAATACTAAATCCTCATTATCAAATACAGCTATTTTAGTTGATGTCGATCCAGGATTTATTGTTAAGATTTTAAATATTTTGCTCATTTGCCTATTTCCCCCTTAAATTTAAGCCTTTGCTGCCATTAAAACACCTAAAGCTATTGAGTTAAGTTTAGTTTCTTCACTATCTGCTCTAGAAGTTAGTATTATTGGTGCTTTAGCTCCAACTATAACTCCTGCATTTTTTGATTTTGAGAAGAATACTAAAGCTTTATATAATATGTTACCACCTTCAATATCTGGAGCTAATAATATATCAGCTCTTCCTGCTACAGGATGATTTATACCTTTATGTTTAGCTGCTTCTAAAGACACCGCATTATCAATTGCAAAAGGTCCACCAACCATACAACCTTTGATTTCTCCTCTTTCATACATTTCTTCTAGTTCTTTAGCTTCAACTGTATCTTTCATTTTTGGATTTACTTTTTCTTTTGCGCATATTGCAGCAACTTTTGGTTCGTTTATATCTAATGAATGTGCTACTGTGCAAGCATTTTCTATGATTTGCTTTTTAGTATTTGTATCAGGAGCTAAGTTCATAGCTGCGTCAGTTATGAAAAATAATCTGTCATATCCCTCTACATCAAATACTGCTACGTGACTTAATACATTTCCAGTTCTAAGACCTACTTCTTTATTTAAAACTGCTTTTAGTATTATTGATGTGTCTACTAAGCCTTTCATTACCATGTCGGCTTTTCCTTGTGAAACTAATTCAACAGATTTTAGAGATGCTTCTGCTAAATCTTTTATATCTATCAGTTCATAATTTTCGATATCCATGTCTATGCTTTTTGCAATTTCTTTAGTCTTTTCTATATCACCTACTAAAATAGCATCTGCTATTTTTTCTTTTCTAGCCATCTCAACTGCCATTAAAACTTCTTTGTCTTGACAACATGCTACTGATATAGTTTTAGGTCCTCTTTCTTTTGCAAACTTAATTACTTCTTCAAAGCTTTTCATGCATTTCCACCTCATCTTGAATTTTTTGAAATAGAACTTTTTATATCTCAATTAAATTATAACTCGTTCAGCAACGTTTTCCTAGGGATAATTGAAATATTTAATTCAAAAATATTTATTTAAATCTATTTATCAGTCTTTTTTCATAATTTCTAGTACTTTTTAGATTTAACAAATATCTCATTGTCCTTATTTTATAATATAACTAAAATAAACAAGATGCAACAAAAACATAAAATTAACAAACTTAATTTTATAGGTTTTTTTGTCGCATCTTGTAACAACTAAATATTCGAAATATTTGTTCATTCTACTTCAACAATATTAGGTTCTATATTTATTTTTTTAAATTGATATGTTGTTTCATATTTTACTTTGTATTTACTATCTTCTTCAGGTCCTTGTGATAAATCGATAAACAATGAAATATCTTTTTTATTTAACTTGCTTAAGTCTTCTGTCGATTCTACTACAACTTTTATATTTACATCAGAAATTATACTTGGATTATCCATATTTGCTGGTATATTTCTTAATTCAATATCCTCTACATTGTATAGAAACTCTGCACTTAACTGTTTTGTTTCATTTAATTTTATTGTTATAGAACTGTCTTCAAGAGTTATACCTTCTGGAACCTCTAAACTCACTTCTTTTTCTCCTCCATCAGCTAAATCAGCTAAATCAACAGGTTTTGTCTTAATATAATTTATTTTGTCTATATTTTCTTTTTTTCCTTTTATTGTAACTTGTTCTGCACTTAATTTATAGTTTTTCAGTGCATCATTATCTTTACCATCCTTCAAGTTCACTCTTATTGGTACAGTCTTTTCTTTTAATAATTCTATTTGTGCAGTTACAAAAGATGAGCTTAATGTTACACCTTCAACCTTTGTTCCACTACTATTTAATGGAATTAATTCTAATTTTTTAGAAAAGTCCTCTGTTTGATTTCCAACATCTAAGTTAGCTCTTACACTTTTGACTTCATTAACCAGACTTCTTGGTCCCGAAACATCGACAACATTCTTACTAAGTTCAATTTTGTTTATATTTCTTTTTGAATTTCCACTTACTTCTACCTTTATATCTCTTTTTTCTTTTATATTTTTTTCAAGATTCACTACTAAAACATCATGTTTAAATTCTATAGTGACACCTTGAGGAATATTTGCTTTTAAATATACTTCTTTCTGTCCTTGTATTGGGTCTTCAATAGTTCCATACACATGTATATCCTCTTTTTTTACACTTTGTACCTTTGATAAACTACCTTTTATATATACATCTGCTGTTAATTTTTCGTCTGGATATATAACAAGATTTTTATCTTTTAAATCACTCATGTTACTTATAGATACAGGTATATCCTCAAACCCTTTAGTTTCTTCAGGGTCAACTACAGCCATAACATACATCCATAATGCAATTGCACTTAAAAATGATATTATTTTTATTTTGGTATTATTTTTCAGTCTATTTATCATTTAAATATACCACCTTTGAAAAAACTTCTTGTTTCTGTATTTGTTTTTAGATTACTACGTAATATATTCATCATTCTTTCTCTAGAGATATCTCTATATAACTTACCTGATTTAGCGATTGAAACGCCTCCAGTTTCTTCAGACACAATCAGTGTAATACAGTCAGATACTTCACTTACACCTATTCCCGCTCTATGTCTAGTACCTAAATCTTTGCTTAAATCCTTACTTTCTGTCAGAGGTAAAAAACATGCAGCTGCCTTTACTTTGGAATCTCTAATTACAACAGCTCCATCATGTAGTGGTGTATTTGGTATAAATATATTTATTAATAGCTGTCTAGAAATCTCAGCATCAATAATAGTTCCTGTATTTATTATGTCACTTATTCTAGTTTCTCTTTCCATTATGATAAGAGCGCCTATCTTTTGTCTAGAAAGTGAATATAATGCCTCTACAATTTCCTCTATATTTCTATTAAGAGTCTCTTCTGATGTATTTACATTCTTTCCAAATAAATTAAATTTTGCTCTTCCTATATGCTCAAGTCCTGCTCTAAATTCTGGCTGGAAAATTATAAGGGCAGCTATAACTCCATAATCTAGAGCTTTAAGAGATATCCAATAAACGGTATGCAGTTTAAAAGTGTTACTAAGTTGAGTTGCTAGTAAAAGAAATATTATCCCTTTAAATACTTGTTCTGCTCTTGTATCTTTTATAAACATAAATATTTTGTAAAAAATATACGCTACTATAGATATGTCAATTAAATCATATATACTCATTCTTAATATTATATTAAAAAATCCATTTAAAAAAGAATTTATATCTAACACAGTTTTATCCTCCTGTTTGATAACTTCTTAATTATTTACACTATGTATTATACTATATAAATCTAACTCTATACAAACTATTTAACTTTTGTGTAAATAATTCTAATTTTATGGTTCGAGATTGTTAAATAATCTCTAAAGACATAAAAAATATTGATTCAATAAATGTATATTTTTATTAAAGTTAGTTTTAGGTCAAATAATTCAAACCATCAAGGCGCGAATACAAAATAGTACTCGCGCCTTAACACAGTTTTATGCTATAGAACCTATTTAATATATCATTAATTAATATATATTTACTAAAATAAATTTTATAATCTGCTCATTAATTATATAACTGAAACATTATATATCATAAATATTATCTTATTAACTTATTAATGTAATTCTTGCCTTAAAATAATAATCTGCTTTATAACTAGTCTAGATAAATTTATTTTAATATACTACTACAAATACTATTAGAAATTATTTTCTATAGGTAAAATAACACACATATTCTCAGACTTATGCATCTATTACCTATACTATTATAATTCATTTAGTATAACCTATAAATGTTACATTACATTGTCAATTCTCTATAATACTTAATTTTTCATAATTCATTATATAAGTACAATTAATCTATAAATTAATTAATCATTCTAATATATTAATACTATAAAGTATACAATATAATGTATATAGACTTTATCCTATAGTTAGTGATTCTTTCTAACTAGAACTTTTATAAACGTCTTGTAAACTATTATACATTAGCATTTATATGTTTACAATATTAATGAATATACTGTAACTCTTACAAGGTTTAAAGTTTGTAAAGAAAAAGACACAGGTAATATACATGTATCCTGTGTCTTTTTAAACAATATAAAAGTTTACTATAAAATATAGTAAACTTTTCTTAATGAGCGCACAGGGATTCGAACCCCGGACACACGCCTTAGAAGGGCGTTGCTCTATCCAGCTGAGCTATGCACCCAAGTTATTATGGAGCGGGAAACGAGATTCGAACTCGCGACTTCAACCTTGGCAAGGTTGCGCTCTACCACTGAACTATTCCCGCTTATTTAGTTTGGCGACCTGGAAGGGGCTCGAACCCTCGACCTCCAGCGTGACAGGCTGGCATTCTAACCAACTGAACTACCAGGCCGCAAATGGTGGGACCAACAGGGCTCGA
>NZ_JRHN01000012.1 GCF_001299635.1 Clostridioides difficile | reverse complement strand
GATACTATTGTTATCAAAATATCTGGCTTTATGGTTTGTTTCTTGTTTTATAAATTAACCTACTGTTTAATTTTCAAAGTTCTTTATGCTTTATCTGTTTGCCCTTTTCTTGAGGACAAGTATTACTATACCAACTTTTCCTTTTAGAGTCAATAACTTTTTTCACATTTTTTACTTTCAAGTATCTCATTTATTTACATATGGTTATATTATCCACATTATAAACAACTGATTCATATTGTTTTAACTTATTATATTAAATATTATCCACATTATAAACATATTTATCCACAAATTACAAAATTTAATATTTTTTATACAAATATATGTATTATATGTAATTAGACTTATTTACTTAATTGATTTATACTATAAAATTTGTTTATAAGAAAGATACAAACCAAGAAATATTATTAAAAATACTCATTTTAAAGATTTTCTATTTTTAAAAATGCTTAATACCAATCTTGATGGCACTAGGTAAATTACTTTCTGAGCTCCTTGTCAACATTTAATCATTTATTTGAATTCTTCTCTTATAGTAACTAAAGATTTTTACATAACAACTAAACATTCTAGTTTCTTAGCAAAGAATCCATAAATTAATACTTGTATATCCTTTAGAAACTATCTATTAGAATCATCCAGCTTATAAAAGAGTTAAATAAAATACACGATAAGCATTTTTATTTAACAATTACATCTTATATGATGCAAATAAACAAAATTACATAAAGATAGACGGAGGTAAATACATTATTATATTTACTTCCGTCTATTTATATTTTATTCTGCTATGGATAAATCATCTTTCATATATTGTTCAACTAAAAATACTTTTTTATATTTCAAACTTTTTTGAACATCAATTATTCTTTGATTTGATGAACCTCTGAACTTTAAACTTATATCTTTTTTCTCAGCCATAAACTTTCCATCTACTAAAATATCAATTTGTTTTAGTAAATTTAAATTTTTAAAATATCTACTATTTTTTTTATCTAATAACTGCTCAAATGTGAATCCAGTATATGACCATACATCCAGTCCATTTCTTTTAGCTTCTTTTGCTACTTCTTCTAATGGTTCTGGCTGTAAAAATGGTTCTCCTCCTGATAATGTAATACCTTTTTGTAACTTTAATGATTTTATCTTATTTATAATTTCTTCTGTATCCATGTAAAATCCCCCACATAAATCATGTGTCTGAGGATTATGGCATTCTTTGCAATTATGGATACATCCTTGAGTCCATATTACCATCCTTAATCCTGGTCCATCAACTATACTGTCATGGCTTATAGTAGATGACATTCTTATTTTCATAACTTATTCCTCCAAATAAAACTATCTATGCTTTACTCTATCTCTTACTTCAGCTTTTTTTGCATTATTAAATCTGTCAACTGTACCAACTAAGTAACCTGTTATTCTTCTTATTCTTTCAAATTTGATATCACTTTCATCTTCATTTCTTCCACATACAGGACATATGTTACTTCCTATTACACCTGAAAATCCACATATTGGATCTCTATCTACAGGATGATTTATGCTTCCATATCCTATACCTAAGTCTTTCATAGCTTTTATAACTGTTTCAAAAGCTTCTAGATTATCTGATGGATCTCCATCTAATTCCACATATGTTATATGACCTGCATTCGTCAGTTCATGATATGGAGCTTCTATCTCAATTTTGTCATATGCACTTATATTATAATAAACTGGTACATGGAATGAATTAGTATAATATTCTTTGTCTGTTATACCTTTAATCTCTCCATATACTTTTTTATCTATTTTAGTAAATCTACCTGAAAGACCTTCCGCTGGTGTACCCATTAAAGAGAAGTTTAATTTATATTTATCTGTGGCTTCGTCCATTTTAGCTCTCATGTGTGACACTATTCTTAATCCTAATTCTTGGGCTTCTTTGCTTTCTCCGTGATGTTTACCCATAAGAGCAATAAGACATTCTGCTAAACCTATGAATCCAATTGTCAATGTTCCTTGCTTTATTACTTCTTTTAGTGTATCTTCTGGTCCTAAATCATCAGAACCTTTCCATACACCTTGACCCATCAAGAATGGGAAATTCTTCATTTTTTTATTTCCTTGAACCTCAAGACGTTCTAATAATTGCTCTATAATTAAGTCTATCTTTTCATCTAATTCTTCAAAAAAACTATCTAAATTAGCTTTCTCATCATTTACAATGCCATGCTTTATACCCAATCTTGGTAAATTAACTGTAGTAAAAGATATATTTCCTCTACCACTAACTGTTTCTGAACCACATACATTACTAAGTACTCTTGTTCTACAACCCATATATGTGGCTTCTGTATCTGGTTCACCTTTTCTGTAATATTTAGCATTAAAAGGCGCATCTAAGAAACTAAAATTAGGAAATAGTCTTTTAGCTGATACTCTGCATGATAATTTAAATAAATCATAATTAGGGTCTTCAGGATTTAAATTTACTCCTTCTTTAACCTTAAATATTAAAATTGGAAAAATTGGCGTTTCTCCATTACCTAGTCCTCTTTCTTGAGATAGTAAAAGATTCTTAGTTACCATCCTTCCTTCTTCAGAAATATCTGTTCCAAAGTTCACACTTGAAAATGGAACCTGTGCACCTGCTCTAGAATGCATTGTATTTAAATTGTGTATAAATGCTTCCATAGATTGGTATGTTTTTTTATCAGTTTCTCTATATGATTCTTCAAATGCAAAGTTTTGCATGTTATTTGCAAGTTCTTCATCAATATCAAAAGTTTCTATCAATTTCTTTTTTTCTGAGTTTATATATAATTCCTCTCTTTTAAGACCAACCTTTTTATTTGTTTCTTTTTCTGTATTATATACTATGTTCTTTATTGCATCATTATTTTCAATTCCTTTAAATAATTTCAATGCTTTAGCTAAGTTTCCTATGTAGAATTTCTTAAAGGTCTTATATACACCTTCAGCCAATCCATAATCAAAAAATGGTATACTTTGACCTCCATGTTGGTCATTTTGATTACTTTGTATAGCGATTGCAGCTAATGCTCCATAACTTATTATATCTTGTGGTTCTCTTAAAAAACCATGTCCTGTTGAAAATCCACCATTAAATAGTTTTTTAACATCTATCTGGCAACAAGTTAATGTACCCATATTTAAAAAGTCCATATCATGTATGTGTATATCTCCATTCTCATGGGCAAAAGAATGTTCTGGCTTTAATATATGAGTCTTACAAAATTCTTTAGATACAGTGCTTCCGTATTGTAGCATAGTCCCCATAGCTGTATTACCATTAATGTTTGCATTTTCTCTTTTTATGTCTGCATCTTCTGCATCCTCAAAAGTAATCTCCTCTATTGCCTTCATCAGTCTTGTTTTTGAATTTCTTATTCTACTTCTTTCAGTTCTATATATTATGTATTCTTCACTAGTTTTTGCATGACCAGTTTCTATAAGAATCTTAACTACTGAGTCTTGAATATCCTCAACACTTGGAACTGTTTCTGAATATTTATGATTTAAAAATCTTATTACTTCCTGAGTTAATTGCTCAGATAATTTATAATCAGGTACTATTCCTTCCCTTTCTGCAACATTTGTCGCTGCTAAAAATATAGCTCTTGTTATTCTATCTTCATTAAATGGGATTACTCTTCCATCTCTTTTTTTCACGAATTCAACCAATTAAAAAAACCTCCTATTACTATATATTGTATTTTATTAATCTACATACCACTATATGTAGTATATTAAGTCTAAAAAAATCCCCTTCAACTAAGTTAAAGGGATTATCTTAATAATTTCTATATTAAGATTACCAAATTTGTACATAATAGTCAAACTTACGCAAGTCATTGCAAATACTATCTAGATATTTTGAACAGTAGCGTTTCTAACAACTCTGAGAGTCAAAAATTTTTTCTCTTTTTTTTACACTAATTTTAGGCAAAAAACGTATAATTTCATGTACATTAATGTATATATCTACAAATTTCCTTATGTAAATTCTTTAAAACTGTCGTATAATATAAATAATAATTTAAAAGGAGGCATTTTATGTTATCAAAAAGACTAAACTTTATAACTCCATCCTACACAATAGGTATTAGTTCAAAAGTTAAAGAAATGGAAAACAACGGAATTAAAGTAATAAATCTTAGTATAGGAGAACCTGATTTCAACGTACCTAATAATGCAAAAGCTTATGGTATTGACTCTTTAAATAAAGATTGTACTAAATATGATTTAGTTCCAGGGTTAAAAATACTTAGAGAGGAAATTTGTAAAAAACTTATTGATGAAAATAATTGTAAATATTCAATAGATGAAATAGTTATATCAAGTGGAGCAAAAAACTCTATAACGAATACTTTGCTAGCTTTAACAGATGAGGGCGATGAAGTATTATTGCCAAAACCTTATTGGGTTAGTTATCCTGAAATGGTTAAATTAGTAAATGCTGTACCAGTTTTCATCGATACTAAAAAAGAAAATGGATTCAAGTTAACAAAAGATGAGCTTAAAAAATCTATAACAAATAAAACAAAAATTCTTGTAATAAATAATCCTTCAAATCCTACTGGTAGCATTTATACAAAAAATGAATTAATAGAAATTGTAGATGTATGTATAGAAAATAAAATATATATTTTAGCAGATGAAATATATGAAAAAATATGCTATGATGGGGAATTTACATCAATTGCCTCATTAAGTGAAGAAGCTAAAGATATAACAATAACTGTAAATGGTTTTTCTAAATCTGCTGCAATGACTGGATTAAGATTGGGATATACAGCATCTAATAAAACCATTGCTAAAGCAATGAGTTCTATACAGGGACATCTTATATCTCATCCAAGTTTAACAGCACAATACATAGCATATGGAGCCTTAAAAGATTGCTCAGCTGATATAGATAATATGGTTAAGACATATAAGTCTAGAAGAGACTTAATTACATCAAAATTAGACTCTATCGAAAATGTAGGATATGTAAATCCAAATGGCGCATTTTATGCATTTATAGACCTCTCTAAAGTATCTGAGAGATTTAAGTATAAAGATAGCTTTTCTATAGAGTTTTGTAATCAATTTTTAGAAGAATATAACGTTGCAGTTGTTCCTGGAATAGCATTTGGTATGGATAAATATATTCGTATATCTTATGCTTGCAGTGAAAATACGTTCTTATCTGGATTAGATAAACTAAAAGAGTTTGTATATAAAATAATGGCATAATAACAATTTAAATTAAATGATGGTTAATATCCCAAATGAGTATATAAGATTTTTATTTACTAACTTAACTAAAATATTAGATAAAAAACAAAAGAGCTACTGATTTAAAAATCAGTAGCTTTATTTTTTAATTAAAATATTGAATTAAGTAAAATGTTGAATTAAAGTGCTAAGTTAATTTATTATAATAAAAAGATTACGTGGCTACGTCCTACTCTCCCAGGCAGTTTCCCACCAAGTACCATCAGCGCTAGAGAGCTTAACTTCTGTGTTCG
>NZ_JRHN01000011.1 GCF_001299635.1 Clostridioides difficile | reverse complement strand
AGATACTATTGTTATCAAAATATCTGGCTTTATGGTTTGTTTCTTGTTTATAAATTAACCTACTGTTTAATTTTCAAAGTTCTTTATTGATATAGTTAGATGGTAGCGGTAATAGGAGTCGAACCTATGACCTTTCGGGTATGAACCGAACGCTCTAGCCAACTAAGCTATACCGCCGTATTTCTGGTGCCCAGAGGCGGAATCGAACCACCGACACGGGGATTTTCAGTCCCCTGCTCTACCGACTGAGCTATCTGGGCAAATGGTGGGCCTAGCTGGACTCGAACCAGCGACCTCACGCTTATCAGGCGTGCGCTCTAACCACCTGAGCTATAGGCCCTTTTCTTGGTCGAGGTGAAGGGACTCGAACCCCCGGCCCCATGGTCCCAAACCATGTGCGCTACCAAACTGCGCTACACCTCGAAATTTCATTTACTATTTTATACTACTCTAAAATCTATTTTTTTCAAGTCCTTTTTAATTTGGCAGGGGTGGAGGGACTCGAACCCCCGGCGCACGGTTTTGGAGACCGACGCTCTACCAACTGAGCTACACCCCTATGAAGAATAATGGACCTTCAGGGACTCGAACCCCAGACCTACCGGTTATGAGCCGGGCGCTCTAACCAACTGAGCTAAAGGTCCAAGTTGGTCGAGGTGAAGGGACTCGAACCC
>NZ_JRHN01000010.1 GCF_001299635.1 Clostridioides difficile | reverse complement strand
AAATCGCTCAACTTGCATGTGTTAGGCACGCCGCCAGCGTTCATCCTGAGCCAGGATCAAACTCTCAAATAAAAGTTTATCAGGCTAAGATACTATTGTTATCAAAATATCTGGCTTTATGGTTTGTTTCTTGTTTATAAATTAACCTACTGTTTAATTTTCAAAGTTCTTTTGTCGTATTTTTGTGCTCCTTTTGGGCACTCATATATAATACCATCTATATGATTTCAAGTCAACGCTTTTTTAACTTTTATTTTAAATATTTTTTTGTCAAAACAAAAATAGCCTATATTAATGCATTTTAACTGCTTTAATACAAGCTATTTACATATTCAGACTTATTTATATAGTAACTTTAACTTAGATATTTTTGTATTCCTATGTATATCGCCCATGCTATCTTCTCTTGATATGTTTCATCAGTCAAAAGTTTACATTCTTTTTCATTCGATAAAAAACCACACTCTATTAGTACTGATGGAATATTGTTCTCTTTTAAAAGATATATATCATCTCTAGGCTTGACTTCTCTATTATTTGTTTTATCTACTACTCTTTTAAGTTCTTCTTGAATACACTTTGATAGCTCTTTACTATCTTGTTTGTCTTTAGGATAAAAAGTTTGAGCTCCATAGTATTTTGATTGTTCAAATGCATTGAGATGTATGGAGACGAACATGTTAGCATTAGAATTGGATATCATTTCTTTCCTATTTTTCAAATTTTCATTATACTTTTGTCTTGTTGTTTTATTATTTCCCTCTTTGTAAAGACTACTATCATCTTCTCTAGTCAATATTACAAGACCTCCACTTGATTCTATAAGCTCTCTAAGCTTAAGTGTTATAGCTAAGTTAATATCCTTTTCAGATGTGCTCTTATCCTTATTTAACGCACCTGGGTCAATACCCCCATGACCAGCGTCTAAAATTATTGTTTTATTTGTTACTGGCATATACTTAATAACATCTTCAGATATATTTTTCACTTCAAATATTGACACTATTACTAGGCACACCATAACAAAACTAAAAATTATATGTTTTATGTACTTTCTCACAACATCACCCTGTATATGTATACTTATAAAAACACTATAATATTCCAAATATTAGTACAAACATTTAAATTCTCCTTTTCTAATTATCAATTTCCATTTATTATATTGATTTATCAATATCGATATATGTGCTTTACAATATTATATATTATTAACCTCTTTAATTTAATACTCTTATCTACTATTGAATAACTATTATTTTGACAACAAATCATATAATTTATAATAACATAGTCTACGAATTATACTAATGTATATTCATAGACTATGTTATTATAGTATATAAAATTTTTAATTATTAATATATAAACTACTTTTGTTAATAATGCTATTGCATTAAATAAATCTAATGCATACTCTTTCCATTATATAAATAAAAAAGGATGCTTTCCCTACAGAAAAACATCCTAATAAAATATCTTATTATTTTATTGTATATCACTCTTAATTCAAACCCAACATTTTTAACATACAAATACTTTTTAAATAAAAATATATAAAGTATTTTGTTTTTCCAAAAAAATAAGTAATTATCTTTTTGAGAATTGTGGAGCTCTTCTTGCTGCTTTTAATCCGTATTTCTTTCTTTCCTTCATTCTTGCATCTCTAGTTAAGAAACCTTCTTTCTTTAAAGCAGGTCTTAAATCTAAATCAGCTTTTAATAAAGCTCTAGATATACCATGTCTTATAGCTCCAGCTTGTCCAGTGAATCCTCCACCTTCAACTTTTACTATAACATCATATTTATTTTCATTTCCAGTTAAAACTAATGGTTGTTTAACATCTCTTATTAGTGTTTCATAGTTAAAATAATTTTCTAATGCTCTTCCATTTACTAATATATTTCCTTCACCTGCAACTAGTCTTACTCTAGCAACAGAACTTTTTCTTCTTCCAGTTCCATAATATTGAACGTTAGCCATTATAAACTCCTCCTTTCACCTATTAATCTTACTTAAAGTTTAAAACTTCTGGATTTTGAGCTGCATGAGTGTGTTCAGCACCTGCGAATACTCTTAATCTAGTCATCATTCTGCTTCTTAATTTGTTCTTAGGTAACATACCACTTACAGCATGTGCTATAACTTCTTCTGGTTTCTTATCCATCATATCTCTGTAAGATATTTCTTTTAATCCACCTACATAACCAGTATGGTATCTGTAATATTTTTGATCTAATTTTTTACCACTTAAAACTATCTTTCCTGCATTTACTACAACAACAAAATCTCCACCATCAACGTGAGGAGTAAATGTTGGTTTATGTTTACCTCTCAATACTGTCGCTATTTCTGTTGCTAAACGACCTAGTGTTTTACCTTCAGCGTCAACTAAGTACCATTTTCTTTGTACATCAGCTGGCTTAGCTATATAACTTTTCATAACTGTCCCTCCTTAACTATTTCTCATAAAATTTTTTTACCGTTTATGTCAAGTCCGGGGCAAGTGGACTTATTAACACATTCTCATATATTTTAATACATGTAGCCTGGTGTGTCAAGTTAATAATGAACTTTTTTAAGAAATAATCCTTGTGCTGGAGCTGTATGTCCACATTTTGACCTAGTTTTAGATTCTATTATATCTAAAAATGACTCATTAATCCTACCACGACCTATATCAATAAGTGTTCCAACAATAATTCTTACCATATTATATAAAAATCCATTTCCACTAATTTCTATGACAATTAAGTCATCATTTTTATTGATATCAATATCATATATAGTTCTAATTGTATCTTTTACAGATGAACCAGTACTCATAAAACCTTTAAAGTCATGTGTTCCTAAAATACTCTTTGACTCTAAACACATTTTATCAAAATCAAGTTCATATTTTACTTGATACGACATATCACTAAGTATCGGATTTCTAAACTTGCTATTATATATTAAATATTTATATGTTTTACCTTTTGCACTATACCTTGAATGGAAATCTTCCTTAACTTCACATGCTTTTATAATTGATATATCCTTTGGTAGTTTAGCATTTAAAGCCATTGGTATACTTTCTACATTTATGTCTGAATTAATTTTAAAATTTGCAATTTGACCAATAGCATGAACTCCTGAATCAGTTCTACCTGACCCTATGAGTTTGACTTCTTCTCTTGTTATATCATATATAGCCTTTTCTATTGTACCCTGTATTCCTAAAGAACCAGGTTGTTTTTGCCATCCACAATAATTACTGCCATTATATTGGATTGTAATTTTTATATTTCTCATACTTTACCTCGTTTATATCTATGTCTCTATTAAATTACTATAAATCTAGTAGCTATAATCACGCCTAAATAAACAACTTGGAATACACATGCTATATAGTCTCCCTTTGCTATGACAGACTCTCTCATTTTAGTTCTATTGTGTCCACCTCTATAACATCTAGCTTCCATGGCCATAGCTAATTCATCAGCTCTTCTAAACGCACTCACAAATAATGGCACCAAAAGAGGCACTAAGTTCTTAGCTCTATTTATAAGGTTTTTACTTTCAAAATCTGCTCCTCTAGACATTTGAGCTTTCATTATTTTATCTGTTTCATCCAATAATGTAGGAATAAAACGTAAAGCAATTGTCATCATCATTGCAAGCTCATGTACTGGTAAACCAATTTTTTTAAATGGGTTAAGCAATCTTTCTATACCATCTGTTAATTCTATTGGAGAAGTAGTTAGAGTAAGTAAAGATGTCCCAACCACTAAAAATATAAGTCTTATTGCCATAAAAATTGCTTGTCTTAGACCTTGTTTTGTTATTGCCAAAAATCCAAATGACCATATTTCATCACCTGGCAAGAAAAAAATATTTATAAGAAATGTAAATAAAATAATCCATTTAAGAGGCTTTACACCTTTAATAATATACCTAACTGGTATATTAGCTAACTTTATCATACCTAATAAACATAATAAAACTACTATATAAGGCCAAAATTTATTTACTACAAATATAGACACCATAAATACAATTGTTGCTACAAGTTTTATCCTTGGATCTAATTTATGAATAGCAGAACTTGTTGGGTAGTATTGCCCTATAGTTATATCTTTTAACATAATCCTCGTCCTCTCACAACTTTTAATATTTCTTGTTTTGCTTCCTCTAAAGTCAATATATCTTCTCTGATGTTAAATCCTTTTTGTCTCAATTTCAATGCAAGCTCTAAAACTTGTGGAATATCTAATCCTATCTCTTTCAATTTACTAGCATTTGATTTAAATACTTCTCTAGGAGTTCCCATAAATTCTATTCTACCATGATTCATAACAATTAAAGTCTTTGCTAGTTTTGCCATATCATCCATACTATGAGATGACAGTATTATAGTCATATTGTTTTTTTCATGTAAGTCCTTTATTAAATTAAAAATTTCATCTCTTCCTCCAGGATCAAGACCAGCAGTAGGTTCATCCAGTATAAGAACTTCTGGGTTCATAGCTATAACTCCAGCAATTGCTACCCTACGCTTTTGACCACCAGATAATTCAAAAGGAGATTTATCCTTAAATTCCTCATAATCAAGTCCTACAGCTTCCATTGATGCTTTTACCCTATTATGTATCTCAGACTTCTCTAAGCCTAAATTAGCAGGTCCAAAGGCTATGTCTTTATCAATCGTTTCTTCAAACAATTGGTATTCTGGATATTGAAATACAACACCTACCCTTTTTCTAATCTCAGTTAAATTCAAGTTTTTATCTGTTATATTAAAATCATTTATAAATATTTCTCCTGAGGAAGGCTTTAATAATCCATTTAAATGTTGTATTAATGTAGATTTTCCTGAACCTGTATGACCTATGAGACCAACAAAATCTCTATCTTTAATCTCAAAAGAAACATCATCAAGTGCCTTACTTGCAAAAGGCATCCCTTCATTATATATGTGTGTTAAATTCTTTACTATAATTGACATAATTCCATCACCATCTCATCCACAGTTAATATATCACTACTAATATTCATTCCTTCTTCTATTAATAAACTAGATAATTCTGTCATACAAGGTACATCTAAACCGATTTCCTTTAGCATCTTTATTTCACTGAATACTTCTCTAGGAGTTCCCTCTAAGATTTTTTTCCCTTTTTCCATAACCACAACTCTATCTGCCTCTACTGCTTCTTCCATAAAGTGTGTTATATGTATAACAGTTATATTTTCTTCTTTATTAAGTCTTTTTATTGTTTTCATAACTTCTTTTCTTCCAGATGGGTCTAACATTGCTGTTGCTTCATCAAATATTATACATTTAGGCCTCATAGCAATAATTCCTGCTATTGCAACTCTTTGTTTTTGACCACCTGATAACAAGTGTGGTTGTCTACCTCTTAAATCATACATACCTACACTCTTTAAAGATTCCTCTACAATACGCCTTATTTCTTTAGGCTCTACACCTAAGTTTTCAGGTCCAAACGCAACATCTTCTTCTACTATTGTAGCAACTATTTGATTATCTGGGTTTTGAAATACCATGCCTGCAGTTTGTCTTATATCCCATAATCGTTCTTCCTCCTTAGTATCCATTCCATCAATAAGAATGTTTCCCTCAGTAGGCATAAGAATTGCATTTAAGTTTTTAGATAAAGTAGACTTACCAGAACCATTATGTCCTATTATCGCAACAAATTCTCCTTTTTTAACATCTAGGCTTAAATTATCTATTGCTTTAAGTTTTGCTTCATCTGTAATATACTCAAACGAAATATTATTTACCTTTACTATATTATCCATTAATTCATACTCCTTTTAGTAAGCAATAACTTATAAAAATCATTTTACACATTATTATATCACACCTGAGTCAAAAAAATAAAAAAAAGATTAAGCCATCAAGCCTAATCCTTTCCTTACTATACTAATTCTATAAAAGCCATTTCAGCAGCATCGCCTTTTCTTGGCCCTATTTTTATTATTCTAGTGTATCCACCATTTCTCTCAGCATATTTTGGAGCTAAATCTGTGAATAAGTTATTAACTACTGTTTCATCCATAACATAAGCTAAAACTTGTCTTCTAGCATGAAGATCCCCTCTTTTAGCAAGAGTTATCATCTTTTCAGCCATTCTACGAGTTTCTTTCGCTCTAGTCACTGTAGTTTCTATTCTTCCACTTCTTAGTAAGCAAGTTACTAAGTTTCTTAACATAAGGTTTCTGTGAGCTGTTTCACGTCCTAATTTACGGTACTTAGCCATTCTTATCCCTCCTTTGCTCGCTATTCTTCACTTGGTTTTAATCCTAGTCCAAGTTCCTCTAGTTTTTGTATTACCTCTTCTAATGACTTCTTACCTAGGTTTCTAACCTTCATCATATCATCCTCAGATTTATTAGCTAATTCTTCAACTGTATTAATTCCCGCTCTCTTTAAACAGTTATATGATCTAACTGATAAATCTAATTCTTCTATAGTCATTTCAAGAACTTTTTCTTTTTGATCTTCTTCTTTTTCTACCATGATTTCAACACTACTTACATGTTCAGTTAAGTCTATAAATAGATTTAAATGCTCAACTAATACTTTCGCAGCTAATGATATACCCTCTTGAGGATTTATACTACCATTAGTCCATACTTCTAGCACTAATTTATCATAATCTGTTTTTTGACCAACTCTTGTGTTTTCCACATGATAACTAACTTTCTCAACAGGAGTATATATTGAATCCACAGGTAAAACACCTATTGGAACATTCTCTGTTTTATTTTCTTCAGCAGAAACATATCCTCTACCTTTATCTACAAATATCTCCATATTAAGTTTAGCATTATCATCTAATGTAGCTATTGCTAAATCTTTACTTAATATTTCAACATCTGGAGGACAGATTATATCTGCACCTGTGATAGAGCATGGTCCTTGAGCCTCTATTTTAAGTGTTCTACTTCCTTCACCATCTATAGTTGCTGAAAGCTCTTTTAAAGTTAATATTATCTCAGTAACATCTTCTTTAACACCAGGTATTGTAGAGAATTCATGAAGAACTCCATCTATTTTTATAGCATTTACTGCTACACCTGGTAATGATGATAATAATATTCTTCTTAATGCGTTACCTATAGTTATTCCATATCCTCTTTCTAGAGGTTCTATAACAAACTTACCATATCTATAGTCTTCGCTAAGCTCAACTATATCTACTTTTGGCTTTTCTATTTCTATCATGGACAAAACCCTCCTTAAAATTCAGTAATCCACTGAGGGTAAACAAAATTTTAAAATAATTTTTAAAAGTGTGCTTATTATTTAGAGTAAAGTTCTATGATTAAGTGTTCAGCTATCTCAAGGTCTATATCTTCTCTTGTTGGAACACCAACTACTTTTGCTGTCATTCCTTCTACATTAGCTTCTAACCATTTAGGAGCTATTCTTGAGTTAACTTCTACTAAATTTTTGAATTTTGCAGAAGATCTTGATTTCTCTTTAACTTCTATAACATCCCCAACTTTAACTACTAATGAAGGTATGTCTACTTTATTTCCATTTAAAGTGAAATGACCATGAGCTACTAATTGTCTAGCTTCTTTTCTAGAAGATGCTAGTCCCATTCTGTAAACTACATTATCTAATCTTCTCTCTAATAAACTTAATAAGTTTTCACCTGCTTTACCAGGCATATTTTCAGCACGTTCATATAAGTTTCTAAATTGAGTTTCTAAAACTCCATATATTCTTTTAACTTTTTGTTTTTCTCTTAATTGTAATCCATAGTTAGAAACTTTCTTTCTCCCTTGGCCATGTTGACCTGGAGCATAGTTTCTTTTTACTATAGCACATTTATCTGTATAACATCTATCACCTTTAAGGAATAATTTCATTCCCTCTCTACGGCATTGTCTACATGATGCACCTGTATATCTTGCCATTTATCTACACCTCCTATTTGTACTCTTCTTAATTACACTCTTCTTCTCTTTGGTGGTCTGCATCCGTTATGTGGGATTGGAGTAACGTCTTTTATCATAGTTACTTCTAGTCCAGTTGCTTGTAAAGCTCTTATTGCAGCTTCTCTTCCTGAACCTGGCCCCTTTACGAATACCTCAACACTTTTTAGTCCGTGTTCCATCGCAGCTTTTGCAGCTGTTTCAGCAGCCATTTGAGATGCAAATGGAGTTGATTTTCTTGATCCTTTGAATCCTAATTGTCCAGAACTTGCCCAAGATATAGCATTTCCATGAACGTCAGTTAAAGTTATTATTGTATTATTGAAAGTTGATTGTATATGAGCATGACCACGTTCTATATTTTTACGTTCTCTTCTTCTAATACGTGTAACTTTCTTTTTTGGTTTAGCCATTTTCCTTTTCCCTCCTTCATCTAATTATTATTTATTTATTTTTTCTTTTTACGAGATACTGTTTTTCTAGGACCTTTTCTAGTTCTAGCATTAGTCTTAGTTCTTTGTCCTCTTAATGGAAGACCTTTAGCGTGTCTTATTCCTCTATAACATTTTATATCTCTTAATCTCTTTATGTTTAAAGCAATTTCTCTTCTTAAGTCACCTTCAACTAAGAAATCGTCATCTATAACTTTTCTTAAATCATTAACTTGATCTTCTGATAAATCTTTTATTCTAGTATCTGGATTTATCTCAGCCTTAGCTAATATTTCGTTAGCAGTTGCTTTACCTATACCATATATATAAGTTAAGCCTATCTCCGCTCTTTTTTCTCTAGGTAAATCTACCCCAGCTATTCTTGCCATGATCGCACCTCCTACACATAGTTTTTAGTGTTTAAAACTTCGTATCATATACCAATCCTACGCCAGATTGTTCAACGATTTTAACGTTCTTTTGTTAACATCACAATATAGTATTATACTATAAATTTTAACAAAATACTAGTAATAATTTCTTATCCTTGCTTTTGCTTATGCTTTGGATTTTCACAGATAACCATTACTTTTCCTTTTCTTTTTATTACTTTACATTTTTCACATATTGGTTTTACTGATGGTCTAACCTTCATTATTAATCCCTCCTTAGACTAAATATTAATATAGTCTACTTCTTACGCCAAGTAATTCTTCCTCTTGTAAGGTCATATGGAGAAAGTTCAACATTCACCTTATCACCTTCAAGAATTCTTATGAAGTTCATTCTTAGCTTTCCAGAAATGTGGCATAATATCTCATGTCCATTTTCTAGTTTAACTTTGAACATAGCATTAGGTAAAGCTTCTGAAACTGTACCTTCTAATTCTATAACATCTTTTTTGGCCATTAACTAACCAGCCCTCCATTTCAATAAGTTAAATTATCTAATTTAACTTAGTAAGTTCAGCTCTTAAAAAAGAATCTGTAATTTCTTGTCCAGATACTACTCTTTTTCTAACTTCATCATTAATAAAATTATATTTTTTTAAGTGCTTCACTTTCTTTAACTTAGGTTTGTCAAGTTTTCTTTTCTTTCCATCAGCTATTAATACATATTCATTATTAACTATTTTGACTACGAAAAATAAATTTCCTTTGTCTCGTCCTAATGAAACTTTAACAACTTGACCTATACTTAAATTATCTGATAGCACTTTTTTCACCTACTTTTTAAATTACAACTTTGTCAATATCAAAGGTTCATGTTCAGTAATTGCTATCGTATGCTCATAATGAGCTGATTTTTTTCCATCTATTGTAACAGTCGTCCACCCATCTGATAGAGTCTTTACATGATAACGACCTGCATTAACCATTGGCTCTATAGCAATAACCATTCCTTCTCTAAGTCTTGGTCCTTTTCCTGGGAGTCCATAATTAGGTACTTGTGGATCTTCATGAAGATTTGCTCCAACTCCATGACCCACTAAATCTCTAACTACTGAGAAACCATGTTTCTCAACGTGTGTTTGTACTGCGTGTGAGATATCTGAAAGTCTATATCCTAATTTAGCAAATTTTATTCCTTCATAGAAGCTTTCTCTAGTTACTTCTATCAATTTCCTATCTTCTTCAGATATCATGCCTACTCCGTGAGTTTTCGCAGAATCACCATGATATCCTTTATAATAGGCTCCTATATCTAAGCTTATAATGTCTCCTTCTTTTAATATGGTTTCTCCTGGAATCCCATGTACTACTTCTCTATTGATAGAAGCACATATACTTCCTGGAAAACCTCCATATCCTTTAAAAGAAGGTTCTGCATTATATTTTCTTATATTCTCTTCAGCTATTTTATCTAATTCTAAAGTAGATATTCCCGGAGAAATAGCTTTTCTTAAAACTTCATGAGTATCAGCAACAATTTTTCCAGCTTCTCTTAGAAGTTCTATTTCTTTTTTTGATTTCAAGATAATCATTTATTTTCCACTTCCTAAAGCTGAGACAATATCTTCAAATACTTTATCTATTGCTTGGTCACCTTTTATATCTGCTATTATACCTTGCTTGCCATAATAGTCTACTAAAGGTTTTGTTTCATCTAGATAAACTTGTATTCTCTTAGATACAGTTTCTTCATTATCATCAGCTCTTTGATATAATTCTCCTTGGCATACATCACATACACCTTCTACTTTAGGAGGATTAAACTCAACATGGTAAGTAGCTCCACAAGACTTACATATTCTTCTACCAACTGCTCTAGATACTAGTATGCTCTTGTCAACTTCAATATTAACAACTTTATCTAGTTCTATACCAGTATTTTTTAAGAATACATCTAAGTGTTCTCCTTGTGCTACATTTCTTGGAAATCCATCTAACATAAATCCATTTTTACAGTCTTCTTGAGATATTCTATCAGTAACTAAACCTACAGTTAACTCATCTGGTACTAATAAACCTTGGTCCATGTATTCTTTAGCTTTTTTTCCAAGTTCTGTTCCCTCTTTTATATTCTTTCTGAATATATCTCCTGTTGATATATGAGGTATATTGTATTTTTCTACTATTCCTGCCGCCTGAGTACCTTTACCAGCACCTGGAGGTCCAAGTAATATTATTCTCATATTATCCATCTCCATTTTATTTTAAGAAACCTTGATAGCTTCTCATAACTAAGTTTGACTCTAACTGTCTCTTAAGTTCCAAAGCAACCCCAACAACGATTAGCAATGAAGTCCCAGCTAGACTCATATTTACTTTCATATAATGTGTTGTAAGAGCTGGTACCATAGCAATTATTGCTAAGAAAGTTGCTCCAGCTAAAGTTAATCTAGTTAAAATTCTATTTAAATAATCCATAGTAGGTTCACCTGGTCTTATACCTGGTATAAATCCACCATTGTTTTTCATATTTTTAGATATATCTTCTGTATTGAATGATACAGTTGTATAAAAATATGAGAAGAAAATTATAAGTAGAATCTCAATTGATCTATATGTCCAAAATCCTTGTTCTGTTGCCATACTTAAGTATTTTTGAACAAAAGCTTGAGCATTTGGTCCCATAAACATAGCTATTGTTTGAGGAAAAGCTAAAAGTGAACTAGCAAAAATTATAGGCATAACTCCTGATTGGTTAACTTTCATTGGTATATGAGAACTTTGTCCTCCATACATCTTTCTTCCAACAACTCTTTTAGCATATTGTACAGGTATCTTTCTAGTTGCTTCTTGTATGAATGTAACTCCTGTAACTGTAAGTAATATAACTACAATTAGAAGTATTATAACCCAAGGTGCAACTTGACCAGATTTAACTTGTTGCGCGATTTTAATAACATCTGTTGGTATTCTTGATATTATACCTGCAAATATTATCACTGAACTACCATTACCGATTCCTTTTTCAGTAATTTTGTCCCCAATCCACATTACTAACATACTTGCTGAAACTAATGTTATTACAACAGTTGATATAAAAAACACACTATTTGATATTAAAGCACTTCTTACAATTCCTAATGTAATTCCCAAAGCTTGTACAACTGCTAGAGCTAGTGCTGTATATTTAGTGTACTTATTAATTTTTTTCTTTCCTTCTTCACCAGATTTTTGAAGTTCTGCTAGACTCTCAAAACCTACTGTTAGAAGTTGTATTATGATTGATGCAGTAATATATGGACTTATACCTAAAGCAAATAGTGAAAAGTTACTAAATGCTCCACCAGTAAACATATTATACAGAGAAAGTAGACTATTGCCGCCTACCATCTTTTGTATAATACTAGTGTCTATGCCTGGAACTGGTATAGTAGTACCTATTCTGAATATCACGATCATCATAAGTGTATACATTACTTTTTTTCTTACTGCTTTAATCTTCCAAGCTTGTTTTAATTTTGACAGCACGCTAATTCACCCCGCCTGTACTGGCTAGGAGATTAGCAGGTTATTATACTAACTCTGCTTTTCCACCAGCTTTTTCTATTTTTTCTTGAGCTGAAGCTGTAAATTTAGCAGCTTTAACAGTTAAAGCTTTCTCTAAATTACCTTCACCTAAGATTTTGATTCCATCTTTACCTATCTTGCTTATAGTTTTAGTAGATTTTAATAATTCTGCAGTTATTTCTGTTCCATTTTCAAATCTATTTAAAACTTCCACATTAACTTCTGTGTAAACTTTCTTAAATATGTTATTGAAACCTCTCTTAGGAAGTCTTCTAGCTAGTGGCATTTGTCCACCTTCAAATCCTACTCTTACTCCACCACCAGAACGAGACCATTGACCTTTTTGTCCACGTCCTGCAGTTTTACCTTGTCCAGTTGCAGTACCTCTACCTAATCTTCTTTTAGCTCTTACTGCACCTTCAGCAGGTTTTAACTCATGTAACTTCATGGATTGCACCTCCTTGCACTACTTTATAAAAATTATTCAGCTATTTCAGTTACTTCTAATAAGTGACTCACTTTATTTATCATACCTCTTGTTTGAGCATTGTCTTCTTTTACAACAACTTGTTCTCTTTTTCTTAATCCTAACGCTTCAACATTCTTTTTTTGGTTAGGAGTAGTTCCTATAACACTTCTAACTAACTTTATTTGTAATTTAGCCATTTTACACTACCTCCTTACCCTAGAAGTTCTTCAACTTTTTTACCTCTAAGTTTAGCTATATCTTCAACTGTTTTTAGAGAATTAAGTCCTTCTATTGTAGCATTTACCATATTTCTTGGATTGTTAGATCCTAAAGACTTAGCTCTAACGTCTTTTAGTCCAGCTAGCTCAAGTACGGCTCTAGCAGGTCCCCCAGCTATTACTCCTGTACCTTCTACAGCAGGCATTATTAATATATTTCCAGCACCAAAGTGTCCGCGTACTTCGTGAGGAATTGTAGTCCCAACTATTGGCACTACTATTAGATTTTTCTTAGCATCTTCAACTGCTTTTTTTATAGCGTCTGGTACTTCCATTGCCTTCCCAGCACCTATACCAACGTGTCCGTTTTCATCTCCAACAACTACTAACGCTGCAAATCTGAAGTTTCTACCACCTTTTACAACCTTAGTAACACGTCTTACTTCAACAACTTTTTCTTGTAAGTCAAGTTGTCCTGCATCTATCGGCTTACGACGTAGCATGTATTTTTCCCTCCTTCGTATTAGAACTTAAGACCAGCTTCTCTAGCACCTTCAGCTAATTCTTGAATTCTTCCATGATATAAGTATCCACCTCTGTCAAATACAACTTCAGTGATTCCTTTTTCAACAGCTTTTTTAGCAACTAATTCTCCAACTTTCTTAGCTGCTTCCTTGTTTCCTGTATGATTGACAGCACTCTTAACTTCTGCTTCTAAAGAAGATGCAGCAACTAGAGTTACTCTGTTTGTGTCATCTATTATTTGAGCATATATATTATTAGCACTTCTAAATACACATAATCTTGGTCTTTGAGAAGTACCGCTTATTTTTCTACGAACTCTCTTATGTCTTTGAAGTCTATTAGCATTTTTATCAGCTTTTTTTAACACCTAGCTCACTCCTTTCTAGCGTTTAAGTTTTGGTATTATTTTTTACCAGTTTTTCCTTCTTTACGTCTGATTACTTCATCAACGTATTTTATACCTTTACCTTTGTATGGCTCTGGTTTTCTCCAAGCTCTTATCTTAGCAGCATAATTTCCTACTAATTGCTTGTCTATACCTTTTACTATTAACTCTGTTTGGTTTGGAGCTTCAACAGTTATTCCTTCTGGATCTTCCATTTCAACTGGATGAGAGAAACCTAAGTTCATAACTAATTTACTTCCTTGTTTTTGAGCTCTATATCCAACACCTTTTAGTTCTAATTTCTTTTCGAAACCAGTATTTACACCTACAACCATATTATCTAATAAAGTTCTAGTTAATCCGTGTAAAGATCTATGTTTTTTATTATCAGTTGGTCTTTCAACCATTATTGTATTTTCTTCTTTTTTTATGTTTAACTCAGCACTTAATTGTTTAGTTAAAGTTCCTTTTGGACCTTTTACTGTAACTAAATTTCCTTCAGCTATAGTAACTTCAACACCTGCTGGTATTATTATTGGCTTAACACCTATTCTTGACATGGTCGCACCTCCTTACATTGTTCATATTAATTACCAAACGTAGCAGATTACTTCTCCACCAACATTTTCTTTTCTAGCTTGCTTGTCAGTTAATATTCCTTTTGAAGTAGATATAACTGATATTCCTAATCCGTTTAATACTTTTGGTATCTCGTGATTAGCAGCGTAAACTCTCATACCAGGCTTAGATATTTTCTTAAGACCTGTTATAACTCTTTCGCCTTCTTGTCCGTACTTTAATTGTATTCTTATGATACCTTGTTTTCCGTCTTCTATAACATCATAACCTCTTATGAAACCTTCTTCTAATAAGATTCTAGCTAACTCTTTCTTAATATTAGAAGCTGGAACATCTACAGTTTCATGCTTAACAACATTAGCATTTCTTATACGAGTAAGCATATCTGCAATTGGATCTGTCATTGTCATTTTGTTGCCCTCCTTCCATTCTAATCAAGCTTCTACCAGCTTGCTTTTCTAACACCAGGTATTTGACCTTTATAAGCTAATTCTCTAAAGCATATACGGCATATACCAAATTTTTTCAAAACTGAATGCGGTCTTCCGCATATAGTACATCTAGTGTATTCTCTAGTAGCGTACTTTTGCTTTCTTTGTTGTTTAACAACCATCGCTTTTCTAGCCACGGGAATCCCTCCTTTGCTTACTTAGAAAATGGCATTCCTAATAATTTTAATAATTCACGAGCTTCTTCGTCAGTTTTCGCTGTAGTAACAAATATTATATCCATTCCTCTTACTTTATCTATTTTATCATATTCTATTTCAGGGAATATTAATTGTTCTTTAACTCCTAAAGCATAGTTTCCTCTACCATCAAAAGCGTTAGGGTTAACTCCTCTAAAGTCTCTAACTCTTGGTAAAGAAACAGAAACTAGTTTGTCCATAAAGTAGAACATTTTGTCAGCTCTTAATGTAACTTTTGTTCCTATTGGCATTCCTTCTCTTAATTTGAAGTTAGCAACAGATTTTCTAGCTTTAGTTATAACAGGCTTTTGTCCTGATATTATTTCTAATTCTTCAACGCCTTTTTCTAATCCTTTTGGATTTTCTCTAGCGTCACCTATACCCATGTTAATAACTATTTTATCTAACTTAGGTATCTCCATTACGTTTTTGTATCCAAATTTCTCCATTAAAGCAGGAGCAACTTCTTTCATGTATTTTTCTTGTAATCTAGAAGCCATTTAAGGTCCCTCCTTTCAAGCAATATTTATTATAATTCTTTTCCGCTCTTTGCTGATACTCTTACTTTGTTCCCATCTTTTACTTCATATCTTACTCTAACGCCTTTTCCTGTTTCAGGATCAAATGGCATTACATTAGATATGTGTATTGGGGCTTCTTTATTTATTATTCCACCTTGTTGGTTCATAGCACTTGGTTTTTGATGTTTAGTTATTACATTTACACCTTCAACTAACACTTTGCTAGCTTTAGGATATACCTTTAAAACTGAACCTTTTTTACCTTTATCTTTACCTGCTATAACTACAACAGTGTCACCTTTTTTAACACGCATCATGTCCTATTGCACCTCCTTAATTATAGTACTTCTGGAGCAAGAGAAACTATTTTCATGAATTCATTGTCTCTTAACTCTCTAGCAACAGGCCCGAATATACGAGTCCCTACTGGAGTTTTATCGTCTTTTATTATAACAGCTGCATTCTCATCAAAAGAAATATAACTTCCATCATTACGTCTCATGCCTTGTTTAGTTCTCACTATAACAGCTTTAACAACTTTACCTTTTTTTACAACTCCACCAGGTGTTGCACTTTTAACAGTAGCAACTATAACGTCACCTATGTTACCATATCTTCTTTTACTTCCGCCTAGAACACGTATACATAAAATTTCTTTAGCTCCTGAGTTATCAGCAACTCTTAGACGTGATTCTTGTTGTATCATATCGTAATCCCTCCTTCTTCAAAAACTATTTCACTTTCTCAACAACTTCAACTAGTCTAAATCTCTTGTCTTTTGATAAAGGTCTAGTTTCCATTATTTTAACTCTATCTCCGATGTTACATATATTCTTTTCATCATGAGCCTTGAATTTTTTAGTTCTCTTAACACGTTTATTATATAGTGGATGACGTACAAACTCTTCAACAGCTACTACTATTGTTTTATCCATCTTATCACTAACAACACGGCCTATTCTAACTTTTCTTCTTCCTCTTTCCATGTTTAAAAAGCCTCCTTTCCAAATTAAGCTCTAGTTTCGTATAACTTTCTTTCAGCAAGAACAGTTTTAACTTTTGCTATATCCTTCTTAACAAACTTTATTCTAGCTGTATTTTCTAATTGACCAGTAGCTAATTGGAATCTTAAGCTAAATAATTCACTTTTGAAGTCGTTTAATTTGTTCATTAGCTCTTCGCTTGTTAAATCTCTTAATTCTTTAGCTTTCATCCTATTCACCACCCTTTACTTCTAAATCTTCTTTTTTCACAAATTTACATTTGATTGGTAATTTATGTGCAGCAAGTCTCATAGCTTCTCTTGCCTTATCTTCAGAAACACCCGCTAATTCAAACATAACTCTTCCTGGCTTAACTACAGCTACCCAATATTCTGGAGAACCTTTCCCTGCACCCATACGAGTTTCTGCTGGTTTTCTTGTTACTGGTTTATGAGGGAATATTTTTATCCAAACCTTTCCCCCTCTTTTTATATATCTAGTCATCGCGATTCTGGCAGCTTCTATTTGATTAGAAGTTATCCAAGAAGCTTCTAAGGCTACTAATCCAAACTCACCATAAGTAACTTTGTTACCTTTATGAGCTTGCCCAGCCATACTTCCTCTATGAACTCTACGACGCTTTACTCTTTTTGGCATTAACATGAGTATTTTTCCTCCTTCCTTGAACCTAACTATTATTAATTTCCTTTGTTTTCAGTTCTTTGAGGTCTTGATCCACCTTGAGGTCTTTGTCCTCTGTAGTTTCCTCTGTTATCATTTCCTCTATTATCATTTCCTCTATAGTTTCTATTGTCATTTCCTCTTCTATCGTTTCTTCTGTTATCTCTCTTATTGTCTCTTCTATCGCTCTTTCTGCTTTCTTCTCTTGGATTTACACCGTCTCTAGTTGGTAAAACTTCACCATTACATATCCAAACTTTTATACCGATTTTTCCATAAGTAGTATCAGCTTCAGCGAAACCATAATCTATATCTGCTCTTAAAGTTTGTAGTGGCACATTTCCTTCACTATAACCTTCAGTTCTAGCCATCTCAGCTCCACCTAATCTTCCAGAAGCAGAAACTTTTATTCCTTTAGCACCAGATTTCATTGCTCTTTGTATAGCTTGTTTCATTGCTCTTCTGAAAGCAACTCTTCTCTCTATAGCTAAAGCTATATTTTCAGCTACTAATTGAGCATTTTTATCTGTACTTCTTACTTCTACTATATTAACTATTATAGTTTTCTTTGTCATTTTTTCTAATTCAACTTTTAATGCTTCGATTCCTGCACCAGCTCTTCCTATAACTACTCCTGGCTTAGCAACGTGTAAGTCCATTTTTATTTTATTAGCTGATCTTTCTATTTCTATCTTAGCAACTCCAGCTGAGTATAATCTTTTCTTTAAGAATTTACGTATATTATGGTCTTCTAATAATAAGTTTCCGAACTCTTTTTTATCAGTAGCGAACCATCTTGAGTCCCAATCTTTTATAACACCGACTCTTAAGCCGTGTGGATTAACCTTTTGACCCATTACTTTCCCTCCTATCTATTAATTATTTTTTCTCTTTAACAACAACCTCTATATGAGAAGTTCTTTTTCTTATTGTAGTTGCACGACCCATAGCTCTAGGCATGAATCTCTTCATTGTTGGCCCTTGATTAGCAACTATTGATGCTATATATAATTTTTCAGTATCCATTTCGTGATTGTTTTCTGCGTTAGCTTTAGCTGATTTTACAACCTTAGCTATTATTGAAGCTGCTCCTCTTGGAGTAAACTTTAATATTGCTAATGCTTCATCAACATTCTTTCCTCTAACAAGGTCACATATTTGGCCTGCTTTTCTTGGTGATACACGTACGTATTTAGCAGTAGCTTTTGCTTCCATTGTTATTCCTCCTTTCTTAGTCATAATTTAATTATTTTCTCTTATTAGATTTTTCGTCATCCTTATGTCCTTTGAAAGTTCTAGTAGGAACGAACTCACCTAATTTATGTCCAACCATATCTTCTGTTATATATACTGGAACATGTTTTCTTCCATCATGAACAGCTATAGTGTTTTCTACCATTTGTGGAAATACAGTTGAAGATCTTGACCAAGTTTTTATAACTTCTTTACTTCCACTAGCATTCATAGCTTCTATCTTCTTTAAAAGTCTTGCATGGACAAAAGGCCCTTTTTTAGTTGATCTTGACATTTATATTCCTCCTTTCCGAGCAAAAATAAATTTACTACTTAGTTCTTCTTGATACTATTAATTTATTTGAAGCTTTATTTTTCTTTCTAGTTTTATATCCAAGAGCTGGTTTACCCCATGGAGTAACAGGAGATGGTCTACCTATTGGAGATCTACCTTCCCCTCCACCGTGTGGATGGTCATTAGGGTTCATTACAGAACCTCTTACAGTAGGTCTTATTCCCATATGTCTTTTTCTTCCTGCTTTACCGATAACTACGTTACCGTGCTCTATATTCCCAACTTGTCCTATAGTAGCTTTACAGTTTATACTTACTAATCTCATCTCACCTGATGGTAATCTTAATAAAGCATTTTTTCCTTCTTTAGCCATTAATTGTGCAGAAACTCCAGCAGATCTAACTAATTGAGCTCCTTTTCCTGGCTTTAATTCTATATTATGAATGATAGTACCAACTGGCATATCTTTTAATGCTAAACAGTTTCCTGGCTTTATATCAGCACCTAATCCTGATAATATAGTATCTCCAACATTAATTCCAACTGGAGCTAATATATATCTTTTTTCACCATCAGCATAGTTTAATAATGCGATATTTGCAGTTCTGTTTGGATCATATTCTATAGTAGCAACCTTAGCAGGTATACCATCTTTATCTCTTTTAAAATCTATTATTCTATATTTTCTTTTTTGTCCTCCACCTCTATGACGAACAGTTATTCTACCATGTACGTTTCTACCAGCATTTTTCTTTAAGTTAACTAAAAGAGATTTCTCTGGTTGATTACATGTTATTTCATCAGAAACTAAAACTGTCATTTGTCTTAAGGCAGGAGAAGTTGGTCTAAACTTTTTTATAGCCATCTGTTTTCCCTCCTTCGTTTGTTATAATACTACATTCCTTGGAAGAATTCTATTTCTTTACTATCAGCAGTTAATTTAACTACTGCTTTCTTAAAGCTTGATGTTCTTCCTTGAGTTCTACCCATTCTTTTAACTTTTCCATCGTAGTTTAAAGTATTTACTTTATCAACACTAACTCCGAATACTTTTTCTACTGCTTTTTTTATTTCAGTTTTGTTCGCATCTTTAGCCACAACAAAAGTGTATTTTTTTTCACCCATTTCAGCCATACTGTGCTCAGTTACAACTGGTCTTATTATTACATCATGTGGATTAGTCATTATGCGTACACCTCCTCCACTTTTTTAACAGCATCTGTAGTTATTATAAATGAATCATATTTTAATATATCATATACGTTCATAGTATTAACTAATGCAGTTTGAACACCTTCTATATTTCTAGCTGATTTTATTACGTTATCGTTTTTGTCAGCTATAACTACTAAAGCTTTTTTAGCAGCATTTATATTATTTAATATTTGAGCGAATTCTTTAGTTTTAGGAGCATCCATGTTTAATGCATCTAATACTATAACTTCACTATTTTGTACTTTTGAAGATAAAGCACTCTTCATAGCTAATCTTCTTACCTTCTTAGGTAATGTATATCTGTAGCTTCTTGGCTTAGGTGCAAAAGCAACTCCTCCACCTACCCATTGTACAGATCTTGTAGAACCTTGTCTTGCTCTACCTGTTCCTTTTTGTTTCCAAGGTTTTCTTCCGCCACCTCTAACTTCTGCTCTAGTTTTAGCAGATTGAGTTCCTTGTCTCTTATTTGCTAATTGATTTTTTACAACTTCGTATAAAACATGTCCATTAACTTCTACGCCAAATATAGAATCTGATAATTCTATTTCTCCAACGTTTTGTCCACTAACATTTAGTACATTTAATTTTGGCATTGTTATTCCTCCTTTCTCTAGGTTAGTCATTATTTAGAAACCTTTACAGCTTCTTTTATAGTTACTACTGAACCTTTAGCTCCTGGTATAGCTCCCTTAACTAATATAAGGTTCTTATCAGCATCTACTTTAACAACCTCTAAGTTTTGAACTGTTACCTTTACGCTTCCCATGTGTCCAGCTAATTTTTTGTTTTTAAATACTCTACCAGGGTAAGAACAAGCTCCCATTGAACCTGGTCTTCTGTGGTATCTAGAACCGTGAGTTTCAGGACCTCTACTTTGTCCATGTCTTTTTATTGGACCTTGGAATCCCTTACCTTTACTTATTCCAGTAACATCTATTTTTGCACCTGCTTCAAATACATCAGCTTTTATTTCTTGTCCTACTGTGTATCCTTCTACAGAATCTACTCTAAATTCTTTTAAATGTTTCTTTAAAACATTAGCAGCAGCTAAATGTCCTTTTTTAGGTTTGTTTAAAGCTTTTTCTTTAGCATCTTCAAAACCTATTTGTATAGCATTGTATCCATCTTTATCAACTGTTTTTATTTGAGTAACGACCATAGGTCCTGCTTCAACAGCTGTTACAGGTATAACTACACCTTTATCAGTGAATATTTGAGTCATACCAACTTTTTTGCCTAATATTCCTTTCATATTAGCACCTCCTATAATTCTTACAGCGGATTACATCTTTTAGAGTAATCATTCTAAGATAATCATCTATAGGATAATATCTTAGGGGTTCTTATAATTTTATTTCTATATCTACACCTGCTGGTAAGTCTAATCTCATTAATGAGTCAACTGTTTTAGGTGTTGGATTAGCTATGTCGATTAGTCTTTTATGAGTTCTTATTTCAAATTGTTCTCTAGAGTCTTTGTACTTATGTACAGCTCTTAATATAGTTACAATTTGTTTTTCTGTTGGTAGAGGCACAGGTCCTGAAACTTGTGATCCAGCCTTTTTAGCAGTTTCAACTATTTTCCCTGCTGAAAAATCTAATAATTTGTGATCATATGATTTTAATCTTATTCTTATTTTTTCATTCTTAGCCATTTTGTTTTCCCTCCTTTATCACGTGTTTAATTTTCAAGTTGCGTACAACCAATACCGATACACTGCTCCGGGTGTGTTGTAACTTTCAAATCGATATTAGTTCGTATTTCACTAGGATTTAATTCTTATTTTCTTAATCTCTCAAGCACACTATTATATTTTATATCATCTGTTACATTTTTTCAAGTTTTTTTTATATTTTTTTCAATTTTATTTTCTATTACAACAGCATAACCTCAAACTTGATTGTTAATCTATCTCAAGGCACTAGTTTAGTATATATGCTTTAGTGCTACTTGTCAACAAAAAACAAAAAAGAGAGGTGTTATCCCCTCTTTTTCTATATTAAATCCATTAGTTTAGTAAAAGATTACTCTATTATAGTAGCAACAACTCCTGAAGCTACTGTTCTTCCACCTTCTCTTATTGAGAATCTTAATCCCTCTTCT
>NZ_JRHN01000001.1 GCF_001299635.1 Clostridioides difficile | reverse complement strand
CTCAGATACTATTGTTATCAAAATATCTGGCTTTATGGTTTGTTTCTTAATATAAATTAACCTACTGTTTAATTTTCAATGTTCGTATTTATTTCTTTTTCCTTTTTTCAAGGACAAGTAATACTATACCACCTTTAAAACAGTAGGTCAATACTTTTTTTATATTTTTTTATAAATTCTTTTCATATTCTTTTTTTAGCTTTTCTACTACTTTTTTCTCCAGTCTAGAAACAGTCATCTGAGATATCTCTAATTCCTTAGCTATACTAGATTGTGTTTTATCAAAGAAAAATCTATCTTTAAATATTTTTACTTCCAATTCATTCAAAGTTTTAATAAACTTATTAATAAAATCTTCATACTCTATACTTCCAAAATTACCTTCTTCTTTTCCTATCTTGTCAATAAGAGTTATATCTTTATCTTCTGAATCATCATTACTTGATGAATCTAAAGACATAGGTTGATACCCGTAAGAAGCTTCCATAGCCTCTAGAACATCTTCTTCACTAACTCCTATATAATCAGCTATATCTTTTACTTTCGGATGCTTTTTATTTTCTTGCTCCAATTTAATCTTTGCATCACTTATCTTTTTACTTAGTTCCTGTATTCTTCTTGGTACTCTAAGTGTCCATACTTTATCTCTAAAATATTTTTTTATTTCTCCTACTATAGTTGGTGTCGCGAAACTGGAGAATTCAAATCCTTTTTCAACATCATATCTATCAATAGCATAAATTAACGCTAATGAAGCAACTTGATATATATCTTCAAAATCAACACCCTTATTTATATACTTCTTAGCTAACAATCTTGCTAAATACAGATGCCTTTCAATAAGAATATTCCTAATATCTACATTTTTATTTTTATTATATAAATTAAATAGCTCTTTTGTATCCATATTTAGGTAATGTGTAGCATTAGCTACATTTTTCATTAAATATCAACTCCTAAATATTTAGTCATTTTTATTTTTGTTCCTTGATTGTGTTCCGATTCAATATCTACATCATCCATTAAAGTTCTAATTATAAATAGTCCAAGACCACTCTCTTTTGGATTCTCTAAATCTGGTGTACTTATTGAGCTAACATCATATCCTTTTCCATTATCCTGAATTTCTATATTAATTGCATTGTCTAAGATATTAAATACTATATTGAACACATCATCTTTACTGTGCTTTATTGCGTTTGTACACGCTTCTGATACTGCTACCTTTATATCTTCTATATCATCTATTGGAAATCCCATTTTATTAGCAATTCCAGACGCTGTTAATCTTATTATACTAACATAATCCGGATTTGTAGTAATTTCCATCTTTATAGTCTCACAAGCCAAAGTCTATCCCTCCACTTTAAATATTTTATCTAGACCTGTTATAGTAAAAATCTTTCTGACATTACTCTTAGGATTTACTATGTATATCTCTTTTTCGTTTATTTTTAATTTTTTTAATACACCTATCATAGCTCCTAAACCTGTTGAATCTATATAATCTAAATCTTTAAGATTAATTTTTACATCTAACATATTTTTTTCTATCAAGTTATGCAAATGTTCCTTTAGTTTATCTGCTGTAGAAACATCAAGTTCTCCATCAAGACAAACATTCCAAAATTTATTTTGAGAATCTAAATTTGAATCTATATTCATAGACATGTAAAAACCTCCTATTTCCTCTTAATAATTTTAAATATATTTCCTATACTCATTATTTTGTTAATTACATAAACTATATCATCTATTCCCTTTGATATTGATGACGCATTCTCAACAATATCCTGTATGTGTCTCTCATTATAATCTACAATTTTATAAGCCTTTTCAACAACCTTATTTAGACTATTTAGAGTTTTTGCTAAATAAATTGCTACTATAAGAGCAGAACTACCTACTAACACTGCTCCAATCTGCCACCCCCATGCATTCATTAGTTAACATCTCCCTCCTCATCAAAGCTTTTACTTATTACTATGTCTTCTTCAGAAATCTTTATATCTTCTTCATTATTATCATCATCTACTAAATTTATTATTCTCTCTTTGACATCATTAAATGTTTCATGTAGAACTTCTTTTGGATTTTCTTTCACATCATTAAACTTCTCTTTTGTTTCTTTTCTTAATTCAGAACCTTTTTTTGGTGCAAAAAACAGACCAAATACAAAACCTAAAATAGCTCCTATTAATAAAAATCCACCTTTTTTACAACTTTTTTTATTACACATAACAATTACTCCTTTCAATTTTAAATTTTTATCTAAGTACATTATACAAAAAGAATAGGATATTTATCCTATTCTTCTTCAATATTTATTTTGGCAATCGAAACTACATTGACCTCGTCATTAGTTTTCATTAATTTAACACCACTTGTAACCCTTCCAAATAGTGATATCTCATTAACTCTTATTCTAATAAGAACTCCATCAGAATTTATAATCATTATCTCATCATCTTCATTAACCATATCTGCACCTACAATTGTGCCAGTCTTTTCAGATATATTATAAGTTTTAATTCCTTTACCAGCTCTTATTTGGCTTCTGTATTCTTCTATATTTGTTCTTTTTCCAAAGCCATTTTTACTTACAACTAATACATCTGTACCTTTACTACAAAGGTTCATAGACACAACAAAATCGTCTTTACTTAAAGTTATACCTTTTACACCCATTGCTGTTCTACCCATATATCTTATATCATTTTCATCAAATCTTATAGACATACCATCTTTAGTGACTAAAAGTACTTCTTGTTTTCCATCTGTAAGTTCTACTCCAATAAGTTCATCATCATCTCTTAAACCTATAGCAATAAGACCAGATTTATTTATATTTCTAAACTCTTCTCTCTTAGTCTTTTTAACAATACCTTTTTTTGTTGTAAGTAGTAAATATTCATTTTCATCATTTCCATCTATAGGTATCAATGTAGCAATTTTTTCATCTGCTGATAATTGAAGTAAATTCACTATAGCAGTACCTTTAGCTTGTCTTTTACCTTCAGGTATTTCATATGCATTTAGTTTAAATACTCTACCTTTATTTGTAAAGAATAACAGTCTACTATGAGTAGTTGTAGTTATTAAGTGTCTTACAAAATCTTCTTCCCTAGTTGTAAGTGCTGAAATACCTCTTCCACCTCTTTTTTGACTCTTGTAAGTGTCCGATGGAAGTCTCTTTATATAACCAAAGTGAGTAAGAGTTATTGCTATTTCTTCATCGCTTATAAGGTCTCTCATATCTATTTCGCCTTCAGCATGTCTTATCTCAGTTCTTCTCTCATCAGCATAGTTCTCTTTTATTATTGTAATTTCGTCTTTTATTACATTTAAAAGTAATCTTTCATCAGCTAAAATTTCTTTTAATCTATTTATCTTCTTAATTAACTCTTCATATTCAGCTTCTATCTTATCTCTTTCTAGACCTGTAAGTCTTTGAAGTCTCATATCTAATATAGCTTGTGCTTGAATCTCAGTTAAATTAAATTTATCTATTAAACCTTGTTTAGCCTCTTGACCTGTTTTTGAAGCTCTTATCAAGCTTATAACTGCATCTATATTATCTAAAGCAATTTTTAATCCTTCTAAAATATGTGCTCTTGCCTCAGCTTTATTTAATTCAAATTTAGTTCTTCTTGTAACAACATCTTCTTGATGTTTAATATAATGATATAATATTTGCTTAAGATTTAAAACTCTTGGTTGTCCATCTACAAGTGCAAGCATTATTATACTAAAAGTATCTTCCATTTGAGAATGTTTATACAGATTATTTAATACTATATTAGCATTAGCATCTCTCTTTAATTCTATAACAATTCTCATACCATTTCTATTACTTTCATCTCTTAAATCTGATATACCTTCTATTCTTTTTTCTTTAACTAACTCAGCTATTCTCTCAACTAATTTAGCTTTATTTACTTGATAAGGTATCTCTGTAACTATTATTTGTTGTTTTCCCTTTGGAAGCTCTTCTATAAAAGCTCTAGACCTAACTTTAACTTTACCTCTCCCAGTTCTGTATGCTTCTGCTATACTCTCTTTTCCCATTATAATCGCAGCTGTAGGAAAATCTGGACCTTGCACAAATTTTATTAAATCATCTACACTACACTCTGGATTATCAATTAAATATATCGTTGCATCAATTACCTCAGCTAAATTATGTGGAGGTATTGAAGTTGCCATACCAACAGCTATACCATTAGAACCATTCACTAATAAATTAGGATATCTTGCTGGTAATACTGAAGGCTCTTTTAATGACTCATCAAAGTTTGGTTTAAAGTCTACAGTTTCTTTTTCTATATCTCTTAATAACTCTAATGATAATTTACTCATTTTGGCTTCTGTATAACGCATAGCTGCTGGTGAATCTCCATCAACAGAACCAAAGTTACCATGACCATCTACTAAAAGTGCTCTAGTTGAAAAATCTTGAGCCATTCTTACCATTGCATAATAAACAGCAGTATCTCCATGAGGATGGTACTTACCTAAAACGTCCCCAACAATACGGGCTGATTTTCTGTAAGGCTTATCTGGAGTTAAATTTAATTCACTCATTGAGTACAATATTCTTCTATGAACTGGTTTTAAACCATCTCTAACATCAGGAAGAGCACGTCCAGCTATAACACTCATAGAATAATCAATATATGATTTTTTCATTTCTTCCGCTATTTCAATAGGGAGTATTTTGTTTTTTTCTTCCATGTATACTAATCCCCTCTCTCTATATATCTAAGTTTCTAACAAATCTTGCATTTTCTTCTATAAATTCTTTTCTTGGAGCAACCTTATCACCCATAAGCATTGAAAATACTTCATCTGCTATTGCCGCATCCTCTACTGTTACTTGTAACAATGTTCTTGTATCAGGATTCATAGTTGTATCCCATAATTGCTCTGCATTCATCTCTCCAAGACCTTTGTATCTTTGAAGCTCCGCACCATTTCTTCCAATTTCATCTAATAAGATATTTAGTTCTTTATCTGAATAAACATAATGTTCCTTTTTTTGCTTTGTTACTTTATATAAAGGCGGTTGTGCTGCATAAACATAACCTTCATCTATAAGAGGTCTCATATATCTAAAGAAGAATGTTAATAATAAAGTTCTTATATGAGCTCCATCTACATCGGCATCGGTCATAATTATAATTTTATGGTATCTAGCTTTATCTATATCAAAATCTTCTCCAATACCACAACCATAAGCTGTTATCATATTTTTTATTTCATCTGAAGATAATATTCTATCTAGTCTTGATTTTTCAACATTAAGTATCTTCCCTCTTAATGGAAGTATAGCTTGGCTATTTCTATCTCTACCTTGTTTAGCTGAACCTCCTGCTGAATCCCCTTCGACTAAGAATATTTCACTTTTGGCAGGGTCCTTTTCTGCACAATCTGCAAGTTTTCCAGGTAAGGATGTACTTTCTAGTACACTTTTTCTTCTTGTTAACTCTCTTGCTTTTTTTGCAGCTTCTCTAGCTCTTTGTGCTCTTAAAGCTTTATCAACTATTATTCTAGCTGTTGCTGGGTTTTCTTCTAGGAAGGACCCAAGTTCATCAACTGTTACACTATCAACTAAACCTCTCATAAAACTATTACCTAGTTTTGTTTTAGTTTGACCTTCAAATTGAGGCTCTGGTAATTTAACTGATACCACTGCTGTAAGACCTTCTCTTATATCTTCACCAAGTAAGTTAACATCATTTTCTTTTAAAAATTTATTTCTCTTAGCATAATCATTTACCGTTTTAGTAAGAGCAGCTTTAAATCCACTTAAATGAGAACCACCTTCATGTGTATTTATATTATTTGCAAAGGAATATATGTTCTCTGTATAACCATCTGTATATTGCATAGCTAATTCGACAAAACAATCATCGACCTTTTTATCTATATAAACTATGTCATCATGTATACCAGTTCTAGATTTATTTAAATACTTAATATATTCCACCAAGCCACCTGTATAGTGAAATTCTTTTCTTTTCTCTTGACCTTCTCTTTTGTCTTCAAATACTATTTTTATACCTTTATTCAAAAAAGAAAGTTCTCTAAGTCTATACTCCAATGTTTCATATTTAAATTCTATTTCATCAAATATTGTCTCATCTGGCATGAACTGAATCATTGTTCCCTTATCTTGTGATTCTCCAACTACTTCAAGTTTAGATGTTGGTAATCCCTTTTCATATGTCTGCTTGTATACTTTTCCATTTAAATAAACCTCTGCTAGCATCCATTTTGACAGTGCATTAACTACAGAAACACCAACACCATGAAGACCTCCAGATACTTTGTATCCTCCGCCTCCAAACTTTCCTCCTGCATGAAGATTAGTTAATACTGTTTCTAAAGTTGATTTACCAGTCTTAGGATGTATTTCAACAGGTATACCTCTTCCATTATCCTTTACTAAAACACTGCCATCTTCATTGATAGATACATATATGTCTGAACAATATCCTTGCAAAGCCTCATCTATACTATTATCTACAACTTCATAAACTAAGTGATGTAAACCTCTAGGGCTTGTACTACCAATATACATACCTGGTCTTTTTCTAACGGCTTCTAATCCCTCTAATACTTGTATCTGACTTGCACCGTATTCTTGTTTCATTTAATTTCCTCCATTCTCTATGCTAATAACATCGCCATTTTCAATATTAAATATTGTAACATCCTTTTCATCAAATATTTTTTTATGTGAAACCTCAGCACTTGTTATAAACATTTGAACATTGCTTAAATTGTTTACTAAAAGTTTTTGTCGTGCTTCATCTAACTCACTAAAAACATCATCTAAAATTAATATTGGATATTCTTCAACTTCATTTTTTATTAATTCTATTTCTGATAGCTTTAATGATATTGAAGCTGTTCTTTGTTGACCTTGTGAACCAAAAAGTCTTGCATCTAAATCATTTATGAATATATTTAAGTCATCTTTGTGTATACCATATCTGGTAGTCTTAGATTCTATATCATTAGGTCTATTCGATGACAACTTGGCTAAAAATTTATTATATACTGTCTCTATAGTATCTTCATCAGTTATATTTATTTGATTCTTATATCTAATTGACAATTTCTCAATTCCATTAGTCAAATTCATATGCATATTTTCTGATATATTAGCTATCTTTTTTACAAAATCTCTACGTAAAATATAAATATAACTTCCATACTTTGCTAATGTATCATCATATACATCTAATAAAGCCTCATCAACATGCATGCTTTTAAGCACTCTGCTTCTTTGAGAAAGTGTTTTATTATAATTGGTAAGATATTTATAATATTTAGGCATAATCTGACTAATCTCTTTATCTATAAATGTCCTTCTCTCTTTAGGTCCTTCTTTAACCAGTCTCAAATCTTCAGGAGAGAATATGACAACATTTAAGTTGCCAAGTAATTCCTGTATTTTTTGTAAAGGGACTTTATTTATTCGTATCCCCTTTTTATCTTTTCCAATAATTAGCTCTATTAGACTATATTTATTATATTTTGAAAAACTTCCTCCAATATATAAATTTTCACTATTAAATCTAACCATTTCTTTATCTTTGTTGGTTCTGAATGATTTACCAAAAGAGAGCATATAAATAGATTCTACTATATTTGTCTTTCCTTGACCATTTTTCCCAACAAGAAGATTTACTTTTCCATTAAATTCCAGATGCAACTTTTCATAATTTCTAAAATTAACAAGTTGCAAACTTTTAAGTTTCACAAAAAGTTCTCCTTTTTTACAATACTTTTATTTTAGTTCCTTCTATTTCAACTATATCTCCTGATTTTATCTTTTTTCCTCTTCTTAATTCTATTTCATCATTTACTGTCACTAAACCTTCTTGAATTAAAAATTTTGCATGGCCTCCTGTTGATGCAATCTCTGCTAATTTGAGAAATTGGTCCAACTTTATATATTCTGATTCTATAGTTATTTCAGTCATAATAGTTCCTCCTTGTCACTATTTTAGGTAAACCCCTATTGATACACTAAAAGTATATTATACCATAAATGTGCTTATAAAAGGAGTTGTCTAATATTAGAAAAATTTTTCTACAAAAGACAACTCCTTCATGTCTGCTATATATTTGATGATATTCTTACTGGAAGTAGTAAGTAAATATAATTAACATCATCTGTTGGTTTAATTATACAAGGATTTACATTTGTAGTAAATTCTATAAATATTTCTTCATTATCTATATTTTTTAAACCTTCAATAAAGTATCTAGAATTGAAAGCTATATCTAAATAATCTCCATCTAAATCTATTTCAACTTCTTCATATACATTTCCTTTTTCTGTATTAGAAGTAATTGCCATTACTTTATCTCTTATAGATAATTTTATAAGATTATTTTTTTCTGATTGAGATAATAAAGATGCCCTTTCTATACTATTTAAAAGTTCTTTAGTATTTAATTTAACTCTACTATTATGCTCTCTTGGTAATAATTTTTTATAATCGATAAAATCTCCTTCAAGCAATCTCGTAATAATTTTTGTATCATTAATTATAAAAATAGCATTTTTTTCATTAAATCCAACCTTAACATTATCTTCTCCAGAAAGTAAGCTATTTACATCTATAAGTGTCTTTCCTGGAATTATAACTTTTATATTTTCAGTTAAACTATCCACTGAACAACTTTTTACAGCCAATCTATATCCATCAATAGCGACTAAATTCAAATTTCTATCCACAATTTCTAAAAGTTCTCCCATTAAAATAGGTTTTGTTTGGTCCTGTGAAATAGCAAATACGGTTTGTTTAATCATATTTTTTAGAATTTCTTGAGGTATGCTATATAAATCTTCTTCGTTTAATTCTGGTAGCTTAGGAAATTCTTTAGCTGCATATCCTTTAATCTTGAATCTTGAATTTACACAATTTATGTAAATATTATTTTCTGAATCTGTTTCTATCTCAACAAACGAATCTGGTAATTTTCTAATTATATCTCCAAATAATCTTGCATCTACAACAACATCACCTTTTTCTATAATCTCTGCTTGTACATACGTTTCTATTCCTATCTCAGCATCATATCCAGTAAGTTTTAATTGACCTTCTTCTGTAGATATAAGTATACCCTTTAATAGTTCTATAGTTGTTTTTCCATTAATAGCTTTTTGAGCAATCCCAATTCTATTTGCTAGGATTTTTTGGTTACAAATTATTTTCAATGTGGATAACCTCCTTTGGTCTTTTATATAAAAAAATAAGTTAAAATCATAGTAGTAATAGTAGTAGGTGTTGTTGATAATGTTAATAAGTACTTATAACGTTATAAATACAAAGATATCAACATGTGTATAAAATGTTAATATCTTTGTTATTAGAGACTTAATTATTTGTTAATAATTTTTATTCAAAAAAAATATTAACAAGTTATCCAATAGATATAAACAGACAATTGTGTATAAATTATCCCTTTAAATCTGATATGATTTTCTCTATTTTAGTCTTAATTTCTTCGCTTTCTGCTATATCTTTAGATACCTTATCATGAGCATGAATTACTGTTGTGTGGTCTCTACCCCCAAACTCTTCTCCTATTTTAGGAAGGGATAAATCAGTAAGTTCGCGCGTTAAATACATAGCTATTTGTCTAGGATAAGCTATTGAGCGTGTTCTTTTTTTAGAATTAAAATCTTCCATTTTTATACTAAATACAGAAGATACTTTTTCTTTTATTCTAAGAACATTTATTTCTTCATTTTTAGATGTAGTTATAATATCTTTCAAAGCTTCTGTAGCAAGATCAAAAGATATCACTCTATTACTAAGAGAAGAATAGGCAACTACTCTAGTTAAGGCACCTTCTAGTTCTCTTATGTTTGACTTAATATTTTTTGCTATATATGACATAACTTCATTTGGTACTTCGATGCGTTCCAATTGAGCTTTTTTTCTAAGTATAGCAATTCTCGTTTCAAAGTCTGGTGCTTGAATATCAGTTATAAGTCCCATTTCAAATCTCGATCTTAGTCTATCTTCTAGTGTAGGTATATCTTTTGGTGGTCTATCACTAGATATAATTATTTGTTTATTTGCCTCATGAAGAGTATTAAACGTATGGAAGAACTCCTCTTGAGTTCTTTCTTTTCCCGCTATAAATTGAATATCATCAATTAATAATACATCTACATTTCTGTACTTATTTCTAAATTCTTCGTTTTTATCATCTTTTATAGAGTTTATAAGTTCATTAGTAAATTTTTCTGAAGAAACATAAACAACTTTTGAGTCTTTTTTTTGACTAACAATGTGATGCCCTATAGCGTGCATCAAGTGGGTTTTACCTAGCCCAACTCCTCCATACAAAAAAAGTGGATTGTAAGCCTTAGCAGGAGATTCAGCGACCGCAACACATGCAGCATGAGCAAATCTATTGCTATTACCAATAACGAACGTATCAAATGTGTATTTTGGATTTAGGTTAGGGTAAAGTACTCTATAATTTAAATCTGTACTATCAGAATTTAGGTCAGCAACCTCTTTTTCGCTCAATACAAATTTAATATTATATTTTTTTAATGACAGTTGATTTATGGCATCTTCAATTAAATGCAGATATCTGTTTTCTAAGATATCTTTATTAAAATCACTAGGAGCCAACAGTATTAAGTCATTAAGATGTATTTTTAATGGTACGATGTTTTTAAAAAAGGTATTAAAACTTACTGAAGTTAAGTCACCTTTTATTAATTGTAGGGTTTTGTCCCATAAAGAAACTATATCCATA